>JAYRVO010000084.1:0-57582 GCA_041918515.1 Chloroflexota bacterium | reverse complement strand
CTTCGAGTTGATGAACTCGTTGATGTTCTTCTCGTAATCCGTCTGCTGCTGCGACTCCAGATACGTCGCTTCCCAGCCCAATTCCTTCGCCACGGCCTCGGCGCCACCCCATGCCGTCTGGTTGAACGACTTGTCGTCCACGCCGCCCGTGTCCGTCACCTCGCATACCTTGCCTTTGGCTTCGGGGACTGCGGTCGGTTCGGGGGCTTTGGTGGGTTCAGGCGCTTTGGTCGGCGGCGGCGCTTCGGTCGGCGGGGGCGCCGGCGTGGGGGTCGGGGCCGCTTTGCCACCACAGGCCGCCAATACAAAGGCCGCCACTAAAACGACGGCCAGCACAAAAAACAGTCGCTTGTACATGGTTGCAATCTCCTCCTTGAGAGAGAACCTTCGAGAGAGTGAAAGAGAAATCACACGTTGAACGATGGTAAATGGTGGGAATGGCTCGGTGTGATCGGGCAGCACCGACCATTGTTCCGCCGCGCTTTCCCAAAGTCAAGTATACGATGGGTTGGTTTTTGCCGCAACAATTGCAGCATGGTAGGGGGCATTTCATGTTGGGGGCGAAGTTTTGTGCTGGCAACGCCCGCCGGGCCGTGGAACGGCCCCGGCTATGAATGCAAGGCTCCTTCGACAGGCTCAGGACGACGCCTACGGGCCTAAGACGCCAGCCCCAAACGGGCTTCCATTTCTAGCCGGGTGGCCTCTGGCCCCCGGCGGGTTGGCTGGCCTTCTTCGCAGCGCGGGCAGAGGCAAGATGGGTGGGTGTGTGACTTGTGGGTCTAGAGCAGATGGACGCCGATCTTGCGGGCGGTAGATGACCGGGAATTCCGCAGACATTGTTCGGTAAGATCACCATGCACGAGTCAGGTAGGGGTATTATTTTTTACAAAATCTTGCCGAAACTAGAAAATTATAATTGACAAAATAGGACTATTTTTGTAAAATAACCCCATGAACATCTTTCCCCGTTTGCTTTTCACCCCCCTATCACGCGCACTGGCAGACCAGCGCGCGGTAGTTATCACGGGGCAGCGTCGCGTTGGCAAAACCACAGCAGTCCGATGGTTGCTTGACCAGGCGCCTACTGACAACAAGCTCTACCTGGATTTGGAGCGGCTCGACCAACGGGCCGTTTTTGGTGAGAGTAATTACGACTTGGTGTTGAACTTTCTGCGCAACCGAGGTCTTGCTCTCGACCGGCCTGCCTACGTCGCCCTGGATGAAATCCAATACGCGCCCAACGTGCCTAGCGTCGTCAAGTACCTCTACGATGCCGCACAAGCGGGCGCTGGGCCTGGCATCAAGTTCATCCTGACCGGGTCCAGTTCCTTTTATTTGAAGCACTTCTTCAACGAGTCGTTGGCTGGCCGGAAGATTGTGTTCGAGATGTTCCCGCTATCGTTTGGCGAGTTTTTGACCTTTCGCGAAACGACTTACCGGCCCAGGGCAACCTTCGCTGATATGGTCTTCGATCCCTACGAATACGAACGCCTGAAAGATTTCTATGAGGAATATCTGACTTTTGGCGGCCTACCTGATGTGGTGTTGACCCCAACCGCAGCAGCGAAAAAGGAGATTCTCAACGATGTACTCTCGTCGTACATCAATATCGATATTCGGGTGTTAGCCGATTTCCAGAAAATCGCCGAAATGCAACAATTGATGCGCGTCTTGGCTAATCGCATTGGCAACAAACTCGACCATACCAAGCTGGCGAGCATCATAGGCATCTCACGACCGACACTCCTGCAATATCTAGAATTCTTGGAGATGACCTACTTCATCCGGCGGCTGCCGGCCTACAGCAATAGCGCCGACCGGGCTGCGGCCGTGGGGCGCAAGATCTATTTCTACGATAATGGCATCGCTGGTGTGCTGGGGCAATTGAGCGAAGGGGCGCTTTTCGAGAACGCAGTCTTCAACCAGATCCGCCTCTACGGCGAGTTGGCTTATCTAGCGCAAGGCAGCGAGTATGAGATCGACTTTGTTCTGACACCGCCAACCCATCCTGCGGCCACAGCTGTGGAAGTCAAGGTCAACCCGCTGGCTAGCGATCTGCAAAAACTGCGGCGGATCGCTGCCCGCCACGCCCTGCCCCATGCCCATCTGGTCGGTCGCTTCCCCACGCCCGGCTTCAGTGATTTTATCTGGGGCGGACTGATCTTTTGACCGTTGGGGTAAGCGAAGCCACCAGCCTACACCCCTTCCTGCTTCGCCCCCAGCACCTCGCGCCCGCGCGCCCCGCCCAGGTCGGGGCCAACGACGCCTGCCCCCTCCATCATGTCGATCAGCCGGGCGGCGCGGGTGTAGCCAATCTGCAAACGGCGCTGGAGCAGGCTGGTGCTGGCTTTACCAGTCTCGCGCACGATCTCGACGGCCTTCGCATACAAAGCGTCTTTCCCCGCTTCTTCCTGCACCTGCGCCCGCATCTCCTCCCACAAAGGCCGCTGCGCCATCGGTTCGGCGGCGACAGCGGCGGTGGGAGCAAAAGGCGGCCTCTCGTCCTCCTCCTCGGCGTCGAAATCAACCTCGGCCAACGGACGGAACCCCGCCAGCGCCGCGCCCCCCTGCCCGTGCCAGAACCGCACCAGCCGGTTCACCTCCATGTCCGAGACGAACGCCCCCTGCAAGCGGGCCAACTTAGCCGAATCGGGCCGCATGAAGAGCATGTCGCCGCGCCCCAGCAGCCGCTCGGCCCCGGGTGTATCGAGGATGACGCGCGAATCGATCTGGCTGGTGACGGCAAAGGCGACGCGGGACGGGAAGTTGGCCTTGATCAGCCCCGTAACGACATTGACCGAGGGCCGCTGGGTGGCGATGACCAGGTGGACGCCGGTGGCGCGGGCCATCTGCGCCAACCGCACCAGCGACCGCTCCACATCGTCCGGGGCCATCATCATGATGTCGGCCAGCTCATCGACGACGATGACGATGAATGGCATCACGGCCTTGCCCTGCGACGCACGCTGGGCGTTGAAAACATCGATGTTGCGGGCGCCCGCCTTTTCCAGGTCTCGATACCGGCGATCCATCTCGGTGGTGGCCCAATGCAAGACGCCGATCACCTTGTCGATGTCGGTGACGACGCTATCGATCAGGTGGGGGATGCCGTTGTAGCCAGTCAGCTCCACCCGCTTCGGGTCCACCATGACGAACTGGAGCTGGTCGGGCGTATACTGAAACAGGAGCGAGCAGATGATGGCGTTGATGCAGACAGATTTGCCCGACCCCGTCGCGCCGGCCACCAGCAGGTGTGGCATTCGCGCCAGGCTGGCCGCCACCGCCCGCCCCGATACATCCTGGCCGAGCGCGATGCGTAAAGGCCCCTTCAGCCGCTGGAATTCTTCCGATTCCAGGATGCTCCGCAACGACACCATGGTGATGTTGCGGTTGGGCACTTCCAGGCCGACGATGTTGCGCCCAGGCACGGGCGCCTCGATGCGGATGGGCGCGGCCGCCAGGGCCAGCGAAAGGTCGTTGGAGAGCGCCTGAATCTGGCTGACGCGCACCTTCGTCTGCTGCTCTTCGCCCCGCACTTTCTTGGTCATGAAGCCCGGTCGCAGGCCGAATTGCGTCACCACCGGCCCTTTGTTCACCTCGATGACGGTGACGGGCACACCGAACGCCTGCAGGGTGTCTTCGATGATGCGGGCGCGTTCGGCCAGGTCTTCTTCCGTGATGTCGCCGCTGGGGATGTCTTCCAGGAGGTGCTCGATCTGAGGCAAGCGATAGTGGGTTTGTTCGCCGCCGATGATGCGCATGGGTGGGGGCATCGCCGCGGGCGCGGGTGGGGGCGGGGGCAGGGTGGGATCAGGCGGCAACGTCGTAATCGGCCCTTCAAGATCGTCGAACGGCGACGGAGACTTGGCGGGTTCGCTCCGTTTCTGCCACCAGGCCTTGAATCGTTCCCAGCGCGAGGGTTGCACGCGAATGATGGGCTGTCGGCTCTGCCGGCGTTCCGACCAGCCCAGGATGAGCGCTGCCACGCCCGCCGCGAGAGCAGGCGCGATCAGACGCAGGTCGGAAACGCTCACCCCCAACAGCAACACCAGCCCGACGAAGGCCAACGCCAGCAACAAGACCAGGGTCAATGTGAAACCCACGGCGCTGATCAGCAGCTCGGTCACGAACCAGCCTGCGGAACCGCCGGTTGCATTCGGCTGCGCCCCCGCGATCCCAGCAGAGGAGGGCGTCCCCAACAGGTGGGCGGTGGCTTGAAAGACCAGCCAGAGTATGATCAGCCCCACGATTTGCGGCGCGCCGATATTGGCGGCGTGGCCGCTGCTGCGTAGATAGAGATAGACGCCGAGCGCCACCAGCAGGAAGGGCGTGAGATAGCGCCCGAGCCCGAACAACGTCATCAGTTGTGCAGTCCACCAACCGGTGATGGCGCCGGGCGGGCTGAGCAAGGCCAGTAGGGTGAAGATGGCCAACAGGGTCAGCACGACTCCCCAGAAAGCGCCGCTGCCCAATCCCGCCAGCGCGCTCCCGCGTTTCCGCGCCCCGGCGGACGGCCGCGCGCCTTTGGCGCCGCTCCGCCTACCAGAGCCGGCCGGCTTACGTTTTGTCGAGGAGTCTGTTGTAGCCGCTTGCTTCGCCATGGACACTGACCAAACAGATGGAGTAGACAGCGCGTCTACTTTCTAGCTCAAATGTTCGCATTTGGCATTATACCAACTTCTGGTTGCAGAAGCAATGCCAGGGCTTGCGAAAAGCGGGGGTGAGAGGATGGGGGGATGATGACATTCGAGAAATCAAAAAAAATCCCTCATCCCCCAACCCCCGCCAGTCTTCGACTCACTTGTCTGTTTTCTTCTTGAGCTTGTCGAGATGTTGTTTGCGGAACTTGGTCACCTTGGGGGCGATCACGACCTGGCAATACGGCTGGTAGGGGTTGCGCTCGAAGTATTCCTGATGATAGTCCTCGGCAGCATAGAAGCCTGAAAAGGGCGCGACCTCGGTGACGATGGGGGCACCCCAGACGCCGGCGGTCTGGGTGGCGGCGATGGCTTGTTCAGCAATGGCTTTCTGGGCCGGGGAATGATAAAAGATGGCCGAGCGATACTGCGGCCCGATATCGGCGCCCTGCCGATTGAGAGTCGTCGGGTCGTGGATGGAGAAGAAAACATCGAGCAGGTCGCGAAACGAGATGATCTGAGGATCGAACGTGATCTGTACGGCTTCGGCGTGGCCAGTCCGTCCTGTGCCGATCTGTTTGTAGGTGGGATTGACGACATGGCCGCCGGAATAGCCGGAAACGACATGTTCGATGCCTGCAAGTTCGTCGTAGACGGCTTCCAGGCACCAGAAGCAACCGCCGGCCAGTGTAGCGACTTCGCGATCTGCTGGCAGAGGAGGAGTGGATGAATTGGCTGACATCATATTCACCATCCGAACCGTTCTTCTAGCCAGGGGTCGCCTTCCATGTGATAGCCGTTCATCTCCCAGAAGCCGGGACGGTCGCCAACCATGAATTCGACCCCGCGAATCCATTTCGCGCTTTTCCAGAAATAGCGTTTGGGCACGAGTGCGCGCAAGGGATAGCCATGCTCTGGCGTCAGCGGCTCGCCTGCGTAGTGCCAGGCGAACATGGTGTCATCGTCGTCCAGGATGTCCAGTCCCACGTTGGTGGTGAAGCCGTTTTCGCTGTGGAACATGACATGGGTGGTTTCGGGCTTGGGCCGGATAGCAAGCGTGCGCAGGAAATCGCGCCAGAGCACGCCCGACCAGGTGGTGTCCAGCTTGCTCCAGCGGGTGACGCAGTGGATGTCGCGGGTGAGGGTGGTTTCGGGCAAGGCGCGAAAGGTAGACCAGTCGAGGGTGATGGGTTGTTCGACCAGGCCAAAGACGCGAAAGTCCCAGGTCGACAGGTTGGCTTTGGGCACCGAGCCGTAGTGCAAGACAGGGAATTTATCGGTGACGAATTGGCCGGGCGGCACGCGATCGTTGGTGGCTTCGGGTCGCCTGGCCACGCGCTTCAGGCGCTCGACGCGCTTGAGAGGGTTTTCGAATGGCATCGTTTCACCTCGTTGGAAAAGAGAATATCAGTTCAGGTGCGGTGTATTTTGAGGTGTATGGGCGGCGTATTCTTACGGCAGTCTTTTCTCGTAGCTGTAGCCGCTGAGCGGCAATTCCTCGAAGCCTTGATGCTGCAAGAGTGCTTGCGTGGCGGCGTCGGCATGATTGATATCCACCACCAGGCGCTGGAAGCCGCGCGTGGTCAACTCATTCAGGCAACGCAACAGTAACCACCGTCCCAGGCCCTGAAGTCGGTAAGGCTCAGCGACGCAGAGGGTGCGCAGCGAGGCGGTGGGAATGCTGTGTTCGGAAAGCTCTATCAAGGGGGCGCAAACCAGCTCGGCCGCTACTTCTGAACGGTCGTTGACGGTGAAAGAGAAACTGCCTGCCGTGGGAGCGCTGATTTTGAGCGTGAGTTTGGGTGGCTGGGGCAGACGCTCACTGACATAGCCAGTTAGAACAGTCTCGTACAGCAACCAACGCTCGCTCATCCGGTATCCCGCGCGGCCCAGAGCGCTCATCGTTTCCACGTTGCCGCCGACCAAGACGCCGCGTCCTGCCAGATAGCAGGCGTAACCGGTGCGAATAGCAAAAGCAAGGATGTCATGGACATGTTGGCGACGAAAATAGGCGTCGGCAGCCATCAACAAAGTGGCGACGGTCTGCGGATGTGCTTTGGGAGCCACAGTGAGATAGCGCAGGAAACCCCGGCGGACGTCCCTTTCATCGGTCGCGAAGCGCCCCACCGTGCAATGAGCAAACCCAACCAGTCGGTCGCCCACGCGCGCGGCCAGCCAGCCCCCGGCGTCGACAGCCAATTCGGCGTCGGGGGCGCCATCGCTGAACAAGACCAACTCGCGGAAACGCTGGGGTTCGAGCTGCCAATGGTAGGGCAGGATGGCCGTCGTCTGATTGAATAGCTCCGCGACAGCGGCCAAATCGCTATCACGGAAAGGCGCAACATCGATCATGATTGGAAGCTCCGCCAGGCAGTATAGAGCATGAATAAGCCCGCAACGATGAGGAGGACGGAGGAAAGCTCGATCAAGAAGTGCAGCCGCCGGGGAGGCAAACCGTGCGCCCGGCTGAAAACGAGGGCCAGGCCCATCTTGCTGCCGATGAGCATCAAATAAAAGCCGCCCATGAAGCCGATGGCGCCGAGATGGCTGCTTTTCCAGGCCGTGATCACGGTCGGCGCGCCCACAGCCGCCCAGAAAAGATAGGGATGAGGGCTGAAGAAATTGACCACGGCGCCGTGCCAAAAATCCTGGCGAGCCGTCGTCGTCCGTGCAAGATCGATGCTCTGATCGCCGCGCCGCGCCTGACGAATGGCATCGATGCCCAGCCAAAGGACGAAAAGGCCGCCGAGCGCGAGCATGGCGTCCAGATACCGCTCCGGCAAACGCCCCACCAGCAGCAGGGCTAACAAGACGATGGGCGCGTCGGTGAGCAATGGCGCCATGGCCACGCGCAACCCACTGGCCAGCCCGCTCTGCAGGCTGCGTTGCAAAATCAACGCCAGCAGCGGGCCGGGGGCGATGCCGGCGCTGAAGCCCAGCGAGAGACCGAGGAGCAAGTATGTCATCGGTATAGCATCAAGCGGGCGCCGTCGAGAGTGCGCGCAGCCGCGCCACATGAAAAAGCAGGATCGAGCCAGCCACGGCCGCGTTGAGCGAGTCGATGCGTCCGGCCATGGGCAACGCCAGCAACCAGTCGCATGTCTCGGCGACGAGGCGGCCCAAGCCGAAGCCTTCGGACCCCACCACCATGCCCAACGGCCCGCGCAGATCGACGCTGTCGAACGGTTGCGACTGCGGGCCAGCCTCCAGACCGGCCAGCCACAACCCCGCTTGCTTCAGCCGTTTCATCGTCTCCACCAGATTCGTCTCCTGGCAGACCAGCAGGTGCTCCACCGCTCCCGCCGAGGCATTGACCACGGCCGGCGTCACCGCAGCCGCGCGATGGCGCGGCAGGACGATGCCGTGGACGCCGCAAGCCTCGGCGGTGCGCAACAGGCTGCCCAGATTCTGAGGGTCTTGCACGCGGTCGAGGAGCAGAAGCAACGGATCCTGGCGTCGTTCCTGGGCCAGCGCCAGCGTCGCCTCCAGATGGGCGTAGGGATAAGGCGCTGTCGCCAGCGCCAAACCCTGGTGATTGACGCCGCCCAGCCATTGCTCCAACTGCTGGCGTTCCACCGGCTCGATCGTGGCTCCGGCGGCCCGCGCCAGCGCCACGATCTCGTCCACATGGGGATGGGGCTGCAAACCGCGCGCCAAATGCAAGACGAAGACCCGGCGTCGTCCGGCCAGCAACGTCTCGCGCACGGCCTGACGGCCATAGACAAGCTCAGCGTCGGATTTGCGTTGGGCGGAAGGAGTGGGTCGGGCCATGTTCGTAGCAGAGCATCTGAGGTGGCAACTCAAACCCCAGGATAACACAACGAACTACAAACTGCCTCGCCAGCTTGGAAGTCCTTCGCGGGCTGTGGTACAAACGACGACATCACCGGCGCGACGATCGCCGCGCCCTCTCCGTGCCCACCCCATCCATATTGTGAGGGTTCCCCTGCTATGACCATCCACTTCGGCACCGACGGCTGGCGCGCCGTCATCAGTGACGAATTCACCTTTGCCAATGTGCGCCATGTGGCCCAGGCCATCGCCGACGTGGCCCGAACCGACGGCGCCGCCCCCACCCTGGTCGTCGGTTACGATACCCGTTTTCTCTCCGACCGCTATGCCGCGGCGGTCGCTGAGGTGCTGGCCGCCAATGATATCCGCGTCCTCCTCTGCGATTGGTTTACGCCGACCCCGGCCGTATCTTACGCCATCCGCCACCATCAGGCGAACGGCGGCGTTATGATCACCGCCAGCCACAACCCCCCGCGTTACAACGGCATCAAGCTCAAAGCCGACTATGGCGGCTCAGCCAGCCCGACCGACTCGCAGCGCGTCGAGCAAGCCCTGGCCGCTAACTTGCAGGCCGGGCGCGCGCCCTGCACCTGCGATCTGGCCGACGCCAAACGTCGCGACCTCGTCGTCCTCTTCGACCCCTTCCCCGCCTACGCCGAACACCTCCGCCACATGGTCGATCTCGCCGAGATCGCGCGCTCGGGCCTGCGCCTGGCTGTCGATGCTATGTACGGCGCCGGCATGAACTATACCGACCGGCTACTGCAAGAGGCCGGCGTCGAGCCGCTGCGCCTGCACCATGAGCTGAACCCCGGCTTCGGCGGCCTCTATCCCGAACCTATTGGTCGTCATCTCAGCCACCTCTGCCAAGTCGTCAAAGACAACCATCTCGACTTAGGTCTGGCCACCGATGGCGACGCCGACCGCATCGGCGCGGTCGGCCCCAACGGCGACTTCATCGACCCCCACCGCATCATGACCCTGGTGCTCGATTACTTCCTGCAACAAGGCCGCCGCGGGGACGTGATCAAAACCGTCAGCACCACGCAAATGCTCAACCTCCTGGCAGCTGAACATGATCTGGCCGTGTACGAGACGCCGGTCGGATTCAACCACATCGCTGATCATATGCTCAAGGGCGGCGTCCTCATGGGCGGCGAGGAATCCGGCGGCATCTCGGTCGCAGGCCACATTCCTGAAGGCGATGGCGTGCTCATGGGCCTCTTGCTGGCCGAGGTGGTGGCGCGGCAAGGCGGCAACGCCGACGACCTCGTCGCCCACATCATGGACCGCATCGGCTCCTTTGCCTATGCCCGTCACGACTACCACACGCGGCCCTTTTCGAAAGCCGACATGGTGCTCCGCCTGACCGAAAACGCCCCCGCCGTGCTGGCAGGGCGCGCGCTGGCGGGATTGAACACCCGCGACGGCGTCAAGTATCTGCTGGAGGATGATAGCTGGTTGCTCATCCGACCATCCGGCACCGAACCTGTGCTGCGCGTCTACGCCGAGGCTCACGACGTGGAAACCGTGCAAGCGCTGTTGGTCGAGGGCGCGCGACTGGCAGGCATCGACCCCTCGCAAAGCGACTGAGGCTCGCCCCCATTGACTGGCGCCTGGCCGAAGCCGCCGCCACGCGAATCCGCACCGGCCCGGCGCCGGCTCGCCCCCTGGCTCTTCCTGGCTTTATTCCTGGCCCTGCTGGCGGCCGGCGGCCTCATCTGGCGGCGAGGGCAAGCGCCTACGGTGGGCGCCGCGTTGCTGCCGGGAAGTAGCGCCACCGCCGCGCAGGGCTTCGAGCGCGCTCGTCCTGGCGGCGTCATCCTGCTGCCCGCCGATCACGGCGCCCATCCCGCCTTCCAGACCGAATGGTGGTATTTCACCGGCAATCTGAGCGACAGTGAGGGCCATCATTGGGGATACCAGTTCACCATTTTCCGCCGCGCCCTCCAGGCCAATGCTCCTCCACGCGCCTCGGCTTGGGGCGGAGCGCAAGTCTATTCGGCTCATCTCGCCCTTACCGATGTGACCAGGGACGCGCACGAAGGGTGGGAACGCTTCAGCCGCGCGGGCGCCGGGCTGGCCGGGGCGCAGGGACAGCCGTTTCGGGTCTGGCTGGAAGATTGGCAAGTGGCCGAACAAGCGCCGGGGATCTGGCGCTTGCGCGCGGCCAACGCTGACTATGCCCTCGATCTGACCCTGCAACCCGCCAAACCGGTGGTTCGGCACGGCGAAGACGGCTATAGCCGCAAAGGCGCCGAACCAGGCAATGCTTCTTATTACTACAGCTTCACGCGTTTGCAGACGATCGGCGTCATCGCGGCCCACGGGCGGCAGGCATCGGTCGACGGTCTGAGTTGGATGGATCACGAATGGAGCACATCGGCGCTGGGAGCCGACCAGGTCGGTTGGGATTGGTTTTCCGTCCAGCTTGACGACGGCTGGGAGGTCATGATCTTCCAGCTTCGTCGCCAGGATGGCAGTATCGATCCTGTCTCGAGTGGGACGCTGATCGATCCCGGCGGCGCGGCTTTACCACTTGCAGCCGCGGATTTCGTCATCACCCCCTCCGGTGCTTGGCGCAGCCCCGGCGGTGTTCGTTACCCCAATCGCTGGCAAGTGCGAATTCCGACCTACAAGCTCGAATTACAATTGACGCCACTCGTCGCCGATCAAGAGATGCGCCTCTCCACGCGCTATTGGGAAGGGGCGGTTAACGCCTCTGGCCGCCATATGGACAAAATGGTCGCTGGCTATGGCTATGTCGAACTGACGGGTTATGGAGAGTCGATGGAAGGACGATTTTAGCATAGCTGTGCTGCAAAATCGGTCGCTTTCGCTGGAACCACGCGTGTCTGTTCAAAAGGAGCACAACGCATATTGACAAATCAGAAGAAAAGGTGGATAATAATTGCTTAGGTGTCCCGGTAGGTAACGGTTCAGGTGCGATGCACTTTGCTTACTAAGTGCGTTGCTCCTGTAAGGTGAACACTTATCTCTGCAACAAACATTTTTGCATTCTCAACGGAGGAAGCATCATGCCGACATTCGAGAAACTCACGAAAGACGATGTGAACGACATTCTGGAAGCAAAGCGCCGTGGTCGCAGCAAATCGCAACGCCAACGCGTCCTTGATCGTTACAAAGATCAGTTGCTGCACCTGGAAGCTGGTGAAGGCGTGGCGGTGAAGTTGGAAGAAACTGACAATCGGCAAACGGTGAAGAATCGCCTGCGCAGAGCCGCCAGTGATCTGGGCTTCAAGGTCGATTTCATCCGCTCGCGCGGCGTCATCCGGGTCGTGCGCAGCTCCTGAAGCGCCGCCCCCCCTTCTCGTCTCGTCATGCAAGCAGCTCTCTGGTTTCAGAGAGCTGCTTGCGTTTTTAGCGGGCGTGTGGGGAAAGGGAGCGCGCGGTGGGGTCCACGTAGTCGCGTCCGTAAAGCCGGCATAGCTCGGCCAAACCCGTCTGAATGCCCGTCGTAAGTTGTTGCGCCAAAAAGCGCCAGCCCCAGTTGCCGCTGGCTTGGGCGGGAGTGTTCATGCGCGCCTCGCTGCCGAGGCTCATGCAGTCTTGAAGGGGGAGGATGGCGATGAGAGCGGGCGACATCAGCGCCAGCCGGATCATGTCCCAGGCAATGTCGCGACCATCGACGCGGAGATAGCGCCGGGCGTAGTCGCGTTCGCTCTCGGGGGCCTTGTCGTACCAGCCGCGCGTGGTGTCGTTGTCGTGGGTGCCGGTGTAGACGACGCAGTTTTTGTCGTAGTTCTGTGGCAAGAAGGGATCGCGGCCGTCGCTGGCCCAGGCGAATTGCAGGATGCGCATGCCGGGGAAGCGATAATGGTCGCGCAGGGCGTAGACGCCCGGGTCTGGCTCGCCCAGGTCTTCGGCGATGAGGGGGAGGGCGCCCAGGGCCGCGAGGATGGCGTCGAAGAAGTGTGTGCGCGGGCCATCCACCCAGCGGCCGCTTTCGGCGGTCCTGGCATCCCCGGCCACTTCCCAGAAATTGTAGAAGCCGCGGAAATGATCGATGCGAATGTTGTCGTACAGTCGCAGGTTGGCGCGGAAGCGGTCGATCCACCAGGCGTAGCCGGTGGCCGCCATCTTCTCCCAGTTGTAGATGGGGTTGCCCCAGAGTTGGCCGGTGGGGGAGAAGTAGTCGGGAGGGACGCCAGCGACGACGGTGGGGCGTCCTTCGTCATCGAAATAAAAGAGATGGCGCTGGCTCCAGGCGTCGGCGCTGTCCATGGCCACGTAGATGGGGATGTCGCCGATAATGTGAATGCGCTGAGCGTTGGCATAGGCTTTCAGGGCCAGCCACTGCTCGAAGAAGAGCCATTGGCGGAAATAGTGCGATTGGATGGTGGGGGCCAAGCGCGCCCGCGCGGCGGTCAATGCTTCCGGCTGGCGGTCGCGTAGCTCCGGCGCCCATTCTGGCCAGGCTTTGCCGCCATGTTCGTCTTTCAGGGCCATGAAGAGGGCGTAGTCTTCTAGCCAGCTGCGCTGGTCGGCTATAAAGTCAGTGAACGCTGCCGGGGGCGGCTCCGCCTGGAAACGGGTAAAAGCCAGCGTGAGGATGCTGTTTTTCCAGGTGATGACGCGGCCATAGTCCACGTGGTCGCTGGGGAAGACAGGTACGGCCAAATCGTCCAGGGTCAGGTAGCCGCGCTCGACCAGTTCCAACAGGTCGATGAGCAAGGGGTTGCCGGCAAAGGCGGAGAAGCATTGGTAAGGTGAGTCGCCATAGCCGGTGGGGCCCAGGGGCAGGACTTGCCAGATTCGTTGTTCGCCGAGCGCCAACCAATCGACGAACTGATAGGCGGCGCGGCCGAGGTCGCCGATGCCGAAGAGGCCAGGGAGGGAGGTGGGATGAAGAAGGATGCCGCTGGTGCGTTCGGTGATCATAGGGTATCGGTGATTGGTTACTGGATTCCGTGCAGCGCCTGTAGCTCGGCCAGCAGTCGGGTTACGGGTCTTTCGGGAACAGGCGCAGGGCCGAAGGGATCGGAGATGATGGCGTCAGGTTGTGCGAGGATGCGCAGGGTGTTGAGGACGGCGTGAGCCAGGACATCGAGAGCGTAGCCGCCTTCCAGCGCCACGACCAGTCGCCCGCCACAGAGTTCGTCGGCCAGCGCCATGACTTTGCGGGTCAGTTGGGCATAGCCGGAGAGGCTGAGCTGCTCCATCGCCAGCGGGTCGCGCCAATGGGCGTCGTAGCCGGCGGAGACGAGGATGAGGTCGGGGCGGAAGCGGCGGGCGAAGGGCGCCAGGAGTTGGTCGAATGCCTGCGCGTAGCCTTCGTCGCCCACGCCCGCGGGGAAGGGAACGTTGAGGGTGAAGCCTTGTCCGGGGCCGCGGCCGATGTCGTGGGCGGCGCCGGTGCCGGGGTAGAAGGGGTATTGATGGGTCGAGAAGAAGGCGACGGAGGGGTCTTCGTAGAACATGGCCTCGGTGCCATTGCCGTGGTGGACGTCCCAATCGACGATGAGGACGCGCTGGGCGCCGAAGTCGGCTTGGGCGGCGCGGGCGGCCAGGGCGACGTTGGCAAAGAGGCAGAAGCCCATCCCCCGATTGGCCAGGGCGTGGTGGCCAGGGGGGCGCATCAGGGACATGCCGTTGGCGGCTTCGCCCTGCATCACCGCTGCCACCACATTGATCAAGGCGCCTGCCGAGGCGAGCGCGGCGTCGTAGGAGCCGCGCACGATGTAGGTGTCGGGGTCGAGATGGCCGCCGCCCTGTTGGGCCATCTGCGCCACGCGCTCGGTGTACGAGGGAGGGTGGATGCGCTGGAGTCTGGCGGGGGCGATGGGTGTAACGGATGTGGCTTGCAGGTGCGCGAGAAGGCCGTCAGCGCGTAGGAGTTGCAGGGTGGTGGTCAGGCGCCCGCGGTTTTCGGGATGGCCGGTGAGAGTGTGCTGTTGTTCGATGGGGTGGTAGGCGTAGCAGGTGGTCATCGTTACAGAATCATACAGGGCGCAAGGGTGGGTCGCAAGTTCGGGTCTCTCGTTGCCAACACTTGTGCGCGGAGCGGAAGGGATTTCACTGTTTTATCGATTGCGTGCGATGATAATCACAAGTAATCATAGATGTAGACCTTCAGGGCAGGGTGAGTGACGATGTGTATGTTCGTTGCGAATCGTCACTATTCCCGACCGGCGGTAAGGTTGGTCATCCGGCAATGTTGCAGGAACGATCAGCCAAGCCCGCGAGCGGCTCCGTGGCTTCTCTCCTCCCAAGATGAAGCCCGGCGCTGACAACAGATAGTCCGTGTTGCCAGCGCCAACGGGGTGACAAGCAGATCCGGTGCAATGCCGGGGCCGACGGTACAGTCCGGATGGGAGAAGGTCGTGACCCCAGCGTCTTGGCGACAAGGCGCTCGTACGCGTACACGCGGCGATCAGGCACGACTTGATCGCCGTTTTTTTGTTGTAAGTAGATAAGTAGACAAGTAGATAAGTAGATAAGTAGATAAGTGGCAGATGGCAAGTAGTAAGTAGTAATTAGTAATTAGTACTACAACCACACATCGCCTGAAGTGTCATTCTGAGTGATCCATGCCTCGCGGCGGCATGTCGCCCGATCAAGAAACTCCTTGCCGTGTCATGCTGAACGGGTCGATCACACAACATTGTTGCAGCGATCAGCCAGTGAAGCATCTCGATTTTCGGAAGTTTCTAAGCAGCGACCAGCGGGAGCGAAGAATCTCCAACTTACACCAGCGAAAACCGCAGATTCTTCGTCGTTTCACTCCCCAGAATGACAAAAGCGGTTGTAGTATTAGTAATTAGTAATTAGTAAGTGACAAGTAGGTAAAAGGATAAATAGATAAGCCACAGACGATTGTTTCGCAATCTCACAATTCACAATTCGCAATTCACAATTCGCAATCTCACAATTCACAATCCGCAATTCACAATCCGCAATTCACAATTCAAATTATGGCTGAAGACGCCAAATTCCTTATCCAATCTCCCCGCATCGACGCCCCCGATGTAGCTCAGCAAACCTCGGTCGATGGTCTATTCGCGCGGTTGCGCACCAATGGCAATCGCTTGCGCTTGCAGCGCCTGCTGCTGGCGTTGAGCGCCCTCGTCATTTTCCTACTTGTGTGGGAGGGAGTGGTGCGCTGGCGTCAATATCCCGCCTTCATTTTGCCCCGCCCGGCGGACGTTGGAGCCAAACTGCAACTGATGCTGGCCGATGGCAGCCTCTGGCGACACACCAGCGCCACGCTGGTAGAGATTCTGGCGGGTTTGCTGGTGGGTTTGCTGGCGGCGATGACATTGGGTTATGCACTGGCAAAATCGCTGGCGCTCGAACGCCTTTTGGGGCCATACATCGTCGCCCTCCAATCCTTCCCTATCATTGCCATTGCGCCGCTGCTAGTGATCTGGATCCAGAACGCCCTGGCCCGCACCGTGCTGATCTGCGCCCTGACCCTCTTCTTCCCCGCTTTGGTCAACACCATTGTGGGACTCCGCGGCGTCGAGCCAGAGTTGCTGGCGCTGATGCGGTCGCTGCGAGCCACGCGCTGGCAGATCCTGACCAGACTGGAAGCTCCTTCAGCCATGCCGGTGCTCTTTGGCGGGTTGAAGGTAGGGACTACCCTGGCCGTCATCGGCGCCGTTATTGGTGAGTTCGTGGGCGCCGACCGCGGACTCGGTTTTCTCGTCAACCTGGCCCGCGGCCTGCTGGACACGCCGATGCTCTTCGTAGCCCTGTTCACTCTCGTTGCCATCGCCCTCGGTCTGTACAGCCTGATCAGTTTGATCGAATTTCGCCTGCTGGCATGGCAACGCGTCCAATGAGGATTCGACCCATGAAGTTCTTCCTGACCCTGAGCACGCTGCTCCTTCTCGCCCTTTTCGTTTCTGCCTGCGCACCGCCTGTCCCCTCACCACCTGCCGACTCCCCGGCATCTGCCTCAGCGCCAATCCCCGTCACACTCGGCCTGGGCTACATCCCCAGCGTCCAATTCGCGCCCTTCTACGTCGCCATCGACAAGGGTTATTTCGCGGACGAGGGTCTGACTATCAAGCTGGAACACGGCTTCGAGACCGATTTCCTCAAACTGCTGGGCGCCAACGAGCGGCAATTCATCGTCGCCAGCGGGGATCAGATCATCTTAGGGCGGGCGCAGGGCCTTCCCGTGACATACGTGACCGCCTGGTATCGCAAATTCCCGGTCGTGGTCTTTGCGCCAGCCGACAAGGGCATCAACCAACCCAGCGATCTGGTCGGCAAGACGGTGGGCATCCCCGGCTTGTTCGGGGCCAGCTATGTGGCCTGGAAGGCGCTGGTCGAGGCAGCGGGCATCCCCGAAGACCAGGTCAGGTTGCAGAGCATCGGCTTCACCCAGGCCACGGCGGTGAACGAGGGATTGGTCGACGCAGCTCTCGATTACAGCGTCAACGGCCCGGTGCAACTCCGCCTGGCTGGGAAAAAAGTGAGTGAGATCGCCATCGACGGCTATCTGCACATCCCCTCCAACGGCCTCCTGACCAACGAGACCACCATTGCCCAGAACCCAAAATTGGTGCAGAGCGTGACGCGAGCCATGCTGCGCGGCATCCGCTACACTCTGGATCACCCCGACGAAGCCTTTGCCATTAGTCTGCAGCACGTGCCCGAAGCCGCCCAACAGCGCGCGGCCAACCGCGCCATCTTCGACGCCTCGTTGGCGTTGTGGCAGCCGGGCAGCGGCGAAAAGTTGGGCTACACCGACCCTGCCATCTGGCCGGTCACGGCGGCGTTCATGCGCAAAGCTGGTCTGATCGATAAAGACCTCGTCACCCACGACATGTTCACCAACCGTTTCGTCGAGGCTGCGTCTGTGCCGTGATCCCTCTGCTCGAGCTGCGGCGGGTGAACAAAGCCTACGGCGACCCCGCCGATCCCTTCCATGCCGTCGATAGCATCTCGTTTCGGATCGAGCGTGGTGAATTCGTGTGCATGGTGGGGCCGAGCGGCGGCGGCAAATCCACCTTGTTGCGCATCATTGCCGGCCTCCTACACCCCACCAGCGGCGAAATCCTGCTGGATGGCGAACCCGTCCGCGAGCCAAGCCCGCGCGTCGGCATCGTTTTCCAGAACGTCAACCTGATGCCCTGGCGCACTGTCATCGACAACGTCGCCTTGCCCCTGGAATTGCAGGGCGTCCCGTTGGCCGAGCGTCACCGCGCCGCCCGCGATCTGCTCGATCTGGTGGCGTTGCGGAGTTTCGAGGATCGCTATCCCGCGCAACTTTCGGGGGGGATGCAACAACGCGCCGCTATCGCCCGCACCCTGGCCCAAGACCCCGAACTGCTCTTGCTCGACGAGCCATTCGGCGCGCTCGACGCCATCACCCGCGAACATTTGAACCGCGAGCTGTTGCGTATCCAAAAGCTGCGCCAACAGACCATATTCATGGTCACGCACGCCATCAGCGAGGCTGTGTTTCTGGCCGACCGCGTGCTGGTGCTCACAGCGCGACCCGGCGCCATCAAAAGCGAGATCGCCATCCCTCTCGCGCATCCTCGCACCGAGGACACCCTGACGCAGCCCAACTATCTCGATCTTGTGCGCAAGGTTCGCGCCGCCATTGGCCGGCAACGGGGTGACGTCATGGATGGATCGCTAGATTGATGGTTGCGTACCAGCGCTGGCATGACGCCGCCGCATGATCGCTAACACGCGCGGCATGGCCTGCGTATAAGCCCGATAGAGCAACGGGCGAGGGGCGAAATCCCAGGCGCCGATCCAGGGCGTAAAGCGGCCGCCAAATCCCTCTTTGAAACGATAAACGCCCCACATCGGATCGGCCTCGTCCAGACGGTCGGGCGCACCCCACCAATCGTAGGTCGTGCACCCCTGCGCTTTGGCCCAACGCATCGCCTCCCACTGCAGCAGATGATTGGGCATGAACTCACGTTGGCGCTCGCTCGAGGCGCCATAGAAATACCAGGCGGTGGGGCCAAAACGCAACAAGAAGAGACCCGCCACCGGCTCGCCCGCAACCTCGGCCAGCAACAATTGGCCCAGCCCGGCATTCTGCATCCGCCCCACCACCTCCAGATGATAGTCGCGCGGCCGGATCAGGAAGCCATCGCGGGCAGAGGTCTCAGCGTACAGCCGATAGAAACACTCGAAATCGTCACTCGTCCGCACGATCACACCCTTGCGCTCGGCCAGGCGGATGTTGTACCGCGTCTTCTGCTTCATCCCCGCCAGCAACGCCTCCTCATCCCCGGCCAGATCGGAGAGGACGGTATTGCGGAACTGAATCTGTTCGGCGCTGAAGACCCATCCCCGCGCCAGCAAACACTCCCGCAGCCTCTGGCCCCGCTCGCTTTCGGCCTCGACGTCCGGGTCGATCTTGACGAAAAGAGCGCGCCGCTGCCGGGCTTGTTGCTCCAACGCCTCCAGCAAGTCCTCCCAGCGGTCGAGATCGGGCGAGAGGAGCGGGCCTTTGGGCGCGTAGAGGATGCGGGCGGGCGAACGCCCCCACCGGCGGGTGAGGAGCGTGGCCGCGGCCAGAGGCGCCGCCGGCTCGCCCCACAACAAATGCTCCGCCGTCCAAACCGGCGCTTTCAACGCCGCCCAATGGCTGGTCTGCAAGACATGCGGGCGGGCGAAGTGCAGCAGGGCGGCGTCGAACGTGGCGGCGTCGCAATGAGCTGGGCGGGTGAACATGGCGGTGGACCGATCAAGGTGGGCGGACAAAACACTTACGAGGATGCGGTCGTCGCCGATTTCCTGGCGTACTGTTCTTCCACCAGCGTTACGAATTCGGCGATGGCGATGGCCGTTGCACCCCAGACTTTGTGCCGACCCACGCGGAAAAAAGGAACCCGGCGCAGCGCGCCGTCGATCAACCGCTCTTCAGCTTGCTGGTTGGCGGGGTCGAAAAAGTGGGCGACAGGGACTTCCAAGATCTCTGCGACCTCATTGGGCGCGGGGCGGAAGGCTGGAAGGGTGGGGCTGTATCCCACCACGATCTGGATGCAGAAATGGCTGGGGGGAATGTAGATGTGGGTCAGGCGCCCCAGGGGTTCCACCAACGCCGGGTCGATGCCCACCTCTTCTTGAGCCTCGCGTAGGGCCGTCTCGAGCACCGTTTCGCCGGGGTCGCGGGCGCCGCCGGGGAAGGCGACTTGGCCGGGGTGATCGGGCAAGTCTTGGGGGCGCACCGTCAAGACGGTGGTCAGCTCGCCGGCATAGGGATAGAGTAGGAAGAGAACGGCGGCGCGACGACAGTCCTGCGAGCCTTTGGTATACAGGTCGGGGTCCAACCGATGGATGGGAGCCATGCGCGCCTGTCCGCGCACACCCGGCAAAGGCTCTCGCAACCCTGCGCGGATAGCATCGATGGTAAGCAAAGGTGGAATGGACATAGTTGTGGGCGACGGTCGCTCCTTTGGCGCTGCGGATTGCAGCGAACCTGTCAGAAAGTGTACAATCAATTTTCCTCAAACCCCAAGCCCTGTCGTTATGCAGCCTTGAAGACCGTTCCGCCTCCCCAGCATATTGTGGTCGTCGATCTTCTGCGCCATGTTCCCTATTTTCGTGAACAGACGGACGCAGTGCTCGACGCCCTGGCTGTAACAGCTAGCAGCTCGACTTTCCGCGCGGGCGCAGCCATTTTCGTGCAGGGCGAGCCTTCACAAGGGCTGTTCGTGATCGAATCGGGAGAAGTGAAAATCAGCCGGGTGTCGAAAGAGGGTCGCGAGTATATCCTCCACATCCTGCGCCCCGGTGAGACTTTCAACGATGTGGCCGCTCTGGATGGCGGCGTCTATCCGGCTACGGCTATAGCGCGCACTGAGGCGGTGGTGTGGTGTGTCTATCGTTCGGAGATCAAGCGCATTGCCGCGCAACATCCGGATCTAGCCTGGTCGTTGATGGAGGGCATTGCCCGTCGCGCGCGCTATCTCATTGGCCTGGTGGAAGATTTGGGGATGCGGAATGTGCGCGGGCGGTTGGCGAATCTGCTGCTCATCGAAGCGCAAGCGCACCAGGCTGGCGCCGTCCCCCGTATGCTGACGCAGGAGGAGATAGCCAGCCGCTTGGGCACGGTGCGAGAGGTGGTGGGGCGCGTGTTGCGCGGGCTGGCTGCCGAGGGCATCATCGCCTTCGACCGTCATCGCATCGTCATCCTGGACGCCGATCGCTTGGCCGAGGCGGCGGAGGCGTAGGCAGGCGGGTCGAGGTTTGGGAGATGGCGGCGTCGTCTGCTAGGATTCGCGCTGTGGTTTGCACCAAGCTTCACAAATTTGCAGGAGTCTCTCATGTCTGAAACCTCGGCAAAACCTGTGCGCATCTGGCTCTATGTCCTTTGCGTTCTTATCGCGGCGATGGTCGTCGTTGGCGGCTATGTGCGGCTCACCCGCGCCGGCCTTTCTATCGTGGAATGGAACGCCATCACCGGCGTCGTGCCGCCCATCGGCGAGGCCGCCTGGCAGGCAGAGTTCGCCAAATACCAGGCCACCCCCGAATTCCAGAAAGTCAACGCCGCCATGACGCTGGCGGAATACCAGCGCATCTTTTTGATCGAATGGGCGCATCGGCTCGTTGCGCGGCTGGTGGGGCTGGTGGTGCTGCTGCCGCTGGTCGTTTTTCTGATCCGGCGGACGATCCCCTGGCGCAAGTCGGCGGTCTATATCCTCATCCTGGCCTTGTTCGGATTTCAGGGCTTTTTGGGTTGGTTCATGGTGGCCAGCGGCCTGGTGGATCGGCCGCACGTCAGCCATTACCGTCTGACCATCCACTTGCTGACGGCCCTGACCGTGCTGGCGATCTGTCTGTGGCAGGCGCTGGATCTGACCCCGCGCTTCGCTGCCGCCCGGCGGCGGGCAGCCATCCCCCGGCAGAAGGCGCTGACCATTATCGTGCTGGTGGTGGTGATCATGCAGGTGGC
Organism: Chloroflexota bacterium; assembly: GCA_041918515.1. GTDB lineage: Bacteria > Chloroflexota > Anaerolineae > J102 > J102 > SSF26. The sequence goes on along the minus strand of JAYRVO010000084.1, from coordinate 36,258 downwards.
GTATGGCGGCCTGGTGGCGGGATTGAAGGCGGGGCATGCCTCCAACACCTGGCCCACGATGTTTGGCTATCTCGTCCCGCCTGGCTTGCTTTCTGTCCTCCAGCCGTGGTGGCAGAATTTGGTGGAGACGCCCGCCACCGTGCACTTCATCCATCGTTGGTTCGCCTTCGCCGTTTTGATCGTGGCCGCCCTCCTCTACTATCGCGCCCGGAAGACCGGCGACGCGGCGACGGTGCAACAGGGCGCCATCGTTTTGATGCTCATCGTCGGGGTGCAGATTACGCTTGGGATCAGCGTGGTGCTCTTCGGCGTGGCTCTGCCCCTCGCCTTGTTGCACCAGGCGACGGCGATCCTGCTCTTTGCCACTACCATGTTCCTCACCCATCAAGAGTGGCGTAAACCAGCCGCGCAGCCAAAGTCGTCCGCGCGGGCGCGCAAAACGCGGAGGCGGTGAGGCTGCGCGAATAGCCGGGGGTTCGATGCCTGTCGGGGATGGCCGATAGGAGGGGGTCTTCCTCAAGAATATTGTTGTTTTTCTTGAGGTGATGAGACTTTTGTCACAGCGCGTCATGTGATCTTGTGCTATAATACACAAAGGATGCCTGGTTCCAGATTGGAGACAGGTCACGATTTTCTTCTTTTTTCACTCCCCACCCATTTTGTCGAAGGAGGAACCCTCAAAATGAAACGTTTGTTACTTGTCGCTGTCATCTTGCTGCTGGCGCTGACGCTTGTCGCCTGCGGTGGGAAGAAAGCGACGCCCACCCCCGCGCAGCAGGCGGCGGCTGGCCTGCCCGCAGACGCCATGGCCATTGCCAGCGCCCGCGGCCTGACGCCTGACGACATCAGTGCTGCACTCAAGACCTACATGCCCAGCGGCAAATGGGACGAGTATTACTTGTTCCTTTCTGGCGGTCATTCGGGCAATCTCATCGTCGTTGGCGTGCCCTCGATGCGCATCTTGAAGAATGTGGCCGTGTTCACGCCGGAAGCCTGGCAAGGCTACGGCTTCGGCAACAAAGATATCGAGGACATGCTGGACGCTGGCAATCCCAAGGGCGAAAAAGTGCGCATGGGCGACACCCATCACCCCGCCCTGAGCGAGACCAAAGGCGATTACGATGGCCAGTTCATCTTCATCAATGACAAGAACAGCGCCCGCATCGCCGTCATCGACCTGCGCGACTTCGAGACCAAACAGATCGTCAAAGACCCCAACATCATCAGCAACCACGGCTCGACCTTCGTCACGCCCAATACCGAGTACATCATTCAGGGCACGCAATACGCCACCCCACTGGGTTATGAATACGCACCACTCTCGGAATACAAAGAGAAGTATCGCGGCGTGATCACGCTGTGGAAGTTCGACCGCACCAAAGGCCGTATCGATCCCGCACAGTCCTTCTCTATCGAAGTGCCGCCTTACTGGCAAGATCTGTGCGACGCTGGCAAACTGGTCAGCGATGGCTGGGGTTTCTGCAACTCGTTCAATAGCGAGATGGCGACGGGCGGCATCATGGAAGGCCAGCCGCCATTCGAGGCCAGCGTCAGCCAGCGCGACATGGACTATCTGCACATCTTCAACTGGAAGAAGGCCGAGGAAGTCGTCAAGGCCGGTAAGTTCGAAGAGATCAATGGTATGAGGGTCATTCGCATGCCCACGGCGGCGGCGGAAGGCGTGCTGTATCTGGCGCCCGAACCGAAAAGCCCGCACGGTGTGGACGTGACGCCCGATGGCAAATACGCCGTCGTCGCCGGTAAGCTCGACCCGCATGTGACTATCTACGGCATCGAGAAAATCCAGAAGGCTATCGCCGACAAGAAGTGGACCCAGGACGAATTTGGTCTGCCAGTGCTCGACTTCGACGCCGTCAAGGTCGCACAACTCGAGCTGGGTCTTGGCCCCCTCCACACCCAATACGACGACAAAGGCTTCGCTTACACCAGTCTCTTCCTCGATAGCATGATTGCCAAATGGAAGCTGGGCGGCGACGACCCCAATGGTTACGCCGTCGTCGACAAGGTATCGGTGCAATACAACGTCGGCCACATCTCGGCGGCCGAAGGCGACACCGTCAGCCCGGATGGCAAGTATCTAACCGGCCTCAACAAGTGGGCGGTGGATCGCTTTGCACCGGTCGGCCCGCTGCTGCCGCAGAACGAACAACTCATCGACATCAGCGGCGACAAGATGAAGGTGATCTTCGACATGCCCATGGGCGTTGGTGAACCGCATTACGCCCAGATGATCAAAGCCGACAAGATCAAAGCCATCAATGCCTACCCCGAAGTCGGCTGGGACCCGATCAAGTGGCAGAAATCCGAATTCGCCACCGCCCCCGGTCAGGAAAAAGTCGAACGCAATGGCAACAATGTGACAGTGTTCATGACCTCTGTACGTTCGCACCTGACGCCTGATCGCATCCAGGTCAAGAAGGGCGACCACGTGGTCTGGCACATCACCAACATCGAGACCGCCCACGACGCCACCCACGGCTTCCAGCTCGACGGCCACAACATCAGCCTGAGCATCGAGCCGGGCGAGACCGCCACCTTCGAGTTCGACGCCGATCAGGATGGCACCTTCCCCTTCTACTGCACCGAGTTCTGCTCGGCCCTACACCTGGAAATGATGGGCTATTTCCTGGTCGAGCCGTAAGGAACGCAGTGTGAAGCGTGGCCTGCTTACGGACACGCGTCACGCCTCATGTAAAATAAACACCTGTCAGGTTTTGCAAAATCTGACAGGTGTTTAGCTCGAATAGTTTCGAGTCTGGATAACAACTATGACAGAAAACATAGAAAGATTACTCGGCCCGCGTGTGCCGGCCGAAGAAATACGAACGCATCGCGGACGTTATCTGATCCCAACGCTGATCTTCGGCGTTGCCGCCGTGCTGCTGGTGGTTTCGATCTTCTTACCCTATTGGCAATTGACCCTGAACGCGCCCCAGTATCCGGCCGGCCTGACCGTGCAAGCCTACCTCAATCACATGGAAGGCGATGTCGCCGAAATCGACGGCCTCAATCACTATATTGGCATGCGCCCACTCGACGAAGCGGCGCCTTTCGAGAAGTCCATCTCGGTTATCGGCGTCGTAGTCGTGGCGCTGCTGATTCTGGCTGCAGTTTTCGTCCACAACCGTTGGGCCGCTCTGCTGGCTTTGCCAGCGTTGGCCTTTCCTGTTATCTTCCTGGCTGACCTGCAATTTTGGTTGGCGAACTTCGGTCAGAATTTGGACCCGAAAGCACCGTTGTCCAGCAGCGTCAAGCCTTTCGTCCCACCCGTGCTGCTCGAGGGCAAGATCGCACAGTTCAGCACCTGGGCAGTGCCGGGCATTGGGCTGTGGCTATCGATCCTTGCCTCGATCCTGATTCTGCTGGGTCTCTACTTCCACCGTCGCGCCTACAAGCCCCTGGTGGATGCGCAGAAGAAGTAATTGGCGGCTTGGCAACCGCTTGCCAACCGCTGCCCACCCATCCGCGATGGTCAAGATAAAGAACTCCTGGGCGCTCTTTGTCGTCGAGCTGCTCCTCGCGGCAGTTCTCGTGACGCCCCTTGCGCGCGCCCAGACTGCGAGCTTCGACCTGGCCGCCGCATTGGCGGCCGCCCAACCCGGCGACGCCATCATCGTCCCCGCTGGCGTCTATCCCGGACCCCTCAAGATCGACAAATCGATCACGCTGGAGGGACGGGGCTGGCCGGTGATCGAGGGCGCGGGTGCGGGCGACGTGATCACCATCAGCGCGCCGGACGTGGTCCTGCGCGGATTCGTGATCCGCAACAGTGGCGCCTCACTCGATCACGAAGACGCCGGCGTCACCGGTCTGGCCCCGCGTCTGACCATCGAGAACAACCGGCTGGAGGATGTGCTCTTCGGCATCTATCTGAAAGACGCCCCCGGCAGCATCGTGCGCGGCAATTTCGTCCGCGGCAAAGACCTGGAGATGGGCGTGCGCGGCGATGGGCTACGGCTGTGGTATTGCGCCAACAGCCTGGTCGAGGACAACCACGTACAGGATAGTCGTGACATGATCGTTTGGTTCTCGTCCAACACAACGGTGCGCGGGAACGTCGTCGAGCGCAGCCGTTACGGCTTGCATTTCATGGTCAACACCAACGACGTTGCCGAAAACAACATCCTACGCGAGAATTCAGTGGGCATCTATTTGATGTACGGCGACGACTACACTGTCCGTCATAACCTTCTCTACAACAATCGCGGCCCCAGCGGTTACGGCCTGGCGTTGAAGGACGTCAATGGCGCCATCCTCGAAGGCAATTTCATCGTCGCCAACCGCGTGGGCGTTTACAACGACAACTCCCCGCTCAATCCCGAGAAGACGCTTACCGTCCACAACAACCTGTTCGCCTACAACGACATCGGTCTCATGTATCTACCGCTGGTGCAGCGCAACACCTTTGTCGATAACGTCTTTCAGGAGAACGGCGAGCAGGTGGCCATCACCGGCGAAGGCGAACTGAAGGGCAACCATTGGTCGAGCAACGGGCGCGGCAACTACTGGAGCGATTACGCCGGGTTCGACGCCAACAACGATGCCATCGGCGATCTGCCTTATAAATCGCAGAGCCTCTACGAAGACTTGATGGATACTTACCCGGAATTGCGTCTGTTCCAACTCAGCCCGGCCACCGACGCCATCGACCTGGCCGCCAAAGCTTTCCCCATCTTCCAACCGCGCCCCAACATGGCCGACGATCACCCCCTCATGACCCCTCCCTCTCTGCCCAAGATTCCCGGCTTGGCTCCCCCCCCCTTCCTGACCAACCTGATCGTTGCTTTGGGCATGTTGCTGCTGGCAGGCGGCGTACTGGTGTTGGGGACGCGCACCACCTGGCAACGTGAAAGGCAATAACGGGGACAGATCATGATCCAGTTCGCTCATCTCACCAAGAAATTCGGTAGCTTCAAGGCCGTCGCTGACCTCAGCTTCCAGGTCGAGGCATGTCAGGCCATAGCGCTCTGGGGGCCGAATGGCGCCGGCAAGACCACGGCCATCAAGTGCCTCCTCGGCCTGCTACGCTACGAAGGGCAGATCGTGGTCGATGGCCTGGATGCACACAAGCAGGGCAAGTTGGTGCGCCAGCGCCTGGGCTACGTTCCTCAGGAATTGGCCTTCTACGACGACTTGGGCGCCCTGGATACGGCGCGGTTCTACGCCCGGCTGAAGCAAATCCCCGCCACCCGCGCCAACGAGGTGCTGACCCAGGTGGGATTGAGCGAACACGCTGACAAACGCGTGGGCGCGCTCTCTGGCGGCATGAAACAACGCCTGGCATTGGGCCTGGCTTTGTTGGCCAATCCGCCGATTTTGGTGCTGGACGAACCGACCTCGAACCTGGACGCCGCCGCCCGCGACCAGTTCCTCCACCTGTTGCGCGACGTCAAGGCCGAAGGGAAAACCATCATCTTCACCTCGCACCGCCTGGAAGAAATCGAAGCTCTGGCCGATCAAGTCCTGGTCATGGAGCGGGGCCAGCTGAAGCTAACCTGCGCGGCCGAGGAACTGCCGCAGCGCCTGGGCCTGCACAGCCAGGTGAAACTACGTCTGCCGCTCGACCAGCGCCAACTTGCCCTGAACATCTTGAGCGCGGGTGGTTTCACGGTCTCGCTCAATGGAACTGGTCTTCTCGTCCGCGTTCCTGCCGGCGCCAAGGCCCAGCCCATTCACCTCTTGAGCCAGGCGAACATCCATGTGACCGATTTCGAACTGGAGTGAGACGGACCACTTATTGATTCGCTATATGACTTTCACCACTATCTGGACTCTCGCACAAAAAGAACTGCGCGACGCCTTACGCAATCGCTGGTTCTTGCTCTACACCCTGGCCTTCACCATCCTGGCCCTGGCTTTTTCCTACCTGACCCTGGCCGGCGCTGGCATCGTCGGCTTTGCTGGCTTTGGCCGCACCGCCGCCAGCCTCATCAACCTTGTCCTCCTGATCGTGCCGCTCATGGCCCTGACCATTGGCGCGCAAAGCCTGGCCGGCGAGATGGAGCGGGGCACCCTGGCCTATCTGCTGGCGCAACCGGTGGGCCGTTTCGAGGTCTTTCTGGGCAAATACTTGGGGCTGGCGCTCAGTCTGCTGGCCTCGCTCGCCCTCGGTTTTGGCATCTCCGGCATCGTCATGACCCTGGGCGGCGCCGGAGCGGCCGATCCCGGCGCCTACCTCGCCCTGGTGGGCATGGCCTTTCTGCTCAGCCTGACCATGCTCAGCGTTGGCTTTCTCGTCTCGGCCTTCACGCGCAAAGCCAGCGTGGCGGTGGGGATCGGCCTCTTTCTCTGGCTTGCCTTCGTCTTCCTCGGCGATTTGGGCATGATGGGCACCGCCATGGCCCTGCGTGTGCCTGTGAATAACCTCTTCCTTATGTCTCTGACCAACCCCTCCCAGGTCTTCAAGATGGCGTCAATCCTCAATCTCAACGCCACGCTGGACATCCTGGGCCCCGCCGGCATCTATGCTGTGCAACGCTATGGCGACATCCTCTTGATAATCTTCTTGAGTGTCCTGATCATGTGGATCATCGTTCCGGCAATGCTGGCGTTCCTGCGTTTCACCAATCGCGGCGATTGGTAAGGAAAACGTAACTACTCAGCCAAAGCAAGGGAAAAACGACGATGAAACTCCGAAACCTCTTTTTCATTCTTTTTCTCCTCCTGTTGGCGGCGTGTGCACAGGGGAGCAAAGAAATCAAGCCGCCTGACATCCGCTTCGGCGAACATGTCTGTGCCGACTGCAACATGATCATCAGCGACCCCCGCTTTGCTTCCGCCTATGTCTACGAAATCAGCGCCGGTCGCTACGAAAGCAAAATCTTCGACGATGTAGGTGACATGCTGGCCTACGCCGACAAAAACCCGACCCACAAGATCGCGGCCTGGTATGTACATGACTACGAGAGCAAGGAATGGACCGACGCCACCACAGCCGCCTACGTGATCAGCAACAAGGTCGAAACACCCATGGCCTCCGGGATCGTTTCCCTCGCCAAACGCGACCGCGCCGATGTCATGGCCTACGCGCTCGGCGTGCAAGTGATCGACTGGAAAATCTTGCAGGAGAAGTTCAAGGCCGGCGAAGTTGGCGCCGGCATGGCAGGTGCGACTATGCCCATGACCGGGCATGACCACGCCGCCGGTGGCGAAGCGACCGAGCAACCGATGGCCGGACATGCGGCGATGCAGGGCCAGGAAGCCGAAGCCGTGGTGAATGGCTACCACGTGCACCTGCTGACGCAGGAGCCGCCCCACGCCGGCTACAACGTGGTGAGGGTCCACCTGAACAAAGCGGATGGTCAGGCGGTCGAAGGCGCCCAAATCACCCTTCAACCCCGGATGAACATGCTGGACGGCAACCATCACAGCTCGCCGGTGGAAAACCCCAAACAGGAAGCCCCCGGCATGTACCGCGGCGCGGTCGCCTTCTCCATGCCCGGCGGCCCCGACCTGGGATCCTGGTCGCTGACGGTCGGCTTCACCGATCCGGCCGCCGGCGCCACGGGCGAGGCGACCTTCGATGTGGAGGTGGCGCCCTCCAAATTGCACGGCTCCTTCATGGCGCCCGGCGACCGCAAAATCTTCCTGTCCGTCGTCGCCCCGACGGCGCCGACCGTGGGCAAGCAGCCTTTCGAAGTATTCGCCTTCGAAAAGGTGGGCATGATGGACTGGCCGCCATTGAACGACCTGACCCTGGAGATCAAACCAGAGATGCCCACCATGGGCCATGGTTCGCCTGGCAACGTCAACCCAGCCGCACAAGGCAACGGCCACTACCTGGGGGCGGTGAACTTCACCATGGACGGGCCGTGGACGGTGACGGTGATCGCCAAACGCGGAGGTGAGACGATGGGCCAGGTCATCTTTTCCTACGAGAATGTGACGAAGTGACGCTTTCGCCCCTTCACTATTTAATCTGTTACAATGGCTTTACGCTTTATAGATGGCTAGCCAAAGAGATTATGCTCAGATCTGAAACGTGAAACAGCCTGCCCTGAGTGCGTTGTACTCAACGCCGTCGAAGGGTGATGCGTGAAAATTGTCGGCGTTTTCTCATGTTTCACGCTTCACGTTTTACGACCTTCATAACAAATCAACCTAGCGATCAATAGGTGCAACATACCTGAACGAACAATTTTCAACATCGACTCAAAAAGGAACACCCTATGCGCAAACTAGTTTCCCTCATTCTCCTCTTTGCCATCGTTGGCCTGCTGTTAGCTGCTTGTGGCGGCGGCGGCAAGCCCGCCGAGCAGGGAGCTGTGGCCCCTGGCGATGCTACCAAAGGCAAAGAATTGTTCACAGCCACCTGCGCGGCCTGCCACGGCCCCAATGGCGAAGGCGTCAAGAACCTGGGCAAGGATATGCACGCCAGCGACTTCATCGCTGGTCAATCCGACGCCCAACTGCTAGAGTTCATCAAGAAAGGTCGCGACACTGGCGACCCGGCCAATACCACCGGCGTGGCTATGCCCCCCAAAGGCGGCAACCCCGCCCTCTCCGACGCCCAGCTTGCGGACGTCATCGCCTTCATCCGCACCATCAACAAAAAGTAAGGGACTAAGCCGTCCCTTCACCCTCCTTCGGGCGGCGCTGGCGATTCGCGGCGCCGCCTTCTATTTGTTTCCCCGGCGAATTGACGTGCGCATCCTGGCTATCATTTCCGGTGAGTATGGACGACGGCACAGCGCCAACATCCAGGCGCATGCCCCTGCCACCTGGCAGATCGAGACCTGGCAGGCTCCGTTGATCCTCCCCCCTGTCATCGATTACCCCGAAGACTACCTACCCCCCGCCCTCCCGGCCGCCGACCTGCTTCTTTCCTTTGCCGAACACCGCGGCATCGCCGAACTGCTGCCTGACATCGCCCGCATGACCGGAGCACAAGCCGTCATCGCCGCCATCGACAACGAAGCCTGGCTTCCGCGCGGGCTGGCCCGGCAATTGCGGGGCTGGCTGGAACAAATGAACGTGGCTTGTGTCACCCCCAAACCGCTTTGCTCGCTGACCCCCACCCATTACAGCCTGGCCCGCCGCCAGCGCCTGGCTTACAACAACGCCTTGATCGCCGAATTTGCACGCCATTTCGGCCAGCCAGACCTGCAACTGACCATCGATCCGCAGACGCGCGCCATCGTCGCTGCCGAGGTAGAGCGCGATGCCGTCTGTGGCTGCGCCCGCTTCGTGGCCGCGCGACTGGTGGGGGTGTCGGTGGACGAGGCCGAGCAGGAAGCCGGGATGCTACACCATCACTATCCCTGCCTGGCCAGCATGGGCATCGACCCGGACTTCGGGGATACACTGATGCACATCTCCGGCAATGTGCTGCGCGACAATGTGGGCGAGCAAGTGAGGGCCTTCAAGCAGGTCGTCTATCTCGTGCCCAACTTGCCAGGCGGATAACCGTGCATCCACGTTATCACGTTCTGGCCTCTACACTGGCGGCGTTGGCAATTCGTCAGCGCCGTCGTTCGTTTCCCTTGCTGGCATGGGCAAGCAGCCTGCTGGCCGACACCGACCACCTGGTCTGGCACAGCGCCCGCACCGGCAACCCCAGCCCGTTGGCTGCCTACCGTTACTTTCGCCAGGACCCCACGGACAGACCCAAAGGCCAGCTGTTGTTCCACAGCACGCCGGTCATCGCCGCCGGCCTGCTGTTGGGGCGCTGGTGGCGCCCGGCCCACGATGTCGCCCTGGGCCTCTCCTTCCATCGGGCGCTGGATGATCTGACGGGAGTCTGGCATTTTGGCCGCCGCGCTTATGAACGACGGCAGATCCAGCGTCTCAAGACTATCGTCTTCGCCCGTGAGACCTATACCTGCCAGGAATGCGGCGCCACAGGCGTCATCCTGGAGCTACACCATCGCATCCCCGAAGCCGCTGGCGGCCCCAACCATCCCGACAACCTGTTGGCGCTGTGCCGGCTCTGCCACGATCGGGCGCACGGGCGGGCGGAGCGGGGCGCGCAACTGCCCTGAAAATGGCACGCGGATAAGCGCGGATACGGCTATTGGTTTATCATGCGCCGTGGCGCCAAGCCCGGCATGTCAAACTTCTTAAAATAAGCAATCGCGCCGTGAACACCATCCCCTGCCCCGGCTGTCGCGCCCTCGTCCCCGATCTGGATGGCCCCACCCATGCCTATCTTGGCGCTGTCCCTGGCTGTTGGGCTGTCTTTGGCGAAGTCCTGGCGCGGGAATACGGCGAGTGGGCCTATCCCGCCATCCATCGCCTGACCGTCGATGCCTACGCCGCCCAGCATCCTGGCGCCCCCTCGCGACAAACCATCCAATCCGTCGCCGTCCATCTCATCGGCCTTCATCTCCATTTCGAGCGCAGGCTGGACAACGCCGTCATCATCCGCGTCATGAGCGACGCCACCCGTCGCCACGACCTCGTCTGGCTCGACCCACCGCCCTCGCTAGGAACGATGACTATCCTGGACATCCACCGTGCTGTTGATTTGGCCGAGCACACCCGCTTGGTCGAACGATGGGCCGAAGGCGTCTGGCTGGCCTGGGCCGCCCATCACGAGACCATCCGGCGCTGGGCCAGATAGAGATCACATCAGCTACAATTCTCTTGCACCCCCGCCTTCCGATCTCCGATCTCCGATCTCTGGTCTCTGGTCTCCGATCTCCACCCTCCCGCCCATGAAACTCATCCTCATCGACGGCCACTCCCTCGCCTATCGCGCCTTCTTCGCCCTCCCGCCCGACATGGCCACCAGCGCTGGCGAGCTGACCAACGCCGTCTACGGCTTCGTCTCCATGCTCCTCAACGTCCTGCGCGACCAACAGCCCACCCACATTGCCGTCGCCTTCGACGTGGGCCGCAGCTTCCGGCACGACCAATTCGAGGACTACAAAGCCACCCGCGAACGCATACCCGACGAACTCCGCAGCCAGGTCGAACGCATCCAACAAGTCGTCACCGCTTTCAACATCCCCGTCTTCACCGCCGAAGGCTACGAAGCCGACGACATCCTGGCCACACTCGCGCGCCAGGCCGCCGCCCAGAACATCCCCAGCGTCATCGTCACCGGCGACCGCGACCTCCTCCAAGTCGTCACCGACGCCATCTCGGTGCTCACCTCTGGTCGCCGCTTCTCCGACACCCTCTTCTACACCCCCGCCGGCGTGATCGAGCGCTACGGCCTGCCCCCGCGCCAACTCATCGACTACAAAGCCCTCCTCGGCGACAAATCCGACAACATCCCCGGCGTCGCCGGCATCGGCGAAAAAGGCGCGGCCCAACTCTTGCAAACCTGGGGCGATCTGGACGCGCTCTACGCCCACCTGGACGAAGTCACCCCCGCCCGCGCCCGCGCCGCCCTGATCGAAGGCCGCGACGCCGCCTACCTCTCGCGCGCCCTCGCCACCATCGTCGATGTCCCCGGCATCCAACTCGACCTGCCCGCCTGCGTCGTCCACGACTACGACCGCCAGCGCGTCCTCCAACTCTTCCAGGAACTCGAATTCCGCTCCCTCATCCCCCGCCTGCCCGAAGCCGCCCCCTCATCTCGCCCCCAGCCAAGCCCCGTCGCCCAAAGCGGTGCGCCCACCGCCCAAAGCGGTGCACCCACCGTCCCCAGCGGCGGCCAACAACTCGCACTCTTCGGCGACGAAACCATCCCCGCCCCGCCCATCGACGTACAAACCAGAGTGATCTCCTTGCCGTCCTCCGCCCCCAGCGGCTACCGCGCCATCACCACCCCCGACGCCCTGACCGCCGTCGCCGCCGCCCTCACTGCCGCCGACCGCTTCACCTTCGACGTCGAAACCACCGCCACCGACGAACACCGCGCTGTCCTCGTCGGCCTGGCCCTGGGCTGGGGACCCGGCCCCGACCAAAACGTCTACCTCCCCCTCGCCCACCAACAAGGCGACAACCTCCCCCTCGCCCTCGTTCAACAGCAAATCGGCCCCCATCTGGCCGACGCTGCCAAACCCAAGATCGCCCACAACGCCAAATACGACCTCATCGTCTGCCGCCGACATGGCCTTCCTATGGCCGGATCGCTGGTGGACACCATGATCGGCCAATTCCTGCTCGACCCCGCCAGCCACAACCTCGGCCTCAAAGACATGGCCTTCAAGCGCCTGGGCGTGGAAATGACACCCATCGAAGCCCTCATCGGCAGCGGACGCAAGCAGATCACCATGGATCAAGTCGCCATCGAAACCGTGGCCCAATACGCCGCCGCCGACGCGGACATGACCTGGCGACTGGCAAGCCTGATCCTGCCCGAATTGCAGGAAAAGGGCCTCGACAAACTCTTCTGGGAACTCGAAGTCCCCCTCATCCCCGTCCTGGCCGACATGGAGATGGCCGGCGTCCTCATAGACCCCGCCATCCTCCGCCAGATGAGCGGGGAACTGCAAGAGCGCCTGGGCCAGCTGGCTGCCGCTATCTACGCTGACGTGGGCTACACCTTCAACCTCAACTCCACCCAGCAACTCTCCGACGCCCTCTTCGGCAAGCTGGGGTTGCCCACTACCGGCATGAAGAAGAACGCCAATGGCTACTACTCCACCGCCGCCGACGTGCTGGAGGCGCTGCGCGGCCGCCATCCCGTCATCGACCTCCTTCTAGAGCACCGCCAACTCGTAAAACTCCTGGGCACCTATGTGGACGCCCTGCCCCAGTTGATCAACCCCCTCACCGGCCGCATCCACACCAGCTTCGACCAGGTCGGCGCCGAGACCGGGCGCATCTCCTCCAACAACCCCAATCTGCAAAACATCCCCGTCCGCAGCGAGCTGGGCCGTAAAATCCGCAAAGCCTTCATCGCCCCGCCCGGTCACTACCTCCTGGCAGTGGACTATTCCCAGGTCGAACTGCGCATCCTGGCCCACATTTCCGGCGACCAGGCCATGCTGGACAACTTCGCCCATGGCCTCGACATCCACGCCGCCACCGCCAGCCAGGTCTACGGCGTTCCCCTCGCCCAGGTCACATCCGGCCAGCGCGCCGTGGCCAAGATGATGAACTTCGCCACCTCCTACGGCGTCAGCGCCTACGGCCTCTCCAGCCGCACCACGCTGAGCATGGACGAGGCGCGCCACTTCATGAAAACCTATTTCGACGCCTATCCTGGCGTGCGTCGCTACCTGGACGAGACCATCGCCCAAGCCCGGAAACGAGGCTACGTCGAGACGCTGCTGGGCCGCCGTCGCTACTTCCCCATCCTGCAAACCACCGCCCCCTCCTCGCAACAAGCCCGCGCCGCCGCCGAACGCGCCGCCATCAACCACCCCATCCAGGGCGCCGCCGCCGACATCCTCAAGATCGCGCTCATTCGTCTGAACCGCCGCCTGCGCGACGAGGGCTTCGGCGCCCGCATGATCTTGCAAGTCCACGACGAAATCGTCCTGCAAGTTCCGGAGTCCGAACTGACGGCAGTCGTCCCCGTCGTCGTGCAAACGATGGAGGAGGCTTACGACTTGGCGGCGCCGCTCAAAGCCGAGCCAGAATTCGGCCGCGATTGGTACGATCTACAAAAATGGGAGGCGCCATGATTCCTGTCACTACTTTCTCCATCGTTGCCTACGACCCCCATCGCCAGGAATGGGGCGTCGCCGTGGCCTCCAAATTTCTGGCCGTGGGCGCGGTCGTGCCGTGGGCGCGGGCGGGCGCCGGGGCTGTGGCCACACAATCCTACGCCAACGTCAGCTATGGGTCGCGCGGACTGGAGGAGATGGAGGCGGGAGCCACGGCGGCAGAAACCATCGCCCGATTGACAGAAGCGGACGCGCAGCACGACCTCCGACAGGTCGGCATGGTAGATCGCGATGGCCAGGCCGCAGCCTTCACAGGCGCAAATTGTCACGCCTGGGCCGGGCACCTGGTTGGCGACGGCTACGCCTGTCAGGGCAACATCCTGGTTCCGGGCACAGTGACGGCGATGGCGGAACGCTTCGAGCAGGTCCGGCAGGGGTCAGGCGAGCTGGCCGATTGGTTGGTGGCCGCTTTGTTGGCCGGAGAGCAGGCCGGCGGCGACAGCCGGGGGCGGCAAGCAGCGGCGGTGGTGGTGGTGCGCGCGGGCGGCGGCTATGGCGGCGACAACGACTGCTACCTCGGCCTGCGCGTGGATGATGACCCCGACCCTATCGCCCAGCTCGCGCGCCTGGTGACGATCCACCACCTCTACTTCGCCCCACCCGATCCCAGCGATCTCATCCCTCTCGCCGATGTGGCCGGCGAATTGCAGCTGCTGCTGCGCAAGACAGGACACTATCATGGTCCTCTTACGGGCGTCTTCGATCCCAGCACCCGCGCGGCCTTGCGCGCGCTCGCCGGCATCGAGAACCTGGAGGAGCGTTGGGACAGCGCCGGCGATGTGATCGACCGGCAGGTGGTGGCATTTCTGCGCAGGAAGTTTGACTAGTGCTACAACATGGCCGGCCATCACGCCGCAGACCCAAAAAGTTTTGAAGACCTTTTGGGTCTTCTCAAACCCGTAACACTTATGATTCATCGCATCCGCATTTTACTGAGCCTCATCGCTATGAGCTTCATCTGGCTTGCGCCGGTGGCAAGCAGCGCCCCGATGAACGTCAACCCTGCGGTCGATTTTGACGCCCCGGCCGCTCCCGGCGCCTGGGACATTGTCTGGCGGGGTGTCGGGGCTTTGAATGACCTCCAGTGTCTGAATGATCAGGAATGTATCGGGGTCGGGGATGGCGGCATGGTCGTTCGCACCACCGACGCCGGGGCTAGTTGGGGCTTCCAAATCCTCGATTCCAGCCAGGATTATCATGCTCTTGCTTTTACCGGGGAACAGCGCGGCCTTCTAGTGGGCGATGGCGGCGCGGCCTATCGCACCAGCGACGGCGGCGCCACCTGGCAACCGGCCAACACAGCCACCCCGGCAGACCTTCTGGCGGTGAGCGTGCTGGCAGATGGCAACGAATTCATGGCTTGGGCTGCGGGCAGCAGCGGCGTCATCTTGCACAGCAGCGACGGTGGCATGAGTTGGGTGCCAGAGAACAGCGGCGTCACCCGCGACCTGCACGGGATTCAGTTTCTGGATGTCGATTCCGGCTTTGCGGTGGGCGATCAGGGTGCGGTTCTGCACACCACCAACGGCGGAGCGACATGGACGCCAGTCGCGGCTGGTTTTCCCGGCTCGGCCAACATTTACACCCTCTTCTTTAGCTCGACCCAAACTGGTTGGGTTGCAGGCCAGGCGGGTGGCATGCGGCGCACCACCAACGGCGGCGCCACTTGGGACACTGTGCCCACGGGCGTCGCGCAGGACATCCTCGACCTCCACTTTGCAGGTGGATTCGGAGCCTTCGCCGCCGAAAATGGCGTCATCTCCACCAGTACAGATGGAACTACCTGGACGGTGCGCGCAACAGCCGTAGCCAAACGCACAGCCAGCGCCATATTTGTAACCAGCCCCGAGCACGTCTGGGCCGGCGGCGTCAGCGACCTCACCGTCAAGGGCGTCCAGCTACCGGCCTGGTGGGTCTATAAAAGCGATAACGGCGCACCCTTCCGGCGGCTGGTTGGCGATTTCTTCCCCCGGCTCGAAGACGCCGCCTTCCCCAGCGAGAACATAGGTTATGTGGCCGGCTACAACTGGAGCATCGGCAAGACCACGGACGGTGGCGACACCTGGGCCTGGCGAGCTGCCGATTCCACCCCAGGCTACTTCGAGAGCCTCGCCTGTCCGACGCCTACACACTGCTGGGCAGGTGGGGTTGGCTCGCGCGTCTATTTCACCTCCGATGGCGGCCAGAGTTGGCAGTTCCGAACGCTGCCGGGAGCCGGTCCGCCCGTCTACGACATGTACATGTTCGACACGCAGCGCGGGTTGGCGGGCAGCAATGGCGACGATTTCGACAACAACATCGCCTATTGGACCGACAACGGCGGTCAGAACTGGAATCTCAGCACCACGGCCGGGCGCCACGCCATGGCCGGTTTTTCCTTTATCGACGACACCCAGGGATGGGTGGCCATACGGAACTATTCCTATTTCACCACCACCGACGGCGGGCATTCCTTCAAGCGCACCATCGACAGCCGCCTGGCCCCCAATATCTACCACGACGCCAAGATCTTCGATGTCAACCAGGACGGCGCTATCGACCACGTCTGGATGGTGGGATGTGTTGGCCCGCTAGATATTGTCGAAAACTGCAAGGCGCCCCCCACCGGCAGCATCGTCCACACGCCCGATTACGGCGCCACCTGGGAGGTGCAGCCCGTCCCCGCGGGCGCCGGCCCTCTCAACGCCCTGGCCATGACCGATCCCAGGAATGGTTGGGCCGGCGGCGACAACGGCACGCTGATCTACACCGTGGACGGAAGCACCTGGCACAAGATCGATAGCGGTGTGCCGGCCGGCGACACCTCTATCTTCGGCATGTCCTTTGTCTCTGCCCGGCATGGATTGGCAGCCGCCCACAGCGCCTATGTCCTCCGCTTCACAGGCGCTGGCCGCAGCCTGAACGGCTACAACCAGTCCAGCCCCATCGTCATCGATGGACAGGCAGGCGACTGGCGATTGGGCGGCGAGTTGACCTTGAACTCGACCACCGCAAGCGCCGTGCTCGGCCCAGACCCAGCACCCGGCCCGGACGAGCTAAACGCCGTCTTCTTCAGCCGTTGGACGCCTACAACGCTCTATCTCCTGGCTGAAATCCACGACGTCGATCTCGTCCCTGGCTTCGATAGCGTTCAATTCGCTTTGGACGGCCTGGACGACAGCCTTTGGAACGGCGCCGATGATCATCTGCTGACCGTGCTGGCCAATGGCAGCCTGACCGACAGCCTGCACCCCGACCAAGCAGACCAGATCAACGCTGCTGTGAGTCAAACGGCCAACGGCTGGACCGCGGAGCTCGCCATCCCTGCTGCTCTTCTGGGCCGCGCGGCCTGGGCTGCATCCGACAGCGCCGGCCTCAACCTGGCTCTGAACGGCGCCAACGGCAATGGCGTTATCCACACCCTCCTGCTGGAAGGCCGTCGTATCGATGCTAACCCGGCCATCTTCGGCGCCATTCGTCTCTTTGGCGACACCGTCACCTACCAAGAAGGGTTGAATGGCTATGTTGGCGTTGCCGACACCCATCTGGAACGCTGGGACGACGGAACCGGCAGCACTCCGCGTGGCGATGCCAGCGAGATGAAGATCATTTACAACAACAGCCAGGTCTATGCCGACGCCCTGCTACGTTTCGACCTCGCTGGGCTGCTGCCGCAGGGTGCAGTCGTCGAGGAGGCTACCCTCGATCTCACCGTCACCAACCAACGGTTGGACCAACCCCTCACGATCAGCGCCCATCGCCTTCTGAAATCCTGGGACGAGCCAATCGCCACCTGGAAACAACCCGCTGACGGCCAGAACTGGGGGCTTGCCGGCGCCCGGCAGCCGGACGTTGACTATGCCAGCAGTCCCCTCGACACCAAAACCTTCAGCGCGCTGAATCAGTATGAACACGTGCGTTGGAATGTCAGGGCCGCGGCTCAGACCTGGCTCGACCAGCCGGAGACGAACGCCGGCCTGCTCCTTCTGCCCAGCAATGGCGCTCGCTATGTCTATGCTGCCAGCAGCGAGAACGCCGCCAGCGAACGGCGGCCCAGCCTGACCGTCCGCTTCAGCCTCGGCTCACGGCCGACGACGCCAACGCCCACAGCCACCCCCACACCCACAGCCACCCCAACCGCTACGCTCACATCGACGCCGACCCCCACAGCCACCCCAACCGACACCCCGACCCCGCTTCCGCCCTCGCCCACCCCCACGCCAAGCTCGACGCCGGTCAGCGCCCGTGTTCACGGTCTCATCTTCGAGGACGAGAACGGCAATGGCGGGTATGATGCTGGTGAGACAACGCTGCCCGGCGCCCAGATACGGCTCACCAGCTCAAGCTTCGACCAGGGCGTCACGACTGGCCCTGATGGTGCTTACAGTTTCGAGGGGCTTGTGAATGGCTCCTACCACCTGGCCGTCACCCCACCTTTGGGCTTTGGTCCTTCGCATCCTTCCACACCCCTGCTACTGGTCTTGAACATGGGCGTAGATGTTCGGTTCGACTTCTGGCACAGCCGGCTGCCGACAGCGACGCCGACCGCCTCAGCCACTCCCAACTTGGCCCGGCTGTATCTGCCGTTGCTCTGGAAGCAACGCGGTTGACGCCGCGGCTTGTGGCGCCAGATGGCTAAGCCAATTGCGGGGAATCCCGCCGCGACTGCATCGATTCGGGGCCGAAGCCACCCAGCTTCGGCCCCGAATACAGCCGCTTGAGCTGCGGTCTGTGCGCATCACGTTTCATGTCAATTTCTCGACATCTGGTCGGCTTTTTCCCTTTTGCCGTTCGAGATACCTTTCCGCCAACCAACGCCCTTCCTCCACAGAAAAGCGAGCGTTGGCCTTGTCCTGGTTGGCGACAAGCGCCGCTTCCATGTCGATGTCGAACTGATAGGCCAATTTGAAGAGAAAGGTAGCGCAGTCGGCCAGTTCGGCAGCTAACAAATCCCGGCGCCGTGGCAGATCATCCGGCTCGCGATAGCCTTCGAGATAGAGCACTTCGCGCGCGATCTCGCCCATTTCTTCCAACGCATGCACGAGCGTCTGGCTGGGCCGGACAAAATCGAAGCCGCGCTCACGGTCATAGGCTTCGAGCCAGGATTGGTAGTCAGAGATGTGCATCCCGCGCCCTTTGTCTCACGATTTGCCTGGGGGTTCAGCCAGGAGCCGCCACCACAGCTTCCAGTTGGGCGTCGTCGTGGTGGCGGGAGCGGGAGTAGGCGGCAGGGCGGGAGGGGTTGGCAAGGGGGCCGGGGCGAGGGGCGCCATCACCTGGTCGCCAGGGCGCGCCAGGTTGCCCTCGTTGCGCGCGTAGGCTTCGATGGCGGCGGGACCCCCCACGCCATCCAACAAACTTTGGATCTGCACCTGAAATTGCTCTTGCTCGACCACCAGTTGCTTCATCGCCGCCAGATGTTTCTGAGCTTGCGCCCCCGAGATGATGCGGCTGCTATAAAGAACGGCAAACAACAGACACCCCAACACACCCAGAGCGATGACGATCTGGCGCACAGTGCGTAGCTGGCGTTGAGAGGCGATGGATTGCTTCATGGGTATAGAACAAAAAACCCCACCGGGGTGCGCCCAGCGGGGTGATTCGGAATGAGTGCCGATGGAGGGACTTGAACCCCCATGAGCGCCTGCCCACTGCGTCCTGAACGCAGCGCGTCTGCCAGTTCCGCCACATCGGCTTATTCGTTGTCATTGCGCCAGCAAAGCGAGCGCTTGCAAGCCTTATTCTACATCACTTCGGGTGATTGTCAAGCCTGAGAGTGCGTCGCTCGCTGTAGGTGATCTTGCGCGTTTGCATGTACCATCGGGCGAAGCTGCGAAAACGGTCGGCAGGTTCATTGAGGCGGCCTACTTCCATCTCTTTGACCGCCGTCGAAGCGCCATAGGTGTAGAGGGGATAGTAGAGCATGATCGCTGGCGCTTCTTGCATGAACAAGTTCTGGAATTCACCATAGAGTTGGCGGCGCAACTCGCGGTCGCTGGTGATGCGTGCCTGCTCCATGAGGATGTCGGCCTGACGGTTTTGCCAGCCGGTGAAGTTCTGGCCGTTGGGACTGACCTGTGAGGAATGCCAGAGGGGATACGGATCGGGGTCGCCGAGCAGCTCCCAGTTGATGATGGCGGCCGTGTAGTTGCGGGGGGCCAGGATGTCGCTGACCAGGCCGGTGAAGGAGGCAGCCTGGGGGATGGCTCGGACGCCGATAGCGGCCCAATCGTCGGCGACGGATTGGGCGACGAGCTGGGAGCTGGGGGCGTCGTCGCTGTGAAGGATGAATTCCATCTTCACCCCGGCTTTGTCGCGTACGCCGTCGCCATCGCTATCCAGCCAACCCGCTTCATCCAACAAAGCGCGGGCACGGGCGGGATCGTAAGAATAGCTGAGGGTGTTGGGATTGTAGGCCCAGGTGCCAGGGAGGATGGGGCTATTGGCAAGCATCCCGGACCCGGGAATGCTGTCGCTGAGGAGGCGCTCGCGGTTGATGCCATAGGCCAGGGCCTGACGCACTTTCTGCTCGCTCAGGTAGGGCGCATTGGGTGAAGCGATATTGAGGAGGATGAGGCTGTAGCCAGGGAGGGGCGAGGTGAAGAGCTGGAGGTTGGACATGGCCTCTGCCTGGGCCATGTATTCCGGCAGAATGCGGCTGACGCCCTGGATGTCGCCTTTTTCGGCGGCGGCGAGGATGCTGGGATAGTCGGGGAAGAAACGGAATTCGAGAGCGTCCAACATCGGTTGGGTGCTGAACCCGCGCGGAACCGGCTCCAGGCGGACGTGTTGGCTATCCACCTCGGTCACGCGAAAGGGGCCGCTGCCAATAGGCTGGGTGTTCAGTTGGGCGCGGATGAGTTCACGTGGGCTGTAGCGCTGCCAATAGTGCTTGGGAAGCACGCCAAACCAACGGATGGTGGTATAGTCGGGGAATGCTGCGTAAGGTTCGGGCAACTGAAAGACGACTGTGCGGTCATCCACTTTGTTGACGATGACGGTGCGCCACAGGCTGGCGAGGTCGGGTAAAACAGGCAGGTCGGGATCCTGCATGAGTTGGACGGTGAAGATGACATCGTCGGAGGTGATGCGCAAGCCGTCGTGCCAGCGGGCGTCGGAGCGCAGGGTGAAGGTGAACATGGTGCTGCTGGGGTTGGTTTCCCAGCTTTCGGCCAGGTCTGGCTGCAGGTCGCCGTGCTCTTCGAAACGCAAGAGGCCGTTGAAGACGAGCGCGCAGAGGTCACGGTCGACCTCGTTGTATTGGCAGAGGACCGGGTTGATGTATTGGGGATTCCCCGCCACCCCTTCGACGTAAACGCCTCCCCGGGCGGGAACTTCTTCGGTGGTGTAGGTATAGGCGGCGTAGCTGAGTAGGGCGCCAATGAGGAGAAGCCCAAGCAGCGCCAGCGCTGCTTGCCAGCGGACGTGACGACTCACGAGGGATTCGTCCGATGGGGCAGGCTTCGTCCCGAGGCTCAGCCCGAGGGGTGGCAAGCCTGCCCGGGGGGCAATCGCAGGGAGGCAGACGGCGGCTTGCTATCTGTCACCTGCGATTGCTCGCCGTAATCAGCGACCGGCGATGAGGACGGCGACGATGGAAACGATGAAGAAGACGGCGCTGACGGCGATAGTGGCCTGATAGAGGGTTTTCTCGACGCCGCGTCGGGTGCGATAGACGCTGCTGTCGTTGCCAAACATGCTTCCTGCGCCGCTGGCCTGGGTTTGCAGGACGACGAGGGCCACAAGCAGAATGGCGATGATGATCTGGGCGATGAGAACAAAAGTGGACACGGTTGGGAATTGCCTCCTGAAGGGTCGAACAAAAAGTATAGCATCGGCCATCCGTTGCGGGCAAAAAGCGCCGAGACTTGTTAGAGCGAAATGACGCGGGCGTGGTGCGTGGCGACGATGGCGTCGACCTGGGGGATGAGATGTTGGGGCGTTGGTTCGTCGGTGTTCAAGACCATGATGGCTTCCCCGCGCGGGCTGCGCCGCCCCACGTGCATGAAGGCGATGTTGATATCGTTCTTGCCCAGCAGTGTGCCGATGGCGCCGATGATGCCGGGGCGGTCGCGATGCCAGCTGAGCAGGAAGTTTCCGCGGGCCAGGAAATCGACCCAAAGGTCTTCGATGGCGACGATGTGTGGTTGGCCCCCCAAGACGCTGCCGCGCACGCTGGATGTCTGGTCATTGCTGTGCACGGTGAGGGTGATCATGTTTTCGTAACGTTCGTGATGATGGCGTTGGCGACGCTCGGCGATGATGATGCCCCGGCGTTCGGCGATGAGTTTGGCGTTGACAATGTTGACGCGTTCGACGACGACATTGGCCAGCAGCCCGCGCAAAGCGGCGGCCTGGAGGATGGCGGCATCGTAGTCGGCGAGGGGGCCGTGGATGCCCAGCTCGATCCGCTCGATCTGCATGGGCGAGAATTGGTTGAGGAAGCGGCCCAGGATCTCCACCAAATCGACGAAGGGGGTCAGGAATTCGACCTGGCCAGGGGGGATGAGAGGGACGTTGAGGGCGTAGCGAGCGGGACGGCCAGAGAGGACGTCGATGACCTGGGCGACGGCGTCGATGGCGACCTGGTCTTGGGCTTCGGTGGTGGAGCCGCCAATGTGGGGGGTGGCGATGATGCGCGGATGGCAGCGGAGGCGGGAGTCAGGAGCGGGTGGCTCTTGGCTGAAGACATCGAGGGCCGCGCCCGCCACGTGGCCGCTGTCGATGGCAGCCAGGAGGTCTTGTTCGTCGATGATGCCGCCACGGGCGGTGTTGATGAGGCGGACGCCGCGCTTGCAGCGGGCCAGGCGGTCGGCGTCGAGCAGGCCGCGCGTTTGGTCGGGGAGGGGGAGGTGGACGGAGATGAAGTCGCTTTCGGCCAGCAGTCGCTCCAAATCGACCAATTCGGCGCCCACGTTGTTGGCGTAGTCAGCGGAGACGTAGGGGTCATAGGCCAGGATGCGCATGCTCAGGCCCTGGCAGCGTTGGGCGACGTTGCCGGCCACGCGCCCCAGGCCGAGGAGTCCCACTGTTTTGTCGCGTAGTTCTACGCCCATGAAGTCTTTGCGGTTCCATTCCCCGCGCGCCATGGACATGTGGGCGGCGGGGATGTGGCGCGCCAGGGCCATGAGCAGGGCGACAGTGTGTTCGGCGGCGGCGACGACGTTGCCGGTGGGGGCATTGACGACGATGACGCCGCGCTGGGTGGCCGCCTCGACATCCACGTTGTCGATGCCCACGCCGGCGCGGGCGATGACCTTGAGCCGGTCGGCGGCGGCGATGACAGGGGCGGTGACCTGGGTGCCGCTGCGCACGAGGAGGGCGTCGTAGGCGGGGATGGCGGCGATGAGTTCGGTGGGGGTGAGTTTGGTGTTGACGTCGACTTGATAGCCGGCCTGGTTCAGCATGTCAAGGCCAGTCGAGGATAAAGGATCGGAGATAAGGATGCGGGGCGTAGTCATAGGTGGGTTATGGCTTTACATCGACTCCGGCGCGCTCATGCCCATGAGGTCGAGCACGTACGCCAGTGAGGTTTTGACGGCTTGGACGAGGACGAGGCGGGCGCGGGTGAGAGCGGCGTCAGCGGGGTCGCTGGAAAGGACGCGGCAGGCGTCGTAGAAGGCGGTGAAGGTTTTGGCCAGATCGAGGGCGTAGTGGGGCAAAAGATGGGGGGCGAGACGGGCGGTGGCATCGGCGATGATCTCTGGCAGTTGCAGGATTTTGCCGAGTAGCGTCAGTTCGGCGGGGTGGTTGAGCAAGCCCAGATCGGGGTCTCCGCCTGCAATGTCTTGCTCGGCTGCCTTGCGCAGGATGCTGGCCACGCGGGCGTGGGCGTATTGGACGTAGTAGACAGGGTTTTCGGCGTTCTGGGCCACAGCCAGGTCGAGGTCGAAGTCGATGCGGGCTTCGTTGGAGTGGCTGAGGAGGAAGTAGCGGGCGGCGTCTGGCCCGACCTCTTCCAAAACTTCGCGCATCGTGATGATCTCGCCCGATCGCTTGGAGATTTTGATCTCCAAGCCTCCGCGTTTGAGGGTGACCAGGTCGTAGAGGACGATGGCCAGGCGTTTGGGATCGAGGCCGAGCGCTTTCATCATGGCCGGCATACGCGCAGCCTGGTTCTGGTGGTCAACGGCCCATACGTCGATGACGCGGTCGAAGCCCCGGAGCGTGAATTTGTTGTAGTGGTAGGCGATGTCGCTGGCGTAGTAGCCAGGTTCGCCGTTGGAGCGGATGAAGACTTCGTCGCGGTCGCTGTTGGGTAGATATTTGCTGGCTCGGAACCAGGTGGCGCCGTCTTTGTCGTAGAGGTCGCCTTGTTGTTGCAGGATGGCGCCCACTTGCTCGAAGACGCTATCGTCGTAGAGGCTTTGTTCGGAGAACCATTCGTCGAAGAAGACGCGCATCATGCCCAGGTCGCCGGCCAGTTCGGCGGTGACGAGGGCCAGGCCGAGGTTGCGAAAGCGCGGGAGGGCTTGTTCGTCGCTCAGGGCCAGCAAGCTGTCGCCGTAGTCGGAGCGGATGGCGCGGGCATAGTCGATCATGTAGGCGCCGGGGTAGCCGTCGGCGGGGATGGCGGCGTCCAGGCCAAAGAGTTGTTGGTAGCGTCGCCAGAGGGTGAGGGCGAAGGTGTCGACCTGGGCGCCGCGGTCGTTGATGTAGTATTCGCGCTGGACTTCGTAGCCGTTGGCTTCGAGCAGGCGAGCGAGGGTGTCGCCGATGGCGGCGTTGCGGGCGCCGCCGAAGTGGAGGGGGCCGGTGGGGTTGGCGCTGACGAATTCGACCTGGACGCGCGCACCCTGGCCCACGGCGGAGCCAAAGTAGCTGGCGCCCTGCGCGGCGATGACTCCGGCCTGTCTTGCCAACCAGCCGGGGTCGATGAAGAGGTTGAGGAAGCCCGGCGCCGCGGTTTCGACCCGGCTGAGGGTGGGTGTGGGCGGCAGGTGGCGGGCGATGAGGTCGGCGATCTGGAGGGGCGTGCGCGAGGGGCCTTGTCCAGCCAAGGCGTCGTTGATGGCGCGCTGGGCTTGCAGGGCGAGGGCGCACGAGAAATCGCCTTTGCCGACTTGTTTGGGGCGGGTGACGATGATGGGGGGAGGGGTGAAGGGTGGGAGGTCACCTGCAGCTTGGGCGGCGTGGAGGGCCTGGGCGATGAGGTCGGCGAGGTGGTCTTGGAGCATGGGGGTGGGGGCAGGTGGATGAGGAGACAAGGAGACAGGGTGACGGCGCTGAGTACAGCGCGGTGACAAGGTGACAGGGTGACAAGGTGACAGGGTGACAAGTCGCGGGGGCGGGGGGTGAAGGATTCGCAATCCGTTGTTCCAAATCCGCAATAAAAAAGCCCTCCGGTATGGGAGAGCTTGGTGGGGTGGTACATGCGTCGTTGGATGCGCGCCCGCGGCCAAGGGTTTCAGGCTAGATCAAGCGGTGGCGACTGGAGGGGCGCGAACAGGGGTGCAACATAAAAACAGGATACATGACGGTCAGGGCGATGTCAAAAGCCAGCGCTCATGCGGAGGGGGTGTTTGCTCTGTTCGCGAGTGTTGCTTCCGTTAGTTTCGTTTTCATTGGTATGTTATCTCGATGTGATCGGCGAGCGCGTTCCCCTGGGCATCCACGACGGGCAGCCGTTCGCCGGTGGCAGGGTCGTAAAGGCCGAAGGCGAGGCGGTAGGGGCCGGGGGGGGCGTTGGCGGGGAGGGTGAGGACGATGGGGTCGGTGACGAATTCGTCGGCGAGCCAGGAGGTGGTGGGGAGGGCGTTCTGAGCGGGTTCGGCGTCGTGTTGGACCAGGATGGCGTCGTCGGGGGCGAGGAGGTGGACGAAGGTGCTGTAACGGGTTTCGGTGGGGCCGGCGGGTTGCCAGTACAGGGTCAGGTTGACGGGGCTGCCGGGGCTGGCTCCGGCCACCAGGTCGTATCCCACCAGCCGGTGTCCGCCGGCCAGGGTGACATCGAGGGGGTATTGGAGTGTGGGCGGTTGGTAGCTGTGTTGCCGGGAGGCAATGGTCACTTTGCCGAGGTGGAGGAAGTCTTTTCCGCCGGCCCAGGCGAGGCGTTGGTTGTTGGCTGGATCGAACAAGCCGGCGATCAGTTCGTATTGGCCGGAGGGCAAGGCGGCGGGGAGGCGCAGGCGGTGTTGGCTGCGGATGGGGTGGTTGGGCAACCAGCGAGAGGTGGGGAGCCAGGCGATGGGCGGGCCTTCGAGCGCGGCGGCTACTTTGCCGTGGCCGTCGAGTAGCTGGATGAAGATGTGGCGGTCGGGGGCGTGGGGGGCGTGGGGGCGCCAGAAGAGGCTGAGGAGGATGTCGTCGCCGGGGAGGTAGGGTTCGGGCGGGCGGTTGTGGCCGAGGAAGGTGACGCCCTTGCTGGAGACAAGCGTTTCGTGGTCGGGGTGGACGGGTGTTGGAATTTTTCCAGGCGCAGGAGGGGCGAGGGTGATCGTTCCCAGCCAGGCTTGCGAGGCGGGTTCGTCCGTGGCCAGGGGAATGGGCGCGGCGGTGCTGTCGACGAGCGCGGCCCAGAGATCGTATTCGCCGGGCGGGACGCCGGCCGGGATGGTCAGGGCGATGCGGTCGCTGTTGGTCCAGGGGGTCTGGTCGGGGTCGAGGGGGGGCCAGGGTTGGGCGAAGGGGGCGATGTCTTGTTGGGCCCAGCGATAGCCGTCGGCAGGGTCGGTCAGCCAGAGGGAGAAGGTCAATCCTTCCGGACGCAGGGCTTGCTCGCCCGCCCAGCCCAGGTCGAAGAACAGGCGTTCGTCGTCCTGCCCCAGTCGGGCCGTTTGCAGACTGACGCTGTTCTGCCAGATGATGGGGGCTTCCAGGTCTTGTGCTTCTGTCGCGCGCGGTAAGGCCCAGGCGGTCAGCCGTGTTTGTTCGTTGTACCAGCGGTTGAGGAGTTGATAGCTTGTCTGGTCCAGATAGTTTTCGATGGCGGTTTCCAGGATGGCGCCGAGGGCCAGGTGTTCGGGGAACCAGACGGCGCCCTGGGTCAGGCGGTGGTCGAGGGTTTGCTGGAGGGCGGGCGTCCAGTCGTCGGTGGGGGCGGGGACGATAGTGGGGCGCTCGGCAGGCGGCAGGTAGCTCCAGAAGTAGCCGGTTTGCCAGGGAAAGATGGTGAAGATGCTGTCGTTGGGCGCGGCTTGGCGGCGGATCTCGGCGATGAGGGGGCGGTAGTCGGCTTCGGGATAGCGGGGTGTGGTGTAGAAGGCAGCCAGGCTGGCGCTGTTGGCAACGAGCAGGAGCAAGGCGGTGATGAGGGCGGCGGGAGGGGAAGCGCGGCGCAGGCGAAGGAAGCCGAGGGCGACCAGCAGCCAGAGGGCAGGGGTGGCAAAAAGGAGGATGCGCTCGAAGCGGGGCGGGATGAAAGGGGTGCGGAGTTGTTGGAGGAAGCCGACGGCGAGGGGGATGAGCAGGCAGAGGAGGAGGTAGAGGGTGACACGGTGACGGCGCTGAGTACAGCGCGGTGATCCTGACCTCTGACCTCTGATCTCTGACCTCTGACTTCTGATCTTTGCACGAAGGCAGCAGCGAGAGGGAGGAGGAGCAGCAGCGCCCAGGGCCAGAGGGGGGCCAGGGGGCCTTCGAGGTGGCCGACGAGGAAGGCGCTGAGGTGGCGACCCAGGTAGGGCAGCAGAGTCAGGGGGGTGTCGTTGTCCTGGACGACTTTGTAGGCGACGTAGTTCAGGAGTTTGGGGCCGGCGTAAAGGAGCCAGGGGGTGTAGAGGAGAAAGACGGCGGCGAGTGTGAGCAGCCAGGGCAAGAGGCGACGGCGAGTAACGAGCAAGAGCCAGAGGAATTGGGCGAGGGGCAGGAGGGCGAAGGTGTAGAGGGTGTAGAGTCCGGCCAGCAGGCTGAGGGTGTAGGCGACGCCAAAGCGGAGGGGGGCTTGTGGCTGCGCCCAACGCCAGCCCGTCCATAGGGCCGCCAGGCTGAAGGTGGCCGCCAGGCCGTACATGCGCACTTCCTGGCCGTAGTAGATGGCAAGGGGGTTGATGGCGACGAGGGCGGCGGCGATCAAACCAACCGGCCGGCTATGCAGGTCGCGGCCCAACACATAGGCCAAAGGGATAGCGGGCAGGCTGGCGGCAAGGCTGAAGAGGCGCAAGGAAACCGGGCTTAGCCCTAGCAGAAGGCTCCAGACGTGCAATAGGGCATAGTAGAGCGGCGGGTGGATGTCGGCGGCGGTGAGGCGCACCATGTCCCCCAGAGGGTTGCCGGCAAACCAGGCGCTATAGCCTTCGTCCCACCACAGTGGCTGGAAGTCGAGCCGGACCAGGCGCAGCGCCAATCCCACAAGGATGAGGAGGAGCAGCGGGAGGATGGGGGTCAGAAAGGGAGAGCGCTTGGCGGAAGGGGGCATGGGGAGCGCAAAAGAAAACGTGAAACGTGAAACGTGAGCCGCATACAACGGCTTTCACGTTTTACGTTTCACGTTTCACGGTGTGAGCAGGGGAGGCGCGGTGATTTTATTGCGCTGAGAGGAAGCCGACGAATTTCTCGCGATTCGGATCGCCGAGAGAGGTGGAGAAGGAAATGATGGGGGATTGGATGCCTTCGTTGGCGTCGATCAGGTAGAGTTCCCAGTTGGCCGAGCCAGGTTCCGGGATTTCGACCTTGATGTTGTATTCCTTGCGGTTGCCCAGATTGGGAGGCGCCGAGAATTCGAAGACATCGCGCGAAGGGGCGCTGGTGTAGACGAGCTGGCCGTTGCGCTTGACCTGCGCTCGCCAGCCGGGGAGAGGCGTGCCGTAGCGATCGTAGACTTTGACCCACACGGTGAGCCAGAGGTTTTCGGTGGGGAAGTGCAGTGGGCCTTCGCCCTGATAGAAGAGCGGGGAGGGGGTGGGCGTGGGCGGGAGGGCTGTGGGGGTGTCGGTGGGCAGGGGTGTGGCCGGCGGAGGCGGTGTGGCGATGTCGGAGACAGGGAGGGCGGCGGTGTCGCCTTCTACGGCGATGAGCGTGCCCAAGATCCAGCCGGAGCGACCATCCGCCAAACAGCAGATCTGCCACCAATCGCGTGTGGAGTTGACGCCGGTTATGTCGAACGCCTGGCCCTGGTTAACCTGGGCGATGCGCTCGAAGGTGACGCCGGGGCCGCCGCGGATGTTGGCGGTCTCGTTGGTGATGCGCGCTTTCGGGCCAGGTGGCGGTGTGGGCGTCGCCGGGGCGAGTGGCGTGTCGGTGGCGATGGGGATGGGGGTGAGGGTGAAGGTAGGGGTGGGGGTGAAGCTGGGGCTGGGTGTGATGGAGGGGGTGGGGGTGGTGGTGTCGGTGGGGCGCAGCGTGGGCAGGAGGGGAGGGAGGGGTGTGGGTGTGGGCGCGACGATCAGGCGTCCAACGCTGGTGCAGCCCAGGCTGGCGAAGAGGAAGAGAGCAAGGACAGCCAGCAGATGGCGACGGGCCGTTGTTGCTGCGTTGGGATCAGGGGTCACGGGGTCAGGATTGCCAGTTGGCACGCAAAGCGTGAGGCGTGAAACGTGAAAGTGTGATGTTAGCGCTGTTTGTAGCGCACGAAGAGTTCACGCTTGGTGTCGTTGTCGATCAGGGTGAAGTTGGCGGGTGGACCCATGGGGTTGCCGCCGCCGTCCACCAACTGGATTTCCCAGGCTCCAGCCGGAGGATCCGAAGACTCGAACTTGAAGTTGTACAAGTGATCTTGGCTCTCTGTACCGGGGAAGGTTTTGCTGTGGTCGGCTGTGCCGCCGTGCGATTCGCCACTCACAGGCAGAGGATTGCCGTTGTGCTTGACGCTGACTTTGTAACCGGCGAGTGAGTTATTGAAGGTGCCGGCATAGACGTGCAGAAGCACCCGTACATACTTGTCTTCCGGTTCCTGTGCGGTCGCTTCCAAGGCAAAAGCATAGGATGGCGCCGGAGGTTGGGTGGCGGCGGGGGGTTGGGTGGGCTGGGGGCGCGGCTGCGGCCGGGGCTGGGGGCGGGCAGTAGGTTGGGGCGGCGCCGGGATGTTCTCTGCTATTGCGACGGCGTTGGTGTCGCCAAGCGGACGGGTGAACTGAGGATTGTTGATCACCCAGGCGGTTTGGCCGTCAGCCGTCTGCACCTGGAACCAGTCGCCAACGTCATTCCGGCTCAAGATCACCAGTCGTTGCCCAGCGTTGGCGCGTCCGGCATTGGGATAGTCTGTGCCGGGGCCAGTGCGCAGGTTGACGGTGGGCGCCGTGACTTCAACTTGGGGCGGTTCGGGCGTCGGCGTCGGTGGTTCGGGCGTGGGTGTGGGTGGTTCCGCCGTGGGTTGTTCGGGCGTGGGCGTGGGCGGCTCTGGCGTGGGTGTGGGCGGTTCCGGCGTGGGGGTGGGTTGGGCGGGCGTGGGCGTGAAGGTGGGGTGCAGCGTGGGGATCGGGGCCTCGGTGGGTTCGGGCTGGCGAGACGCGCCGCAGCCTGCTAGTGCCAGGGCCAGGAGCAGGAAAGCGAAGAGGAGGAGAGGGGGTCGAGAAAGACGCATGGTGGGATAGTTGTAGGAGTGACTTGGGAATGCGCGGGGCGAAACGATGCCCGGCGAGAGGGAACGACCGCTGTTCGAACGTATCGGCGCAGCAGTATAGCACGCTCAAGAGAGCGCCCCCAAAGCGTCAGAGCTGTGGGGGGTGCAATGCAAAGGCTGTGGGGAGCGCCCCGCCGCCTGCGTTTGGACAAACCAGGGTCATCGACTAAACTGTTTGCGTTCTCCCCACTTTCTCCGTATCCCCTCCCTCTCTCAAGGAATAGAGCATTATGGGACTCGAAGACATCCTCAATGCGTTTTTGGGCGGCGCCGCGGCGCCCTCATCGGAACAAGCCCCGCCCGCGAATGACCCTTTGGCCGAGATGCTACAAGGCATTCTGGGCGGTGGTATGCCTGCGGGCGTGGGACCGGCCGACTTGCCGTCTGGCAGCGCTGGAATTGCCGGCGGCGATCCCCTCGGCGGCCTGCTGGAAGGCATCCTGGGCGGCGGCATGGGCGGGCCGTCGGATATGGGCGGCATGGGTGGGCAGCCAGGCATGGGCGGCATGGACAGCCTTCTCGCCCCGATGGCCGACGCTCTCTCCCGCAAGCTAGGTTTGCCGCCTCAGATCGGCGCTATGATCATCAGTTTTCTCTTCAGCAAGCTGCTGGGGGGGATGGCTACAGGCGGGCCAGGTTTCCCCGGCGGCATGGATCAGCCTGGCGGCATGGCCGGCGGCGCCCAGCCCCGCCCCAGTTCTGGCATCCCGGCCGAGGGCCTCGACCTCGACTCGCTGCTGGAGACGATGAGCCAAGACAAAGGCATGGCCAAAGACCTGGCCGCTCAAACCGGCCTTGATGAGGCCGTGGCTCAGCAAAGCCTGCAAGAAGCCCTGGAGATGTTGGGTAGTCAGGCGCGCGAGGCTCGCACCCCGCGCCCCAGCAACCGGCCCAGCGGCGGTGGTCTCGATAATTTGTTGGACACCTGGTAAACGGAGGCGATCATGGCTCAAGCTACGAGGTACGGCAATCTGCCTGAGCGCGCTGTCATCGAACAAACCATGCACGGCGTCGTGCAGATCGTCGCCCTGCAAAAAGCCTTTTTGGGCAATATGTCGCCCGTCTGGACTGGCTCCGGCACCATCATCCATCCCAGCGGCATCGTGCTGACCAATTGCCATGTGGCCAACCCCCGCGCCATGGGCGTGCCCGCGCCCGCAGCCAACGCCCTGGCTGTGGCCGTCACCGGCCGTTCTGACGAACCACCCGCCCTCACCTACCTGGCGGAAGTCGTTGCCTTCTCGCCCGAGTTGGACCTGGCTGTGCTGCGTTTGGCCGCCACGCTGGATGGCAAACCGACCAAAAACCTGAACCTGCCCTTCGTCCCCGTCGGCGATTCTGATGCCCTGGAGTTGGCCGACACCCTGGCCATCTTCGGCTACCCCGGCATCGGCGGCGAGACCGTCACCTTCACCAGCGGCAGTGTATCTGGCTTCTCGCGCGAACAGGGCGTCAGCGATCACCGCGCCTGGATCAAGACCGACGCCACCATTGCTGGCGGCAACAGCGGCGGCACCGCCATCGACAAACAGGGCCTTCTCGTCGGCGTCCCCACCCAGGCGGCGGCTGGGTCGGGCATTACGCCGGTAGATGCGCGACCGGTGGTGGACACCAATCGCGACGGCCGCATCGACGAACGCGACACCCCTATGGCGGTCGGCGGCTTCATCAATGGCCTGCGCCCGGTCAACCTGGCGAAGCCCCTGTTGGCCAAAGCCGGCATCGACGCGACCAGCCGCCCCACCGCCCCCGCCGCGCCCATTGCGCCCTCTGGCGGCGCCTCCCTCCCGCCGCCCGCCATCAGGCCCCAGCCCAGCGCTCCGGCCCCGGCTCCAGCTCCGGCTCCCGCCAAACCAACGCCAGCCAAAGGCCCCACTTTCAGCAATTTGGTCTTCAGTCTCAAGGTCACGCAAGATGGCCGGCCTATTGCTCCGGCGGCGGTGTTGCCCAATGGCGCTCAACAGATGTTCGCCTCCTTCGATTTCGGCGGCATGAAGAATGGTGTGGCTTGGCGCACGGTGTGGGCGCTGGATGGCAAGCCGATCGTCGATCAAGCTGCCAAGTGGGATGCTGGCGCCAGCGGTCGCAAGGCCTTGGTGCTCGCCAACCAGCACGGCTTGCCCGATGGCGAATACCACCTGGTGCTCACGGTCGAGAACGCTATCGTAGCCGAGGGCCGCGTGGGCGTAGGCAAACGCCAGGACGACACCGATTCGGAGATCTCCGGCACGGTAGTGGATGCGGGCAGCGGCCAGGGCATCGCTGGCGCGTTGGTCATCGCCCTCAAGCCCGGCGTCAAAGTGCAGGATTTCATTCGGGTGCAGAACAAGGACATGGCCTTCACCTCGACCCGCACCGCTCAGGATGGCAGCTTCACCTTTCCCCAGCAATTGCCCAAAGGCCAGGCTTACGGGCTGGTGGTGGTGGCGCGCGGTTATCAGGATATGGCCATCGAGTCGGCGCTGCGCGTCAGCGCCAGCGCGCCAGAACGGGCGCAGATCAACCCGATACCGATGCAGCGCGGCTGAGATGGGAAAGACGCCAAAACACCTGTCAGGTCTTGCAAGACCTGACAGGTGTTTTGGTTGTTGGTAGGCCAAATGGCGCGGTGCCTGCCCGCCGAAGTCCCGTTGCCCGACGACGACCCGCGTGGGATAATCAGACAATCATTCTGCAGGAGGCAATTCTTTGACCACGCCACGCAAACAATCGCACCCGACCCCCACTCCCTCGCCCCGTCGCACCCCCTGGCTTTGGGTGGGGCTGGCGGCGGTGGGCGCGCTGCTACTCATCCTTGTCGTCTCCACCTTGTTGCGAGACAACCCTGGCGCTCCGGCTACGGGAGGACAATCTGGCCCGGTCGTCGCCGTCGAGCAGGAGACATTCGATTACGGTGATGTCAAAGTAGGCACGCCCATCGAAACCATCTTTCGGGTGCGCAACGCCGGCAGCGAGACACTAAAGATCGCTGGCGCCCCGCAAGTAGAACTTGTGGAGGGTTGCTGACCGCCCCTCGCTGTCGTCAGTTCGACGACTCTACAGCCGGGCGAAGAAGCAACCGTTGCCGTGCAATTCTCGATGCACGCCGGGATGGAAGGCCAACATGAGTTCCGGGTTCATCTTCGCACCAACGACCCCACCACCCCCGACAAGCAGCTGACCATCCTCTCCAACTGGGTGCCATGATGCAGCGGATTCGCGTCGTCCTGGCCGATGACCATGCCATCGTACGCAAAGGCACGCGCGAGTTCCTGGAGGAAGACGAGGCCATCGCCGTCGTCGCCGAAGCCGGCAATGGCCTCGAGGCCTGCCGCCTGATCGATGAATTACGGCCCGATGTGGCGGTGCTGGACATCCAGATGCCGGTGATGACCGGCATCGAGGCCACACGGCAGATCAAAGCGACGCACCCAGAGGTGCGCGTCCTCATCCTCACCGCCTACGACGACGACCCCTTTGTTTTCGCTTTGTTGAGCGCCGGCGCCGATGGCTATGTGCTGAAGAACGCTGACCCGGACGAATTGGTGCGGCAAGTGAAGGCCACGGCCGCCGGCGGCAAGGTGCTGGCGCCTGACATCGCGGCCAAAGTCGTGGCGCGGGCGATGGGCGGCCCAACCCCATCGCCCGCCAAATTGGTGGAGCCGCTGAGCGAGCGCGAACTGGCGGTGCTGCGGTTGGCGGGCCAGGGTCTGACCAACAAAGCCATCGGGCTGGAGCTGGCCATCAGCGACCGCACCGTTCAAGGACACCTGGCCAATATCTACGGCAAACTCCAGGTTGGCTCCCGCACCGAGGCGGTGACGAGGGCGCTGAAATGGGGGCTGATCGAACTGGAGCAAAACTGACCTTATGTTTCATCGGCTGCGCGGCATGCGCATCCAGTTGTTGTTGTGGACGATCTTGCCGCTGACCGCTCTGCTGGTGGCTCTGACTGCCATCGGCATCGTGCGTCACCGTCAGGCCATGATGCAGTTGATCGCCGATCGCAACCGGGGCCTGACTCTGGCCGAAGCCAGCCGCTTGAGCCGACAGGTGACACAGCGGGGCGAGAGGCTGGTGCAGGCGAGCGAGCGCCTGGGCAGCGAGCCGGAAGCCATCGAGCGACTGGCGGCCAGTCTGCAAACGGATTTTCCCGGCGGTCTTGCTTGGCTGGATGCCAGCGGCAAAGCGCTGGCGACTGCCGGCGCGGCGGCGTGGGCGAGTGCAGATGAAAGCAGAAACCTGGCGATAGGCGTCGAACCCGGCGGGCAAGCTCGATTCGCCAATGTCTGGGTGGAGGGCGTCGCTTATCTCTTGGTCGCGGCGCCAATGAGGTCAGACCGGACGCTGGTGGGCGCCATCCCTGTCGAGACTTTGCCCATTGCTGAAAGCAGTTCGCTGCTGGAGACGGCGGCGCCGGGCGCGGTGGCCGTCCTGGACGCCAGCGGCCGGGTGATCCACCACCACAACCCGCGGCAGTTCTCCCTCGATGCCAGCGTCCTGGCGGCCATGATGACCCCGCCCGCAGCCCACGGCGCCGGGTCGATGCACATGCCTGGCGACGCCGAGCTGCTCGTCGCTTATGCGCCAGTCGATCCACCCGGCTGGATGCTGGTCAGTATCGAAGATGTTCATGCCAGTGCTTCTGTTGGTCTGAATGCAGTCGAGGTCCTGCCGCTGATCTTTCTCTTTGTGGTCATGGTGGCCTTGCTGGCGGTGTATTTCGGCCTCACCAACGTTGTGCGCCCGTTGCAAGAGCTGGATCGCCGGGCAGCGCGCGTAGCCTGGGGCGATTACGAGGCTGTGGCCGCGCCGGTGGGCGGGGTGCAGGAGATCGACGATCTGCGGGCAACGCTGGCGCAGATGTCGCAGCGCATCCGCTCCTACCAGGTCGGGATGCAGGACTATCTCATCGCCATCACCCGCGCCCAGGAAGAAGAACGGGCGCGACTGGCGCGCGATCTGCACGATGACACCATCCAGGCGCTGATCGCCCTCAAACAGCGCGCCCAGATGGCCCGCAAGTCGCTTGGTCGCGATCCAGAGCGGGCCGGGCAACGGCTGGACGAGCTGAACGAGCTCATTGATCATGAATTGACTAGTTTGCGCCGTTTGATCAGCGATCTGCGCCCCATCTATCTGGAAGAACTGGGCTTCATACCGGCGCTGGACATGCTGACGCAGCAAGTCGAGGCCCGACACGACTTGAGGGTCGAACTGAAACTGGTTGGTGAGGCAGCCCGGCTGACGCCCGACCTGGAACTGGCGGCTTTTCGCATCGTCCAACAGGCGCTAAGCAATACCGCCGCCCATGCTCAGGCGCGTCGGGTGCTTCTGGTGGTCGCTTTTGCCAGCGACAGCCTGACCTTGACCATCCATGATGACGGCCAGGGCTTCACGCCGCCCGACCAGCCTTCTGATCTCGCCCGCCAGGGGCATTTCGGGCTGATGGGCATGCACGAACGCGCCACCCTGTACGGGGGACGCTTGACCATCGAATCGGGGCCGGGGCAAGGGACGACGATCGCGGTCTGGCTGCCGCGGACTGACTCAGACCCTAAAGGTCTTGGAGACCTTTAGGGTCTCGAACGCCGCGCCAAATGGCCTATCGACCTTCCGTCACACGGCGCTTATCCCTAGCTTGATCATCTGTTAAGCTGAAATAGCTGTAACTTCACCCCTTGTTTTTACCCTTGCGTAGACTGTCACCCAACCATCTGTGCGGTCCACTGCATCATTCCAACCCCGTTCGGAGAACGATTCGATGTCTTCCACACTTCACCCTCATTCCACTGCACGGCTTCTGCTCATTCTAGCCGTTTTCATAGCCCTGGCGTTGATCGTGGCTGGCTGCGCCGCCGTCTCCTTGCCAGCGACAGCGCCGGCGTCGGGCCAAGCCCAACCCGCTACAGATACCCAGCCAACTCCAGCAACTGAAAGCTCAGCCATGCCAATGTCCGGGCACGAAGGCCATCACATGGGCGCAGGCCAGGCCATGACCAGCACCATGCCGATGACCGGGACCATGCCCATGGGCGGCATGATGGACGACGACATGATGGGCATGATGCAAGACATGATGGCCAAGATGTCGCCGGAGCAGCATCAGCAGATGATGCAGCACATGATGGAGATGGTCGGTGGCGCTGAAGCGATGCAAGGCCACGACATGGGCAACATGACCGACGACGACATGATGGGCATGATGCAAGACAT
>JAYRVO010000083.1:0-18665 GCA_041918515.1 Chloroflexota bacterium | reverse complement strand
TCAACCAGCGAAGAATCACTTTTGTGGACGCGGATGGGGAAACACGGATTTCGCTAAAATGTCATTCTGAGCGGGTCGATCACACAAAGTTGTTACAATGATCAACCAGCGAAGAATCTCTTTTGTGGACGCGGACGGGGAAACACGGATTTCGCTAAAATGTCATTCTGAGCGGGTCGATCACACAAAGTTGTTTCAACGATCAACCAGCGAAGAATCACTTTTGTGGACGCGGATGGGGAAACACGGATTTCGCTAAAATGTCATTCCGAGCGGGTCGATCACACAAAGTTGTTTCAACGATCAACCAGCGAAGAATCACTTTTGTGGACGCGGATGGGGAAACACGGATTTCGCTAAAATGTCATTCTGAGCGGGTCGATCACACAAAGTTGTTACAATGATCAACCAGCGAAGAATCTTTTTTGTGGACGCGGATGGGGAAACACGGATTTTTCAGTTCGAGAATATCTGCGTTTCTCTATCCGTGTCCACAAGAATGAAGTTTCTGGCTCGAGTAATCTTTACGCCTCGCGTCCCAGCGCTCCATATCGCCCATACTTGTGCACAGCCTGGGTCATGGCTACGAAGTTGGCGGGCGGAATGCCTTCCATGATGCTGGTGGACGAGCCAAGCACATAACCGCCGCCTGGCCCCAGCTTTTCGCAGTACACCCGCACTTTTTCCTCGATTTCTTCGACGGGGCCGTAGGCCAGTAAAACGGTGGGGATATTACCCACCAGGGCGAAGCGCTGACCCCACTTTTGTTTGACCGCAAAGATGTCATTCGACTCTGGCTCGATGGGATGGCAAATGTCGAAGCCGATGTCGTCGAGGATGGGGAAAATCTTGTCCATCTTGCCATCGGTGTGATACGCCACCAACTGGCCGATAGCTTTGGCCGGGGCGATCAGGCGCTTCATGCGCTGCGGGAAAATCTGCAGGAACATGTCGGGGTGAATCATCAGCCCGGCGTTGTGGCCGATGTCGTCGTTGACCAGGATGAAGGCCAGGTCTCGGCCAAATTCCTGGCACACGGCCTGCATCACTAGCTCCTGATGGTCGAGCAGGACATCCATCAGCTTTTCCAGGAAGGGCCGCTCTTCGTAGAACATGAGGAACGAGTCGGCCACGCCCACAGCCAGCATGGCGCTATCGAAGAACGAGGTGAAATTGGCGAAGACGCCGACGCCCGCGCCCTGGCTGGTCGTGGCCTGAGCGGCCTTGAGATAGCGTTCGAGGTAGCGCAGTTGGGCATCGATAAGCGTGGGTGGATCGAGATCGGCGAAGTCCATGCCCGGCTTGAACGAGCCGCCGGTGTAATGCTCGGTGCCGTCGGAGGCCATGGTCATGACGTTGTTGGGCCGCCAGTTGAAGTTGCAGACCACCGCGTCCATGCCCAGCCGCCGGGCGAACTCGACATGGTCCTCCGGTGTGATCGACTGCCCCCCCAGCGCCGCGTCCACGATCTCGTAGTCGAGCTTTTTCTCCAGCACATACTCATACACCGTCTGGCTGGTGACCCAAAACTCGAGATGGGGGATGCGATCCGCTTCCTGATGGCGCAGGGCCTTCAACAGCCGATTGACGTCAGAATGATCAAAGCCGCTCATGGGCAAGTTCCTTTTTCATCACGAATTTCACGAATGGACGAATTGTCACGAATAATTCGTCCATTCGTCCATTCGTGTCATTCGTGAGAGATCAATCAATTTAGCCCGATCAGACTCTTGGCCACACGCGCGGCGGAACCGGCATCGGGCGCGAAGCCATCGGCGCCGACTTTGTTGGCGAATTCCTGGGTGATCGGCGCGCCGCCAACCATGATCTTGACGCTGTCGCGCAGGCCGGCCTCTTTGAAGGCCTCGACCGTGTTGATGATCGACTTTGTGGTCGTGGTCAGCAGGGCCGACATGCCCACCAACTGGGGATTGTTGGCTTTGACGGCTTCCACGAACTTGGCCGGGGCGACGTCGGTGCCCAGGTCGATGACCTTGAAGCCAGCGCCTTCCAGCATCATCGCCACCAGGTTCTTGCCGATGTCGTGCAAGTCGCCGGCGACGGTGCCGATGACGATGCTGCCGACCTGTTGCACACCAGCAGCGGCTAGCAGGGGTTTGAGGATGGCGGTGGCGGCGGACATGGCCCGGGCCGAGATCAGCATCTCAGGTACGAACTTCTCGCCGATCTCGAACAACCGGCCGACTTCGGTCATGGCCGGGATGCAGGCTTTGTTCAGGATTTCTTCGGCAGAGATGCCAGCGGCAAGGGCAGCGTTAGTGGCAGCAGTAGCGCCGCGGGCATCGCCGCGCAAAACAGCGCCATAGACGGGTTCGAGGGACATGGGTGTTTGCTCCTATAAGAGAGATTGGGGATTAGAGATTGTGAATTGCGAAATGGATCAACAGCAATGGGAAATCGATCGCGGATGATGCGGATTACGGGTTGCCCATCGTAGGGGCGATTCATGAATCGCCCCTACCCCTTCATCGCTCCAGAAGTAAGGCCTTCCATGAGCTGGCGCTGGATGATGGCGACGAAGATAACAGCAGGAATGAGCATGAGCACGGCCATGGCAGTCATACCGCGCCAATCGGAAACAAATTGGCCGGTGAACTCGAACAAGGCCGGGGGAAAGGTGCGGCTGGCAGGGGTGCGGGTGATGACCGAGGCCAGGGCGAATTCGTTCCAGCAGGTGAGAAAGGCGAAGATGGCGGAAGCGGCAGCGCCCGGCAAGGCCAGGGGCAGGTCGACGCGAATAAACGCGCCCCAGTGCGAACAGCCATCGATACGGGCGGCATCGTCCAGTTCTTCGGGGATGGCGCGGAAGAAGCCATCCATCAGCCAGGCTGTGAAGGGGACATTGAGAGCGACGTAGATCAGGATCATGCCCACCAGCGTGTCGGAAAGCCCCATGCGGGCGAAGAGCACGAAGAGCGGTAGGCTGAGGGCGATGCCAGGAATGGCGCGGGCGAGCATGAAGCCGAGGAAGATGTTGTTCTTGCCCCTGAACCGGAAGCGAGAGAAGGCATAGCCCGCCAGAGTACCCAAGATGATGGCGAAGGTGGTGCTGACCAGGGCGATGATGATCGAGTTCTCGCCATAGTCTAGCACGGGGATGGAACCGCCGAGTCCGAAGGCGCCCTCGGGCGTGGGCATGCCGAACAGGATTTTGTAAGAATCGAGCGTGAAACCACTGGGCAACCAGACGGGAGGGTAGGCGTCAATCTCGACGCGGTGGCGCACCGACGTCAGGATCACCCATAGCGCCGGCATAAACCACAGAAAAACGACTAGCCAAAGGGAGATGTTGCTCAGGGCAGTGTTGCGCCGCCGGCGGCGACGGTGACTGGCGCCAGACAAAGCCGGAGCTATACGGGTTGCAGCCATTATCTGACGCCTCCTCCCCAGCGGCTCTTGATCAGATTTCGGAAGAGATACCAGGTGAATACGAAGCTCAACAGCACGGTGATGTACGACATGGCGGTGGCCCGGGCGAATTCATGCTGGCCGAAGGCCAATCGATTCACGTAGGTCCATATCAGCTCGGTGCGATTGGCCGGCCCCCCTCCTGTCATGATCTGCACGACATCGTAGGCGCGAGCCAGATCGAGCGAGCGAATGGCCATGGCGGTGTAAATGAATGGCCCAATCATAGGGAAGGTCAACATGCGGAACTTCTGCCAGCCCGAAGCGCCATCGACTTCCGCAGCCTCGAATGGCTCGGTGGGCAATGACAGGATTCCAGCTTCGAGGATGATGACCATGAACGGCGTGCCCAGCCAGATTTCGGCAATCAAGATGGCGATGAAGCCCAGGGGTCGTTGAATCAGCCAGGGGATGAAGTGAGGATCTCCCGTGATCGTATAAAGCAGGTTGTTGACCAGCCCCGTCTGAGCATTGAAGAACCACTTGAACTGGAAGCCGACCAGGATCGGTGCAAACATCATCGGCATCATCATGATCGTGCGCAAAAAGCCCTGGCCGCGAATCGCCTTGGCCATCAATTGGGCAATGCCCAACCCCAGCAAGAATTCGATGTTCACAGCCAACGTCATGAACAGCACCGTGCGCCCAAACGCCGACCAGAACAGTCGATCTTTGACAAGCAAGTCGATGTAGTTCTGAAAACCGATGATGCGGTGGGACAAAGAGGTCAGACTGAAGTCGGTGAAGCTCAAGTAAAGGGAATAGAGCATCGGGAAGCCGATGACAAACAGCATGATCACGACGCCGGGGAGGATCAGCAGCCAGGGCAGCCGTCCTTCCGACAAACTAAAGTTTCGTGAGCGTCTGCCTCCGGCGCCTTGCTGGCTCAATACTTTCATGGCCATGAGCACACATCCAGTGAGGGTGGGTCTGGTTGGACTGCCGGGGATCGGCAATCCAACCAGACGAGGGGGGACAAGTGGAGCAGTAGACCGGTGGAGCAGTAGACCAGTAAACCGGTAGACCAGTAGACCAGAAAACCAGGTCTCCGGGTTTACCGGTCTACTGGTTTACCGGTTTACCGGCCTCCCGGTCTATCGATCAACCGTAGTAGCCGCCCTTCTTCATCAGATCGCGCACCTGCGTGGCGGCGTCATCCAGGCCTTTCTTCGCGTCCACGTCGCCGAGGATAACTTGCTGCAGGACGGGGTAGAGTACGTTCGACATCGGCAGCCACTCAGCGATCAGGGGCGGGGTCTTGAAGTCTTCCTGAGCCGCCAAGAGAGCCAGCTCGAGACGCTTCTTGGCCAGGGCGTCAGTGCCTTTGGCGGCCTCGGCGATCAGTTTGTCCCAAACACTCTGGCGGGAAACCAAGAAGCCCAACTTGCCCTCGGCCTCGTTGCCTTCGGCGCTGGTCAGATGCTTGATCAAGTCGGCGGCCATGGCCTTTTCTTTCGAGGCCTTGGTGATCGAGAAGCCGTGATGTCCGGCCCAGCCGCTGTGGATTTTGCCGTCGCCCATGGGCTGGCGAGCCAGGTCAAACTTGCCGGCAACCTTGCTGCTGTTGGGATCCTGGAAGTAGCCGTACCAGCCAAACCACTCGGTATACAAGCCGATCAAGCCGCCGACCCACTGCTTGGCCACATCTTCCCACAGGAAGTTGGTCATGTCGGGCGGCATGGCGCCGGCGGCATACAACTCAGCGAACATCGTCACGGCCTTGACGCCAGCGGGGCTGTTGAAGGTTGGCTCCCACTTATCATCGAAGAGATTGCCACCCTCGGCGGTCATCACTTCGTAGAAGCGGCCACTCAGCGCCTCTTCTTTGCCCGCAAACTGGGTGCCGAAGATGCCGGGGTTCTTCTTGGTGACGTCGAGCGCCAGGGTCTTGAACTCGTCCCAGGTTTCCGGGGCCTTGCTGATGCCCAGGTCGGTGCGATAGTGCGTGCAGGAGATGTCGAAGTGGCGGGGCATGACCCACACATGGCCGTCGCGGCGGGTGGCTTCGACCAGGCGGGGGATGAAGTCGGCAAGGTCTTCCTGGCTGAACCAGTTGTCGATCGGTTCCAGGCCATCGAGCTTGACGTACTGGGAGAAGAAACTGCTGTGGTCCCAGCACACATCATAGTCCACCGTGCCGGCCGAAAGGTCTTGCACCAGGCGCTTGTCAGTCTCGAAGCCGTTGCCCTTGAACACGAACTCAACCTTGGCGCCGGTTTTTTCTTCCCAGGCGGGGATGAGTTTGTACAGTTCGTCGTAGTTGGCGCCAGAGATGGCGTGCATGCGCAGGGTCTTGCCATCGAAAGGCTTGCCAACAACGGCCGGGGCCTGGGTGGGAGCGGCTTTGGGTGCTTCGGTGGGCGCCGGTGCAGGCGTAGCCGCGGGCGCACAGGCGGCAGCCACAACCGCGGTGCCGGCGGTCACGCCTGCGAGCCGCAGGAATTCGCGGCGGGAAACTTTCTTCTGTTCAGACATGGGAGT
This sequence comes from Chloroflexota bacterium, assembly GCA_041918515.1. Taxonomy (GTDB): domain Bacteria; phylum Chloroflexota; class Anaerolineae; order J102; family J102; genus SSF26. Next base: position 12,755 of record JAYRVO010000083.1, on the reverse strand, counting down.
CTCTCCTTCTTGGTGAGATTGAAAGGGTGAAATGAGGGTGGCGTTGTGGAAAAATGTTGGAATAGGTCGTTTTCTGCCTCCTGTGTGTGATTGGCTAACATGCTAGAACAAGCCTCTGACAGTCATTTCGTTGGGTGAAGGCCGTTTGGGGCGGGTCAGGCCCGAAAGCTTGCTCACCCAGGCGTCGGCCATGATTCCCAGCATACGCTCGCCATCGGCCGGCGTGGCCTCGCGCGCTTTGCTGGTCGAGGTATTCGTGTACCAGGGCGGGCTCATGCCCAGCTTGCTCAGATCGACCAGGTCGGGGTGAGCGGCCAGGATATACGAGGTCTCGTAGAAACCGGCGTGGTCGCCTATCTCGATCTTTTGGACTGCGGCCTCGGGCAGTACGCTGGGCCAGACCTGGATGCGCTCGAAGACGTTGTCCTTTGCCTCCAGCGCCGCCTTGCCCCACCAGGCTTTGCCCCGCTCGGCATAGCTGCGCTCGAACGTGACCTCGGCCGCAGCCTGGCGGATTGCCAGCGACTCCGGCCCTTCCAGGCCTTGATGGTGGACGCCAACGATGATCCAGTGGAAGCCCATGTCCCAGAACCCAGCCAACACATCCTTCACATGCCGGCCAAAGCGCTCGGTGTTCACATCCAGCGAGCCAAGTTCCGGGCCGGTGACGGCATAGCTGGCCGGGCCGTACCACAACGGCGGGGCCACGACACAATTCACGCGCTTGCTCACCCGCGCCAACAACTCCTCGACGATCATGGTATCGACGCCCAGCGGCAGGTGTGGGCCATGATACTCGATACAGCCGGTGGGTACGAGCAACGGCCACTTCTCGTCGATGGCTTGCCGGAACTGGTGGGGCAAAAGGTGTTGAAGGCGCATGGGAATTGCGAATTGCGAATTGCGGATTGCGAAAGGGCGGGTAGGGGCAAGTTGACTGTTGACTGTTTTTACTTGTTTTCTTGTCCACTTGTCTACTTGTTTCCTTATCTACTTGTCCACTTGTTTCCTTGTCTACTTGTCTACTTGTTTCCTTGTCTACTCAATTCAAATCCGGCAGGTCATACTCGCCCAATTGCAACGGATAGCGGCCATACTCGCGCACGAGCTTGACCACGTAATCGTAGTTGGCCGCGGAAACGTTGGTGGGGACGGAATGGTCGGATTGGAAGATGAGACCGCCGCCTTTGGCCGCGTTCAGCTTGCGCAGGACGATGGGCTTGAGTTCTTCGGGGCTGAGTTCGGCCCAGTCGATCACGCTCATATTGCCGCAGAAACCGAACTTGTGGCCGTACTCCCGGCGCAGATCGACCACATCCAGCCCGGCTTTTGCCTCCAGCGGGTTGTAGGCGTCGATTCCGGTCTCGATGAAGTCGGGGATGATGCGCTTGACATTGCCGCAGCCGTGGTAGATCACCGGCAGCCCGGCCTCGTGGCAGATGCGCACCATCTCGGTCAGATAAGGCTTGTAGTGCGCCCGCCACCAATCAGGGGCGAAGAAAATATCCTTCTTGTAGGCCACGTCGCCCCAGATCACCATGCCATCGAGCAGCCCATCCGCGGCTTTGATCTGCGCCTGCACGATGCCGATGGCGAACTCCATCGTCCGTTCGATGAAGCGGGCGTACTCGTCAGGATAGAGCGCCACCCACAGCAGGTTGTTCTCCGGGCCGACGATGCGGGTCATGTACTCGTTGGCCTCGCACACGCTGCCAAAGACGGCGAAATCCGGGTGCAGCTTCTTCACCGTCTCCACCCAGGCGGGCGAGTTGCGGGCGAAGCCATCGCCCACCCCGGCCAGTTGGTTGTCCCCGGCGCTGAAATAGCGACGCTCGTCCCAGGGGTCGTCGAACTGGAAGCTCTCGGTCTGCTCGATGCTGGTGACGCCGAACTGCAACCATTCCGGCATGGGGTCGGCGAATTTCTTGCGGATGGTGGCCTCGAAGCCAGTCTTGACCACTACATCCTCGTCCGTCTCCTTCAGGGTCTCGAACGATTTGATGTGCGGGTCCATGTTGGGGATAGTCACCTGCCAATCGAGATCGTAATAGCTATAAATGTCGGCGTCGGCGGGCAGACCCATTTCCTCGCGCCAGCGTTTGACAAAGCTGCCCCAGAAGAAATCACCGACCGGCACCCGATCAGCTTCCTGATGGCGCAAAGCTTTATGCATTCTTTCGACTTTTGCTAAAGTTTTTGCAGATCGTTCCATTGCTCGAATCCTTTGAAAAGAAGAGATTAGAGATTGGAGATTGGGTGTAATCTCTAATCTCCAATCTCTAATCTCTAATCTTACTCCGTATGAAAAACCTCTTCCATGTTCGCCCACCATTCTCCCTCAGCGCGCAGAGGGACGGGCGCTTGCATGGGCATCATCACATCCCACCATTTTTGCGTCATCGGGTCGGCGGCCATCTTGGCCATGTCCGCAGCGAAATCCTCGCCAACATACTCGAAATAGGCGAAAAGCAAATGCACATCTTGCATCACTTCTTTGTAATAAATCGAGTAATTGACGATATTGCACTGCCGGATCATATCCAGAATCTCAGGCCAAACTGCGGCATGATATTCGATATACTCTGTCAGTCGTTCTTTTCTGACACCGATTACTTGACCATAGCGCTTCATATAGGTTAACTCCTTAGATTGATAGAACTGAGATGTTGCGTATTCTTAATTCCGTAGACAGTGTCATTCTGAGCGGGTTTATCAATGAAATTACATTGCAGCTAACTTCCAGCGAAGAATCTATCATCGATATCGAGATGCTTCACTGGTGTCTTGCTGCAACAAAGTTATGTGATCGACCCGTTGCTTAGAAACTCCCTGCCATCGAGACCCTTCGCTGACTGATCGGAATGACGGGATGCCGGATCGACCCGCTGCTTAGAAACTCCCGGCTGGAGACCCTTCACTGGCTGATCGCTGCAACAATGTTGTGTGATCGACCCGTTCAGGGTGACACGATGAAGAGTTTCTTGCTCGGGCGACATGCCGCCACGAGGCATGGGTCACTCAGGGTGACACGATGAGGAGTTTCTCAAAGGGCGCATGCCGCCGCGTGGCATCGAACATTCAGCATGACACAACGGGGTGATGTTTCTTGGTGTTTATCGATACCTCCCACACTCCCGGATCGTCTCATACATGACGATGACGTTTTCGACCGGGGTTTCGGGCAGAAGATAATCGTGGCTGGGTGAGGCGATGAAGCCGCCGCCGGGCATCATCGTGGCCAGGGTTTGCAGGGTGAGCTGGCGGGCGCCCTCGGCCGTCGTCTCGATCAGAGCCTGGGTGTCCACACAGCCCATGAAGGTCAGGTCGCGGCCAAAATCTCGCTTCAGCCCACCCAATTCCATGCCGGTGCAATACGGTTGCACCGACTGGATGCCGTCGATGCCGATGCTGATCATGTCGGGGAAGAGCGGGCGTAGCGAGCCATCTGTGTGCAACACCACCAGTTTGCCGAACTCGTGGCCCAAGTCGACGAAGCGTTGCAGGTGGGGGACAACGAAGCGGCGAAAGAGCTGGGGGCTGAGCATGGGGCCGGTTTGGGCGCCGAAGTCGTTGCCGATGAAGAAGATGTCGATGGCGTCGCCCACGGCCTCGAAGATGCGGCGGCTGACGGCCAGGTAATACTCGGACGTATACTTCATCACCGCATCGACCACATCCGGGTCGTCGTACATCTGGTAGATCAAGCCGTCGAAATCGAGCAAGTCGATGGCGTCGTGCCAGAAAGGCGACCATTCGCCGCCCAGGATGGCGTATTCATGGTCATAGGCCAGGGCCTCATCGCGGATGCGCGAGACATCGATCCAATCGGGGTTGGGCCAGGGGAAGGCGTGGGCTTCGGCCAGGCTGGCGTTCTTCAGGGGACTGGTCAGGGGCATGCCATAGCCGTAGCCGTGGCGTTCGATGGCGAAGGGCGAGCGCCAGGTCGCGCCCGGCGAAAGCAGCTTGTCCGGGCTGCGCTCGTCTGGCCCGGCGTAGGTGCTGAACACCCGGCGGAAGTCATCGCCCACATAGCGTAGCAGGGCCTCGTCGTCGGGCAGACCGAGATAATCGCGCGCCAATTGCTTCCATTCCGGCGAAGCGCCCAGCCAGCAAGGCACATGGTCGGGCTGTTGGTGGGCAAAGGCGGTGAGTACACGTTGGCGGGAGGTCATTGACATCGTTGCATCTCCAGGGAGAAGTTCCACACCTGAAAGGTTATATTTGCGAGGCGTAGCGTCCGTAGCGGTGAACGGCCTGGGTCATGGCCACGAAATTGGCGGGCGGGATGCCCTCCATGATGCTGGTGGAGGAGCCGAGGACATAGCCCCCACCCGGTCCCAAACGTTCGCACTCGGCGCGAGTGCGCTCCTCGATTGCTTGTTTGCTGCCATAGACCAGCAAGAGCGTAGGGAAATTGCCGATGAAGGCCAGCTTGCTCTGCCATTCGTGCTTGAGCGCGCAAATGTCGTTGCATTCTGGCTCCACCGGGTGAATGGCGTCGAAACCGATCTCGTGCAGGAGCGGCAGCAGTTGATCGACCTTGCCATCGGTGTGGAAAGCAATCGGTTTCTCGCGTTCCTTGACCGGAGCTATGAGTCTGCGCATCCGCTGGGGAAAGATTTCGTAAAACATGTCGGGGTGGATGAGTAGGCCGGCGTTGTAAGCCACGTCGTCGTTGATCAGCACCAGGGCCAGGTCATCGCCAAAACGGTCGCAAACAGCCTGCACCACTCGTTCCTGATGGCTGAGTAAGATGTCCATCAGGTGTTCGAGGAAGCCGCGGTCGTCGTGAAAGCGATAGAGGGCGTCCTGCATCCCGACCGCCAAGAGCGCACTATCGAAAAAGGAAGTGAAATTGGCGACAACACCCACCCCCGCGCCCTGGCTGGCCCGCAAGTAGCGCTCGAGGTAATTGAGCTGGTCGAGCAAGGGCGGCGGCGGCTCCAGGTTCTCCAGGTCGGCCCAAGTTTTGACGCTGCCATCGACATAGTGCTCGCTGCCATCCGAGGCCCGGCGAAAAATGTTGTTAGGGCGCCAGGCGAAGTTGCAGACGATGGCATCCATACCCAGCCGCTGGGCGAATTCCACGTAGTCTTCTGGTTTGACGATTCGTCCGCCAAAGCTATTGACCAAGACCCGACCGGAGCGGTCCATCACCGGCCCGTTCAAACGGGCGTCGACGACATCGTAGACCAGCGGGCGTTCGAGCACATACTCGAACACGCTGCGGCTGGTGATCCAGAACTCCAGGTGGGGGATGCGGTCGGGCTGCTCGTGTCGCAATGCCTTCAGCAGGCGGTTGACATCCGACTTGTCGTAGTCAGGCTGTCTGAGTTCCCGTCGCGGCAGAGGGGCGGTGAGAGATTGATCCTGCTCGACAACCACCAGTCGCAAAGCGTCGGCTCGCACCTGTGGCACCAATCGCGTTTCGGCGTTGGTGGTTCCAGCGATCGGCAAGCTGAAATCGTGGTTCAATCCTTTCTTGAGCTTGCTACCGCACGAGTGGCGGATGATGAGCCGCGTGGGCAAAATGACATGGCGGGGTTGTAGAGGCGCGTCGGCCTCCAGGCGGCTGAGGAGCAGTTGGGCGGCATTGACGCCGACTTCGTACACCGGCTGGGCGGCCACTGTAAAGAAGGGGAAGATCAGCGAGGTGTTGGGCAGGTCATCGAAGCAGACAAGGGCGATGTCGTGGGGCACGCGCAGGCCCCGTTTTTCCAGGGCGGCGATCACGCCCATGGCAATGACATTGTTGGCGGCAAAGATGGCGGTCGGTTGGGGGCCGGCATCCAACACTTCGTGGGTCAGTCGTTCACCCGCAACCGCACGGAATTCGCCGAACTTGATCAAACCTTCATCCACCATGATGCCCGCTTCGGCCAGAGCGATACGATAGCCCAACACGCGGTCAGCCGCGGTGGAGGTGCTGGTCGGCCCAGAGATGACGGCGATGCGGCGGTGGCCGAGGTCGATCAGGTGTCGCACCAACGCCCTCGCTCCCGAGATCGAGTCGCTGTTGACCGTGTCGGTGTCCCAGCCCTCGATATGCCGGTCGATGACAACGACCGGGATGCCTCGGTCGCGCAACCTGGCCAGATGTCGCGCATCGGCGTCATAGGGTGCGATGATGACGCCATCGGCCCGTTGGCTGATCACGACATCGAGATAACGTAGTTGCTTGGCCGGGTTTTCATCCGTGTTGCAGAGAAAAACCGAATAGCCCTTGCTCTGGGCCGCGTCCTCCACCCCGCGCGCCACCGTGGTCCAGAAGCTGTTCTGAATATCCGGCACGATCAACGCCAACGAGCGCGTCCGTTTCGAGCGCAAACTCTGCGCCGCGCCGCTTGGCACATAGCCCAACTCTTCGATCGCCTGTCCCACCCGCTCGCGCGTGCTCGGACTCACATTCCCCAGGTCGTTGATGACCCGTGAAACGGTGACCGGCGAAACGCCTGCTCGTTTAGCAACATCGCTAATGGTGGTCAATGCCTGCTCCTTGTGGCAGGATGGGGCGGATGAGCGGTGATGTAAATCGATATCATGGTATCGATTTCATGAGCAATGATAGCGAAGGTGAAATGATTTGTCAAAACAAAAAGGGTCATTTGCAAGGAGCGAGGGGGGCTTGCCAGTTCCAACGCCTCCCGTTAACGATAACGGGAACTTGTGTAGCCCGCTTTCCAGTGCTATACTATTAACCGTGAATGGCCCGTCCTCATGAAGTTATGATGGCTTGCCGAGTTCAGTCATTCACGTTTCACGTTTTACGCCCGATAGTACAAATCAATCTAGCGCTCAGTAAGTACTCTCACCAAGGAGGTGAGGCAACGCCCGAAAAATCATCCGTTTGGTTCCGCAACGATGCGTTTTCATTCCAAACTCGCCTTTGGCACAGTTCGTCGAAGGCACCCCGATCTTCAGTCAAGGAGGCTCTGAAGATGAAAAAAATATCGCCTTTACTGCTTGTCATTGTCATCTTGCTGGTGGCCGCTTGTGCTGCACCCGCTGCGCCTCAGGTCATTCGCGAGACGGTCGTCGTCGAAGTGACCAAGGTCGTCGAAACGGAAAAAATCGTCGAGCAGACCGTCGTGGTCGAGAAAGAGGTGCAGGTCGAGGTGACGCCGACACCCGAGCCGACCGCAGCGCCCCAGGTCATCAACGGCTGGCCCACCAACGACGAGAACGAGGCCAAGACCGCCCAGGCGGCCCTCGATGCCGCCGACAAGGGCAAGCCCGATCCGGCCTGGAAGGGTCAGAAGTTCACCATCGGCGTCTATTCTGCCGGGCAGCGCGGCGCCATCTCTGGCCCCACTTATTTCTTCCGCCAGAAGTTCGAAGAACTCACCGGCGCCACCTACGACATCGTGGAGATTCCTTTCGCCGAGATGCGCGAGAAAATCTTCACCGATTTCCAGACCGGCGCCCACAAGTACGACATGATCCTCAACTGCTCCAACTTCTACGGCGACTACATCGCCAACGATTTCGTGCAGCCGTTGGACAAGTACTTCGAGGATCCCCGCATGCCCAAGTGGGACCGCGACTCGATGTCCGCCTCCATTGCCAACCTACACAAGTGGGGTGGCCAGTGGTACGGCACGAGCTACGACCATGACGCCCAGATCCTGTACTGGCGCAAGGACATTATCGACGATCCGAAATGGCAGGCGCAGTACAAAGCCGAGACGGGTGAAGATATGCCTGTCGCCATGGATACCTGGGAAGACGTGCTGAAGATCGCCACGTTCTTCAATGGCAAGGATTGGAATGGCGACGGCGACCCCGATGATGGCATCACTCTGCACCTGAAAGTCGGCGGCCAGGGCTTCTTCCACTTCATGGCTCTCTCGGCGCCCTATGTGACCATCCCTGCGCCGGGCGACGATCCCCAGAAGGTCGACCAGTACCACAACATCTATTACTTCAACCCCGACACGATGGAGCCGTTGATCAACTCGCCGGGTCATGTCAAGGCGCTCGAGATGTTGATCGCCCTGTCCAAGACTGGCCCATCGGCCATGTGGGGCTGGAGCTTGGGCGAGGCCTGGGCCGACTTCCTCTCCGGCAACGCCATCATGACCTTCTCCTGGGGCGATGTGGGCTCATTGGCTCAAGACCTGACCCAATCCAAGATTCAGGGGCTCGTCGGCGCCCGCGGCATCCCCGGCACCAAGTCCCCCTACGACATGGAAAAGAAGCAGTTCCTCAGCCTGGAGCAACCGAACATGGTGGGCAACCAGGTGGGCTGCTCGTGGCATCCCGTGCTCTCCAAGTACGCCAAGAATCCCGACCTGGCCTATTATTGGATGGCGCTGATGGCGACCCCGGAGATCAACCACTGGATGGTTTCTTACGGCTGGACGGGTGTGAACCCCGGCACTTCGTACGACTGGCTGCAGCCCACCGGTAAAGCCACCATCGAGGATTACACCAAAGCTGGCTGGAACGCCGTGGACGCCAAGGGCTACGTCGACGCCTACACCGACAACTTCTTCAAGTACCCGATCTTCCAGACCTACATCCGCATCCCCGGCACCACCGAGATGATGACGGCCTGGGACATCCACCTGTCAGAAGCTGTGACTGGCCAGATCACCGCCCAGGAAGCTTTGGATCGCACCAAGGCCGACTGGGAGGCTATCATCGACGAGCAGGGCAAGGAAAACCTGCTGAAGTTGTACCAGGAGTCTATCGGCTACACGCCGCAGTAACCTGATCTATCCGACCAAGAGGAAGACTTTCGGGGCCAGCATGGTTGACATACCTCTAGCTTCCGGGAGTCTTCCTCTCTTTGGGGGTGAATTATGCAACTGCGAAGTCGCGTCAAATACTTTTTTGTCGTGCCGGGAATCGTGTGGGTTCTGATCTTCACCGTTTTCCCGCTGCTCTACTCGCTGCGCCTGAGCTTCATGCAGGCGAAGATGGGCACACCGTCACGTTTTATTTGGTTTCAGAACTTTGTGCGCGCGTTCAAGGACTATCGCGTGGCCGATGCGGCAACGGTGACGTTGTTTTTTGTGGCGTGCAGCGTGATCCTGACGGTGTTGGTGGGATTGGGACTGGCGCTGCTTTTTCATCGCGCGATTCGCGGCCAGAAGGTCTTCCGGGCCTTGTTCACGATGCCCATGTTCACCGCCCCCATTGCTCTGGGCTATCTCGGCCTAACAATCTTTCACGAGCAGGTCGGGGCTGTGAATACTTTGTTGGCGGCGGTGGGTGTGCAAGATTTGCCGTCTTGGTTTTCTGCCATCTGGCCGGCGCGCATCGCCATCGTGTTGGTGGATATGTGGCAGTGGACGCCATTTTGTTTTCTGGTGCTCTTGGCAGGTTTGCAAGCATTGCCCGAAGAAGTCTATGAGGCTGCTGTACTCGACACCTCTTCGGCTTGGGACACGTTCCGCTTTGTCACCTTGCCTTTGATCAGCCCAGTACTGTTCACAGTGACGATCCTGCGCATGGTCGAAGCCTTCAAGGTGCTCGACATCCCCTTTAGCATGACGAGCGGTGGGCCTGGCGCGGCTACGCAGACGTATTCGTTCTACATCTACCTGACCGGCCTGCGCAATTTCAATCAGGGCTACGCTTCGGCCCTGGCCTATCTGTTGCTCATCGTCATGATGATCATCGCCACTTTCTTCTTCAGCCGCATGCGGGCTAACTACGATTAAGGAGCATTCATCATGTACACGCGCAAACATTCGCCCCTGGTCAATGCCCTGCTGTGGCTGGTCATCATCATCGCCACGCTTTGGTGCCTCTTTCCCTTTTATTGGGCTCTCGCCACTTCGTTCAAAGAGCGCGCGGTCATTCTCACCAAGCCATCTTTCATCCCCTGGCTCCAGTTCCAGCCCACCTTGTTCAACTGGCAGAACGAATTCACGACGCGATGGCCGGAGATTAGTCGCGCCCTTTTCAATAGCCTTGTCATTGCCGTTGGAGCAGCGGTCATCGCCGTTTCTTTGGGTACGCTGGCTGGCTATGGTTTGGCGCGCTTCCGTTTTCGGCGGTGGAGCAACCGCAATATGGCCGTGTGGTTCCTGTCGCAGCGCTTCCTGCCGCCCATGGTCACGGTCATCCCCTTCTTTCTTCTGATCCAGAAGCTGCATCTCATCGATACACACCTGGGTCTGATCCTGGCCAATGCCACCTTCACCATGCCTTTCGCTGTGCTCACGCTGCGCGATGTCTTCAAGGATCTTCCCATCGAGCTGGAGGAATCGGCCTATGTGGATGGGGCTTCGCCAATGCGCGCTTTCTGGAGCATCGCCCTGCCGCTGGCGGCGCCGGCTGTGGCTGCCGCCGCCGTGATTTGCTTCGCCTTTGCCTGGAACGAATTTCTGTTCGGCTTGATCCTCAGCTATCAAAACGCTCAGCCCATCACCGTGGTCATCGCCGGGGTCGAGCATACGCAGGGCATCCAGTTCCACGCCGTCGCCACGCGTTTGCTGCTGGCCATTCTCCCGCCCGCCCTGCTCGCCCTCACCGCCCAACGCTACATCGTGCGCGGGTTGACGTTCGGGGCTGTAAAGGGGTAATCTGGCTGCATAAAGGGCACCGAAGGCCAAGCGAGGGATTGACAAGACATCTTTTGAGACATACAATTGACGCGTCAAAATGAATGTCTTGGAGGACGTTACCATGACCACCCGCACTACAGTCTATCTCGACGAAACCCTGTTGGGCCGTCTTCGGCGCTTTCTACCATCGCGCGGTTTGAGCCAACTTGTCAACGAATTGTTGGCAGATCGACTAGCCAAGCTTGAGCAAGCAGAAATCGAGGCGCTCATGCAAGAAGGATATATTGCCACACGCCAAGAGCGCCTGGAACTGAATCGCGATTGGCAGGTGATCGATGGCGAAGGATGGCCAGAATGAGCTTTCCCCGGCGTGGCGAAGTTTACTGGGTAAGCCTGGATCCGGTGATGGGATCTGAGGTCGCCAAGACGAGGCCAAGTGTTGTGATCTCGAATGATATTGGCAACCAGTACTCCGACCGTGTCATCGTGGCACCCATTTCTTCTGCAGATACAGCGAAGGTCTACCCCTTCGAGGTCTTACTGAGACCGGGCGAAGGTGGGGTTTCCAAACCATCGAAAGTATTACTGGATCAGATTCGCACTGTGGACAAAATGCGATTGGGACGCAGGATCGGCGCTCTGCAACCAGAGCTTCTAGATGAGGTCAATCGTGCGATTCGTCTCAGTCTGGCAGTTTAGGCAAGGGACAAAGTCTGGATGACCCTCCTCGGCCTCGACATCGGCATCACTGGCTGCAAAGCCGTCGTCTTCACCCCCACCGGCGAAACGCTGGCCCAGGCCTATCGCGAATACCGGCTGCACCAACCCTATCCCGGCTGGATGGAGTTGGACCCGGAGGAAGTGTGGGAGGCGGTGGCGTTCGTCATCCGCAGTGTGGCCACATGCGATGGCGTCAGGGCTGACCCAGTGACGGCGCTGAGTATCTCCACCCACGGCGAATCGGTCACACCGCTGGATGCCGGGGGCAGGCCGTTGTGCGGATTCATCAGCGCCATCGACACCCGCGCCGCGAAACAAGCGGGTTGGTGGGCCGAACAAGTGGGCAAAGAACGCATCTACCAGATCACGGGCATGCCGCTGCATCCCATGTACACCGTCAACAAGTTGATGTGGCTGTGGCAATACGACCCCACCACCTACGCCGCCGCCCACCGCTTCGTCTGCATGGCTGATTTCATCATCGGGCGGCTGGGCCTGCCCCCCACCATGGACTACACCCTAGCCGCGCGCACGATGGCTTTCGACGTGACCCGGCTGGCCTGGTCGCATGAAATCCTGGAACTGGCCCAGGTCGATGTGGCCAAACTCTCCCGCGTTCTGCCCTCCGGCACAATCGTGGGGGAAGTGGCGAGATCGGTGGCCGAAAGCCTGGGGCTGGGGCCGGGCGTCGTCGTTGTCACCGGCGGGCACGATCAGCCATGCGGCGCCCTGGGTTGCGGCGCCATCGCCGAAGGCATCAGCATGGACTCGACCGGCACCGTGGAATGCGTGGGCCTGGCCTCGTCCCGACTGGTTCTGAGCGGCGAGCTCCTGGCCAGCAACCTGCCTACCGCCCCCCACACCGCCCCCGGCATGTATCTGACCCTGGGCTGGACGGCCACCGGCGGCGCGCTGCTGCGATGGTATCGCGACCAGTTTGGCCGCTACGAGCAGCAAGAGGCTGAGCGAACGGGCCGGGACGTGTACGATCTCATGTTGGCCGAGGCAGAATCAGGGCCGTCGCCGGTGTTGGTGCTGCCGCATTTCATGGGCAGTGGCACGCCCTGGCTGGATGCGGCCTCGAAGGGCGCTATCCTGGGCCTGGACTTGAGCACGACGCGCGGGCAAATCCTCAAAGGCATTCTCGACAGCGTCACCTTCGAGACCAAGCTCAGCCTGGATGCGATGGAGGCGGCTGGCATCGCTGTGGATGAATTGCATGCCTACGGCGGCGGCGCCCGCTCGCCCTTGTGGTTGCAGACAAAGGCCGACATCTTCGGCAAGCCGGTGGTGGCGATGGATGTGGCGCAAGCGCCATGTTTGGGCGCTGCCATCCTGGCCGGGACGGCCACGGGCGTCTTCGCCAGCGTGCAGGAGGGCGTGCAACACATGCTGCGTCCGGGCCGCCTCTACGAGCCGGACCCGGCCATGCACGCCCGCTACATGGAAAAAGCCGTGCTCTACGCGCAGGTCTATCCCGCCCTGGCAACCCTCAACCATGCTTTGTGATCCGCGAAT
>JAYRVO010000082.1:0-47739 GCA_041918515.1 Chloroflexota bacterium | reverse complement strand
GGATCGCGATCGCTCCTCGGCCGCGGCATAGGCGTCCAACTCCGCCAGGACATCGCTTGGAAGCCAGACGGAGACGGTGCGCGCGTCGGAATCGGCCACTCAAGAACCTCCAGTAATAAACACGCACTACGCCTATAGAATAGCATTAGAACTAACAGCAGTCAATAACTACTGTTGAAAGCCAGTGAGATATGTTATAGATTTGTGGACACAAAAAGGGTACAATAGAGTCACGAACAGGGTACATTTATCATGAACGACCAGCTTCTGACCTTACTCATCCAAAAGTCGCCCCGGGCTGTCCAGCCGGCCTTGGCCGCGCGAGCGGCAGCCGAACGCCAGAATGCAACCCTGGCCCGCAGCTTGTTGGCGCAGGCGGCGCAGGCGGCTCTGGCCGACGAGCAGGCCGACCTGGACCCGCAGGATCGGGCGCTGCTGGCCCAGCTGATAACAGAACCCGATGCTGCTATCAACACGCGAGGGAAAGGGAGGCAGTTCAAGTTCCGGCTGACCGACAGCGAATACCTGGAACTGTTGCGCCGGGCGGCGACGGCCGGTATGAGCGCCTCGGCCTATGTGCGGCACAAAGCCCTCTACGAAGAGAGCTGAGGTTTTCACACACACCATAGGAGACAAATGAATACCATCAACTGGCACGACCAGGTTAAGGTCGGCCGCGGGTTTACCGATACTGGCGCATGGCACCGCGCGCTGGAAGTCGCTCGCGACCTGCACGAAGCCGGACGCTGGAACGGAACCGGCCTCATCATGATCCACGACGCCTACGATAGCCACCGCACGGCTAGCTACGAATGGCTGGGCGGTCTGGCCGCTCTCAAAGAGGGGGAGCACTACGAGATAGTGCGAGCGCTGTGACCGGCGTTGTCCGGTCGCGGCAATGAATGCCCATAGCGAGTACATTCCATGCAAGCCTTAGCAATTGACCAACTTAGACCTGGCTACTGGTACCAAAGTGATGGGGCTGAAACCCTACATCGAATCGGCAAGGTAGACCTGGAAACCCGCGCGGTTACCAGCGTCTGTGGCTTCACGGAACCGCTGTTCGACGATGAGACCGATGAGGACCTTGTCCTCTGGGTTGTTACCAGCGGGATCGATGTCAAGGAGAACATCGACCCAGGAATGGGGCTTTGCTCCTGCTGCGCTTTCAACGAAGAGTGGTACTGGCCGGAAAGATCGGGTGCGCTCAGGCCGCGGCTGTCCGATAACCCTGTTCTAGCTGGCGCGCCGAACTTCCCCTAGGGTAGGGGAATTCGCATAGACATCGCGCCTGCGTCGTGCAAGCCGACCACCAATGTGCTCGCTCCGTGACCACGCCACGGCGTGCCGGGACCCTCCAGAACTGAACAGTAACTTCGATTCCAACATGTATAGGAGATAGCCATGATTGATCAACATCAGTACGGCAGCGCCCTGACAGCCGCCCTTCCGATGACTGAAGAAGATGCCGCTGCGACCGTGGCCAACGTCATCACGGAGAGCAAGACCTACACGATCTACAAGGGCATGGACAGCGCGCTGCCGGCAATGGTGCTCCTACACGCCTGGGGCATCGCCCCTATGCGTCTCGCCGTCTACCACCGCGGCCGGTGCCGGCGGCGGGATGGGCGGCCGATCATGGTGCGCCCGCTCGACCAGGGCTATCCCGAAGCGCCGCTTGTCTGCCCGAATTGTGGCGCGACTATCGCAAGACAGCGGGCACTCGCCTTCAACTTCATCATTGAAGCCTAGGATTGACATCAGGCGAACAAACACCTATACTATTAGTAACTAATAGAAGCTAATAGAAAACGCCATTGGGGATTTAACCCAATCGTAGTTTCTAGACTGCATGGAGTAAGCCATGAAAAAGCCCTTCAGCGCCGACTGGCGCGCCATCACCTGCAACGAGGACGAAGAGCAGTTCGCGACGAAGGCCGAAACTGAGCGTGTGGTACGTGAACACACCAACGGCCATGAAGACGTCATCGCCCTCATCTACCACAACGACCAGCTCAAGAGTATTGCCCTTTGGGGGCAGTTGTTCGACATTCGTTAAACCCACACACGCCAAGAGAATGCAACCATGACCCAAGCCTTGCCGATCATCCAACTTACAACCGTAAACGACTTCGCGACGAACGTTGCTCGCAATGGCCAGAGCCATGTTACCATCTACGGCGAACTGCTCATCCAGCAGGAGACCGTCAATAGCCAGCTCGGCTTGCAGGTGGAGCGGCCGATAAGCGTCTTCACAGCGCTTGTCACCACCCCAGGCGGCCAGCAGTCTATTGCCAGCTTGACCGTTGTCCAGGGCAAGCATCGGCAGACTTTCAACGGCCGGCCTTTTCCCGACGAGGATGCCGATACCACCGGCCAACTCGCCGAGCAGCAGCAGCGGCATGCTCAACTGCTTGAAGCTATCGTCGGCCAGATTCACGCTATTGACCCGCTTCTCAGCGTTGAAACCTACAGCGGCGCGGTCTACACACCGCCTGACATGCGGCGTCTCACCGCTGATTGGGGCCCGGTCACGGAGACTGTCCAGTGACGACAGTACTTGACGTTGAGAAGCAAATCGCTGCCCTAATGAAGTAACTACCGCCAGTGCTATAACCCTGCTAACATACACTTAGCTACTGAAAGCGAAGGACAGACTTATGAGCGCTCTCATCCCGGTTGAGCAGAAATCGGTACTCTTCTACGATGACACAATCATCGCCATCGCCGTCGATACCTCCGACGCCGGCCGGCAGGTCTATGTGCCCATTAGGCCCATCGCTGAAAGTCTTGGGCTGGCATGGCGCTCCCAACGCTTGCGCCTCCACCGTGACCCAGTCCTCTCCCGGCATGTCAAAGGGGGGATCGTAACGATCCCCCCTTCGCCCGGCACCCGGGGTGGGGGGCCGCAGGAGATGCTCTGTCTACCGCTAGAATACATCAACGGCTGGCTCTTCACCATCAGCGCCGACCGCGTCCGGCCTGAACTGCGCGAACGCATTATCCGCTACCAAGAGCATTGCTACCGCGTCCTGGCCGAAGCCTTCCAAGAGGGTCGCCTGACTGTGGAAGACACCGACATCCTGGCCGGCGTCTCCCCCGAAACTGCCCAAGCGGTGCATCTGGCCCAGGCTATCCTTGCCTTGGCCCGCAACCAGGCCCTAATGGAGCAGCGCGCCAGCACGCGCTTCCAGCAGCTGGAAACCCGTCTAGAAACTATTGAGGACAGTCTAAATCAGCCAGGGCGCACCGTCAGCCAGGACCAGGCCAGCCAAATCAGCCAAGCGGTTAAGGCGGTTGCCCTGGCCCTGAGCAAGGCCAGCGGCCGTAATGAGTTCGGCGGTGTCTACGGAGAGTTCTACCGCAAGTTCGGCATCACCAGCTACAAGTTGCTACCGGCGCGACGGTTTCAGGAGGCGATGCTGTTTCTGACCGAGTGGTATGAGACTGTGACGGGGGGGCCGCTGCCGTTCTAAGTGTGTCGGGCAAGGAAGGCCGCGTGTTACAGGCAGCATTGCTGCGCCGGCTTTGGCGCGTGTTGCCGAAGCCTCTATGTCGTTAGTGCTGGTGCATGTCGGTGTGGCGCGCACTCCTCCGCGCGCACAAGGCAGGCCGCGCGGCAGGTATTGACCAAGTGGCGCCACAGAAGGGTTGCATCCGGATTGCATCACCTCTCCATTAAATCTCCACGGGTCACGATTACCATACACAGCGTACAAATAAAGGTGGGCGCGAGCGCTCATTGAAAGGAGTAACGAAATGAAACAGACTAGACTAATCGTCATGTTGTCGGTGCTAGTGGTGGCCCTTGCAATTACCGCTGTGCTGGCGTTTGCCCAGGGTACGCCGGCGCCGCAGGTTCCAGGCTTTGGCCCGGGCATGATGGCGGGCGGCATGATGGGACGTGGCCAGATGGGTTCCGGCATGATGGAGCAAGGCGGCCATATGGGCCCGGGCATGATGAACGGCATGAGCGGCATGATGGGCAACTTCAACCTGATCGATATCGTCGCCGAGCAGGTGGGCATAACGGCGGACGAAGTGCGCGATGAGCTGGCGACGGGCATCTCTATCGCGGAACTGGCGGCGAAGTACGATGTTGACGTACAGCTAATCGTTGATGCGGCTTTGGCGCAGCACCAAACAGCGCTCGACGCAGCCGTGGAGTCCGGCACCATGACCCCGGAACAGGCCGAGGCGATGCAGCCCATGATGGCCTCGATGCTGGCGACGCGCATCTCGCAGCCGTGGGGCGCAGGACATGGCGGGATGGAAGGTCCGTGCCCCGGTATGGGCGCACAAGCAAATGCTCCGAATGCTTAATCACTGAGTTAAAAGCCGTAGAACTGGTTGCAGCAGGGTGGGCACTGACCATGACAATTTTCGCCCGCCCTGCTGCTCTTATATGTACGGTGTGAAACCAAACGAGCTAGGGCATAATACCATCAGTGATCACAGTTCTGATCGTCGACGATGAGCCTGAGATCATCCGCGTAGCCCGTGGCTACCTGGAGCAGGGCGGGTACGCAGTGCTGGCGGCCCGGGACGGCACGACCGCGCTCGAGATCGTTCGCCGCGAACGCCCCGACCTCATTGTCCTGGATCTCAATCTGCCGACACCACCTGGCTTGTCTCCTCTCGATGGAATCGACGTAGCTCGCCAAGTGCGACAAATGGCGGGAGCGGCAGCGCAGACGCCGATCATCATGCTTACCGCGCGCGTTGATGAAACAGACCGCATCGTCGGCCTTGAGGTTGGGGCTGACGACTATATGCCCAAACCCTTCAGCCCTCGCGAGCTTGTCGCCCGCGTGCGCGCCGTCTTGCGCCGTTCGGCCCGTCCCGCGGCCACTCCTGAACAAATAGCCGCCGGGCCGCTGGTCATTGACGTTACCCGGCATGTCGTCAAAGTGGATGACCAGGTCGTTGATCTGACGCCGACCGAGTTCGCTCTGCTCCAGGCGATGGCAGCCGAGCCCGGCCGCGCCTGGACTCGATCACAATTGATCGATCTCCTGGGCTCTGACTACGAAGGGCTAGACCGAACTGTCGATAGCCACATCAAGAACCTGCGAGCCAAGATTGAACCGAATCCCAACCAGCCACGCTTCGTGCTGACAGTGTTCGGTGTTGGATACAAATTCAATGATACCTTCTAGCGGGCCACGACTCGGTTTATTCGGCCGTATCATGTTGGCCTTCTTGGTGGTGATCGTGGCCGGTGGCCTCCTGGCGACGTGGTTGGCACGCCGGACCGTAGCTTCCCAGTTTGCTCTCTACACCACGACCGGGGGGCAGCGCCTCGCTCAGGGGTTGGCCCCCGATCTAGCTACTTACTATGTTGAGCGCGGCAGTTGGGAAGGCGTGACCGAGGTGCTTTCCAGCCGTGGCGGGCACGAGATGATGGGCAACATGGGGATGGGGATAGGCGGCCCGATGTGGTCAATGATGGGCTACCGCGTGTTGGTTAGCGACACCGATGGTCGTGTGGTAGCCGACACGGGCGGTGATATGGCGGGTACACAGCTGGACACCGATGTCCTGCAAGAGAATGGCACGTTTATTACCGATGGTGAGGAAGTGATCGGTGCCTTGCTGGTGACAGCGGATGTACAGGCCGAGGAGCAGGGAGAGCGCTTTCTAGGCGTGATAAACCAGGCCATTCTATCTTCCGTCTTCCTGGCCGGGGCCTTGGCTTTGGTGTTCGGCGGTCTGATCGTCTGGCGCGTCGTCCGGCCGCTGAAAAGCCTGACTATGGCCGCGAGCGCTGTGGCCGCGGGCGACCTCAGTCAGCGCGTGAGCGTTGCCTCAGGGGATGAAATCAGTGACCTGGCAGATGCCTTCAATCGTATGGCTGTGCAACTGGGTCGCGCCGAGGCCCTGCGGCAGCAGTTGACGGCTGACATCGCCCACGAGTTGCGAACACCCATCACCGTTATCCAGGGAAATATCGAAGCGCTGCAGGATGGCATCTTTCCTCTAACCCAAGAGGCATTGGAGCCTATCCTGGACAAGACGTTGCTATTGCGTCGGTTGGTAGAAGACCTGCGGCAACTGGCGCTCGCTGAGTCAGGCCAACTCAGCCTGATACCAGAGTCGCTCGACTTGGGTCTTCTGGCTGCCCAGACACTCGACGCTTTTCGCCCGCCGGCGGAGGCTCGTGGTGTCAAGTTGTCGATTGCCCCGGCGGATAGCCTCCCGCTTGTCCGCGCTGATCGCCAGCGTGTGCAGCAAGTGCTTGATAACTTGTTGTCCAACGCGTTGCGCTACACACCCGATGGCGGTTGCATCGCCGTTGGTCTTGCGCGGGAAAATGAGTCTATCCGGGTCAGCGTGACCGATACCGGCCCGGGCATCCCGGCCGAGGCGCTATCGAATGTTTTTGAGCGCTTCTATCGCGCCGACCAAGGGCGCGCGCGCCTAAGTGATGGCGGCGGTAGTGGTCTCGGTCTTGCGGTGGCCCGCTCCATAATCGAGGCTCACGGTGGCCGGATCGGAGCCCATAGTCCGCCTGGGCAAGGAGCAACGTTCTGGTTCAGCCTACCTGTTGAGCCACCCGAAGGCCCAGACACGTTCCTATGAGCAATGACTGGTCGCGGTTACTTACGCGGCCAGTCATTGCTATTCCTCTACGGTGTAGAAGAGATGGAGACCGTGTCAGCCGCTCGCTCCCGCGCTGTCCCCCTATACCACGGCGTACCCAGCCGCGGCAGCAGCCAGCGATCCAACCCATACCAGCCGGCAACTTTCCAGGCCAAGATCAACAACACTTGGAGCAGAAAAAAGACCGGGTTTACGCTGGCAGAACCGGCCAACATGAAATTGAAATTCATAAATCCGCCGATGATGGCGGCGATGCCGGTGAAAGCCCCCAGCAGCAGCAAGATACCAACGACCACTTCACCTATGGAGACGAGAGGGCCAAACCATGTGTACGAATCGGTATCGAGCAAAAATTGCAGAAAACTTCGATACCAGCCGAATGCAATGGGCGGCCGCCCCGCTTCCGGTATCGCTACCGCTCCTTCCCAGAAACCTTTAAGCGCCTCTCCGCCTTGCATCCAGGCCGGATTGGTCAGCTTGCCGAAGCCGGAGGTCATCCACCGGTAGCTCAGATAAAGACGGATAATCAGCCATAGCCAGGCAAAGCGCGTCGTGCTGAACAAGATACGCGCGAAAGGCGGGTCGGGGAAATTGACCTCGCCCTTTTCATCTACCAGCTTTTCGCTCATGTGATTCACCTCTTTCTATTGAAGCTCTATTGAATATGTTCGCTCATCCGGCTGTTTCGCTATATCGACCGGAAGTAATGTCAGTGTAGCGGGTTATGGCTTGGGACGAATGCGCCGTTTGGCTTGGTCCCTTACTATTAGATATTAAAGGTGCTATAAGTGGAGAGGTCAGAGGGGTTCTCGAAAAGGGTTACGGCTACGGCTACGCTTTACCTTTACAAAGCAAATAGCATGAGTGTAAGGAAACATCGTGGTTGAGGTTTATTGATCAAGATACGTCGCCCAGGTCATCCTACGAAAGAAAAACCTCCCGTGGTTTTGCCGGGAGGTTCTTCTTGTTCTCCTTTGTCTGCCTGCACTATGCCGAGACGGTCTGAAGCAAACCGTCGCACACCTGCACGCACTCGCGGCAGTGTTCGGCGCAGATGCGGCAGTGTTCGTGCATGTCGGCATGGCGCTCGCATTCCTCGGCACATACTCGACAAGCTGTACGACAGGCATTGACCAAATCACGCCACAAAGCCGACTCAATGGCAGTCTGGCGTGTCAGAACCTGGCTGGTTGCCAGACAAACATCGGCGCAATCCAGATTCAAGCGGATACAGCGCACCAGATCGGCGATCATCGGCTCTGCCAGACACGCATCGGCGCAGGAAGTACAAACCTGGGCACACGATGCAATGGCCTCTACAGCGCTATCTAAGTCACTGTTTCTTGACGCCACGGTCTTAGGGTGAGCAGACATCATTTCTCGTAATTTATGCATCTTGACCTCCAGTGTCACACATTATCGGTTCGGAAAAAGAGCAGGGTAAGGCAAGGCTGCGCGTGGGCTAAGTAGAGATAGCTCAGGTAATGCGGCCTTTTCCGGTCCATCTTTACCTATTTGCAGATCGAATACCATTCACAAAGCCAAGCTTCCATCTCGGCAATCTCGGCGCTCTGTGTTTCTATGATATTCTGGCACAAATCGATCAAGTCCTCATGGTAGGCGCGCTTCAGGCACTGCTCGGCTTCGCGGATAGCACCTTCGTGATGGCGGATCATTTCCTCCATGAACGCGATCTCGAACTCTTCGCTGCTCATGGCCATCATCTTTTCCATCTGGCGCATGGCGCCGGGTTTCATTTGTGGTTCGTAGGTTATGCCGTACCAACGGGACAACCACGATTGCATCAGCTCGATTTCCTGGCTTTGTGTGGCGATGATCGCCTCGCACGTCGTTCGAAGTTCTTCATGAATTGCTTTCTCGACACACATCTCAGCCATGTGGACAGCCATGGCGTGGTGGTCGATCATGTCGGTCATGAATTTTGTTTCGAAGTTGGCGGTGCCGGGGTTCGGCGCCGGTGCTTCGGCCATAACAGGAGCGGTGAGAGCGGCCAGCCCGGTGATAACGAGGGCCACTGTCAACAGAACAAGCGCGGCGGTTCGCCTGGTAGATGAGTCATTGGTTTTTGGTCCCATACTTTAGATCTCCTTTCTGTTCGCTTAAACTTTCTCTTTCGACTGAGGACGAATAGGTTCGGGAGGAAAGCACGTTCAAGATACCACCTCTACCCGGCACTTAACAATGGGGGATTACCCTGTCCGCCATATGGCCTACCGTGGTTCCGCCAAATGGCGGGTTTAAGGGGCTAATGGCCACGGTGATAGGAAGAGGGTGAGAAAGGTCTAACAGCCTAGCGGATGCATCGTGCTCCAGACCGATAGCTCCCTCATACAGAAGGATTCTCCAAGGTGCTCCACCCGCAGAGTGTCAACCTCTCCTACCTTCGAGGCAAAGAAATCAGATATAGATTGAATATGGTTTGGGGCGAGCTAGTGCGGCAGTGAATTAGTCTGTGCAGGCACAAACAACCTGCCAAGAGGCGAAAAACCCATTACCCTTGGATATGGTTGGGGATCAGACCTTGCGAGACGGCGCGCATAACGGCCTCTGTTCGGCTATTAGCGTTCAGCTTGGCGTAAATGTTGGCAAGGTGTCCCTGAACCGTTCGATCACTGATCCGTAACTGGACTCCAATAGCTTTATTCGTGTCACCCTTACTTGCCAGCGTCAGAACCTCTAACTCCCGTTCGGTGAGCTGTTCGTATTCCTCGCGTTGAATTGGGCCATGACCAGAGATTAGGCCCATCAGTTTCTGAGCGATGGCAGCATCTAATGCGGATCGTCCTTCAGATACCTCGCGGACGGCGCGGATCACTTCCACAGGCGAAGCCGTTTTTAGCACATAACCATTGGCTCCTGCCTGCAACACGCCAAGCACGTAGGCATCATCGTCATAGGCGGTGAGAATCAGGACACCGACTGACTGGCGGCTGGCACGCACCCAGCGCGTCACATCGATACCACTGCCCTTAGGCATTTGGATATCGAGTACAGCTACATCCGGTTGGTGCTGTTGAATTAACGTCTGCGCCATCTCGCCGTTGTCCGCCTCGGCGACAACCTTAATATCCGGGACGCTCTCTAGAAACATGCGGATGCCGGCCCGCACGACGGTGTGATCGTCAGCTAACACCACGCGGATGGGGTTGATCTCAGAACTCATTTATGTGCTCACAAGAGCCGCGATTGCAAGAGAGCAAATAACCCCACGACCCGTTGTGGGATCACTGACCGCGGGGCTATCTCCTGCTTACAAGCTCGACGCAGATGCGCGTTCCTTAAAGCGCGCCGCCGCTGCCTGAAAACGCGGATAAAGAAACCAAACCAGACCCAGGCCGAAAAGCAAACCGGTCAATAGACGCATCGAGGAATTGAACGAGCCAAGGGCATCACCAGCGTAAAAGGTGGCCGGGAACACGTGATCGGTTAGAGTCGCTAACCAGGCGTTGTCGGTGCGAAAGCCGGCGTCGACCCCATCCATCAGATCACTGACCAGGTGGGTGAAACCGTCGATTGCCAGGGGCAAGAGTAGCAACACTAGGCCCCACCAGGGAAGTGGCCGTAACCGTTTCCGTAAGGGCAGCCAGAATGCAAGGCCCCAGAGCAGCATGCTGCCGTACATCGCAACCATGCGGTCGGACCAGGCGACTTTCCAGCCCATCTGCGAATTGCCGATGAATTGACGCAACATCAAGACGTTGTCAGTGTTCGGCCCCGCCGCTTGGATTGCGGGTAGGCTGTAAGTAGGGCTTGCGCCGAAGAGGAAAAAGGAGCGTTGGGGCAGTTGATGACACTGAGTACTATAGAACCAATACACGATACTGGCCGCTCGCGTCCAGCCCAATTCCATGAATAGCGGCGCAAGCCAAGGCAGCCCGGCGAATATAGCCAGCAACAGGCTAATGACAAGCAACCAATGATGAGCCAACCAGTAAGCCAGACGGCTTGGCTGACTCGGTAAAGGATTGGCGCTAGTCCGCTCGAAGGAGCTCAGATCGTCTTCCCAAGCCATCGCTCAATGCTCGGAGCCCTGATGGTGGCCACTCGCGGCCGCTGCTTTCCCTACGTATTTTTCCGGTTCCTTGTCAAAAGCGACCTTGCAGCCTGGAGAGCAGAAATAGTAGGTCACGCCTTGATACTCTGACTGGCCGGCGGCTGTCTTCTCATCGACTTCCATTCCACATACAGGATCGATTGCCATTTTCAATTAACCTCCCAGGTTCCTGATATCTAATTAGCATCCACCTGTAATCTTAGCGCGACAGTTGCCGATTCGTATGCGCCATACGGCGTATTGTGTGACCCGTCTCGCTACCTATAATCACTTCTATTAGAACGTGAACCTCAAAGAGTTAGGGAGACAGGAGTACAGACCTGGCCCTGGCTTGGGAGCCTCTTATGAATAACCGCGTGAAATATGGCGTGTTGCTAATTGTGTCGGTGCAACTAACGATCATCGCTTTTCTGTTCTTGGCGCCTCGACTGGTTAGCGCGTTGCCTGGTGAGTATCGAGTTCGATTGGCGAGAGTGCCGATAGTAGAGAGAGTGTTGGAGATAGGCGTTACACCGTTACCAACTGCGCTCCCTGCTCCGGCCGGAATAGTTAGCAGACCGGAAATCACTATCCCGAACATTCCTGAATCGACAGCTACACCGGTCGTTGTAGCGACGGATGAGCCTGTCAGCATTATTGTTGAAAGTGGAACGGTCGAGCCACCCCCACTCCCTACCATTACACCATCACCGACAGCAACGCCATTGCCCACCCCCACGCCTAGGCCGCTTCCCCGCCAGGCGCGGGTAGATGGCCTGACTATCATTGCCCAAGGCTTCAATAATTGCGGCCCGGCCAACTTGGCCATCAACCTTAATTTCTATGGCAACACCACCACGCAAGTAGAAGCAGCGGCTTTCCTTAAGCCCAACTCGGAAGACCGCAACGTCAGTCCGTGGCAGATGGTGGATTACGTGAACGAACAGACTGACCTGCGCGCCTTCGTTGGCAGTGGCGGTGACCTAGAGTTGATCAAGCGCTTCCTCGCCAACGGTATGCCCATTGTTATCGAAAAGGGGTACGAGTTGGAGGGTGAGGGCTGGCTGGGCCATTATCTGACCGTGTTTGCTTACGATGATGACAAGCAGGAGTTCCTGAGTCTGGACACGAACCTTGGCCCCTGGGATAGTAGCGGCCGAGTGGACTCTTACCAGATGGTGGAGCATTTCTGGCAACAGTTCAACTACACCTTCTTCGTTGTTTACCCGCCGGAGAAGGAAGCGCTGGTGCAAGAACTGCTCGGACCGGGTATGCTGGATACAGCCGTTATGTGGCAGAAGGCGGCCGAGCGCGCGCAGGTGGAAATTGAAGCCGAGCCGGAAAACGCCTTTACCTGGTTTAACCTGGGCGAAAGCCTAACGCGCCTGGGCGAGCTAACGGGTGAGATGGCTTACTATGAAAATGGCGCGAGTGCCTTCGACCAGGCACGTACACTGGGCATTCCCCCGCGCATTGTCTGGTACCAGTTCCGTCCCTACATCGCCTACATGAAGGTAGGGCGCTATCAAGACATCCTAGACCTGGCCGAGGTCACCCTGAGTTCTCAGGGCGGTCGCAACGTAGAGGAAACGTACCTTTATCAGGGACACGCCCTTGCTTACCTGGGAGATGGGCAGGGGGCCATTGATGCCTATGAGCAGGCGCTGCGGCTGAACAAGTACTTCTATCCGGCACAATGGGCGCTGGACGCTATCACTGGCGCTAGTGGCGGGTGATGTCTCTGAAGTCTCTTTTGAATATCGGAGCGCGCAATTGAGGAAGCTGTTATTGATTGGTATTGGTGGGCTGGTAATGCTCCTGGCGGCGTGTCAGGGAAGCGGCGCAGCGAGCAACTCTGGGAGAACTCCTCTCGTCTTGAGTACGGTACCGCCCTTGCCCACCTTAGATGAGGGTGAGATTGCCGCCGGCCGGCAGATCTATGCTGATTACTGCGCCGAATGCCACGGAGCCGACCTGCAAGGGGAGGCAGAATGGAAGCTACAAAACGAGGATGGCTCCTTTCGCGCGCCGCCACACGATGCCAGCGGCCATACCTGGCACCATAGCGATGACGTGCTGCTCGAGGTGATACGGCTCGGAGGGGCGCGGTTGACGGAAGACGTCGGCGGTACGAGCAACATGCCGGCCTATGGCGAGATTCTCTCCGAGGCGCAAATACAGACCGTTTTAACCTACATCAAGAGTACTTGGCCGGAAGAGGCCCGGCAGGTTCAATGGGAACAGACAGCGCGGTCGCAGCCGTAAGGTTTTGGGCTGTCAGACAACTAGCGACAAACTCTGGACCCACCCTCCATCCGAGAAGGACGGAGGGTGGGTTAGCGGAGGCGAGAAATAGCGTAGAACGGTTAGGGCACCCAATTGGATAACACCGTCACGGTGCGATCCGGTTGTTGGGGATCATTGCTAGGCAAGTGGACACGGAAATTATGCTTGCCGTCCATGCCTTCATGCATGGAGAATTGCATCGAGAGTGTGGTGCTTTCGCCGGGCTCTAGAGCCATCGAACCGATGGCTAGGGGAGGCGGTCAACAGCCCTCCACGATTTCTATATAGGGGTCCTCGCTAAATCTCAGCGTCTGATCGCCGACATTGGTCAGCTGAAAGGAAGCCGTTGCTTGCTGGTTGAATTTCATCACGCCCAGGTCGATTTCCTCCTGATCCACTTTCAAGCTGGGCGCGCCAGTAACTTCGATTTCAGCTTCTGGCGGAGCGTCCTTGCGCAAGACAAAGAAGACAAGGCCCGCCAAGAGCACGAGGCTCAGGCCGAGCAAATACGGCACCCATTTCGGTTTCTGCACCTTTGGTTTCTTAGGTTTCTGTCTAAACTTCCTTTGACTCATGGTTCATTCTCCAGCTCAAACTGAAAAGTCCACAAATAAGCAACTAAGGCCCACGTTTGTTCTTCGGTGAAAATGGGCCCCCAATAAGGCATCCCCGTGCCCATGCCACCCCGCACGATCTTGCCATGGAGTAGCGCCGGACTGGCTGCCAACATGGTTCTTGGGTCGGTGAAATCCGTCGGGCGTTGGGTCATCTCCCCTGGTTGCATGTCGGCGTGATCGCCGGAATTCGAAGGATCAAGGACATTGGCAAAGACGCCGTTGCCATCCCCCTCTACGCCATGACAGGCGGCGCAATTAGCAGCGTAGAGTTGCCGGCCTACTTCCAAATCCAGTGGTGTAGAGTTGGATTGCCAAACAAATGCCACCAGATTCCACAACTCCTGGTCTGTCAAAGACGAAGCTCCGTTTTCTTCTCGGAGCGCCTGCCAAAGCTCGACTGGGCTATGAGACCTGTAATACGCCTGGCCCTGGAATTCAACTGGGACAGTCGCTTTGAGGCTTGCACCCCGTTGGGCCGATGGCGTTTGTTCGGGAATGATATCAGTCTGGTGCTTGGCGTCGATGTCCAGGTCGAGGGTCACATAGAGAGGAGGCTTGACAGGCTCACTTAGCGCCTCCGGGCCAGTCACCTCGATGGTCCCCCGCATACGCCAATGATTAACGCTGCACCAGCGTGTGCAATAGAAGGTGTATTTGCCCGGTTTGTCGAAGGTCAGAGTGACTTCAGTCACCTCGCCGGGGAAAATGTCTACCGGGGGTTGGTCGCTGTGTCCTACCGCAAACCCGTGCATGACGTCATCTGAGGTCAGGCGCAGATGAAGCGGTTGACCTGCCTCTACTGTCAGGTTTTCTGGCGTCCAGCCGCCGGTCTCTGCCATGCGGGCATGGATTACAACGCCGCGGGAGCGCAACCACCATGCGCTAAGCGGCAGCGCGACAGCGGCGACCACCAGGACAATCAGGATAATTCTGGCGAGATATTCCTTGCGCATAGGTTAGCCGACCAATAGCCAAAGCATTGCAAGTGTGAATGCCAGGCAAAACAGATGGATTGGCAATGAGTGCCGGCCGTTAGCCAAGTTGTTGATCTTAGGGAGGCGCTGGGCAACTTTGATAGACCAGAACAAACCTATCATCAACAGAGTTACCTGAAGAGTTGAACTAATCGAAGACACATTGAGCGACCCGCTAACGTCAGCCGTACCAAACAAGTTCCAACCCCAACCCAAAGGATCGGAGAGAACGGCAACAACATAGTTGAACTTAGGAAAGGCAAAGGAAATAGTGAAAGCAATCCAAGCGAACAGGCCCAGGGGCAGCAACACCTGTGCGCGGCTGGCAATCGCCCGTCGCAGACGATCCTTGCTCCGGGGCCGCCCTTGATCTGTCCAGACCGCGAGTGTAAAAAGGCCCGGCATGATCACCAGGTTGAGGATCAGAAACCCCAGACCATAGACTAACCAGGGCAACGAGCCAATGGCGAACGCCGCCGATTTCAAGTCGCCCCACGGCCCGGTAAAAACGGCTGAAAAGGCCAGTGCCGATCCCAACATTACCAAGGCCAGGAAGGCTTCATCCAGGCGGTTGGAGGGCCGAGAATTCGCCTTCTCGCGGGCCAGATCTGTCCCGAATGGGCGTAAATTCACGGCGACATTATCAGATGGACAGGAACGGAGGCATTCCATACACAGCCCGCATTGAGAGCTATCCTGCAGCGCGACGAGATAGAGTCCCCAGGGGCAGTTCTGGTAGCAACTCTTCTCGCTGTGTGCGGCGCAGATAGCCCGATCGACCACTCGCACTTCAACCGGCGCGGCTTTGGCATAGATACCGGAAAAACCGCCGATGGGGCAGACATAAGAGCAAAAGGCGCGCTTCTCGAAGACCAGGCTTAAGGCTAAAGCCAATCCAAACAATCCCAGCAGAACCCAGGCAGTAAGCCGGGCGTCCGTCAGAGTTACTGCGCTAAACAAGCCGATGATTAGAAAACCACTGGACTGAAGCCAGGAGCCTTTCAATCGCTTGGGCCAACGCCGGTTCAACCCGATGTGCCGGCCGCTCTTCTTCAAGATGCCTCCCTGCTGCAACCACTCTCCCGGCAGGGGAATGGGGCAAATACTACACCAGGAGCGGCCGCCCAAGGGGATGAAAACAAGCTTCAGCGCTGTCCACCAGGCGATCCACACAAAGATGATGGCAAAGTTATGACTGCCCACGCGCGAGCCGATTAACCCGGCGACGATGGTGAAAACGAATCCAGCTAATGTGAGGGTCCGTAGCAAAAACTGCGGCCAGCGGCTCGAAAGAAGATGGCGAATGCCGGGAAAACGATACAGATTGATCCGCTGTGGAATAGCGCGACGCTCTCCTCCTAAAAGGTCTCTTTCGCCTTGGACGACCGTTTCCTGCCAAACAACTTGTTGGACTTTGTTCACTTCCGCGATCCCCGGATGGCAGCAAAAAGCGCCAAGCCTGTCAACAGCACTCCGCGCCAGAACAAGTCATTCCGCCCAACCTGGAACTTGCCAATCATAAATGGGTGCATATTGCCGCAGGTGACGGAACAGCGAAAGCGAAAAGTCCCCTGCCGGTCTGCCGTAAAAGACAATCGAGCCGTCTGGCCGGGGTCGGAGATGGTTTCAACATCGTAGCCATCAATGGCTAAGCCATGGACAACATCTGTGGCCAAGAGTTCAATGGTTACTCGGTCGCCAGGATTGACGGAGAGCACGGCCGGGTTATAGGCAAATTGGCTGGCCTGGACGCGAAACGTTCGCTCGACGGGGGTCACGCTAGTCTGTGGTACAGGGAAAAATAGAATGAGAAGAGCCACAAGGGCCATAGCGGCCCAACGACTTATTGTGCTCCAATTGTTCCGAAACACGCTCATAGAGTGCCGCCTCTACCCCCTCAGGGCATGTTGGAAGGTCCGTATTGGGCGTAGGTCTGATCAACGTAGGTCTTTATCTCGCCTGCCGTTTTACCTTGTTCAAGCAGTCGCATCGCATCCTGGGTAATGTCTACGCAAATAGAGCAACCCAAAGCATGCGAGTCGTAATTGATCGTGCCATCGCTCTCGACTTCCGAGACATAGCAGGCGTAGTTAGAAGTGTGGCCCATTGCCCCGCACCCACAATAACAGGGGAGCTGCTTCATCACATCGGGGTTTGCCACATTGAATTGATACGCCTGCTGGACAGCTACCGGCGCGCTCTTTACGTCCATCGGCATAGAATCGAGGGAGGCCATCGCCAGGTCATGATCTTCGGCTGATGACTCTCCACTGCATGCCGTCAGCAGACTGGAAAAGACAATTAACAACGCGAGCCCCACAGTGGTAAATCGGCGAATAAGTAGAGGCATGAAGAACATCTCCAATTTCAGAGCGAATGTTGCTATTGTAGAGATAGTGCTGTGTGGTTTACAGCGCTAAATGGCGTATTTATGGATACCTGGCAAAACACTAAGCTGAACGGTTGTGCCGCCGCGGCACAACCGTTCAGCTGGAGGAGGCAACGGCTTATAGCTTAACCCACTTTAGCCGCAACGAATTCGTCACCACGATACCTTTATGGACGAACCACCTGACTCGGGTGGGTATCTCTAGCTGGCACTGTCCAGCAAAGGTCACTGAGTGACCGGGTAATAATCGCGCCCAACCAGGGTTCCGGCCGCTGTTCCGGGGTATTCACCAGCGACAGCCAGGTGCGGCCGTCATGTCCATGGGCCACCAGCGTGGCCGGTGATGACGCCTCCCCATACACCAGCATGACAACCATCTGGCAATCACACTCGGCTGTGCCGTGCTTGGCGCAAATACAATCGTCAGGAATCGCCAGCAAAGATCGAAACTGGTCTCGCCCCACAAATTCCGCTCCATAAAGAAGCGCGCTGGCGGCGACACGCAAATCAAAGGACTGCGTGACAACTAGGCCATTGGCCACCAGCGCTTCCACGAGCCGGGATACCACATCGCTACATGGGCGCTCTAGAACGAAAGGTTGCGTCGTCATCTTGTTTACCTCTCCACAAACAATACGCTAGACGGATAAAGAAGAATAGCGCCGAACCTCGCATGGTGATCTAGGCCATTTGGCGGGCTTGGCCTAATGAACGTGCACGGATCCCTTATCGATCCCTCGATAAACGTCACAATCATGTGACAAACGTCACCTTTTTTCCATGACGCGCCATTTAGCGCTCCTAATCAATAGGGGGCTTCTGCTATGCTGGGGACTAGTTTGGAGCAATGGATGATAGTTCAAGCGACTAACCATCAGACCGGATGAGAGAGCTATGCCGATGAGCAAGAGTAGACGAATTGCCTGGCCCGTAGGAGCCGGTTTGATTGGGGCAGGGTTGCTAACCCTGCTCTACTTCGGCATCGTATCCTGGGCCGAAGGTCCGCGACACGCGATTGATCTCTTCTGGCAAGACCGCTGGATCGTGTTGCCGATAATCCTCGGTTTCGGCGTCCAATCAGGGTTGTACGTCATTCTCAAGAAGCAGTTGTTTTTGCCCATTGCATCTACTGGGCCTAGCGGTGCGTTGACGGGCGCCGGCGGAGGTATGTCCACGGTCGCGATGGTGGCCTGTTGCGCGCACCACGTCACCGACGTGCTGCCCATTTTGGGGTTGACAGCCGCGGCGGCTTTCCTGGCCGAATACCGGACAGTCTTCATGTTAGTTGGCCTGAGCACAACACTCCTGGGCATTGTCTTCATGCTCACCATCCTTGTGCGGGAGAGACGTAAAGCATTCGCCATGATTCCGGCGACGGAGACACTATGAAACGACTATCTGTATTGCTGTCACTGCTTCTATTGAGCTTGCTTTTAGCTGCCTGTTCAAGTTCCCCTTCTGCGGTGACTACTGAAGAGAGCACGTCAGAGGTGGCGCCGGAGGCAATCGCCGAAGGGGCCGTTCCCAGCGAGGCGGCCTCCTCTGCTAACGAGGCTGCGCCCGCCAACCTGCCGGCGGAGTCTGGGAGCGCGGAAACCCGTATCGACGAGCAGGGCGCAGTTGTCGTGTCGGTTACGCCGCTCAACTTGAGTACGCCAGGTGCTACATTGGATTTTGAGGTGTCTCTGGAAACCCATTCTGTCGACTTGAGTATGAACTTGGTCGAACTGGCAACCCTGACGACCGATAGCGGGCTTTCGGTGAAAGCCAGCGGGTGGGATGGCCCACAAGGGGGGCATCATGTAGAGGGCACGTTATCTTTCCCCGCTGAGGTTAACGGCCAGCCATTGGTGGCTGACGCCGCGGGATTGACGCTTAGCATCACCGATGTTGATGCTCCTGAGCGCGTTTTCACCTGGGAACTACCCTAACGCATGTAACAGGAACTGCTCTAAGGTCAATTCCTACTGCCCCTGGCGGTTATCTTATTGGCGGCCAACAACCGTTTCGTCGCCAAAAACTGGGCAAGCTGGGAACGAGCGCCCTCACGGCAATTTCGTCTGTGGCACAGTGTGGCAATGGTTGCCCTTGGCCTCATCATGTTGGTATGGGTGATCCGTTAGTGGCTGAGAGGATGCAGCAATAGAGGAGAGAGCTATGAGCTATGTAGCCAAACAGAAGAAAACTGCCCGAGCTGGATCCACGCTGGCGACTAGAATTGCGCTCATCCTGTTTGGGGCGGCGCTGCTATTAGTGGGAGCGCTATTCGCCGTTAACAGGTGGAGCGCCGGGGAGGCAGCCCGAGAGGTGTTGTCCTATGAAGAAGGTGACATCGCTACGGAGAAGCCGATCACGGTTGGGCACGATATGGGCGAAGGCCCGCCGATCTCATATCTGCCCAAAGATGGCCCGCAACCTAGTATCTCCTTGCCCGAGCGGTTCTACGATTTTAGAAAGATAGGCCCAACCGATGTTGTGCATAGAACCTTTGTGATCCGCAACGACGGCGAAGCGCCCTTGATCATTAGCCGGGCCTACACGACCTGTGGATGTACGGTGGCCAAAATCTCCGCCAGCGTTATCCCACCGGGCAAGGTGGCAACGGTCGAACTAACCTTTGATGCCGGCTTTCATGATACGGCGGGACAGACGGTGCGCCGCGGGATCATCATTGAACAAAACGATCCCAGCTACCCGCAGGCTGAGATCTGGATCCAGGCGAGTGTACAGTCGAACTAGACGAAGTGGAGAACGATATGACACGTAAGCATTTCCTCCTCATGGCAGTCGGCTGCTTGCTGCCGCTGGCGGCACTGGCGGCCATTTTGATCTTCGATGTTCAGTTGAACACGCTGGTATGGGTTGGGCTGATTCTGTTGTGCCCGGCCGCACACCTCTTTATGATGCGCGGTCATATGGGACATGGGATCCATCAGGATTCCCAGGTAGAAAATGGCGGCGATAACTGATAGATGCGTATGCCGGCTCAGGGGAAGATATGGACCCACAAATAGAAAACGCAACAGCCGGGACATCCGATTCCAGACGGGGCCGGGTGATGGCCCTGATCCTTGTGCTCGGATTGATCGTGGTAAGCACGGTGTTGGCAACAGCGTGGGGACGGCCGCCGGAGGCCGTGCCCATCATCGCGGCCACGCCGCCACAGCTTTTCAACGATCCCGCACGCCCAGGCGCTCCACAAGATGGGGCCGGCGCCCCCGCGCAAGTGAGTCTTCCGGAGAGTTATCAGTTGGACATCGGTTTCGGCGATCTGGGACCACAACTCCTGGCGGCCGGGGCGATTGATTACGAGCGGTTCGCGCAGCTTTACCAACAAATGGGGCAACCTCTTACTGAGTTGCAGCAAGCCGTATTGACCACCGGCAGCGATACCCCCATCCTCTTTGACTTCCAGAACGCCCATTTCCTGCTCAATTTCTTCTGGGCGTTGGGGCTCACCAATCGCAATGTCATACTGACCGAAGGGCCGATGGTGCAACAGAGTCAGGGCGACATCGGCGGTTTTGCCTCAACCGGCGGTTGGACGTTGGGCCACCACCCGGCCACACAACTGTATGCCAGCACGCCGCTCATTTCGCTCACGCCTGACCAGCAGGCGAGGCTGGAGGAGGCCGCCAATAACATCTACCGGCCGTGCTGCGACAATCACACCGCCTTTGCTGACTGCAATCATGGTATGGCGATGCTGGGCTTGCTGGAACTACTCGCCAGCCAGGATGCCAGCCTCGAGGAGCTATTTGCGGCGGCCAAAGCGGCCAACGGCTTCTGGTTTCCACAGCAGGCGCTTCAAACGGCTGTGTTGTTTAAGGCTACCATGAACCTGGACTATGCTGACGTGGATCCGCGCCTGGCGGTTAGTCGTGATACGTTCTCCGGCAGCGGGTTCGCGCAAGTTCAACAGTGGTTGGCGAATAACGGCCTGCTGGAACAGTCGCCCGGTAGTGATGGCAGTTGCGCCGTGTCGTAGCGCGCCGGCAGGGATGTGAATGACGTGCAGAATCATCATAGGCACATATACGCCAAATGGCGCATGAACAACTGAGGTCATCTCGATTAGAATTCTCCTGTTGCTGCGTACCGGCCTAAGTGGGTTGAACAAGTCACGGGTTGGGCGTGGATAAGAAGCGGCGGTTGCTAATCGGCAGCCGCCTATTTTCTGAGGAGACCTATATGAAGATGAGACCTATTGTGATTCTGTTGTTGGCCCTGGGTACCCTTGTGCTCGCCGCTTGTTCATCTCAGGGATCAGCTACAACTGCTACCGAACCGACGGAAGTCACACTGAACGCTACGGATATTGCCTTCGATAAGACCCGCATAGAAGTCGTCGCCGGTCGTCCGGTAAGTCTAACGTTACACAATGCAGGGGTGTTGGAGCATGACTTCTCCATCGTTGAATTGCCCCACGCCGGTGAGGCCTCGACAACCGAGGGGGAAGGGGAGATGGATGGGCACGACATGAGCAACGTGACCGAGGAAATGGATATCCACGTCGCCGCGCCTACAGACCAAAGCAATACGATAGAGTTCACCCCCACCACTCCGGGCGAGTATGAATATTACTGCACGGTTGCCGGGCATAAAGAGGCCGGGATGGTTGGAACGCTGGTTGTGCAAGCACCCTGATATCTCTTGTAGGCCCAATTCTTACCTCCTCGCAGCGCCCGGTACTATCTGGCACCGGGCGCTTACACTCCTGATAATATGCCACGGTTAAAGCAGCGCATGGTCATCAGGCTATAGAGCCTGCTTGGCCATGCGCTGCTTGGCGCTTGCCGCGCTTGCTCGATCTCCTCTATTGTGAAGAAGGAGGTCGAGATGAAACAAGAAAACAGTCGTTACGGTGACACAATGGTGTTGACCATTGTGTTATGGATCTGTTCCCTGCCTCTCGTTGGCCTGGTTATCCTCCCCTTGTTCGGTCGAACCGTGGCCGCCTATACGATTGTTGGCCTGCTCATACTGTTTCTTCTCATTTGCTGGGGCATATGCGGTTGGCACGTCGTAAAGGAGCGCTCCGATTAATGCCCCCGCCGATTGGCGGTTATGAACCTGAGCCGTTTCGCCCGTCGCCAGGCAGCCAAGCGGCGCTTATACCCTACCGTCCGGAGGAGTACCCTTTAGGTAATGCGCAAGGGCACTCTATGCCTGGGAGAAACAACCATGTCGAAGAATCTTCACGACGTTAATTTGTCAATTGCGGGTGCACCAAACGGCAATGGGGCCTATGCCCCTTCCTTGATCGATATAACCAGTTTGGAACCCATTAAGCCGGCGTCCGAACCCGATGACACTCAGGTTGCACCGTCACCAGAACACGATGTCGATGTGGACAAGGAAACCGCCGCACACCAGCGCGAGTACAAAAGCCTCATGCGGAAGTTCTGGTTTGCGGCTATCGTGTCCATCCCCGTGATACTCGTCGCTTACCCCGAAATTCGATGGCTTTACGCTCCATACCTCTTTACGGCGGATGTGTCCGAAGAAACCGTCCGGCTGCTGTTCGTTTTGTCGGGAATCGTGACCTTGCCGGTGATGTTCTACTCCGGCGGGCAGTTCTTCACCGGGGCCTGGGCGGCCCTCAAGCGGCACTCGGCCGATATGAACACGCTCATTGCCCTGGGAACGAGCGCGGCCTGGATCTTTTCCACCGTAGCCTTGCTATTTCCCCGAATCTTCCCTGAGGGCACCGCCGAACCGTTCTACGACGTGACGGCCGTCGTAACGGCTCTCGTCGTCCTGGGTCAAGCGCTGGAAGTCCGAGCCAAGGGCCAGACCAGCCAGGCTATCCGCAAACTCATTGGCCTACAGGCCCGGACGGCCCGCGTCGTGCGCGACGGAGTGGAAGTCGAGATCTCCGTTGATGATGTCCTTGTCGGTGACCTGGTTGTTGTCCGGCCCGGCGAGAAAATCCCCGTGGATGGAGTCATCGAGGACGGTCATTCGGCTGTGGACGAGTCCATGATAACCGGCGAAAGCCTGCCGATTGATAAGAAGATGGGGGATGAAGTCATTGGCGCCACCGTCAACACGACCGGCAGTTTCAAATTCCGTGCCACCAAGGTTGGCAAGGACACAGCCCTGGCCCAGATCGTCAAGATGGTTCAGGACGCGATGGGCAGCAAGGCGCCGATTGCCCGGCTGGTGGACATTGTCGCTAGCTACTTTGTGCCGGCGGTGATGATCATCGCGGTTCTCACCCTCCTAATCTGGTTCAATTTCGGTCCCAGCCCGGCGCTGGCATTCGGGATCGTTACAGCCGTGACGGTTCTGATCATCGCTTGCCCGTGCGCTGTCGGCATGGCTGTGCCCATGAGCCTGGTGGCCGGCGTCGGCAAGGCAGCCGAGCATGGCGTGCTCATCCGTAACGGCGAAGCCCTACAGGTAGCGTCTCAGCTTAAAACGGTGGTGCTGGACAAGACCGGCACCATCACCAAGGGTAAACCCGAACTGACCGACACCGTGCCCGCGCTGGGCTTCGATGAAGACGCCTTGTTGCGCTATGCCGCGGCCGCCGACCGTCTCAGCGAACATCCGCTGGCTCAGGCAATTGTGGCCGGCGCCCAGGCGCGCGGGTTGGCGCTCGCCGAGCCGAGTGAGTTCGATGCTGTGCCCGGCCACGGCGTGGAAACGATGATTGAAGGCCGCCGGGTACTGGTGGGCAACCTCAAACTGATGCGCCGCCACGCCGTTGACACGAGCGATGTGGAGGCGACCGTGGAGCGACTGCAGGGCGAAGGCAAGACGGCTATGTACGTGGCTGTCGATGGGCAGGCGGTCGGCGTGGTCGCCGTGGCGGACACGATCAAGCCTGACTCAATCGAGGCTATCCAGGTGATGCAGTCAATGGGCCTGGAGGTGATCATGCTCACCGGCGATAACGAGCGTACCGCTCAGGCTATCGCTCGCCAGGTCGGCATCACCCACGTTCTGGCCGAGGTGTTGCCGGAGGATAAGGCCAATCAGGTTCACTTGCTCAAGCAGGACGGTCGGAAAGTGGGCATGGTCGGCGACGGCATCAATGACGCTCCGGCGCTGGTCGAGGCCAGTGTGGGCTTTGCCATCGGCACGGGTACAGACGTGGCCATTGAAGCGGCCGACATTACTCTGATGAGCGGTAGTCTGAAGGGCGTCGCCTACGCCATCGAGGTCTCCCGCGCGACCATGCGCAACGCCAAGGAAAGCCTATTCGGGGCCTTTATCTACAACACTCTGGGCATTCCCATAGCCGCCGGCTTGCTTTACCCCTTCTTCGGCATATTGCTCTCGCCTATCATCGCCGGCGCGGCCATGGCCGCTTCCAGCGTGACAGTGGTTTCAAACGCCAACCGGCTACGATTTTTCAAGGCCAAGAGCTTTGTGACCGCGTAAAGATCGACTTAACAAATAGCCTCCGAGGCTCCCGGCGAGCCTCGGAGGTACCCAAAAGGTGAAAACATGACTACGACGCAATTGATCGTTAACGTGATGGGGCTGGCGGTGATCGCCTTCATCGTATGGTACTTCTGGCTCTACCGCCGTGAGGGACTACAGGTC
Source organism: Chloroflexota bacterium (assembly GCA_041918515.1). Taxonomy (GTDB): domain Bacteria; phylum Chloroflexota; class Anaerolineae; order J102; family J102; genus SSF26. The sequence goes on along the minus strand of JAYRVO010000082.1, from coordinate 23,259 downwards.
GCCGAGGTTGAGGGCGTCCAAGAAGTCCAGATCAAGGTGAAAGGCGGCTACGATCCTGACGTGATCGTGGTGAAAAAAGATAAACCCGTCCGATTGCGGTTCAACCGGCAGGAATCGGCGATGTGCAGCGAGATGGTTGTCTTCGACAAGATCGGCCAGTCGGCCAAATTACCGGAAGGGGAAACGGTGACTATTGATTTTACACCCCACGAGCGGGGCGAAATCCCTTTCCAATGCCAGATGGGTATGTTGCGCGGCAAAGTGATCGTCGAGTGAGATGAAGATTCGATTTGACTCATCAACCGTTCTAGCGCTGGGCGGCATTCTCCTGGTAGGACTGGGTTTGTATTTCGTCTTTCTCCGTCCACCGTTGCTGCCCGAAGACCCGCGTTACATGGGCACCACCATAGAAGCGATTCAAGCTGACATGCCCGGTCTACTGGTCTGGCTGCGTCGCGTGTTCTGGGTGATGGGTGGTTACATCTTCGCTACCGGCTTGTTGACCGTGTATGTGGCGTTCACCATCCTTCGGGCCAGGGTAAGAGGCGCGGCGGGGGTGGTGGCGTTAGCTGGTCTGACCTCCATTGGTTGGATGGTCGCTGTCAACTTTATCATCAACTCGGACTTTAAGTGGCTGCTCCTGGCGTTTACCGTTCCATGGGCAATCGCTTTGAGCCTTTATTGGATGGAAGGGGGGCAAAATGAATACGCAAGACCGTAAAACGGCCGTGATCACAATGAAACGACACAGATGGTTATGGACGCTGTTAGGTGTAGCAGGCGGCTTCCTGTTTCTGTGGTCAGTCGTGTTCAAAATTATCGTCCGGATTGCCGCTCGTTTTGGATATGCAACCCCTTGTCCGATTTCCTTTGCTTGGTTGCTTGATAACCCGATTCGGCGGCGTTACACGCGGCCCGTGCTCGATCGGGTTGGCATCCAGCCAGGCGACGTCGTGCTGGAGCTTGGTTCCGGTACCGGGGTCTTCACCGTGGCCGCCGCACAGCGTATCGGGCCACGGGGAAGGATGGTCGCGGTAGACATCCAACCGGAAATGATCAAGCGGGTGGAACAACGGGTGCGGGCGGCCGGACTGGCGAACGTAGAAACCCGTGCGGCCGATGCTTACCACTTGCCGGCGGCCGACGAAAGTGTTGATCGGGCTTTCCTGATATCGGTGCTTGAAGAAATTCCCGATCCAATTCGCGCGTTGGCAGAGTTGCGCCGGGTGCTGAAACCGGATGGCGTTCTGTCTATCACAGCCGAATTCCTGGACCCCGACTACTGGTTCCCAGCCGAGACGATCCGGCAGTTGAACGTGGCCGGTTTCACCCTGGTCGAGCGCTTCGGCAACCTGTGGTGCTACACGCTCAATTTCCGCAAAGCCGAAAGGCAACTCGAATCGACCAGGCAAGGAGAGACGCTGGTTCGAAACAGGCAAAACGGAGCCTATGATGAACATCCAGATCGTGTTGAGGTTGTTACACCGGCTTGGACAGCTGCGCCGGCATGAACGCTGGACACGGCCGCAACTGGAAGCATACCAAACTGAAGCATTGCGCCGTCTCCGGGAGCACGCCTATGCCCACTCGCCCTTTTACCGGCAATTCCACGAGGGCCTCACCGACCGACCACTTCACGAGCTGCCTGTGCTTACCAAAACGACAATGATGGAGCATTTTGACGAGTTGGTGACAGACCGGATGATACGATTAGAGCAGGTGCGCGCCTACGCCGCACGGGGCGAAGCCGGTCAACGCTACCTGAACCGCTATTGGGTCAACGCCACCTCCGGCAGTAGTGGCCAGCCGGGATTCTTTCTTTTCAACGAGAGTGAATGGGTTTATATCCTAGCTTCCTTTGCCCGCGGCCAGGAGTGGTCAGGGGTACACATCAACCTCACCCGTCGCCAACGGATGGCGACCGTGGCCTCGATCAGCCCCTGGCACCTATCGTCACAGGTGGCGGCAACGGTGAAGAGTTGGTGGCGGCCGTCGTTGCGCCTGCCCGCCAGCCAACCGCTGCCACAGATAGTCGAACAACTCAACGACTGGCAACCGCAGGCGTTGATTGCCTATGCATCGATGGCTGGCATCCTGGCCGAGGAGCAACTAGCCGGACGACTGTGGATCGCTCCCCAGGTGGTGTACACCGCCTCAGAAGTGCTGACGAAACAAACGCGCCAGCGCATTCGCGATGCCTGGGGCAATGAGCCATTTGACCAGTATGGCGCGACCGAAACGGCTGACATCGCCGCGGAACACCATGCCTGCCGGCACATCCATTTCTTCGAAGACTTGGTGATCGCTGAAGTGGTGGACGAGCAGTACCGCCCCGTGCCGTCCGGAGAATATGGTAGCAAGGTGCTGATCACCACGCTTTTCAGCCGCACCCAACCCCTCATCCGCTACGAGTTGAACGATAGTCTGCGCCTAAGCGCGGAGGCTCATTCGTGCGGATTGCCGTTTGCCGTGCTGGAAAGCATCCAGGGACGGGTGGAGGACATTTTACACCTGCCGGCGGCGTCCGGCGGTAAGGTGGCTGTTCAGCCTTTGGTGTTTAATCGCGTGATGGACATTATCCCGGTCAGTGGATGGCAGGTGGCCCAACAGGCCGATGATGGGTTGGTAGTGCTGCTGGCTGGCGTACGCAATGGGCTGACCAATGAAGTGCTACGCGATCAAATCGGCCGCTCGTTGGCACAGGAAGGAGTGTCCGTGCCCTATCTTCAGGTGCAGCGCGTTACCGCTATTCCCAAGACGACAGCGGGCAAAGCGCCACTGGTCAAGGCATACCGCCCTTCGCAAGTCGATGAAGGGAATCCTGACATCCTGCTTCCGGAGTGAATGAGGATAGCCTCATGTTTACTGTCGAACAAGTTCGTGAAACGTTCACCGATTGGGCGCCGCGCTACAACGCGACTCACGCCTGGCGCATTCTCAAACGACGAGAGGCGCGACTGGCCCTCCGGGCGCAACCAGGCGACCGGGTGCTTGAGATCGCCTGTGGCACAGGGCTGAACTTCCCTCACCTGCGCCAACTCATCGGCGACCAGGGATCATTGATGGGCGTGGACATCACTACAGCCATGCTCAACATCGCCCGTCAAGAGATTGCCCGCCACGGGTGGCAAAACGTCGAGGTGCGCGAAGCAGATGTGGCTCGGTTGCCCTTCCCCGATGCCTCATTCGACAAGGTGTTCAGCGCCTTCGCCCTGAATATCATCCCCGAGTACGAGCGTGCTATCGTCGAAGTTCAGCGAGTGCTCGTCCCCGGGGGGCGGTTCGTTGCGCTCGAGATGCGCCACATGGATGTGAGTTCCCTCTCTGGCTGGCTGGGCCGCCTGGCTCACCGGTTGATGGGCATCTGTGCGGTTGACACGTCGCACCACACAATTGAGGCCATCCAAGATACCTTCGGAGAAGTGCAGGTACGCCGGTATCTGGCGGGCATGGTCTTCATTGCGATGGCGACAAAACAGGGTAAAGCATTTTAATCCAATCTAATTGTGAGGAAAGACGATGACACCCCAACCATCATCCTCGATCGAAGCTTTTTTGCGCTCGCGTACGGGGCTGTTGATGCTTGGCCTCCTGGTCATTGGCGGCATTTTCCTGATCGTGGAGCATTTACCCCATGTCGCGCTTGGGCTGCCATACGTACTACTGCTCCTATGTCCGTTGATCCACCTTTTCATGCATCGGGGTCACGGCGAGGGGCATAAAGACGGCCACTAGCACTTAAGTGAGGATAAGAACGAGCGCCCATGAGAAAACTATCACTTCTTCTCGTTCTGCTGGCCGTTGTGGGCGGCGTTGTCTGGCTCGTCAGGGCGCGTTCATCGGATGAGCGCGAGCTGCGTCGTCTGATGGATGAGGTACAAATGGCTGCGCTTGCAGCCCTCAATGGCCGTGACCCGGATGCACTGGACGTTTATTTTGCTACGGAGGCGGAAGGGGCGCAGGCGGCCGGCTTGGGCGAGGTTAAGCAAGCATTCAAAACGTTTGTCTCTCAACTACCCAACGATAGCGCTGTGCAATTCCACTCGTTCGATATTGACGAGGTAGAAGTTCACGAGAGCGACGGCTTGGCCAGGGTGACCTATAGACTCCACTTCAGTGTTGTCCGCGGTAATACAGCCATCTACAGCGCTAAAGCAACTCAAAACCTGGCCTTGCTCAGAACGCCGCGAGGTTGGCGTATCTCCGGCGGTGATGCGGCCCAACTGGCAGAAGTGACCGGTGTGTGGCCGCCGCGATAAAGGGAAACGAGCGTAAACAGGTGAATTAAATAGGAGGTCTGACACTATGATGAACACGCAGGCTTGCCATACCTTTCAGGCCAAAGCTCGAACCGGCTCTGCAATGGGGCACGTCCCTTGCGTTTATTCAGCATTTCACAAGGCATTCTTATGAATGAAAGCGAAGGTCTAGCATGTCAGATGAAACATTGTACAAGATAGGGAATGGGACGAGGGCGACCGCAGCCCCGGCTGTCGACACGAAAGGTGCGAATGATCGTCCGGTTGGTGAGACAACAGTACCGCCCTCGGCACACGCGACACGGCATACTGAAGAGAGCCCTCGGCTGTTCATTGACGAAAAAGCCACCAATCGGACACGAGCGCGCTACCAGCGTATCGCCGCGTCCTACGACAGGATGGAGTGGCTGATGGAGCGGCGGCATCAAGTGTGGCGTGCCCGACTCTGGCCGTTGGTGGAAGGGCCGAGAGTGTTGGAGGTAGGCGTAGGCACGGGTAAGAACATCCCTTATTACCCGGCCGGTATGGAAGTTACCGCTATCGACTTAACACCAGGGATGTTGGAACGCGCGCAAAGAGTGGCGGCCGAACTTAACGCCTCCGTGGAACTTAGCTTAGGCGACGTTCAGGCCCTAGATTTTGCCGATAACACGTTCGACGACGTGGTGGCGACTTTTGTCTTCTGCTCCGTGCCGGATCCAATTTTGGGGTTGCAGGAGGTAGCTCGAGTCCTAAAGCCGAGCGGACGCTTGCTCCTGCTAGAGCATGTCCGCGCCGGCGGTTCGCTTGGTACGTTCATGGACCTTCTAAACCCGTTCGCGGTCCGCGTAATGGGCGCCAATATCAACCGGCGAACCTTGAAGAATATCCGCCAAAGCGGGTTGGTATTAGATCGGGTAGAAGATATTGGCCTCAGAGGTATCTTTAAGCTCATCATAGCTCGAAAGAGCCAGACAAGTGTGAAATAGGAGAACTAACGATGTTAACGGATCCGGTATGCGGCAAGCATATGAACCACAACAGTGCGCATATCATCATTGGGTATGAAGGCACGGACTACTTCCTGTGCTGTCCCAGGTGCCAGGCGGAGTTTGAGCGAGTGCCCAACGCTTACGCTCGGCCCGAATTGGGTATCAAGTCTAAGAAGCGCAAGAAGCGTCCCCACCGGCAGCTTCAGCACTGAGTTTCGCCCGGTGAATCACGATTGTTGAATTTGGAGGCATCAGATGGAGCACAATTGTCACGTTGAACCGCTGGAAAGAAAGTTTGCGACGGCCGAATATCAGAAGACGGACGTTGCTTTGTTAGATATATACGGCATGGGGTGTCCCACGTGCGCCGCTCGAGTACGCAATGGCCTACTCTCGCTCTATGGCGTTACCGATGTTACAGTGAATCACCTCTCGGGTTCGACTCGGGTCGTATACAATCCCGACTTACTGGTTGGCATTCCGGCGTTGATCGAGGCGGTGGCGCAAGCCGGACATGGAACAGGACACATCTACCATGCTGTGCCCTTCGAATACGACGGGCAAGAAGGGGGGAAATAATACTTCTGTAAGTCTCTCGGAAAAGGAGAAATCGAAAAGCGATGAAGACGACGGTGATTAATCTGGAAGACGTTGAATCAGTACTCTCGCCGGCTGGGGTCGAGAAGCAGCTATGCACGCATCCCGGCATCCATAAAGTCGAATCCAATTTCATGACCGGCACGGCCACGGTTTACCACGACGAGGCAGTCACCCTGGATGATCTCAAACGCTTCGTGGCCGAATGTGGTTACGCTTGTTCGGGTGAATGTTTGCCGGCGCACATGAGCACGCCGGGCGATCCGCCTGCGGCCGTTGCCGTCCAAACCAGGCACGAAACGGACGCCCACGCCGGCCATGATATGCCAATGGCCAGGCCCGTTGAACACGCCGGACACACGACCCCTGCCGTCGCCGATGCCCACGCCGGCCATGATATGCGCGTGACCACCGATGGAATGCCCCAGGCCGGCGAGACGGCCGCTATGGCCCATGAGATGGGCCACGGCACGGGCATGACCATGGACGGCATGGTGCGGGACATGCGTAACCGCTTCCTGGTCTCGCTCATCTTGGGTATTCCCGTTTTCCTCTATTCACCGCTGTTTACGGATTACTTTGGGATCCAGCTGCCCGTTCCCTTTGGGTTGTCGAACAACGTCTTCTCCTTTCTACTGGCTACGCCGGCCGTGCTCTACGGCGGTTGGATCTTCTACGTTGGCGCCTGGCGTGGGCTGAAAAACCGCATTCTGAACATGGCCGTCCTGGTTTCATTGTCGGTGCTGGCGGGCTATCTGTTCAGCGTGGCCGCAACCTTCTTGTTTGAAGGCGAGGTCTTCTATGAGGCGGCCGTCTTGCTGCTGGTCTTTGTGCTCTTCGGCCACTGGATGGAGATGCGCGCCCGCGCCGGCGCTTCCCAGGCTATTCAAGCCTTGATGAATCTGGCTCCGCCTCAGGCGACCGTCATCCGCAACGGGCGGATGGTTGAAGTGGCGACTTCTGATGTGCTGCGCGACGACATCGTGGTGATTCGTCCCGGCGACAAGATCCCGGTGGACGGAGTGGTGGTTGAAGGTGAGTCTAGCGTTGACGAAAGCATGCTCACCGGCGAAAGCCTGCCCGTGAAAAAGGAGGTCGGTTCGGCGGTTGTGGGGGCCACCATCAATAAGACCGGCACGTTTAAGTTCCGGGCGACGAAAATCGGCGCGGAGACGGCCCTGGCCCAGATCGTCAAGCTGGTGCAAATGGCCCAGAACTCCAAGGCGCCTTCGCAGCGTCTGGCCGACCGGGCGGCGCAGTGGCTGGTCGCCGCGGCTGTGCTCTTTGGCCTGGCCACCTTCTTCGGCTGGTATTTCTTGGGCCGCGCGGCCATTCCCGCCGACGTCAGCCCGTTCATCTGGGCGCTGACTTTGGCCATTACCGTGGTCGTTATCGCCTGCCCCGACGCGCTCGGTCTGGCTACGCCCACGGCCGTCATGGTGGGTACCGGTCTGGGCGCGCAGAACGGCATCCTCTACAAGAACGCCACGGCGCTGGAACAGGCGGCCAAGTTACAGGCCATCATCTTCGACAAGACCGGTACGCTTACCGAAGGCAAGCCGCAGGTAGTGGAAATCGTGGCCGCCGGCAACCCGCTCACAGCGGACGAATTGCTTCGTCTGGTCGCTTCGGCCGAGCAATCCTCCGAACATCCACTGGCTCAGGCTGTTGTGGACAAGGCCACAGCCGCCCAACTCGATCTGGAGAGAACCAGCGGGTTCGAGGCCATCCCCGGACATGGCATGAAGGCAACCGTCACCGGCAAAACGCTGCTTGTGGGCAATCGCAAGCTGATGCGCGACAACAATGTCTCGTTGGACGGCTATGGTGAGCAGGCGTCTTCGCTGGAAGGAGCCGGGCGCACGGTCGTTTACGCCGCTCTAGACGGCGAATTCGCGGGCATGATCGCTATCGCCGACGCTGTGCGCCCCAGCGCCCGTCTGGCCGTCGAAAAGCTGACTGAAATGGGTGTGCAGGTAGCCATGCTGACTGGCGATAACCGGGCCACGGCCGAGCGCATCGCCGGGGAGCTGGGCATTACGACGGTCTTTGCCGAGGTGCTGCCGGGGCAGAAGGCCGACAAGGTGAAGGAGTTACAGGGTGGGGGCAAACTCGTAGCCATGGTCGGGGATGGTGTCAACGACGCTCCTGCCCTGGCCCAGGCGGACGTGGGTATTGCCATTGGCGCGGGCACCGACGTGGCGATGGAGACCGCGGACGTGGTATTGATGAGATCGGACCCGTTCGACGTGATCGGAGCCATCGGGCTGAGCCGGGCTACCCTGCGTAAGATGCACCAGAACCTGTGGTGGGCGGCGGGTTACAATCTCATTGCCTTCCCCATCGCCGCCGGCCTCTTATACCCGGCCTTTGGCTTGGTGCTGCGGCCGGAGATTGCCGCGCTGTCCATGTCCGGGTCGTCGTTACTGGTGGCGATCAATGCCTTGCTACTGAAGCGTTATCAGATGGGGCGATGAGCCAGGTAGCGATCTGAATTACCGCAATCACTTTCATGCCCATCATGAGTTTAAACTCTAGTCCCGTGAACCATGGCTAGTTGATTTATTCGTTACTCGTCACCACTATCTCCGTTCCTTTCCCCGGTGAGGATTTTACTTCTAGCCGCGCTCCCACAGCTTCGGCTCGCTCGCTCGCGCCTAAAAGCCCGAAGTGACCACCCAGCACGAGCTTGGTGGCGTGCTCGGTCGCGTCGAAGCCAATACCGTCATCGCTCACCGTCAGCATCGCCTGGTCAGGGGCGAATTCAAGTGTCACATCGGCCTGGCTTGCCCTGGCATGGCGTCCAACATTCCGCAATGCTTCTTGCGCGATACGGTAGTAGGCCAGTTCCGTCTCGTAGGGGAGCCGGCGGACCTCTCCCTCCAATACGAAATTCACAGGAATGCCCAAGGCGCTGGATTGATCGCGGGCCAACAGTTCCAACGCCGGCGCCAGCCCCAGATCATCCAGATAACTCGGCCGCAGATCGCGCGTCATCCGGCGCAAGTCGACGATGGTTGCTGTCGCCAGCGCTTCCATTTCTTCTAACTGAGCATCCGCCAGGCCGGTCGTCCTTGTCCGGGCTAACTGGATGCGCTGGTTGAGGGCGATGAGCGACTGAATCGTATCGTCATGGAGTTCGCGAGCCAGACGACGGCGCTCCTCTTCTTGCCCCGTCGTTAGCGCGCCGAGGTAATCTCGCAAGCCCTGCTGCGCCATTCGCAGGCGGCGAGCCATGTTGGTCAGTTCGCTCTGCAATTGGCGAATCTCGCCGATGCCGCCAACCGGTTCGCTCACGGCGTTGAAGTCGCCGCGCCCTAGGGCCGTGGTGCGGGCGGCCAGGTCTTGCAGTGGTTGCACGATCTGCCGCGCGGCGAACCACAGCCCGGCCAGAGCGACGACCAGCGCCGGCAAGAGAACAAGCGGAGTCAATTCCGTTTGTCGCAATAGCGGGTCGGTCATCTCGCGCCACGCCTCTTCCATGACCAGCGCCCAGCCAACGGGGGTGACAGGCGTGAAGCTCACGACGTGTTCGTCGTTGCCGACATCGAGGAACGTCGTACCGATTTCGCCCCGTAGGGCTTCGGCCACCCCGGGGTGGTCCGTAATGGGCGTGTCGTGCCCGGCCAGATCGGAGCGCCCGGTTTGATAGATTAGTGTTCCATCGGGGGCGATGAGATAGACAATCGTGTAGTCGCCGGGCCGTACAACCCGACTTAAAGCGTCGCGGGCAATATCCGTCGGGTCAAACGCGCCGACAGCCATTGTACCGTCTTCGGTCGCGGCCGTGACGAGCGCAATCGGCTCGCCAGTTCGAGGGTCTGGGAAAACGGGCGTGAAGGCATCACTCCTTATCGATCGCCCTTGACTATCGACCACTTGCTGCCACCACTCGGGGTCATCCGCAGCCTGTACTTCTCCCTCTGGGCTCAGGATAGCCAGGGTGGTAAAGTCGCCGCTAAAGGAGATGCTGTCGCTCAGGGCGGTCGCCGGGGGCACGTGGACGGCGTGGAGAGCCAAGTTGGCGACGGCCGCGGCCCGTCGCTGCAATTGTTCCTCCATTGCAGCGGCCGCGGCGCGAGTGGTTCGCTCGTCCCGTTCGCCGACCATCTGTCGCATTGCCCGTTGGTGGAGGGACACCCCACCGATGGCGATAGCCGCCAGAAGCAAAGTCAGCGGCAGGATGATAAAGAGAAAGAGCTGAACTGAAAGGCCACGTAAGCGTATCATGAGGCGATAAGGCCCAACGAGACCGCGCGCATGACGGCCTCGGTACGGGTGTTGGTCTGTAGTTTGGCATAGATATGGGCCAGATGCCCCTGGACGGTGCGATCGCTGATGAAGATCTGGGCGCTGATGGCCTTGTTGGTGTAGCCGCGGGCGGCCTGGACATAGGGTGCGTCATCGTAAGCGGTCAGGATGAGGACGCCTGTCGTGGGGTGTTCCGCGCGGCACCAGCGGGCAACTTCGATGCCGGTTGCTTTAGGCATGTGAACGTCCAGGACGGCCACATCCGGCCGGCGCTGGGCAATGAGTCGGCGGGCCGTGTCGCCGTCATCGGCTTCGGCTATGACGCTTAGGCCGGCGGCTCTCTCGAGGAATTGGCGAATCCCGGCCCGTACGACGGCATGGTCGTCGGCCAGGAGAATAGTAATGGAAGCGGTCATATGGTGGAGAAAGGTAGCGAGAAACCGGGTGAAGGTCAAGGGGTGCCTGAAGGGGCCTGAGAGGTGGTGTGATTAAGACGCTTTAGATTAACTATGGCCTGTCCCGCTGCCCCCATGTCTGGTTTCCTCTTCCCCCTTCCCCACAACGCTTTCAAGCGACAACCAGGGCCGGTGAGCATCGCCGGTGGTGGACACAATGGCCTGCGCAATATCCAAAGCAAGGTTATCATATTATTGTTATGTCGTGCGACCTTGGGTGATCGCGGTGTTCAGCCAGGTGCTCGAAACAAAATAAGTAACCGCTGCAGGAGTGAGAATTGCCGCAACTGGAACACATCGAAGCGATTGAGAGACGGCTGTGGTCGGCGGCCGACACGCTGCGCGCCAACTCCACTTACGCCAGCAACGAATACTTCCTGCCCGTTATGGGGCTTATTTTTCTGCGCCATGCCTACAGCCGCTATTTGGCCGTTAGGGACAACATTACTGCTAACCTCCCAACGCGCGGCGGCAAGACACGACCGCTAACGAAGGAGGACTTCTCCCAGAAGAGCGCCATCTTCCTTCGACCGGAAGCCCAGTTCGACTATCTTGTTAGCCTAAGCGACCGTGACGACCGCGCCCAGGCCATCATTGGGGCCATGGATTCCATTGAAGCTGACTACGACAGCCTGCGCGGCGTCCTACCCAAAGCCGAATACCAGGAACTGGACAATGGCGTGCTGGGCCAGTTGCTGCGCACGCTCAACCCCGATGAACTGAAGCAGGTTTCCGGCGATGTCTTCGGCCGCATTTACGAATATTTCCTCACTCAGTTTGCCGACCAGAAGGCCCACGACGGCGGCGAGTTCTTCACCCCTGTCTCGCTGGTCTCGCTCATTGCCCACGTCCTAGACCCCAACCGGGGCGTGGTGCTTGATCCCGCTTGCGGCTCCGGCGGAATGTTCGTGCAGAGCGCCCGTGTGGTGGAGGAACAGCACCGGCAGTCTCCAGCCGAACGACTCACCTTCTATGGTCTGGAGAAGAACGCCACCACGATACGCCTGGCCAAGATGAACCTGGCTGTTCATGGGTTGGAAGGCGACATCCAACAGGCCGTTACCTACTACGAGGACCCGCACGAACTTGTTGGCCGCGCCGACTACGTCATGGCCAACCCGCCCTTTAACGTGGATGAGATCGACGCCGACAAGGTCAAGAGCGACCCGCGCCTGCCCTTCGGCCTGCCGGGCGTCAACAAGAAGGGCAAGGCCAGCAACGGCAACTACATCTGGATCAGTTACTTTTACAGCTATCTCAACGCCCGCGGCCGCGCCGGCTTTGTCATGTCTTCCCAGGCTTCCAGCGCCGGCCGCGATGAGGCCAAGGTGCGCCAGAAGCTGATCGAATCGGGCGACGTCGACCTGATGATCGCCATTCGCTCCAACTTCTTCTACACGCGCACCGTGCCCTGCGAGCTATGGTTCCTCAACCGGGACAAACCGGCCCACCACAGGGACAACGTGTTGATGATCGACGCGCGCAACATCTACCGCAAGGTGACGCGCAAGATTTACGACCTCTCGCCGGAGCAGGAGCAGAACCTGCTGGCTATTGTCTGGCTATATCGGGGCGAGACGAAGAAGTACCTTACCCTATTGGCCGGCTACGGCCGCCGGACGCTGGAGGAAGCCGCCGCCTGCCTGTCGCGCGGCGGCGATCAACCCGCCGCGCCACTGCCCGGCTTCACAGCCGCGCTGAAAGGCTTGCTGGACGTGCTGGCCCGTTGCCTACCGGATGCCGGCGAGGACGCGGGGCAAAAGGAGCCGGCCGAGGCGCTGGAAGCCTTCGGCAGGGACGCGGCCGCTTTCGAGCAGGCGCTGGCCGCGCAACAGGCCGCCTGGCGGGCGCAGGAAATGAGTAACGGGGCGCTGAGAGAGGCCATTGACCGCCTGGCGCCGCTGGCCGAGGCGGGGCGCGATCTGGCTCGGCAGGTGGATCTGCTCTATAAGCTAACCAGCCCTCTTGCCGACAGTTGCAACGGTGACCGCGTTTCCAATCGCGACGTCACCCGCGCCCGCAAGGCGGCCGACGAGGCCCGCGCCGCGGCCGTGGAGCAGCTCAAGCAGGTGCGCTACTTCTGGCGGCAGGCCCACTGGCTGGCGGAGCGCTTCCCCGATGCCGAGTTGCGGGATGTGGCGGGGCTGGTGCGGCTGGTTAATCGGGCGGAGCTGGCGGCCAATGACTGGAGTCTGACCCCCGGCCGCTACGTGGGCGTGGCTCCGGAGGAAGAGGACGAGGAGTTTGATTTTGAAGAGACGTTGCGGGAAATCCACCTGGAGCTGGCCGACCTGAACGCCGAAGCGGTCGAGCTGGCCGCTACTATCCAACGCAACTTCGAGGAATTGGGGATATGAGCAAGCGGCTGGCAACCCTCGATGGTGTCTGCGAGTTCATCGTGGACTGTTTGCATGCTACCGCTCCCATTCAAGATGAAGGTTATCCAATGGTGCGTACGCCCAACATCGGAAGAGGGCGTCTGAATCTCGAAGGCGTATACCGCGTTTCTCTAGAGACATACGAGAAGTGGACGCGGCGTGCGGTTCCGCAGACAGGTGATTTAGTTCTCGCTCGAGAAGCTCCCGCCGGGAACGTTGCCATCATCAAGGGCGGGCAACAAGTCTGCCTGGGACAGAGAACTGTTCATCTTCGCCCAGACCCAACCCAAGTTGATCCTGACTTCCTCTGTTATTTTCTACTAGCTCCAAAACAGCAAGGTGTCCTCCTCGCTGGCGCCACAGGTGTGACTGCAAAACATGTCAACATGAAGGACATTCGTAGACTTCCCTTGAACGAGTTGCCTACTCTTGAGGTGCAGCAGCGGACAGCGGCCGTTCTCTCCGCCTACGACGACCTGATCGAGAACAACCGGCGGCGCATCCGGTTGTTGGAGGCGGCGGCGCGGCAGCTCTACCAGGAGTGGTTCGTTCGCCTACGCTTTCCCGGCCATGAACATGTGGCGGTGGTGGATGGCGTGCCGGAGGGGTGGGAGAAGGTGACGCTTGGAGAGGTCGCACCATTCAAGTACGGGAAAGCATTAAAGGAGGATGACCGTGTACCAGGACAGTACCCTGTCTATGGTTCTAGCGGTGTGATCGGAACACACGAGAGCGCGCTGATTGAGGGGCCAGGAATCATTGTCGGCCGCAAGGGCAATGTTGGCAGCGTTTACTGGAGTGACGATGCTTTCTATCCGATTGACACCGTCTACTATATCGAAGCAGAGAACGTCAGCCTGTACCTTTACTACATCTTGTACCACACCAACTTTATAAGCACAGATGTTGCAGTCCCGGGTTTGAACCGAGATTACGCGCATAGCCGAAAGGTCCAAATTGCCGATCCAGCGCTTTTGCAGAAGTTTGAATCGATAGTCGCGCCGATTCATGCACAGTTATCAGTGCTTCGAAGACACAACACGCGTCTCAGTAAGGCGCGCGATCTTGTCTTGCCCAAACTGATGAACGGGGAGTTGCAAGTATGACAATGACGATGCAAACAAATCTGCGCGGTCGTTTACGCAATACTTCTCTTCCGCACAGCCACGGCTTATTGCCGCTCTTTGAGACTGTCGTTAACTCCATTCACGCACTTGAGGAAGCTGACATCCCGACCGAAGATGGCTGGATCACGGTAGAGATAATACGCAGCAGCCAACAAGAGATGGAATTCGACAATGTAGATGTATCTGTGGGAAGGCCAGCTGAGAAGGCCATCGAGGGCTTCAAGGTAACGGATAACGGCCCTGGATTCAATCAAGTCAACATGGCCTCATTCATGACGCTGGACAGCGAATATAAAGCAGCAAAAGGAGGCCGTGGAGTTGGGCGTCTGTTGTGGTTGAAGGCATTCAAGAGCGTGGAAGTCGCTAGCACATATGCTGATGAAGGCGGCGATTTGAGGTTTCGACGGTTTTTGTTTACGGCAGATCGTGGCGTTGAAGATATCGCAGCCCACGATGATGCTCCAGGCCTCAGGCGCTGTACCTGTGTTCATTTGAACGGCTTCCAGGAGAACTACCGCGATCGAGCGGCCAAGAAGGCGGCCAAAATTGCAGAAAGCCTGCTAGAACACTGTCTATGGTATTTCGTGCGTGACGGGAGTGCGCCACGAATAGAAATCGTTGATAGCGGAAATCGTATAAACCTGGATGACGAGTACGAAAAGCACATGCTGTCATCGGCTGAGACTGATCAAGTGAAGGTTAAGGGCAAGGAGTTTGATCTGACCCACGTCAAGTTGCGTACCAACTCAAGTGGGACACATACAATTGCCTACTGCGCAGCACGGCAAGTTGTGACGCAGGAGAGCATTGCAGGAAGGGTTCCAGGTCTCTTTGGTAGGCTTAGGGACGATGAGAATGACTTTTTTTACGCATGCTACGTAAGGTCCACGTATCTAGACGAGAAGGTTCGCTCCGAACGAACGAGCTTCGACATCATAGAGAGTGCTGAGGGCTTCTTTGCTCGAACCGAAGTCTCGCTTGGCGAAATCAGAGAAGCGGTCCTGGCCCGAGCAAAAGAACATCTCTCTCGCTATCTAGAAGACAATCTGCATCTCGCTCGTAGTCGCATTGAGGAATTCGTGGCCAAAAAAGCCCCGCGCTATCGTCCCATCCTGAAGCGCGTACCTGATTCCGAGCTCAACATCGACCCAAACATCTCTGATAAAGAGTTGGAACTGTTCCTGCATAAACAGCAGGTGGCCTTGGAGCAACGACTACTTGAAGAGGGTCACGATGTCCTGCGCCCCAGAGACGACGAAAGCAGTGAAGATTACCAAGCGCGTGTCCAAGAGTACCTCAACGCAGCTGAAGACGTAAAGATGGCGAATCTGGCGGCATACGTGGCGCACAGAAGAGTCATCTTGGATCTATTCGAGGCAGCGCTCAGAAGAGGGAAAGATGGGCGCTACTCGAGAGAGGATTTGCTTCACAATCTGATTATGCCCATGGGACATGACTCGAATGATATCGAATTCGAGCGATGCAATCTGTGGATAATTGATGAAAGGCTAGCGTTCCACGATTATCTGGCATCAGACAAGCCATTGTCATCGATACCAGTCACAGGTTCGGTTGACGGAAAGGAGCCAGACCTGCTCGCGCTAAGAACATTCGACCAGCCAATCTTGGTTTCCGAGAGGAAACAGCCGCCGTTGGCATCAATCGTGGTGGTCGAATTCAAGCGGCCGATGAGGAACGATGCTGCCGAGGGAGAAGACAAGGATCCGATAGAACAAGCTACCGGTTATCTGAAGAGGGTTCGGGATGGAGAGGTGCGTACACCCGATGGGAGGCCTATCCCTGATTCACAGTACATACCTGGTTACTGCTATGTAATCTGTGACCTCACAGAAAGAATCAAGCAGCGCTGCCAGGATGTACATGACCTGGTTCGGACCAGCGATGGCCTTGGCTACTTCGGCTACAAGAAACATCTTAACGCGTACGTGGAAGTAATTTCATTCGATGGCCTCTTGAACTTGGCTAAGATGCGGAATAGAGCATTCTTTGACAAGCTTGGGTTGCCTACGACTTGAGCGAAGGTAACAGGAGCGAGGCTTGACCCGCTATAACGAAGACACCCTGGTGCAACAGACCACAGCCGACTATCTGCGCGATGTGCTCGGCTGGGAGTCGGTGCTGGCCTGGAACAATGAGACCTTCGGGCCGGACAGCCTGCTTGGCCGGGCCAGCGACCGGGAGGTGGTGCTGACTCGCGACGTGCACAGCGCGTTGCGCCGGCTCAATCCAGGGCTGCCGGACGAGGCCTACGACGCGGCCGTGCGTCAGGTAACAGCTACCAGCGCCACCCAGAGCCTGACATCGACCAATCGGGAGAAATACGGCCTCATCCGCGACGGCGTCGCAGTGCGTTTCCGTAATGCCACGGGGGAACTCGAACGCCGCACGCTGCGCCTGGTCGACTTCGACCAGCCAGGCAACAATCGCTTCCTCTGCGTGCGCGAGCTGTGGGTGCGCGGCGATCTCTACCGCCGCCGAGCCGACATCGTCGGCTTTATCAACGGCCTGCCTCTGCTGTTCCTCGAGTGCAAGGCCCTCCACCGCGATCTGCGTCACGCTTACGACGATAACCTGGCCGACTATAAGGACACAATCCCCCATCTCTTCCACCACAACGCCATCATCATGCTGGGCAACGGCGACCAGGCCAAGCTTGGTTCCCTGACCAGCCGCTGGGAGCACTTTCAGGATTGGAAGCGACTAGCCGAAGACGAGCAAGGTGTGGTGGAGATGGAGACTGTGCTCCGGGGCGTCTGCAATCGCGCCAACTTTCTCGATCTGGTCGAGAACTTCATCCTCTTCGACGACTCGGCCGGCGAGACACGCAAGATACTAGGCCGCAACCACCAGTTCCTGGGCGTTAATCGAGCCGTGGCGGCTGTGGTTGATCGCGAAGCACGGAACGGCAAGCTGGGTGTCTTCTGGCACACCCAGGGCGCGGGCAAGAGCTACTCCATGGTCTTCTTCACGCGCAAAGTCCACCGCCGATTGGGTGGCAACTTCACCTTTCTGGTGTTGACCGATCGCGATGATCTGGACACCCAGATCTACAAGACCTTCGCCGGCTGCGGCGTGGTCGACAACGACCGCGACCCCTGCCGGGCTGCCAGCGGCGACAATTTGCGCCATCTGCTGGGCCAGCACAAAGCCTACATCTTTTCGCTTATCCAGAAGTTCAACCAGCCGGTAGAGCCTGGCCGGCCCTACACCGACCGCGGCGACGTCATCGTCATTAGCGATGAAGCCCATCGCACACAATACGGCCTGCTAGCCGATAACATGAACCTGGCGATACCCAACGCCGGCAAAATCGGTTTCACGGGTACGCCATTGTTCAATGAAGATGAGATCACCCGGCGTGTCTTCGGCGACTACGTGTCCACTTACGATTTCCAGCGGGCCGTGGATGACCAGGCGACGGTTCCCCTCTACTACGATGCGCGCGGCGACAAGCTGGGGCTGGCCGTCGGCGATTTGAACCAGCGAATGGCGGAGGCAGTGGGCGATCTGGAGATCGACGATGTGGAAACCCTGCAACGGCTGGAGCGCGAGCTGCAGCGCGACTACCACATCATCACGGCCGAGAAGCGCCTGGACCAGGTCGCCCGCGACTTTGTGCAGCACTACTCCACTGCATGGGAATCCGGCAAGGCTATGTTGGTGTGCATCGATAAGGTCACTTGCGTGCGCATGCATCAACTCATCACACGCTATTGGGACGAGCGTATTACCGAGTTGGGGCGAGAGATGAAGCGAGCGGCCGATGAACAGGAGGAGATCTACCTGCGGCGACAGATCGACTGGATGCGCGAGACGCGAACGGCCGTGGTCATCAGCGAGGAGCAGGGCGAAGTGGCCACTTTCAGGCAGCGGGGCCTTGATATCGCCCCCCATCGCCGCCTGATCAAGGAAGGTATCGACCTGCCGGAATCGATGCAACAGAAACCTCGGTTCCGCAGCCTGCAGCGCATGGCCCTCGACGGCGCCTTCAAAGAGCCGGAACACCCCTTTCGCATCGCGATTGTCTGCGCTATGTGGCTGACCGGCTTCGACGTGCCCAGCTTGTCAACACTTTACCTGGACAAGCCGCTCAAGGCCCACACCCTAATGCAGGCCATAGCCAGGGCAAATCGCGTTTACCAGGACAAGAACAACGGTCTCATCGTCGACTACATTGGAATACTCAAGTACTTGCGCGAGGCATTGGCCACGTTCGCCGGAACAGCCGATGACGGCCACGAGGAAGGCATCGAAGTCGATCCCGCCCGGCCGGAAGAAGAGCTTCTAGCGGACCTGGCCGAGGCGGTCGCCCTGGTACGAGCCTTCCTGGAAGAACGCAACGCCAGTCTCGACGCCATCATCGAGCAGGCTGGCTTTGCCCGCAACGCGGCGATCCTCGCGGCCAAGGAAGCGGCCAACGAGAACGATGAAACCCGTAAGCGCTTCGAGATATTGTGCCGGGAGGTCTTCCGCAAGTTCCGCGCATGCATCAACGTACCGGGTGTCAACGACTATCGCGACGACTACCG
This sequence comes from Chloroflexota bacterium, assembly GCA_041918515.1. Taxonomy (GTDB): domain Bacteria; phylum Chloroflexota; class Anaerolineae; order J102; family J102; genus SSF26. The sequence goes on along the minus strand of JAYRVO010000082.1, from coordinate 4,671 downwards.
CACCATTGACGCTGTCTACAAGAGCTTGCAGCGCGACCGCGAATTGGCCGACATTGGCGATATCGTGCGTCAGCTGCATGAAATAGCGGACGATGTCATCGAGGTGCAAACCGACGCAAACCCGGAAGGAACATCGCTGTACGACATTAGTCAAATTGACTTCGAGCGGCTACGCCAGGAGTTCGAGCGTACTCCGGCCAAGCGCACCACGGTTCAGAATTTGCGGCAAGTCGTTGAGCAGCGATTACAGCGGATGATGGAGCGGAATCCATTACGCGCTGATTATCAGCAACGCTACGAGGCCATTGTGGCCGCCTACAACGGCGAGAAGGACCGGGTCACGATTGAGCAGACCTTCGAGGAACTGCTGCGCTTCGTGAAGGAACTGGATGAGGAAGAGGAGCGCGCCGTGCGCGAAGGGCTGGACGAGGAGTCGCTAGCGATCTTCGACTTGCTCAAGAAACCGGAATTGAGCGCGGCCGAGGTCGAACGCATCAAGGAAGTGGCCGGCGAGTTGCTTGTCACTCTCAAGGCGGATAAGCTGCGGGTCGATCATTGGACCGACAAGGAGACGACTCGTGATGCCGTAAGGGTTGCCATCCGTGACTTCTTGTGGAGCGACATAACCGGCCTACCAGTGGAGCGCTATAACGACAACGAGGTTACTGCTCGCGCGGAAGAAGTCTATCGGCATGTTCTGCGAGTCTATTCAACTGTGCCGTCGCCATACTACTCGTTGCCAGCCGCGGCGTAGGTGCCAGCATCCTGCATAATCTTTTGCCTAAGTCAGTGAACCTAACTTTTCGGGGTCAGTCGACCTGGCCAAGGGGGAGCTGACCGGCCTGTTCCAGAAGGTCGTCCAGCCCCTCAGCAGCCAGCGCCCCGCGTCACTGACGATGCAGTTGACCATCACGGCCCAATTCGACGCCGACCCGGGCAGCGGCCTCGATGCCGCGCTGGACGACGCCTTTGACAACAATACCTTTCCCCGGTTGACGAGGGAGGACAGTAAGAAGGGAAAAGCATGACTGAAGAGACGAAAAACAATCGAGCCCTCATGCCAACCGATGAGCGGGCCGTTGACTTCTACGGGGATGAGCTGCGGGTGTATGTCCTGGACGGAGAGCCTTACGTCCCTCTTCGGCCGATCTGTGACTTCCTGGGAGTATCCTGGAGTGGCCAGAGCGAGAGGATCAAGCGAGATGCCGTGCTCTCTGAGACGGTTAGGTTTGTACGTGTAACACGTACAAACCCAGCAGGCGGCCGGCCTGAGCTTCTCTGTTTGCCCCTAGAGTACTTAAACGGTTGGCTCTTTGGCATTAACGCGAGTCGGGTGCGAGAGGAACTCCGTGAGCGACTGATTCGCTATCAACGGGATTGCTATCGCGTTCTCGCTCAGGCTTTCCAGGGCGGGGCCGTGGCCTCTCCCTCCAGCGCGCTGACTCAGATACGGGACATGGCTCTGGCCATTGCGAATATGGCCGAGCAGCAAATGCTTCTGGAAGGGCGAGTCACAACCACAGAGGCCCGGCTGGATAAGGCGGCGGTCGTAGTAGGCGATCTGAGTAAGCGACTGGGGAAGCTGGAGAGCCGGCTCTCCCCTGGCTCCTTTATCACCGAGGAGCAAGCGGCTGAAGTCTCACAGCGTGTCAAGGCCCTGGCTGGCCGGCTCCAGGAACAGACGCCAGGCAAGAACTACTATCAAAGCATCTTTGGGGAGCTTTACAGGCGCTTTAATGTCTCCAGTTACAAGCTGATCCGACAGGATAGCTATGCAGAGGTGATCGCCTTTTTGGAGGAATGGGGGCGGGGGATTTAGCGGCTCGGCCGACAAGAGCAGAGTGCAAGTCGTGGTACAGCCCATTACCTCTTCCCTTCAACTCCTTGAGCAGTTGCCACCAGGCAAGCGATTAACTGCTGCTGATTTGGACGAACTGCTGGTATCAGCTTGCATTTCCAATTGCCGTAGATGCTGTCAACGCCGCTAGTAAGGCAAATCATTTCCTAAAGACCATCCTGTCTTGTCTTGCAACCGCGCCTTTGGTCAACCGCCCATTGTCATGTGGACACTTCTTCAAAGTTAGCGTAGTAGCGAACGGCAAACTGGCGCGCGACTGACTATTTCGCTTCAAATAAATAGAACATTTGTGCTATAACATAAAACACGTTATCATAGACACGCACACACATTCAGATGCAACACCATGGAGGTGCCCCCATGTAACGGAATTCCTACCCCATCGTTAAGCAGAAGTTCGCCCACTTAGCAGTGGCCACTTAACAGTGGGGTGAGTTCAGCGGCCGCGCGCCCGGCCGTGGCAGTTGCTGCCGAGCGGATAACCCCAAGCACGATGAGCGGCACCATAAGAGGCCAATGGGCAACCGGCGTCCGTTATGGCGCGGTGATGGACGCTGGTTGCCCCTAACACGCGCATAGCCACAGAGGCAACCGAGGCCGAAAGGGGAGAACCCCTCTCCCGGCCGAGCCAGAAGTCTGCAGGGATTCGGCCGGAACGCAACCAACCGCGTGGCCGGATTTTTGGTTTTTTGTGGGAAGGAGCAGCAGACTATGGCTCAGACCGTCACTCACTTGAGCCGAGACAGGCTCATCCAAGAACTCAAGCGACATCGAGATAGCGGAATTGGCTACCCTGTGCCGGCTGACCACGAGCTGGCCCGGGGCCAGGGCGACTGCGTGCTGGAGATTCTCGTCGTCAGCGACGAGAGCCGGCATGGGCGGCCGGCGAGCGTGACCTGGAGCGTTCACCCCAGAGATGGTCGCTTCTACGACGCCGGAGCGGCGATTGGGAACACGTCGGTTGACCAACTCTGCAATCGCTTTCCGTTCCTGTTTGAGGAGCCGGAACGGGCGGGGTGGCCGGGGACTGTGCGGCCGAGCGATGTGAAAATAGCGTGAAAAGCGTGACGGCCCACATGATCCACAAACCCACCCATCGCCAGATCCGCGCCATCATCCAGACGGTAGAGCAGTGGCGAAAGGCCATCGCCGCCGAGCGGTTGCCGTTTCCTAAGCCGAACCCGTATGAGGCGACGCTGTTCATGCAGACGGAGGTCGGTGAGGCTGTTGACGCGCTCATGCGTCGTTATAGCCGGACGGCCTACACGCGGGCGAACAGCAATCCGAAGCGGGCGCGTCTATATGACGAGCTGCTCGACGTGGCCTTCATGGCCGCCTCCATCGTTGGGGAGCGGCAACCAACATCGGGGCAGATCAGTTTCGCCCTGAGCACGGCCTTCCAGGCGAATCCCTTGCCTGAAAGCATCCGCGAGGCGGCTACCTTCCGGCAGCTGCTGGGGGAGCCACGTATTCAGGAACATCAACTGCGCTATCTCATTACCACCCGCCTGACCCATTTCACCGCGCAGGCGTGCGCCGAAGCGGAAGAGCTGCACTGGGTCGACCGGGGATTGGCCTTCAAGCATGAAGCGGCGATCCGGGTGCGGCCGGTCACCGAGCACCTCATCTTCCTGGCAACATGCGCCATCATCGTCGCCTACGCAGCCGCGGCCCTGCATCTGTCGCAGACCGTGCTGATGGACAGCTATGACACGGCGCGCCCTGACTGGTTTGTGGAGGATCTGCAATACCGGCTCGACGAGCGGCGGGAAAAGGTCATCAAGCGGGCGGCTATCATTGCCAATAGTAACCGGCTTCAGTGACCCATGTGGGAGGAACGGCCGGTCTCGTACTGCCCTGTTTGCTCAAGGAGCCAATCGTTATGACTCTACTTCGCAACCTGCTCGCTGCTATCCGGCGACTGATTGAGCGCATCCGGCCGGAGGAAGTCCCGGATGGGAACCCGGAGTATCTATGAGAGGAAGCCGGTAAACCCCTACTGAGTCGTCCCTATACCTCGTAGCCCACGCCGGCGCTGGGAGCGCGGCCGTGGCCGCGTGACCTACGCCGATGAAACCCAATCCATGCCATGCTCACGCCGATCCAGCAACTACCACTGACCGAAGCCCAACGCCAAACCGCCCTGAACCACCACATACTGGCCCTGGACCTGGACTGCACTGCCCTGCTCCATCAACCGGAGCGCGGCAGCGGCGTCTACGTCCTCGACCAGTACGCCCAGCCGCGGGGCGCGGCCGTGACCTGCTCCCTGCTGCTGGCCCTGCACCTGAACGGAACGTGTCCGCGCCGGTGGTCATTTTTACAGCCACCGCGACGTCGATGCGCTCCGGCGAGCCGAGAACCGGCTCCATTCCTTCTAGCCTAAGACAGACATGCAAGGACACAAGCTGATCACCTTTCAACACGCCTGCGCCCACACTGGTGTTACGCGCAGGTGTCATGCGACGACCACGAGGCCGCCCCAGGAGGCCGCGCCGTGGACTTGACCTACATCAATATCCAGACATTGCAGAGCATCCTGGACCATCTCTATCCCGGCGCGAGGGCCTATGGCGAGCCGGGCGGAGATCTGAGGGCGGCGCTGTGCGGTAACGACATCGTGACCATCCGGCGCGGGCTGCTGAACGACATCGTCCGGTCGCACGCCGGGCTGTTTGAGCACGCGCTGGGCGAGCCGGCGCTGTACCCGATCTTGGTGGCCGCGGCCGTGAACACGTCGTTTCTGGAGCTCCAGGCGGCGCAGGAGCAGGCCATTGCCGAGAGCCGCGAGCGGCCCCGGCCGGAGGATGAGC
>JAYRVO010000081.1:0-11726 GCA_041918515.1 Chloroflexota bacterium | reverse complement strand
GACGACTCGGATAGGCTACTCCGGCAATCCGGGCGCGGCTGATGAGCACATCCTGACCGAGCTTGTGGCGCCGGGGCGATACTACGTCCGGGCGCGCTGGGTGGCGGGTTCGGGGCCGTACACCCTGCGCGTCGTCTATCAAGACTGAGCACCTTTCGAGGCCAACAAGGAAACGAAGCGTGATGCAGAATCTCATCGGTCAGAAACTAGGCCAATACCAGATCATCAGCGAAATCGGGCGCGGCGGCATGGCGATCGTCTATCGCGCCTATCAGACCTCGCTCAACCGCTATGTGGCGATCAAGATCTTGCCGCCGCAGTTCACCTTCGACGAGATGTTCGTCGAGCGCTTTTTGCACGAGGCCCGCGCTGCAGCCGGGCTAAAGCACCCCAACATCGTCACCATTCACGACGTCGGGGTCGAAAACGGCGTCTACTACATCGTCATGGAGGAAATCGCTGGTCGGCCCCTGAACCTGATCCAGGAGCGCGAAAGCCCTTGGGCTCTCGAACGCATGATCAGAATTATGGGCCAGATCGCTTCGGCCCTGGACTTCGCCCACGGCAGCGGGGTGGTGCATCGCGATATCAAGCCGAGCAACATCCTGGTAGGGCCAGGCGATCACGCCACACTCACGGATTTTGGCATCGCCAAAGCCGCTGCCGGCACGGGGCTGACCCGCACCGGCGTGATCGTGGGCACCCCTGAATACATGTCACCCGAACAAGCCATGGGCGAGACCGTCGATCACCGCGCCGACATTTACTCCCTGGGGGTGATCTGCTATGAACTTCTGGGGGGCCGTGTGCCCTTCACAGGCGAGATGCTGTCCGTCATGCTCGCCCATGCTTACGGCCAGCCACCCCCGCTTCGTTCTCTCAACCCCCGCCTGACGCCCGCCGTGGAGCAGGTCATCCATACAGCCATGGCCAAGAAACCAGGAGAGCGCTACGCCCCGGCCGGCGCTTTTGTGGCGGACCTGGCCGCCGCTGCTTCGGGACAGCGCCTCACCTCTCCGCCCACCGCCAACTCATCCGCCCGCCGCCCCACCCCCCTCCCTACGCGTTCACCCACGCCCGCGCCCGCCAATGCTCCCACCCGTGTGCGCACCCCCACGCCTCAACCTGCCCTACCCCTGGCTAACGCCTCTCCCTCTGGTGGAATCACCCCGCCCCACCGGCGCTCTTTGATCTGGCTGCTGCCAGTTGCCGGCGTGTTGATAGGGATCGTCCTCATTGCCGTGCTCGCCCTGCGCCGCTTACCGACGGTTGCGGCGCCGGTCACACGAATACCGGCCATTCTGTCGCCCGCCGGCGCCAACAACCGCACACCCTCGCCCTCCCCTCCAGCCGTGACGCCCTCGCCTTCGCCTCGCCCTAAGCCGGCAAAAACGACGGCTCCGCCAGCAGCAGTGAACGCAAGCACGGAGGAGACGCCAGCCCCCCTCGCCACCCCTGCTACTCCCACCCCTACGGCCACACACTTGCTCACTGCCACCTCGACGCGCGCCTCCACCGCAACGCCAACACGCATAGTCAGAACAGCCACGGCCACACCATCGCCCAGCCCCTCTCCTACGCCTTCACCTGAACCCACCCCTACACCCCTTCCCCCCACCCACACACCCGCGCCGCCTCCACCCAACACAGCTGAGACCCCTACAAATACACCTGAGGAGCCACCACCTCCTCCACCTATTACCGATACGCCCGAACCCATCGCCACAGACACCCCCGAAGCGCTCTTCTCATGAAAAGTGAAAGCACCCATTCCACCCATCGCGGCTCTCGCCACACCGTCAACCAGGACGCCATCGGTCTCAGCCAGGGCCTCCCTCCCGAACTGTTAGCGGAGCGCGGCCAGCTTCTCGTCGTCGCCGATGGCTACGGCAAGGATGAGGCTGGCAGCGCCGCCAGCCAGGCTGCGGTGCAGGGCCTGACGCGAACTTATTACGAGAGTCAGGAAGCTGACACCGGCACAGCCTTGGTAAAGGCGGTGCAGCACGCCAACGAAGCCGTGGTCAAGGCCATCGGCCAACCCGGCAGCGCCGGCAGCACGCTCACAGCGGCGGTGGTGCGCGGCACTAGCCTGCACGTAGCCCACATCGGCGACAGCCGGGCCTATTTGCTGCGCGCGGGGCAGCTGCGCCGACTGACACACGATCACACCTGGGGCGCCGAACAGATGCGGGCGGGCAAGCTGAAGCCCGAACAAGTCGCGCAGGACCCCAAACGCGGCCAACTGACGCGGGCTTTGGGCCTGCGCGGGAGTCTGCCCAAGGAACAGGTCGAGCACCGGGCCGAGACGCTGCAAGCGGGCGATGTTCTGCTCCTTTGCAGCGATGGTCTCACCGACGCTGTCGCTGAAACCGATCTGGCGACGGCGCTGGGCCAAGCGCAGGCGGCCGAGCAACTGATTGCCCTGGCCGGCCAGCGCGGGGGTACGGATGACGTGTCGGTGGGGGTGCTGCAAGTTGGTTCGCCGCGGGTGTTGCCGGCCAACATCGTGCTCCCAATTGCGGTTGCGGCGGCGGCGCTGGTCTTGATCCTGCTGGCAGTGTGGCTTTGGCCCCGTGGTGGTTCATCTGGTTCACCCACGGCTGTCGCTCAGACGGGTACAGTCTTGGCCGCACAAATCACGGCCGCAGCAGAGTCGGCTACATCGGGAGCCGCACCGCAGGGTACGGGCGCTCCCCCCACCTCCACCCTTGCCCCCACCCACCCAGGCGGCGGCGCGACCCCAGCACCGAATAAGACCCCGACCCCAACGCAAGGCGCGTCCGCCGCGGTCGCCGCTGTTCTCCAGTACCCGGCGCCTGCACTTCTCGACCCACAAGACAACGCCGAGTTCCGCGGTCGCGACGCGTCCATCCGCCTGCAGTGGCGCTCCGTCGGCCCTCTGGCTGCTGGCGACGCCTACGTTGTTAGCATCGACTTTCCACATGACGGCGCTATCTGGCACGATGCGCATGCGACCACGTCCACTGAGTATCAAGTCCCTCAGCACGTCTATGACAACCTGGGCGGCGACCGGCGTCTGATCTGGCGCGTGACCGTGTGGCGCCGGCCGACCATCCAGGATGGCCTGCCAGTGGGGACGCGCGTGGGCGAGGAAAGCGCAGCGCGGTCGTTTGTGTGGAAGGCGGTGGGGGGGGAGGGGCTGGTGACACCGGCGGCGACGCCAACGTTCGAGAGTTAGCACAGAGTCTGGCGAGGTATCTCGCCATTTTCGCTTACAATGCGGTGGTATCCACTATGAAACAATTTTCTGAACGTATGAGCACATCCACCCTTGTGGCTGTAAAGTTGCTTCTGTTCAGTATTATCCTAGCGCTAGTATCATCGGCCAGCGCGAATTCGATCTCGGCAGCCATTCCCGCAATGGAAGACGATTCAGTTCGAGATTTACCATTCTTTATCCATAAGACTCGTTTCATCAATGCTGAGGGACTTTCTGAACAGGAGTTGCAGCAAGTATTGGAGAGCATTCCATGCAACTTGGCGCAGTATCAGGTTGAAGCGCAAGGCGAATCCTACTCGGCCGCTAGGATTCTTCGCAATGCCAGCTTGGGATTCGGCTACACCGTAGATCCGAAAGTGCTCCTGACTTTTCTGGAGTTGGCAAGTGGATTGATAGCCGATCAAGAAGCTCAACCTGCGCAGTTCGATGACGCCTTCGGCCTACCTATTGAGACGGCGAATGGTCTGGGCGATCAGTTGCGATGGTTGTCAGATAAACTTGGAGAGGCGTATCGCGGTTACATTTCCACGCTGCCAGATGATCAGGTGCCAAACGCGGCTTCACTTGCCGTGCGCGACGTGCTGAACGATCTATCTAGCATCAGTCAGATCGGCACTACGGCTACGGCGCAGGCAGGCGGTGAAGCAAAATTCATACAGGTATATACTGACCTTTTTGGTGTTGATCCCCGCTTGGCGTTGGAAGTCGATCAGGACGAAGTGACGCCATTCATGCGCAAGCCCTTTGCGCAACAATATCAGTTGACTGCATTGCACGGAGCGGTGAATTCCTTTTTCGACCATGAATATCCCACTTACGGAGATCAAGATCATATCAAACTATTCACCGGCGATGACCCATTTGGGTCGCTAACAAATTGTACGCTGGGTATAAGTTGCTATGGCGGTCATGATGGCGTAGACTACAATACCCGAACTGAGCGAATTCTAGCAGCCGCGACTGGCACTATATCAGCAGTGTGTAGAGAGGGCGTACAAGGGTGCCCAGCGGATTACCACGGAACAGGTTTAGGCAATTTGGTGGCCATTAGGCATGGTAGCGGATACGAGACTATCTATGGACATCTTGGCTCGATCGGCGATGATCCAAGAAACCCACCGAATTCATGGTTACCCGAACGACTGATTCAGGCTGGAGAAGAAATTGGGAGTAGTGGTTGTAGCGGTAGTGGCTGCTCAGGAACTGCTTATCATTTGCACTTCGGTGTTCTTCGCAACGGCATCGAGGTCGATCCGTTTGGCTGGTGGGGCGATGGCAACGATCCCTGGAGCAACAACGATCGCGGGACGTCGAGCTACTGGCTATGGGAGGCAACAACGCTCACCGACGACCGTGACCCTGCCTTTGAGAACTTCGGCAATGTTTATCAGCGGACGGCTGAGTGGCGTGACTTAAACGCCGGCTACCAGGGTCACGCCTGGTGGACAACCACTACTAGGGGACAGAAAGAGAGTTGGGGAATTTGGGCACTTCGCATCCCCCAACGAGGGCGTTACAACGTGCAGGTCTACATTCCCGATCCACCAGAAGGCCGTCAGTGGACCACCGCTGCTCACTATGCCATGATGTATCACGATGAAGGCGGGGCGCTTGTGTCGGTTTCAGCGACGCTGAATCAGCAGACTCGACACAACAACTGGGTGACGCTCGTGCGGGATGACACTCAGGATGGATGGTTTGAGTTTCGCTCGAACATGACCGTGTTGGTCATGCTTACCGATGAGTCTCCTGCGGCAGGTGATGTCGTTTTTGATGCAGTGCGAGTAACGCCATTTGCTATCGACAAGGGCCTGCAGTATCTCCGCTCCCACCAGCGCAGCGACGGTAGCTGGGGCGAGTCCGCGGGCAGCACCGGCATTACGGCGCTGGCAACCCTGGCATTCTTGAATTATGGTTTCGACGAGCACGATGCCACCGACACCGATGCTGACGGCACGCCGGATATTCAGGAAGCCATTCGCTATTTGCTTGCGCATCGAGGATCTGATGGAAGTTTCGGAGAAGGTGGCGGGCTCTTCACCTACGATACCTCGCTGGCTATTCTCGTCCTGGTGGCTGCGGACCATACCAATAATCCTCATCGGTATACGGATCAGATCGCTCAAGCCAAGGATTATCTACTGCGGGTGCAATCAACCGAGAGCACCGGCTACTTACCCAATAATCCCAATTACGGCGGGTGGGGTTATCCACGTTCCAATTGGTCCGATCTCTCGAACACGCAGTGGGCGGTCATGGGCCTCGATGCTGCATACAGCTATCTTGACCTTGCCAAACCTTCACCCGGCGATGCCACAGCTTGGACTGGGCGGGTGTTGCGCTACGCAGATAGCTTGCAACGATCAGACGGAGGCTTTGATTATCGCCAAGGCTACTTTGGTCGTTCTCTTGGCAGTATGACACACGCCGGCATTTGGACGAACCTACTCGCTGGCCGCAATCCAGACACTGATACACATTTGCAGCGCGCTTTGAATTGGGTGCAGACCGGTTCCAATTGGTCGGTTACCCAGAATCCCGGACGCGGATCGGCCGCTTTGTACTATTACTATGTTACGTTGGCAAAATCATTGGCGATGGCCCGCAAGACGAATCTGACCATAGGCGGCGTCAACCATGACTGGTTCAACGAATTGCTGACCGAGTTGACAACAGGAGAGCATCAACCTCACAGCGATGGTTACTGGCGTAACAGCAATAGCGATGAGTGGGAGTCAGATAAGCATTTGGTAACAGCCTATGCGATCTTGGCCTTGGAGACGCGCACCCTGGCGCCCAACATTCCTCTCTCGATGTCCATCATCCTACACTCACCCGCCGATCTTCATCTCTATGATGCACAGGGACGACATACCGGCAAAAACTATCAAACCGGCGCGATAGATCTGCAAATACCAGGCTCTAGTTACGTTTCGACCGAGCCACAAACGATTGCGGTGGACCGCCCCGTGGCCGGAAATTACACAGTGCAATTCGTTGGGCGGGACAGCGGGGGAAACTATCAGGTCGATATCATTGGCAAACAGGGGGATGCTATCGTCAGTTCAGAGAGTCTCAGCGGTGCTATCGAATCAGGCGAAGTGCAAGGTAGTTTTCTCAATGTAGCAGCCATCGAGGGGACGTTAACTATCTTCGCTTCCCAGCCGGAAGCACTTCCGGTCATGGCCGTTGATCCAGCCAACCTGGCATTCTGGAACCGCGACTGGGTGACCGCAGAGCGTTCATTTACGGTGCGTGAAACGGGTGGGCGCAGAGAAATCCGCAATCTGACTCTGTTCGTGTCCGATCTGGTTGGTTCTCTGGGGCATCGCCTTCCGGCAAGGGCGATCCATCTGACGCCATCACAATTCGATCTGCCTGCCGGGGGAAATCGAAACGTCACTGTTCGTATCGCAATTCCACGCAGCCAACCAGTAGACCTCTATTCAGGTAGGATCACGATGGAATCAACCAGCGCTGGTGCAAAAAGTGTTGGCATCGAACTGCAGGTGCTGGCGCTGAACTTCCTACCGGCCGCGAACAACTCCTATGCAAGACCGGCAAACTGGCACCCAACGGTTGGCTTGACCAACCGCACTATCTTCGATCTTACATCTACTGACAGTAGCTGCGGCACCGTGTTCGCTGGTACAGATCAGGGCATCTATCGCTCATGGGACACCGGCAGGAGCTGGTATGCGTTGCCAATCAGCTTCGACTCCCCGCTTGGTCTCATGCTGCCATTCGACGATCCTGTGAACTCTAGTGCCAACCTCATACCGGCTGTCATAACGTGTTCCTCGAACCCTGCCGTGGTGTACATGACCAAATGGGGTGAAGGCGTTCATCGTTCGACCGACACCGGCAGTACTTGGCAATTGCGAAGTGGCGGCATCCTTGACATGTATCTATATGACCTTGCTGTGCATCCAACCGATTGTAACGTGGTTTATGCTGCCAGCGCTGAAGAGGGGGTGTTCAAGACAGGTGATGGAGGTGCCTATTGGCAGGCGTATAACAATGCCCTGGGTAACCTCAACACGCGTGCTTTGGTGATAGCCTCCAACGATTCCAACCGGTTGGTACTAGGAACAACCAATGGCATCTATTACAGCAATGATGGAGGTGCTAACTGGCGGGGTGGCAGCGGTCTGCCGGTCGAGACGATTCGAGCATTGGCCGTCGCACCCAATGACGCCAATGTAGCGTATGCCGGTATGGCAACCAGGGGCGTCTATAAGTCCACCGATGGCGGCGCTACCTGGCAACCGAATAGTAGCGGTCTGGACAATGTCGAGGTGCGGGCGCTAACCATCGACCCCCTCGTCCCCCAAGTCATCTACGCTGGCCGCGACGATGGCGGCGGGGTCTATCGCAGTCTCGATGGCGGCGCCAACTGGTCGGCATTCAACGATGGCTTGACCAGTCGCAACATCAAATCGCTCTGGCTGGACGGCGGCAATTGTCACACCCTACTGGCTGGAACCACAAACGGCGTCTGGTATTTCGGACCGTAGTAAGGAGAAAGGTATGGCGGAACAGCGCGTTCCTGTAATCACTATTCGCACGGCCGACGGCCATGCGCGACGGCATCGGTTGAGTCGTCAGCCACTGACGTTAGGCCGCGACCCCGGCTGTGACATTCATATCGATGTTGCCAACATCTCGCGACGCCACGCCCGATTGCAATGGACCGAGGAAGGGTGCGAGATCACGGATTTGCAAAGCACCAATGGCGTCTATGTCAATGGCCATCGCGTTTCACGCCAGATCTTGCATCCAGGTGATCGCATCAACCTGGGCCATGACATGCCCGGCACCCACAGCATCACCTTCGAGGTCGTCGCCGAGGCCGAGCACGAGCACCGGCATCAGGAACGCCAGCATGAGGAACACTCGCATCAGGATGATAGTGGAAGCACCAGTCTGGGCATGTTGCCGCTGGCCGACCGCAGCCCCATTACCATTGGTCGCGACCCTCGCGCCCGCGTGCCCCTGGATAGCCCCCTCGTCTCGCGACAGCACGCCCGCATCGATCCTGGCCCGCAAGGTGGGTACACCCTCACTGATTTGCACAGCAAGAACGGCACCTTTGTCAACGGCAGGCGCGTCACCCACGCCGCCTTACGAAGTGGCGATGTCATCCGCATCGGCCCGTTCAAGTTCGTCTATCAGCCGGGCAACCTGACGGGATTTTCCGACCAGGGCTGCATCCGCATCGAGGGACTCAAGCTGACCAGGCAGGTGCCGGGGCAAAACGGACTGAAGACCATCCTCAACCAGGTGTCGTTGTGCATCCAGCCGCGCGAGTTCGTGGCGTTGGTGGGGGGCAGTGGCGCCGGCAAATCGACCTTGCTGGGCGCGCTCAGCGGCGCGCAACGGGCGCAGGGGCTGGTGCGCGTCAACGGGGAAGACCTGTACAACAACTACGACGCCTATCGCACGCTCATGGGCTATGTGCCCCAGGAGGACATCATTCACCGCGAGCTGACAGTGAACAGCGCTTTGCGCTATGCCGCTCGCCTGCGCCTGCCGCCAGATATGAACGAGGCCGAGATCGAACAACGCATCGTGCAGGCATTGAAGGAGGTGGGACTAGGCCCTCAGCGCCATCAAGCCATTCAAAGCCTTAGCGGCGGCCAACGCAAACGCGCCAGCATCGCCGTCGAGTTGCTGGGCAATCCCAGCCTCTTCTTCCTCGATGAACCCACTTCTGGCCTGGACCCCAGCCTGGAAAAGAAGATGATGCTGCAACTGCGCGAATTGGCCAACAATGGGCGCACTGTCATTCTGGTGACGCATGCCACCGCCAATATCGAGCAGTGCGACCACGTGGCCTTCATGGCCCAGGGGCGGATGGTGTTCTTTGGGCCGCCGGCCGAAGCGCTGAAGTTCTTCGAAGCCCGCGACTTCGCCGATATCTACGATATCATCGAGCGCGATCCGGCGGGTTGGGAGCATCGCTTCCGTGCCTCCCTTATCTATGACCGCTACGTGCGCCATCGCCTGCGCCACGCTGTTACTCCCACGCCGCGTTCAGTTTCCGGGCGACGTTCGTTGAGCAATCAGTCGTCGGCCTTGCGCCAATTCTTCATTCTCACTCAACGCAATCTTGAACTAATCCGCCGCGACCGCTTCAGCCTCTTCGTCTTGTTAGCCGTCATGCCCATCATCGGCCTGTTGCTGGCGTTCATCGCCGGCAAATATGATTTGACGGGACATCCGGTAGGCGAGATCGAACGCTTGTTGACACAGGACGGCAGGTATCAGATCGTCCTCACCACGCAGAAACTGCTGTTGATGATGGCATTGGCGGCGACGCTCCTGGGCATCTTCGGCTCCGCCTACGAGATCGTCAAGGAGCAGGCTGTCTACACGCGCGAACGGATGATCAATCTCAAGATCGCCCCCTATGTTTTCTCCAAGGTGGTGGCGCTCTTCCTTTTTGCCCTGGTGCAGTGTGCGTTTCTATTGGCGGTTGTCGCCTTGAAGGTGCGTCTGCCTGGCGATGGCATCTTCGCCTCACCGACGCTCGAGATTTACATCACCCTGCTCCTGACCACACTGGCCGCTATCTGCATGGGGTTGATGATCTCGGCCGCCGTCACTCGTCGCGACAGTGTGATCTATGTCGTGATGCTCATGATCTTCGTACAGATCATTTTCTCGGGCGCCTTGTTCGAGTTGAAAGGGCCGATGAAGGGCGTCTCTTATGCTACGATCACGCGTTGGTCGCTGGATGCGATCGGCTCGACAGTGGATATGACGGCGCTAGATGAGCTGGGCGAACTACGGAAGAAGCAGGAGATCACGTTCGAGCAGGAGGTGCCGGAGATACAGGAGCCGCGCACTGTGACCGAGACCGTGCAAATGCCGGTGCAGTTGGTGGCTGGCGGTATGGCCGAGGCCATGGTGCCCATTCCCAAACTGGAGATGAGCGACCCGATAAGCGTCACCAAGCAGTTTACCGAGACGAAGGTCTTCACCGACACCATAACCGGCAACCTTCACATCCCCTATACCCATGAAAGCGGGCATCTCTGGAGCCGCTGGGGGATGTTGCTATTCTTTGCGGCGCTGTACGGCAGCGGCGCCCTGCTTTTCCAGTATCGCAAGGGCTAAACCTGCTCTAATCTGCATTCATCTGCGTTCATCCGCGTATACCCCCCATTCAGGAGGCGTTTCCATGCTACAACTCATCGTCGAACAAGGCCAACCCGCCGGCCAGACCTGGCCACTCAGCACCGGCCTGACCAGCATTGGTCGCGGCGCCAACAACGACATCGTTCTTTCTGGCAACCAGGTATCGCGCGTCCATTGCGTGATCGAGATGATGGGGTCGGACGAGTTCGTCCTCACCGACAAAAGCACCAACGGCACGCAGGTCAACGGTCGCCGCGCCGGCGAGCGCACACCACTGAAGGGGGGCGACCGCATCCAAATCGGCGACATCATACTGCGCTGCGAGACCGCTGCTCCTGGCGCCGAAGCATTCGCCTTCCCCAACGCCGCACCCGCACCCTGGCCGGAGATGCCGCCGGCCTCGGCGGATTGGGCGGCGCCCGCCGCGGCCCCCGCTCCTGCTCCTCGCCGCCCTGTTTCCAACGCCATCCCCATCGCCATCGGCGTGATCGCTGCCATCCTCATCTTGGTCGGTGTCATCGGCGCTGCTGTCCTCCTTTCAGGACGCGGCGACACGACGGCATCTGGTCCAACGCCTACGGCTACAGTCACGGCGTCTGTGAGCGCGCCCGTAACGGCTACCGTCACCATCACCGCCACCGCCGTTATCACCCCGACCGCCATTGTGACAACCACCCTTGCACCTGCCTCCGTGACGATAGAGGGCCGGGTAACATCGGGTCAGGGAGCGAATGTGCGTTCGGCTCCCGGCACTTCGGCGCCGCGGCTCTACTTGCTGGCCCAACAATCGCTGATCACAGCATTGGGACGCAACGACGTTGGCGACTGGCTCCTCATCCAATGTCAAGCCGGCCAGCCTCCCGACCAGAAATGCTGGATCTTCGCCGCTCTCGTCAACCTGAGCCAACCCGCTGATCAACTCCCCATCGTACAGTCATAGGGTTGTAGACACGGATGGGAGAAACACGGATAGGAAGGATGAAATCATCCGTGTTTCCCTATCCGTGTCCACAAGCAGCATCTGAATCTATAGACATGGATAGCAAGAATGAAATCATCCGTGTTTCCCGATCCGCGTCCACAACAAACATCTGAATCTATAGACACGGATGGGAAGAAACACGGATAGGAAGGATGAAATCATCCGCGTTTCCCGATCCGCGTCCACAACAAGCATCTGAATCTGTAGACACAGATGGGAAGAAACACGGATAGGAAGATGAAATCATCCGCGTTTCCCGATCCGTGTCCACAAGAATCACACTACCCTCATTCGTGACTCGATCAAGCCGTTAACCTCATTCCCATGCCCCTCCCCTCCACCCTCGGCAAATACCACCTT
>JAYRVO010000080.1:0-24455 GCA_041918515.1 Chloroflexota bacterium | reverse complement strand
CCCCCCCCCCCCCCCCCCCCCCCCCCCCCCCCCCCCCCCCCCCCCCCCCCCCCCCCCCCCCCCCCCCCCCCCCCCCCCCCCCCATGGAGATGGGGGTGGGAGGTGCTGCAAGTCGTCAAGGGGATCAGGGTTTGGGGAGCCAGTGGCGCACGGTGTCGAGGAAACGGTGTTGGGTCATGTCCATGTGCAGGGGCGTGACGGAGATGTAGCCGTTGCTGACCGCCTCCAGATCGGCGCCTTCTTCCTGTAGCCCGGTGGGTGGGTCGCCGCCGATCCAGTAGTAGGGGGCGCCGCGCGGGTCGGTGCGCTGGATGAGGACATCGCGGTAGATGCGGTGGCCCAGACGGGTGGCGCGGTAGCCTTTGATTTGGTCGAGGGGGAGATTGGGGACGTTGACGTTGAGGAGGGTGTTGGCGGGCAGGCTGTGCGCCAGGACGAGGCGGGCGACTACGACAGCGGCGGCGGCGGCTGTCTGCCAGTGGCGCACGCTGGTGGCGTCGTCGTTGTAATCGAGTGAGACGGCCACGCCCGGCCAACCGCTGATGGCCGCTTCCATGGCTGCCGCCACCGTGCCAGAGTAGGTGACATCGTAGCCCATGTTGGGGGCGCTGTTGATGCCGGAGACGACGAGGTCGACGGGGGTCGTTGCCAGTCCGAGGGCGGCCAGGGCGACGCAGTCGGAGGGGGCGCCGTCGGTGGTGAAGGCGGGGCTGCCATCCTCCAGCGTGACTTGCCAGACCCGCAGGGGTTTGTGCATGGTTTTGCTGTGACCGGCCACCGACCAGTTGTGGTTGGGGGCGAAGACGGTGATGTCGCCAAGTTGGCGGAGGGCCTGGGCCAACGCCAGGAGGCCAGGGGCTTCGACGCCGTCATCGTTGGTGATAAGGAGGTGGGGCATGTTCGTTGCTCGTCAGCGCTGCATATTGCAGTACTACGTATTCACGTTTCGCGTTTCACAGGTAGTAGCACATATTCGGGTGGGCTTGCTTGGGCGCGTGGTTTGGGGCCTTTGTCTTTGCGATGTTGTACAAAGATGCGGATTTGCTCGCTTTCGGCCTGGTTGCCGGCGCTGTCGAAGGCGATGGCCTTGATCACATGGGTTTCGGTGTAGCCCTTGCTGTCATGAATGATGCCGAAGCCGGTGTTGGGGTCGGTGAAGGTGATGCGGCTGGGGTCGTTGGGGGCGATGGTGCCGGAGGTGGGCGGTCGGTCGATCATGCGCATCGTCCACTTGCCGGCGTAGGGGGCGACGGTGGTGGTGATGACGGCGCTGTTGTCGACGTAGAATACCACTTTGTCCATCGACCAGTCATCGGTGGCGAGGGCGTTCATGTTGACCCATTCGTCGTCTTCCATGACGTAGGCGCGTCCGTTTTCGGGGTTGGTGAGGGCGATGGTGGGTGGGTTGTTGTCGATGGTGACGGGCGCGGTGACCTGGCGGACGTTGCCGCTGTTCTCGATTACGCTGAGGCGCAGGCTGTGGGGGCCGCTCAGTCCAGTAGTGTCCCAGATTTCCAGGCTGGCTTTGTCGATTTGGTTGTAATGGTCGGGTCCGATTTGTTGCCAGTTGACCGGTTCGAGGCCGGGGCCGAAGTGGAGTTGGTAGAGTCGGAAGTCGCCGCTGCGGGCGTTGCCGAGGATGTCGACCAGGCCGTGGGTGTAGCTGAAGGGGGTGGGCGAGGCGATGGCGACTTCTTCGTTGGTGAAAACGGGGCCGGTCAGGCTGGCTTCGGGGCGCGGGGGTTGCGCCAGGGCGCCGGCATCGATCTGTTCGCGCACCCAGTCGTTGGCGATGGCGGGATAGACGGGGTAGACGCGGCGCTCGATGAGTTCGGGCGGGGTGGAGGCATCGGCCAGTTGGCCGGTGGCGGTGTTGATCTCGAACACCTGCCAGACGTTGTCGTGATCTTTTGGTTCGGTGCCAGCGATGAACAGTTCGCTGTGTCGTCTGCCGCAGAGATCGGTGGGAAGCAGGCCGCTGTCCGAGCAGACCGTGGCGCGAGTCATGCCGTCGGGTTGTTGCCAGTCGATCACGGGCAGACTGCGGTGGGTGTAGAGCATGATGTCGTGGAGGATGGGCGCGGCTCCCACCGAGCCGGAGATTTTGTCCATCGGTGTGTTGTCGGCGTTGCCCACCCATACGCCAGCGGCGATCTGGGGGCTGGCGGCCAGGGTCCAGCTATCGCGGTAGTCGTTGGTGGTGCCGGTTTTGGCGATGATGCGGCGGTCGGGGAGGGTGAGCAGATCGGAGTATTGACCAAAGGCGGCCGGACGCGGTCGCGGATCGCTGAGGACGTCTACCATCAGGTAGCCCAGTTGCGGGCTGATGACGCGGTTGCGGCCAGGGCCTGGGTATTTGTAGAGGACAGTGTCGTCTTTGTCCTTGACTTCCAGGGTGGCGACAGGGTCGAGTGTGCGATAGCCGGGGCGCAGACGTTCGGTGGGAACAGGCTCGCCGGCCATTTCGCCCAGATTGGCCAGGGTGGCGAAGACATAGGCCAGGTCGAGCAGCTTGATCTCGCCGCCGCCCAATGTCAGGCTGAGGCCGTAATAGTCTTTGTTGAGGCTGGTGATGCCCAGCCGGTGGGCCATATCCACCACGCGCTTGACCCCCACCTGGTTCATGACCCACACCGCCGGGATGTTGTAAGAGCGTTGGAGGGCGGTGCGCAGGTCGATAGGACCGTGATAGCGGCGGTCATAGTTTTCGGGGGCGTAGGGTTCGACGGCGTCGGGGAAGACCTGGCGCACGTCCATGACGACGGTGGCGGCCGTCAGGCCCTGGCTGAAGCCGGTGGTGTAGGTGATGGGTTTGAAGGCGGAACCGGGTTGTCGTTCGGCTAGAGCGATGTTGACTTCGCCGTCGATGTCCTTGTTGTTGTAGTCCAACGAGCCGAGCATGGCCAGGATCTCGCCTGTGTCGGTGCGGAGGACGATGGCGGCGGCGTTGGAGACCGGCGGGTCGCCTTCTTTGCGCACTTTCAGGCCCTTGGCCGGCTCCAGTTTCGTGCAGTCGGGGAGGGTGGGGTTTTCGCCGTTGACATGGGCGATGCGCTGGCGGGCGATGCAGGTTACTTCGTGTTGCAGGTCTATATCCAGGGTGGTGATGACGCGGAGGCCGTGACGCCAGATGAAGAAGGGGTCTTCGGGGGTGTTGTACTTGCGTTTCAGTTCGTCGAGGACGTAGAGGGCGAAGTGGGGGGCCGTCTGGTTTTCAAATTTTTCCAGCGCGGACTGGCGCACCGGCACTTCTTCGGCGAAGGCGGCGTCAGCTTCGGTCTGGGTGATGTAGCCGGCGTCCACCATCGAGCGCAGGACCTTGCCCTGGCGGCGTTTGGCGTCCTCTGGCGCCTGGATCGGATTGAGGCCGGGGAACTGAGGCAGGGCGGCGAGCATGGCAGCTTCGGCCAGGGTCAGGTCTTTGGCCGATTTGTCGAAATAGACGTGGGCGGCGGATTCGATGCCGTAGCTGAAGTTGCCGTAGAAGTTGTTATTGAGATACCACTCGAGAATTTGTTTTTTGCTGTAATGGCGCGTGATTTCCAGCGCCATCAATGCTTCTTTGATTTTGCGCGTGTAGGAGCGCTCATAGCGTTCTTCGGGGTCGATGAGGACGTTTTTGACGAGTTGCTGGGTGATGCTGGATGCGCCCTGGATTTGTCCACCTTGCAGGTTCTGGGCAAAGGCGCGACCGAGGCCGCGCAGGTTGACGCCGGGGTTTTCCCAGTAGGAGCGGTCTTCGAGGCCCACGGTGGCGTTGATCAGATGGGGGCTGATCTCGTCGAGGGGGACGTAGGTGCGGTCGCCGCGGAAGGGGCGGGGGTCGATGGATTCGTAAAGCAGGTGTTGGCCAGTGCGGTCGTAGATTTTGACTGTTTCGAAGCTTTCCTGCTCGGTGACGATGGCGGTGGGGTCGGGCAGGTCGCGGGTGAAGTAGTAGTAGACGCCCCCAGCCACGGCGGCGGCCGAGGCGACGGCGCCGATCATGGCGCTGAGCGCGATGACGAGCGCCATGCCGACGACGCCAGCGCTGATTTTCCAGCCGGGCGTGCGGTAGCGGCCAAAGCGCCGGCGTTGGCGGCGAGCGATGAAGATGCGGGTGGAGCGATTCATGAGGAGGTCGAGATCAAGCGAGATCTGTCAGGTGTTGAAGGTCTGGCAGGTCTGGTCTGATAGGCAACCAAAAATTTTAGCACGGTGGGGGAGGAGGGCCAAAGGTGCGCGTGGTTTGCTATTCTCCCAGCGCGGGTTGTCGCCCACGCGTGCGCCCTGAGCCTTTGAGATAACATAACAAGCAGAGGCTCTCATCTTTTAGGCGGGAGGCGATGCGCGGGTCGGCGGTGGACAGTTCTTTCATCTCCCGGTCGCCTGTGCTGATGGTGAAGACGGTGGGGCGGTGGGTGAGGTAGCGATAATCGACGAGTTGGAAGAGCTTTTCTTCGGCCCAGGTCGAAACGGCTTGGCCGCGCAGATCGTCGAGGATGAGCAGCGGCGCCTGCTTGATCTGCTCGAAGCGCACATCATAGGAGAGGGTGCTGTTAGGAGCAAAGGCCGCGCGCAGGTGATCGAGTAGGCGGGGGATGGAGACGAAGAGGATCTGCGGCTGGGTTTGGCGGATGTGGTTGGCGATGGCCGCGGCCAGATGGGTTTTGCCCACGCCCGGCCTGCCGAGGAAGGCAATCCAGCCCTGTGGTCGTTGGGCGTATTCCCAGGCAGCGCTGCGGATGGTCAGCAGGTTGTTGCGGATTTCTTCGCGACCGGCGCCAGGGATTTGGAAGCTCTCGAAGGTCTGTTCGGCGTGGAGATCGATCTCACTTAGTTCGATCAAATGATCGACATAGCCGCCCCCGCGGTAGTCGGTAGCCAGGATGCGCATGTGGGTAACGAGGTCCATATCCATCAGTCGCGAGCGTAGCCGCGGTTCGATGGCTTCGATGGGCCGGTTGGTGGTGATGATGGTGGGCAGGCGGCGCAGATAGCGATGGTTGAGGAGCTGAAAGAGTTTTTCCTGCGCCCAGGGGGTAGGGCTTTCGGCGCCCAGGTCGTCGAGGACGAGGAGGGCGGTGTTTTTCAGGCGCTCGAAGAGGTCGTCGTAAGATTCGGGGCTGTTAGGGCCAAAGCTGGCGCGCAGGTGGTCGAGCAGGTCGGGGACAAGGACGAAGAGGGCTTCGCCGCCGCGCCTGGTCACCTCGTTGGCGATGGCCGCGGCCAGGTGGGTCTTGCCGACGCCGAAGCCGCCGGAGAGGAGCAGCCAGCCGTGCGGGGAGGCGGCAAAAGTGCGGGCGGCGGCGTAGGCGGCGCGCAGGGTGCGCTGGCGTTCGGGGGTGAGGGCGACGCCGTCGGGTCGAAAGGCGGCGAAGGTCATCTCTGCCACCATGTCTGCTGAACCGAGCGCGTTCATCTGGCGCTGGCGGGTCTGCTGCACGGCGGGCGCGGCGCAGGTGCAGATAAAGGCTCTGCCGAAATCGGGATGACCGATGGCCGCATCTTTGACGTAGAAGCCCTTGCCGCCGCAGATGGGGCAGTCGGGGTCGCCCAGGCTATTCGAGGATGAAGAGGGTGGTCTCGTCGTCGCTGGTATCGCGGCGACTGCCTGGGGCAAGAGATCGGCCAGCTTGCGAGGGGGTGTCTTTGCCATGTTCGGCCCACTTGTGCAGGATGCTGTTGATGTAGGCCCAGTTACGTTTGTTCTGGGTCACGGCGATATCGAAGGCGTCGCGAATCCAGTTTTCGGGGAAGTCCCGTTCCGCCTGGCGAAGTTTTTCGGCCAGGAGCGGTGTGATGACGCCAATGTTTTGTTCGTAGAGGAGGAAGATGTTGGGGCGTTCTTTTTCCAGGCCGACGACGACATCGTCGATGTCGTGCATCAGGCCGGTGAATTCGCCACGGCGCAGTCGCGCCACGGCCTCGCGGCCTTTTTGCGAGTTGAGGAAGTACCAGGTTTCGGTGCGTTCCCCGCGTTTGACCGTGACTTCCAGGAGGACGCCGCGCTGGCTGGCGCGGGTGAAGGCATGGCGCGCGGCTTCATCCTTTGTGTCTGCTTCGCCTGATAGTCCATCCCGGAAGAGCAGGTCGACCAGGGCGTCCTCCAGGCGCAAGTAGCGGACATCGCCTTCGCCCTGCCCCAGCCGCCAGAAAACGTAGAGGATGGCTTTCAGTTCGTCGAGGTCATCGACGAGGGGCAGCAGGTCGCTGAAGAAGTCGTTGGGGAGGGTAGTGAAGCGGGTTTTGCCGGCGACGAAGCCGGGGAAGCCGCGGAGGGTGGGGGGCATGGGGGGGAATGCGAATTGCGAATTGCGAATTGCGGAATGAACATCCCGTGAATGAATTCACGGTCTGGCATGGGAAAGCTACTGAAGTCAGACGCCGAATGAGTTGGGCGGGATCATTCTCGAGCGCCGATCGGGAGAGCGGCTGAAATAACAAAGACGCGCGACCTGCTACTCGATCCGAATATCCTCCTTCACCATCGCCAATTCATCGAAATGTGTGAATTCCTTGTTGAAATACAGGTCGACGCTGCCGGTGGGGCCGTGGCGGTGTTTGGCGACGATGATTTCGGCGATGTTCTTGCGTTCGCTTTCTTCTTTGTATTGGTCCTCGCGGAAGATGAACATGACGACGTCGGCATCCTGTTCGATGCTGCCGCTCTCGCGCAGGTCGCTCAATTGCGGTTTTTTATCGGCCCTGGCCTCGACCTGGCGACTGAGTTGGGAAATGGCGATCACAGGGATGTTTAGCTCGCGCGCAAGTTGTTTGAGCGAACGTGAGATGAGGCTGATCTCTTGCACGCGGTTCTCGACGCGGGTTCCGGCGTACATGAGTTGCATGTAATCGATGATGAGTAGGTCGACGCCGTATTCCGAATCCAGGCGTCGGGCCTTGGTGCGCAATTCGAAGGGTGTGGCGGCGGCGCTGTCGTCGATGAAAAGGGCGCAATCGCTGAGGACGCCGGAGGCTTGGGCGATGCGCTCCCATTCGTGGTCGTGGATTTGACCCAGACGCAGGCGCTGCGAATCGATGCGCGTTTCTTGCGAGAGCAAGCGCTGCACCAATTGTTCGGAGCTCATTTCCAGGCTGAAAATGCCCACGCGGACGCCGTGGCGTTTGGCTGCATTCAGGGCCATGGTCAAGGCCAGGCTGGTTTTGCCCATCCCCGGCCGGGCGGCGACGATGATGAGGTCGGATTTCTGCATCCCGCCCAGTAACTTGTCCAATGTCTTGAAGCCGGTCGGCACCCCCAACACCTCGCCTTTGCGCCGATGTAGTTCGTCGATCTCGTCCATCACGGTGCGCATGATGCTGCGGATCGGTTCCAGGTCGCGATGGAGACGACGCTCGGAGATGCTGAAGATCAGTTGCTCCGAGCGATCCACCACTTCGTGCACGTTTTGCTGGTCATCGTAGGCCATGCGCACGATCTCGCCAGCGGCGCCGATGAGCTGGCGCAGGGTGGAGGTGCGCTGGACGATCTCGGCGTAGGTGACGGCATGGACCGCCGAGGGGACGGCGTTGATCAGCGAGCTGATGTAGGCGCCGCCGCCCACGTCGCCCAACTGGCTCCGCCGTTCTAGCTCGTCCATCAGGGTCAGGAAGTCTACCGGTTGGCGCTGGTCGTGGAGGTGGCGAATGGCGTCGTAGATCCAGCCGTGGCGCTGGACATAGAAGTCACTGGGATTGACCACCGTCGCCACCTGGATGATGGCGTCGGGGTCGATCAGCAGGCTGCCGAGCAGGGCTTCTTCGGCCTGGATGTTGCTGGGAACCGTTTTGTCGGGCGGAGTGCTCATGAGAGGAGGTGGAAGGGTAGACAAGGTGACAAGGTGACAAGGAAATGGTGTCAGGGGTTTATTCGTGCGATTCGGCTATTGGTGTCATTGGCGGCAAGTGGTGGGTTTCGCAATGCGCAACCCGAAATCCAAATCGACGGGGAGCAGAGACAAAGCGACGCCTGGCAAGCAGGCGTCGTCGAGGGGGTGAAGGGGATGGTGGAACGAGAAGCGTCAGTTCTTGCCCCCCAAGCTGTCCAGGTCGAGTTCTTCGATGAAGTCGGCAAAAGCGCCCAGGTCTTCTTCGCTGACTTCGGCTTCTTCGGCGCGCTCGCCTCCCATCAGTTCGGGCGCCACGTCTTCATCGGGCAGCCGTCCGGCTTCGCGCATCACCTTGTCGCTGATGAAGATGGGGACTTCGGCGCGCACGGCCAGAGCGATGGCGTCGGAGGGGCGTGCGTCGATGCGCAGCTCGCGTTCGTTGTATTCAAGGACGATCTGGGAGTAGAAAACGTCGGAGCGCAGGTCGTTGACGACGACGTGTTGGACTTCCGCGCCCAGGGTGCGGAAGGCGCGCGTCAGGAGATCGTGGGTGAGGGGGCGGTCGACTTGCACGCCTTGCAAGCGCAAGGTGATAGCGTCAGCTTCAGAGGCGCCGATCCAGATCGGCAAGTAGCGCTGCGTGCCCTTTTCCCGCAAGACGACGACGCGGTGCTGCGTCATCAAGCTGATGCGGATGCTATCGATGAAGACTTCGATCATGGGGCAGCTCCAGACAAATGAGGATGATGGGATTATACGGGCGGCGGGCTGAGGCGTCAAAACCGGTCGGCGCGGGCGGCCCTGGCTGTACTACTTCCGTTCATACGTGCCCAGCAATTGACCTTGAGCCAGGATGTGGCCGCTGGCAGACTGGAGCACTTCTTCTTTTTACAGGGGCAGCCACACGCCCAGCCCTCGCTCCACCGCCCGGCGGTAGACGATGGGCGCGGTGGCCATGTCGTCCAGGGCCAGGCCCAGGTTGGCGGCCATGGTGCGCTCGGTGGCAGATTGGCGTCCGGGCTTCTGGCCGGTGACCAACTCGCCCAGGCTGGCGTGAACAGGGGGGATGCTCTGGAAGTAGCCGATCGAGCGGTAGTAATCCAGTTGCGGCCTGTCGTCGGTGCAGAATTTGTCGGCTTCGCGTAGGGCGGCGCCTTCCCAATAGGAGTCGAAATCGACGAGGGAGGCAAAAGCGCCGGCGTCGAGCCAACCGGCCTTGATGGTGGCGTGCGGCGTGTGCAGGATCGGCCCGGCGGTGACGACGATATCGCAGCCGGAGACAGCCTGGCGCGGCTCGTTGACGACGACGACCTCCAATCCCCATTGTTCGCGGACTTCGGAGGCGTAACGCTCGGCGTTTTCCGCTCGACTGTCGTATGCCATGACCCGCTGAATGGGGAAGAGGACGCGCAGGGCTTCCAGGTTGCTGCGCCCCTGCACGCCGCAGCCCAAAATGCCCACCGTCTCTGAGTTGGAGCGGGCCAGATATTTGGCGGACAGGGCCGTGGCCGCGCCCGTGCGCTTGGCTGTGATCCAGGTGCAATCCATGACGGCCAGGGGCAGGCCGGTGTCGTCGTCGTTGAGCACGAGCAGGCCGGTGATGTAGGGGAGGCCCTTCTGCTGGTTGGCCGGGTAGCCGCTGACCCATTTGAGGCCGATGGCGCGAAGGGCGGGGATGTAGGCCGGCATGGCGTGGATGAAGGCGTCGGGTCGTGAATGGACGCCGGGTTTGGGCGGCATCTCGACGTGGCCCAGGCCATGTTCGTGAAAAGCGACATCGAGCGCAGCGATGATCTCCGGCATGGCCACGCTGGTAGCCTCTACATCCGCGCGGGAGAGATAGAGAAGTTGGTGTTCGGACATTTTGTCATTCCTTGTGGTCACAACCATCCCAAAACCAGCAACGCCGCGCCAACCATTGCCAGCACGGCCAAAGAGAGAAGAAGACCGGCCACGATCAGGCCGCAGCGTCTTGTTTGCATGGGGGTAAATATCTATAAACAGATGCTTATTGATCGCTAGGTTGATTTGTTATGAAGCTCGTAAAACGTGAAACGTGAAACGCGAGAAAACGTCAGCAATTTTCACGCATCACGTTTCACGTTTCAGATCTGAGCATAATTTCTTTGGCTAGCCATCTATCAGTTGGATAATAGATAGTACGCAACAACCGTCATCGCGAATCAGCCTGACAATCATCTTATACCCAGGTGGGGCGCATGGCAACCTGCGCGGGCGGCGAAGTACGTTGTTGCAACCACGCCTGGGGTTGCAACCGCCAGTACAAATCACACCCCTCCCGATCGCGTCAATTGACAGCGCTCACACTCGGAAGTAAGATGGAGTCGCCGCCCCTGGGCGGACGCGAATCTATGGACGCTGTTGATCCAGCCAAATTTACCCCTGTTTTTCTGGCGGCTCTGCTCGCCGATGTGGACGCTCAGGTAGCGGCCATCATCCGTTGTGATCAGCTGTCCCCGACCGTCGCAACTGCAACCGAGGCGGCGGGTCTCGCCATCGTGCGCACATTGCGCCTCATCCGTGGTCTGGCCGTCGTAGGCCGCGCGGGGGCGCTGTTGCAGTTGTCCAGCGCCGCCTGGGTGCTGCGCATCGAACCCGATCAACCCGTTCACACCACCCACCGAGAAACCCATCTATGAGCCATCGCAGCATCCACCCCGAATTACAACGCCTGCTCGATACCACCGAGCAGGCTGGTGAGATCCCCGTCATCGTGCGCTTTCGACATCAGGAAGGCATGGTTATGGCCCAGGCGGTCTTGCCGGACGTGGTTACGACCTTCACCTACACCACCTTCCCGGCCGCGGCGTTTACAGCCACGTCAACCATGATCGAAACGCTGGCTGCCGATCCCACTGTCGAGCGCATCTGGTACGACTTCCCCGTCCACACCATGCTCGATCGCTCCGTACCCTTGATCGGGGTCCCGCAGGTATGGGCGAACGGACGCCAGGGCGCAGGCGTCAAGGTGGCCATCGTCGATACCGGCTGCGATCTCAATCATATCGATCTCAAAGATCGCATCCGCGCCTCTCAAGACTTCTCGGGCAAAGGCAACGCTCAGGATGGCAACGGGCACGGCACCCACGTGGCGGGCATCGTTGCCGGGTCGGGTCTGGCGAGCGGGGGAAGGTACCGCGGGGTGGCGCCGGCCGCCGACCTCTACATCGCCAAGGTGCTGGACGACCGCGGCGGCGGACGCATGAGCAGCGTCATCGCCGGGCTGGAATGGGCGGTCGCGCAGGGAGCGCATGTCGTCAATATGAGTTTGGGTAGCGATGGTGCGGGCGATGGCACCGATGCGCTCTCGGAAGCATGCGACGCCGCCGTCGCCACGGGCGTGGCCGTGATCGTGGCGGCGGGGAACGCCGGGCCGAACCCGCGCACGGTGGGCGCGCCCGGCTGCGCGCGGGGTGTCATCACCATCGGGGCCAGCACCGACGAGGACGCCATCGCTAATTTTTCGTCGCGCGGGCCGACGTTGGATGGTCGGGTGAAGCCGGATGTCGTCTTCCCCGGCTACCAGATCATCGCCGCGCGCGCGGCTGGCACTTCGCTGGGGCGAGTGGTGGAGTCCCAATATGTCGAACTCTCCGGCACCAGCATGGCCACCCCCCATGCTTCGGGGACCGCCGCCCTGCTGTTGGAATCCGAGCCAGGTCTGACCCCGGCCCGGCTCAAAGAGCGCCTGATGTCCACCGCTATCGATCTTAGCCTGGATCACAACACCCAGGGGGCTGGGCGCAGCAACGTCTTCGCCGCCTGGCAAGCCGGACAGCCCACCCCGCCGCCCGAACCGCAACCCCAACCAGAGCCGCAGCCAACGCCAGAGCCGCAACCCGAACCCCAGCCCGAACCCCAACCAGAGCCGCAGCCCCAGCCGCAGCCAACGCCCGAACCCCAACCTCAGCCAACGCCGCCACCGCAACCCGAACCACCCAAACCCCCGCCCCTCTTTGGCGGCTGCCTGCTCTCGATCCTACGCTTGTTCGCGCTGCTCTGAATCAAGAGCAAAATCCGTGTTTCCCTATCCGCGTCCACAAATCAATTCAAGCCGCCTGTGTGTTCGGATCGGCCCGCCGAACCGTGTTTCCCCATCCGCGTCCACAAATCAATTCAAGCCATACAGGGCTTTCACCGAAGCATACACCCAGCCCATCTCGCGCTTGGGGTAATGCTGCGAGAGATGGCGCATCAAATTCGGCAGATCGTGCACATTCAGACCCGAAGCCTCGACCAGCTGGCGGAGCCACGCCCGTCGTTGTAGCTCGACCGTGAAATCCAAAAACTCGCGCTGGATCAGCTCGCTGGCGCCCTCGATCTGGCGCGGATCGAAATCCGCCTCCAGCACAGCGCACACATCCTCCACGCTGCCCGGCGAAAAATCATAGCCGTTTTCCAACATCTTGTGCAGGGCCTGCAAGATATTCTCTTTGCTGATGTCTCCGCCCGCGGCCCAGTGGATTTCCTCGATCGAGGGCGGCTTGCATTTCCAATACGTGGCCGTTTCTGCCGTCGAGAGCACGAGGATGGCGCCTTCCTGCACATAAGTATCGGGGCCAGCCGCGCGATTCTCGGCCTCCAGGCGCTCTTGCCAACGCCGATACGCCTGGGCCAAACCCTCGGCGTCGGGCTGGGCGACTTCGAGCGTGGGGACGAGATCGAAGTGATAGCGACCGGCGATATCGAGCAAACGGCGAAAGCTCACGACCTTGCGGTGACGGATGGCGGTGTGCAAGGTCAGAGCCAGGGGGGTGGTGTATTTGATCAGATGGGGATTGCGATACCCCCACAACTCGAACGCCAGCACGACATCCTGAACCCGCACCGCCTCGTTCACGGCCGCGCGGTCGGGCAGAACTTCGTGCAAAAGCTCCCACCAGTCACCCCAGCGGCTGCTGGCCAATACCGGTTGCAGCCGGGTGCGCGGGATCACCTCCAGCACATGACCGGCCTTGTCCTTCAGCGCATAGAAAATGATGGCCGTGCCATCCAGTTTCACCGTAAAGCGGGCGTCCACCACATTTTGCGGCACGGTGATGGCCACTTGCGCCGCGCCCTCGCGGTCGAACTGATAGGGATACTGGATTTTCGGCATGGCATAGACGAACTCCAGCCGCTCCTCACCGGCCAACTCAGTGATTGCCAGCATCCCCAGCTTCTCACTCTCCTGCCGGCAGACGTAGCCCGCGAAGGGAACGCCATCCGGCGACGCGACCGCGAACGGCTGCCAGTAGCGATGACCCACGGTGGTGATGTCGATGATGTGGTCGAGCATGATGTCCTGCGGCGCCGGGCGGAGGCGGCCCCCTCAGCTCAGTTGTCGCGCCGCCTCATCCACTGTGCGGATGATCGCCCCCGCCTCCTCCAAAAGATGTTTTGTCTGCTCCTCCGGCGTCTTCGCCGCCCGGAAATAATGTCCCAGCAACTCCAGCGGCGTGAGCGCCTCGACATTGATCTCGCCCCAGCGCCGGCGCGCGGCGGCGTCGATCTCCTTGCTGATCCCAGCCACATCGGATGCCTCGGCCAGCGCCGCCCGGATCGTCCGCTCCTTGAGTTGGGCGTCCTGATCCTCGCGCAAGCGCAGCCGCACCCGCACGATAGCGTCGGCCACCTGCCGTTCCTGGATCGCCTTGAGCACGACGGCGGTGGGGTCGGACGCCTGGCGGCAATCGCAATCGATAGTGACGAAACGCCGGGCCTCGCGACGATGGTGGGGGACGAACTGATAGGTGGTGCGCCCGCGCGCCACTTCGGCCAACACCCAGCCCTTCGGCTCCTTTTCCTCGCCGAAATCGATGCGTTCGACGCTGCCGCTATAGACGATGGGCGGATGATTGCCGGCGTTCACATCCTGATGTTTGTGGATATGCCCCAGCGCCACATAATCCCAGGCAGGGTCGGCCAACACCGAGCGGGGCACGGTCACATCTCGCCCCACCATGATCCCGCGCTCCGAGCTTAGCTCGGCCCCATCCACCGAAAAATGCCCCACGAGAACGGCGGGCAAATCGGGCCGCGCCCGCGCCTGTTCCGCCAACGCCCGGATGTTCACGCTCATCTTGTCGGAGACGAGGCGATCCAGCGCCGCCAGGCTGGCCGCGCGATGCTCCTCCTGGCTGAGAATCTCCGAGATGAAGGGATAGGGCGCGGCCGCCACTTGCAGCAGATCGCCGCGACGGGTGCGGATGAGGTGCAATTCTTCGCGGTCGAGCACGTAGGTGTTCGGCACCGACAGCGTGGCGAAAACTTCGATGGTCGAAGCGCGGGCCGCCACGGCGGGCAGATCGTGGTTGCCCGGCACCAGCACCACGGGGATGCCCCGATCGGCCAGATCTTTGATGCGCCAGGCGAATTCACGGCGATAGGTCGAGTTGGGATCGCGATTCTTGTAGGCGTCGCCGGCGAAGATGACGATGTCCACCTCTTTGGCGATGGCGTATTCCACCAGATCGGACAAACGGCGGAGGAAGTCCATCACGCGACCATTCAACCCGGTGGCGGGGTCGACATGGCCGTAGCGTTCCATGCCGACATGCAGATCGGCGAAATGCAGGAGCCGAATGGGGTTCATTCCAGTTTTCCTTTCTGCCTCTTGCGCATTGTCTCGCGGTTGCGAGCCAACTCATCCTGCAATTCCTCGCCCTCGATATGGCCCATGTCTTTGTAGAATTGGGCGTCGTAGGCGCGCGTCTTGACCACCACCGGCATGGGCGTGGCATGGCCCAGGATCAGGGCTTGTTCTTTGGAATCCAGCCGCGCCAACACCTCGCGCAGCGCCTGCGCCCCGCTCACACCCATGAAAACGGCCCGGATGTCCTCCTCGTCGTCCAGCGCCAGGGTAACGCGTGTGCCCACCTGCGACATCACTTCGGGATCGATGCCGCTGGGGCGCTGATCGACGATGAGCAGGGTGACGTTGTACTTGCGCAGTTCGCGGGCGATGGTGCCGAAAATGGTGTCGGCGGCGATCTCCGGGTCCAGGAATTTATGCGCTTCCTCGATGGTGATCACCAGCGGACGCGGGCCTTGACTCTGGTCGCCGAAGGCTTCTTCTTTGAGTTTGACATAGCTTTGATGGATGCGCCGTGTGAGAAAGTTGGCCATGAGCAGATAGGCGCCCAAATCGCTGCCGTAGCGTCCAAACTCCAGCACCACGCTTTGCCCGGCTCGTAGCCGTTCGAGGATGTGCCTGACCGAGTCCTCGACGGGCTTGTTCGTGATGAAGCCATAGCGCCAAAAACGTTCGCATTTGCGGCGCAGCGCGGCCAGAGTTTGCTGTGGCTGGCCGAGTTCTTCTGCCAGGGCCTTGAGGCCAGAGAGCATCTCGTCGGCGCCAACATAGTTGTCTACCCAGTCATCGTTCATGAAATCGCCCAGCCAGGTTTTGCCCAAACGCCGGCGCATGGCGTACATCGCGCCCACCTGAGCTTCCGACAAGTTCAACACGCCCGCCAGCATCTCCAAATCTTCCGGCTCGATGTGCTCGTAGCCGATGGCGATGGTGACATCAGGATTGGAGCCGCGACGCCGGCTGCTTTCGTCGTCGAGCGTGAAGATGCTGACGCGTCCCGGAAAGATTTGCTTCAAGCCCTTGACACTGGCGACGTGTTCCGCCGTGCCCGCCCAGCCGTACTCGTTGTGCATATCGAAGATGAGATTGACGGCGACATCGCTCTGGATGATGCCGGCCAGCAGCAAGCGGCTGAGGAAGGTTTTGCCTGTGCCCGATTTGCCGAACACCGCCGACGAACGCTCGACGAAGCGCTCCAGGCTGAGCGTGATCTTGACGTTCTCCATGTCCAGCGGCTCGCCGATATGGAAAAAGTGCGTGTCCTTGCCCTCGGTGTCTTTATGTTTCCCTTCCTCGCCGAAAACGTAGCCGACTTCTTCGGCGGTGGCGGTGGCGACGGAGGCGTAGTGGCCGGGGATGGTCTTGACTGGGCGGGGCACGCGCTCGTCTTCGTCCAGCACAAGCAGGGGCGAGACATGGGCGCGTCCAAAGGTGCTGGTGCCCAGATAGACTTGGCGCACGAAGTCGTTGCTAAGATCGGGTGGGGTTTTTTCGAAGGCGGGGTTGGTGCTGTCGAGGGCGATGTCGGTGATCATGCCGAAGAACAGCCATTCCCCACCATGGATGACCACGTAGCGACCTACTGCCAGGTCTTCCAGGCGCTGATCGCGATCGAGCCGCACTTCCAGCCCGCTGCTCAGCGAGCCGGCCACCACCTGGCCCAGCCGCGTGCTGGCATCCTCGCTCGACGCGTCAGCGCGGATGGATTCGAGAAAGGCGTCGGGGTGGGAGAAATCGTCCATGCTGATGAAGGGGATACGTTTATGAGGCCAGACGGCGGAGAATCGCCTCGAGGCGGGGCAAATCGGCAGCCAGCAGGCGGGCTAATTCGCGGCCCGCAGCCAGGAGATAGGGGCGATCCTGGCCGGGGAGCTGGCAACGGGCGGCGGCGCGCAGGCTGGCGGCCAGCAATTCCTCGGCAGGGCAGTAGGCGCTGTTCAAGATGGTGGGGAAGAAATCGAAGCGGCCGAGCGCAGCCCGCGTCTCGGTTTCGGTGCAACGGAAAATGGACTGGAGCGCGCCGGGCGGGCGCGGCGGGATGCGTTGGTAGATCTGCCCGCCCTGTTGACAGGCGATGGCCAGGGCTGTGATCTCCACCGGAATCTGGCGTCGCTGGCGCATGTCCTCGATGCGTTCGGGTTGCAACTCGGCCGAAGCGGCGACGATCTGGCGGACGAAAGGATCGTCTTGGATGAGGACTTCGTACACGAGGCCGTAGAGTACAGCGCCGCCGGCTTCCGCGCGCACCAGTTCGCCGAAAGCGGGCGGATCGGCTATGTTCTCGGTGGTTCCGAAGGTGAAGGTGGTGGTGGTGCTGCGCAGGGTGCGGCCCAGGAAGCCGGGGGGTTCGTTCATAGATATGAAGCCTTTGTGTTATCTTTGTGTCCTTTGAGTCTTCGCGTTTGCAGCTTCCATTCTTACGTATGTCTGCCCAGTTTTTGTTTCAAAAAGGCTTTTTGGGATGATTCGGGTAACATGCCGTTACGCATCATGGCGATGGCCAACATGTGCTCAAAATCCTGGCGTTCGCCGAATGTCACCAGGGCCAGCTCGTGGGCGCGGGCCAGGACGTAGGGGTAGTCTGTTCCTTCGCAATCGCGGTAGATGGCCTGCTGCACGCGGTCGAGTAATTCGGGTTGGGCGGTGAGCCAGTTGGGCGCATCGATGCGCACGATCCGCGCTTCTTCTGGCCCCGACTCGCGCGCGACGTTGAGGTAGAAGAAATGGATTTCCTGCCCGGCGGCGCTCAGATGTTCACGGTTGACTTTGGCCGTGCTGCTGAACATGGCCGAACGTTCGTTGGGCGCGAGGAAGTCGAACAACATGCGGTCGGTCAAACCCTGATAGCGATGGTTGCGCAGCCGGTCTTTTTTGATTTCGCGCAGCTCGAGTTGAGCCACATCGAGCATACGCAAGACGCTGGCCAGGTGTGAGCGATCGACGTAGCCGATGGGAGCGGCGCCCGCCGTCTGCAGGGCGCGCAGATCGGCGATGTAGGCGTCGATGCGCTGGCGCACTTGTGCATCCATTTCCTTCTCGCCCAGCCAGATGAGCAGCGGCCCGTCGCTCAGCGTCACCACCAGTCGTTCCAGGTCGCCGCCCCAGTACGCACGTTCCTCCCGGGCTTGTCGCACCATTTCGCTCATCTCGGCTGTCTCGCGCGCCGCATTCACCACCCGGTTGTCCACCAATTCCTGGGCGTCGTCGTAGATGTCTTCCTCGCGATAGAACACGGTCGGGCGCGTGCTGGTGAGGGGGGCTTCGCCGCTGCCTTGGCGGAGTACGATGGCGCCGGTATTGACCAGGTAGTAGATGGCCAGGCCGTGGCGGTCGGGATAGATTTGCGAGCCATCGACCCCGATGAGGGTGGCATCCTCCGCCGGGCAAGCGGGCTGGTGATGATCGTCCAGGCGGGGGCTGATGGGGATCGCCCCGCGCCAACTCAAATCTTCTTTGGCCGCGCCGTCGATCTTGTCCAACAAGGCATCATCGACCGCGGCAAAACGCGCCAGGGCTTGCTTGGCGTCCCCATTTTTGGCAGCGAAGTCCCTCTGGCGGAACGCCATCTCCTGGCTCATCGTCTCTACATCATCGAGTAGCTTACGTAATTCGAGCATGAGCGCTTGTCGTTAGAACAAATTTTCGGTTGCATCCTACCACAGAGCACAGGGTGAAGCAAAGTAGCCGTTTCCTTGCCCACTAGTGTACAATCTTGTTGCTATCAGCTTATCCATCCTATTCTCTTTCGCTTTACAAGTATACTATGTCCTCGGTTTTACATACTGACGTTAGCACCCTCAGTCTGGTCGGCAATCGACGCGAACGCAACCCTCTTAGCGTGCGCATCGTCGAGCCATCGAGCGGCATGGCGCCGGTTGAGGGCAAAGGCAATCTCTACATCCTGGTGGAACTGAAAGGGGAGGGGCAAAACCGCGCGATTCTCAATCGCGACTTGTTGAACAGTATCCAGGACGCCTACTACAACGACAAAGGCGATACCGCAGCAGCATTGACAGCGGCGTTGCAGGCGGCGCATTCTGTCATCCAGCAGCACAACTTCTACCACAACACGCGCTTCACGGGCGGCGCCTCCTGCGTGGCCGTCACGGGCGGCGAGATCATCTCCGCCCAGGCCGGTCCTGGCATCCTGGCCACCCGTACGGAAACAGGTCTGCAGTGGTTCTCGCCCCTCAACAACGAGAAATACGTTTCTCTGGGCGCCCCCGCCACGCCTGCGGTCGAAATTGGACGCGTGAGCGTTCAACCCAAAACCGTCCTCGTCGTCATGAACAGCGTTTGGGCCAATTATCTGGAAGTGTCTTTGATGGAGGAAGCTACGGCCATGCCCTATGCCCAGGCTGTGGCCGACCAACTGGCGGGCATCGGCATCGGCGCGAGGGAAGAGCTTACCTTGCTTGTCATCAGCCTGAGCGCCGTCGCCAGCCAGATGGCTGCACCCGCCCCTGCCGCCGCACCCCCACCACCTCTGATCTCTGAGGAAAACGACGTTTGGGAAAATATCGCACCTGCGGGCGAAACGAAGACCACCAGCCAGGGAGAGCGCAGCGCCGCGGGGGCGCCTACCGGAGGCGGCCTATTAGCGGCGGCGCGCCGCGCCCTCTTGCGGCCCGCGCCCAAGCCGGTGCAACCTGCCCCCCAGCGTAGCGCGCCATCCACCAAGACGACTGCCCCCTCGCGCCGCATCCCCTACGCCCTGGCCATCGTCGGCATATTGCTGCTTGCCATCCTACTCATTACGGCCGGCATGTGGTACATGCAAGGCCGCCAACGCGCCGACCTCTTCAACCAATACCTGCGGGGCGCCGACATCAACTACCAGGCTGCCGTCGCCGCCACCGATGAAAACCAGAAACGCCTCTACCTCCAGGCTGCCGAAGAACAACTCAGCCAGGCGACCCTCTTCTTCCCCGAACATGCCGACGTCGCCCGCATGCGCAACCAGATTGCCGAGATCAAGGCGCAGGTCAACCACATCCAGCCACTCCTCACCGGCTTCGATCTCCCCCTCATCTCCTTCGATGGCGCCACGCGCGAACCCAAACGCGTCTTCGTCAGCGGCCTGAATATCTACATACTCGACACCCAACAGGGCTTGCTGGAACGCTATCGCCTGGATGAAGCCACCGGCGACCGCCTGGCCGCCGACGTCGCGCCCGAAGTCTTGGTGCGCACAGGCGATACCGTAGGCGGGCGACGCGTGGGCCAACTCACCCAGGCCGTCTGGGCCCCGGCGGCGGGCAATCGCACTGCCACCGGCCCCCTCGTTCTCGACGCCAGCAACCAGCTCTTCAGCAACAGCGAGGGCTTGGGGACCGTCAATGTCGGCCTGGCTCCGAATTCCAATCTGGGCCTCGTCACCGATGCCGAATACTACATCGGCAACCTCTACCTCTTGGACACATCCAAATCGCAACTTTGGCGCTATCGAGCCAGCGGCGACAGCTACGAAAACCCACCCGAACCCTACTTCGACCCCGAGGCTGGCATCAACCTCGGCGCCGTCAGCGATTCCGCCATCGACGGCTCCGTCTGGATGCTCAGCCCCAACGGCATGGTGCTCAAATACTTCAGCGGCGCCCAAGAAGCCTTCGCCCTCGACGTCGCCGATCCACCCCTGACAGGCGCCGTCACCCTCTGGGTCAACGACGCCGACCCGCCCGATGGTCGCATCTTCGTT
This sequence comes from Chloroflexota bacterium, assembly GCA_041918515.1. Taxonomy (GTDB): domain Bacteria; phylum Chloroflexota; class Anaerolineae; order J102; family J102; genus SSF26. The sequence goes on along the minus strand of JAYRVO010000080.1, from coordinate 4,351 downwards.
GGCGACGCCGCTGGCAATCGCATCCTCGTCTTCGACAAAAAAGGCAAATTGCTCAGCCAACTCACGCCCGCCGGCCATGCCGACGCCCTCAGCACCCTGCGCAGCCTCTGGATCGATGAGGCGACCGGCTATCTCTACTCACTCACCGACACCGCCCTCTATCAGACTCCCCTCCCCTCGATCGCAAACGCCGCCACGGGAAATCAGTAGTCTGACATCTCTTATGACCTCTCTCCAACCCTCTCGCCCGCGCCGGCGCGGGATCAACCCCCTCTCTGGCCTCTTGCTCGGCCTGCTGCTGGTTATCTTCCTGGCCGCCTTCGGCTACGCCAGCTACCTCTTCTTCCAAACAACGCGCTCTATCCTCCTGAACGCCCCCCAATTGGCAAACGCCCGCCAGAATCCACAAGGGATCACAAACCTGGTGGCTGGCCAACCCATCGAAGCCGCTCAACCCCTCCAGACCGAAACCGATTCCTCATCCAGCTTCACCGCCCCCCTCTTCCCCGCCTGGAACGAGAAGGGCCGCATCAACCTCCTCCTGCTAGGCATCGACCAGCGCCCACAAGAAAAAGGCTACTATCGCACCGACACCATGATCGTGCTCACCATCGACCCCGGCACAGGCGATGTGGGCATGCTCTCTCTCCCCCGCGATCTGTGGGTCACCATCCCCGGCTATGGCGAGGGCCGTGTGAACACGGCGCACGTCATCGGCGATCTCGAAAAAGTCCCCGGCGGCGGCCCGGCCCTGGCCAAAGAAACGGTGTCCCAACTTTTGGGGCAACCCATCCACTACTACGCCCGCATCAACTTCGAGGGTTTTCGTAAAATCATCGAAGAGATCGGCTGCATCGAGATCGACGTACCCAACGATATCGACGACCCCACCTTTCCCGACGACAACTACGGCTACGATCCCTTCTTCGTCAAAGCCGGGCATTATTGCATGGATGCCAACACCGCCCTCAAATACGCGCGCACTCGCCACGCCGATAGCGACTTCGGGCGGATGGAACGGCAGCAGCAAGTCATCCTTGCCATCAAGAACAAAGTATTGGACACCGGCCAACTGCCGCACCTGATCACCCGCGCCCCGGCCCTATTGAAAGCCCTGGCAGGGTCCTTCCAATCCGATCTGCCGGCCGCGCAACTGATCACCCTTGCCAACCTGGCGCGCAGCCTGAACACCGGCAACATTCGCCGCCTCGTCTTCGACCGCAGCATGGCTGTCGGCACCCTCACGGCCTCCGGCGCCAGCGTCCTCATGCCGCAAATGGATGTGATCCGGCCTGCCGTAAACGCTTTCTTCAACCCCACCGTGACCCCCGCACCCACGCCCACCCCCGCCTCGCCACTGGCCCAACAACTGGCCAGCGAAGGCGCTCGCGTGGCCGTACTGAACGGCAGCTCCAACCCCGATCTGGCTCGGCTTGCGGCCGAATGGTTGGCCGGGCAGGGCTACAACATTGTGGGCTACGCCAACGCTGATCGGGACGACTACGCGCAGACACAGATCATCGACTATGGCGGCAAATCCTTCGCCCTCCGCCAACTCGTCGAACTCCTCGCTATTGGCGACGAAAACATCCGTCCAGCCACCAACGCCAACGGCGACGTAGACATTCAAATCATCCTCGGGGCTGACTTTACTCCGCCGGCGCCTTAAAAAGACAAAAATTCTTGTCAGACATGACGCAGGTCATGTTCAGAAGGGGCATTTGCTGCCACAATATGGGGGTAAGGAGGCTGAGTCTATGCGAGTTTGCGATGTCATGACCCCTGACCCTGTGACCATTGGCCCCAACCAATCCATCGGCGCCGCTTTGGCCCGAATGCGACGCGGCAACTTTCGTCGCCTACCGGTCATCGAACAGGGCAAGCTCATAGGGATCGTCACTGATCGCGACCTGCGCTTGGCCATGAACTCCCCTTATGTGCTGCGCGAAGGCTGGTACGATAGCTACTTGATGGAACACATCGAGGTGCGCAGTTGCATGACGCCCAACCCGGTGACAGTTGCTCCTGATGATGACTTGGTGTGGGCTGTGCGTCTGATGCGCAGCCAGAAATTTGGTGGGCTTCCGGTCGTTGACCATGGCGCTCTCGTCGGCATTCTCACCGAATCCGATTTGTTGGACTGCTTGATCCAAGTATTGGAGAGAGACGCGGCGACATCTGCCGCGCCCATGCACAAGGCCGCTGTCGGGTAGCTGCTTTGCCAGCCCCCGACTGCCCTGCCGTTCAGGAAGTACTCTGCAAGGAGGTAACGCCATGCGTACGTACTACGTTCGTGACATCATGTCCCAACCAGCAATCGTGATCTCGTGGGACGAAACGATCCTGACGGCTTCAGGTTTGATGCAATCGCGCGACATTCGGCGCTTGCCCGTGGTCGACGATGAAGGCATTGTCGTCGGTATCCTCAGTCTGGGCGATGTGCGCGAGGCGATGTCCGTTTACAACACGGCCAGCCCCTACGCGCCCGATTCCGACGAGATCCTGCTGGCTGTCGATGAGGTCATGACGACGCCCGCGATTACGGCCAGGCCCGACGACACCCTCCTGCACGTCGTCCATCTCTTCGTGGATCACAAGATTGGCGGCATCCCGGTGGTGGATGACGCCGGTCGCCCCCTGGGCATGGTGACGGAATCGGACATCTTCCGTCTTTTGATCCAGTTGTGGGAAAAGGACGATTGACTACGGCGCAGCCAAATGGTGCACGAATACGCCGTGCTCGGTAGTAACATAAAGCTTGTTTGGGGCGGCATCGAGCGCCAAGAGTTCTTCCACCCGTCGGTCGGCGTAGGCTGTACCGGGGACTTTGGCCCAGATCAACGAGACGGAGTCGCGGGAATACAAGCCGCGCACCGTAGCCAGATAGAGCCGGGGCGAGGCGCCTGCCGGGGTTTCGGCGATATCAAAGATGCCGTAAGGCCGATCGGAGACATGATGAATATCGATCACATCATCCAGGCCCGCCGAGTTTTCTTGCCACAGCGCGCCATCGTTGGCCGAGAAGCGGAAGCCATACACAGCCGCCACGTAAATCCGGCCCGGCTGGAAACGCCCCACCCGCAGACCGCCCAACCAGCCTAATTCTGGGTCCAGCGGCGTGGCTTGCGCCCAATGCACGCCAGCATCGCGACTGACCAGAACCGTGCCGCCGCCGCCTTCGCTGATCCCGCCCACCCAGATCGTGGCCCAGGCTGGATCGGCGGGAGCGAGAAAGTAGGTGTCATAACTGCCAAAGAGCGGATCGGGCTGGCGGCGCCAGGTCGCTCCGGCGTCGGTGCTGCGATAGGGTGCGTCACATCCGGCGGCATAGACCCAGGGCTGGCTGGAGTGGGTGGCCAATGGTTTCAGATTTTGCCCGGCGGGAAGCTCTTGCCAGTGCGCTCCGCCATCGGTGCTCCGCCAGAAGGGTGTGGGCGGGCCGCCCTTATAGCAGGGATAGCCGGCGCCAGCGAAGAGCGTGCTGGGATTGTGGCCCCGAAGGGCATGGACAGGCGGGATCGTGCCGGAGAGCGACCAACTACTCCCAGCGTCATCCGAGCGATAGAGGGCGCCGCCGGCGTCGGCGTAGAGTGTGCTGCTGTCTGGTCGCCCGATGAGACGCTGCGCCCAGCCAGAGGGCAGGAGCAAGGCGCCAGGCGGTGGGCAGAGCGTCAGGCTGACATCATCGATGTAGGTGGTCGAGCGCCCGCCGGCGCCGTTGTTGTAGGTGCCGATCTGTAGTCGCACCGTCTGGCCACCCAAGCTGCTGAGGTCGAGCGTGGCCTGCCGCCAGGCAGGATCGTTGACTCGTTCGACCAACAGCCACCGTATTGCACCATCAGGCTGGATGGCGATCACGTAGAAGAAGTCGTTTTCGAGGGCGATGGTGGGAAGCTCGGCTTCGGTCTTGGGCAGGGCGTCGAATGTGGGCAGCGCAAGCGCAGAAGCAGGGTCGCCATAGAGGCGGTGGCGCCACAGGCGCAGTTGGGCCGAGGCAAGTCCGGCGGGGATCGTGATGGTCTGTTCGACGGGCGAGTAGCTGCGCAGGTTGGCGCCGCCGGGGGCGATGCCGGTGCGCATGGCGCCGGCGCCGCTGTGGGTGGGCGTCGCCACATAGGCGGCCAGGACAGGGTTGTCTTTGATCAGCCAGACGGCGTTGGTCTCGAAGCCGCCGTTGCGCACGCCTTCGTAACACGCTGGCGGGATGGATGTCGGCGTCGGGCTTGCCCAGAGCGTAGCTGAAGGGGTGGGCGAGGGGGTGGGGGTGCGCGTGGCCGCGGGGAAGGGCGTGGGGGTGGGGGTGGGGGTGCGGGTGGCCGCGGGGAAGGGGGTGGGGGTGGGGGTGGATGTT
>JAYRVO010000079.1:0-45425 GCA_041918515.1 Chloroflexota bacterium | reverse complement strand
CGCCCAACGTCCTCGTCCTCATCGACACCCCCACCCCCACACAAGCCCCGCCCACCCCCACCTTCACCCCCGCGCCCACCGCCACCCCCCGGCCCACCCGCCGCCCCCCCACCCCCACCCCTGCCCCCGTCACACCGGCGCCCCCCTCCATCCGCCCTCCTCTCTGCGCCAACCCCGGCGCTGCCATCACCAGCCCCGGCATCGGCCAAACCCTCACAGGCGACACCGCCGTCACAGGGGCCGCCAACATCGACAACTTCCAATTCTTCAAACTGGAATGGAGCGCGGGCGGCGACCATTGGAACTGGTTTGGCGGCAGCGAAACACCCGCCAGCGGCGTCTTGGGCGCCTTCAGAGCCAGTGAACTGGCGCCCGGCATCTACACCATCCGCCTGGTGGTGGTCGATAAAACCGGCAATTATCCCGACCCCTGCTCCGTGCAAGTCACCATCCCTTGATTCATGGCTGCCCCTCCCTCGCGCTTCCTCCTCGCCCTGACCCTGACGGCGCTTCTGTTGCCAACGCTTCTATCGCCGCTCACCGTCGCTTGGGCCGACGAAGGCGCCAGCGTCTGGCAAGCGCAGGGCGGGCCGCAGGCATTCGCAACCCACATTGCCGCAGACCCGGCAGCCTCCGATTTTCTCGTCCTCTTCGTCAACCACAGCGTCGGGCGTAATCTCGACCGCACCCAGACCCCTCAAGGTTACACCAGACAGGCATGGACCCCCTACATCAGCGACAACGGCGGCGACTCGTGGCAGTCGGCCAGCAACGACCTGGCCGGCATCGAACCCACTGCCCTCACCATCCTCCCCGGCGCTGCCAACAGCACCATTTGGGTGGGCACAGCCGGCAGCGGTCTTTGGCGTAGCGACAACAGCGGGCGCACCTGGCGTCCTGCCATTGTACGCGGCCTGAACGAACAACGCGTGGTCCGTCTGGCGCGAGACATGCGCGGCCGTCTTCATCTTCTCAGCGTCGACAATCGGCGCTATCCCGACTCCCACCTCTACACCAGCACTGACGGCGGCTACAATTGGGAACACCGTCTGGTGCAGACATTCACGGGGCGCCCAGAAACCTACGTCACCGACCTCGTGACCGATCCCTTCGAGGCCAACCGCCTCTATGCCGTCACCTTCGGCGGTGTGCTGATAAGCGCCGACGCCGGTTTCACCTGGAAAGCCTCCACCCTCCCCTTGCCAGAAGGCGCTCTGCCTGGCGGCGAGACCGCGCTGGCTGCTGACGCCACCCAGCGCGGTCACCTCTACCTGGTCAGCCTGAGCTCGAACTTCGACGGCAGCAGCGAAATCTCGGCGTATCACACACTCGACAGCGGCAACACCTGGCAGAGACTCCCCGCTCGCTTCGATCCGCCCCTCGACCGCAGCCCTGGCCATAGCCCTCACCCCCTGCGCCTGCGTCTCGACCCTCTCAACCGGCGCCAACTCTACCTGGCCACCAGCGCCGGCTTATGGATTTCAACCGATGATGGCCTCACCTGGAAAGCATCCAGCGGCGCCCTGGAGGGCGTGACCATCGCTGATATCATCGCGCACCCGCGCCAGCGCGGGCGTTGGATCGCCATTGGCGCTGGCGGCGCCTGGCGGACGGCCAACGCCGGCGGCCAATGGCAGACCCTCAACCAGGGCTTACCGCCTGCCAGCAGCCTGCGCAGCCTCGTTGCGCTGCCCGATGGAACCTTGCTGGCGCTCAACGGCGGGGTGATGCCCATCGCTTCGGGCGTGCAACCACTTTGGCGCAGCACCGACAACGGCAAGACATGGCTGCCGTCGATGCAGGGATTGAGCGGCGTCAACCTCTACCACCTGCAAACCAATCCCAAAGAGCCTGGGGTCGCTTACGCGCTCTCGTTCAGCGGCATCGCCCGCAGCACCGATGCCGGGCGCAACTGGCAACTCCTGGCGACTGCGATGTCGCCCAACGGCCTCGCCTTCGGACGCCAAAGCGGCGTCCTCCTCGTCGCCAGCGCCGGTGGAATTTTACGCTCGACCGATGCTGGCCAAACCTGGGAAAAGACAACGCTGACAGACGCCGCCCAGGCCCTGGTCAACGATAGCAAAGGCGACATCCTCGGCATCGTCGTAGGAGCGGGGGGAACCAAAAACCTGTGGCGCACACAAGACGACGGCAAGACCTGGCAAATGGTCGGGCCAATCCCGGCGGGCGAGATCACCCAACTGACGCCTCATCCTGGCAACGCTGCTGATCTGACGCTGGCGCTGCACTGGGGCGGGCTACAACGCTCGCACGATGGCGGCCGCACCTGGTCGCGCAGCGACGCCGGCATCCCGCCCGGCATCCATTGGCAAGGCCCTCTATCCGAGCGACCACCCGGCCCCAACCTCTTGTCACTCTTCATCGACCCTCAGAACACAAACGAATGGTGGGTCGGGCGCGACGGCGGCGGCGTCTACCACAGCACAGACAACGGACGCACATGGGCCGACGCCACCTCCGACCTGGGCGACGCCCTGGTCTATGCCTTTGCTCGCAACGGTGAAAGCGTGGTAGCGGGGACGGGCGACCGCGGCCTCATCGTCCTCACCACGACAGGCGGACCGCAATCCTCGCCCGCGCAGATCGACAGCCGCATCGAAATCCTCTGGCCACATGACTTCGCCCCCGTCACCAGCGCCAGCCAGGGCAATCTCGCCCTGCGGCTGTACAAAAGCCGCACCCAAGAAGTCCCTCCCTGCGCCTGGATGCCGACGGTGGAAGTGTGGATGGCCCGCGACGCCCAACCCCTGCGCCGCCTGGGCCAAGCCACACAGCGCACCATGGAAGGGCATACCTTCCCATCATGGGAACTGAACGACATCGACCTCACCTGGGCCAACGACCCCCAACACAAACTAATCTTTATGGCCAGCGTGGCCCCCGAATTGGCCGAAAACTTCAGCAGCCCCTGGATTCACGCCGCCGACGCCCGCACCTATCTGCCCGAACCGCCCGAACCAGAGGGCCTGACCCCAGCGCGCCCCGCCGCCCTCGACGCCATCATCCGCGTCGTCTGGCCCCATGACGAGGCCGGCAACCCGGCGCCGGTCGAGCAAGCCAATCTCGCCAACATCAGCGCCATCCTCCTCGCGCGCGACACGCGTCTGACACTCGCCCCAGACCAACTCCCCGCCCGCGTTTGGCTCGTCGCCGCGCTCGACAACCAGGTCGGACGCAGATTACTGGCCGGGGAGCCGCGCCTGATTCGGGGAAATGGCTTCAGCTACACCGCCTTCGAGTTCAACAACGTCGATGTCAGCCTCGCGCGCGATCCCGCCCACCACTGGACCTATTGGCTGGACATCCCCAACACCGACGCCACCTCGAACGTCTGGGTTCACGGCATCGATGGCCGCACGCGTGCGCCCGAACTGCTGGAACCGATTGCCGGTTGTCAGCCGTGAGCATAGCCGTGTCTCCGCTCGACATCTTCCTGATCCTCGCCCTTATCATTCTGGCCGTCCTCTCTGCCATCTGGTGGCTACGACATAGCCGGCGGGGATTTGACTGGATCCTTGCCGCCGCACCGTTGGCCTTCGGCCTCAGCTATCTTTCCAGCCTCCTCTTCCGCGTGCCCGATTATCAGAGCGGCTGCACGGGCCTGTGCCCAGGTTGGTGGGGCTACCCCATCGCCACCCACCTCATCGGCGCCATCGGACGACCCCGCTTCCATCCCACAGGCTTCGCCCTCAACAGCAGCGTCTACTACGCCTTACTACTCAGCGCCAGCACCATCGTGGGCTGGTGGGCTGCCTATTTGCGCTGGCCAGAACGCCGCTGGCGCTGGCGACTCGGCTTCATCCTGATCATCATCATAACGCCGCTGGCCCTGACCCCCTCCTGGCTCCCCGCCCCTGGTCCTCGTCTGCCCATGGCCGACCAAAGACTTGCCATCAATGCCGAGCGCGCCTGGCGCTGGCAATTGCAGGCCCGCCGTTTGACAGATCGTCGCCTGGCAGTCGAAGATGTACGCCTGCACCCTGATGGCGAACGTCACCGCGTTTGCTTTCGCGCTTACACTTGGTTCTACCTTCCCTACCGACGCATCTACATCGACCTGGAGCCAGCCGGCGTACGCGCTGCCGGCGGCGGCGCCATCCCCCTCCACGCCTCTTGCTGGGTGCAACCCTGACAAATCGCCCTGATCGCCGACCTTCGATCTCCGCCCTCTGCCCTCCACCCCGGTGCCCCCTATGTCTCGCAACACCCTCATCGCCCTCATCATCGCCCTCCTCCTTCTCCTGTGCTGCTGCTTCACATTGGTCGCCAGCGCCACCATCTACCTCATCGCCAGCGACTTCAACGCCCTCGAGCAGCCCACACCCACACGAGAACGCGCCACACCCATACCTGCACCCGAAGCTACCGAAAAACCAGCATCCACCCCTGCCCCCTCGGATGCGACCCCCCAGGCAACCCCCACCCCCAAACCACCCGCGCCCACACCCCCGCCCGGCCAAGACACCGAAACCCTGCTGGATGCGGTCGAAGTGCCTTCCGCCGACCCCTACGAGCTGGCCGCTCGCCTGAAACCCGAACTGGGTGAAATCCCGCGCGCGTCGACCGAAACGCCGCCCGACTACCAGGTCGGCGACATCAAAACCTTCTGGGCTTCCGACACTACCACGGACGAGAACTTCCAGGTCGATGCCGAGCTGGTCATCAAGAGCCAACACCTTTACATGTGGGTCGAGAAAGGCGAGCGGGTGAGCAGAAGAGCCTTGGAGCACTCGGCCAAACTCTTCGACGAAAAAATCTACCCCACCAACCGCGAATTCTTCGGCAGCGAATGGACGCCGGGCATCGACAACGACCCCCGCCTGCACGTCCTTCACGCCACCGGCCTCGGCGACACCGTAGCCGGGTACTTCTCCTCGGCGGACGAAATCTCGAACAAGATCAACCCCTACTCGAACATGCACGAGATGTTCTACATCAACCTGAGCAACAACGAGCCGGGCACCAGCTTCTATGACACGACCCTCGCCCACGAATTTCAACACATGATCCACTGGAATGAAGATCGGAACGAGGAAACATGGGTCGATGAAGGTTTATCAGAACTGGCCGTGCAACTCAACGGCATGGGCCGCCAAGATGAGGCCATGCGCCCCGATCAAATCTTTGCCAGCGATCCCGATATACAACTCAACACCTGGGCCGACAACGAAGCATCCTTCCCGCATTACGGCAACGCCTATCTCTTCATGAACTACTTCCTCGGTCGTTACGGCGAACAAGCCACGAAAGCACTGGTCGCCGACCCCGCCAACGGCCTGAAAGCATTCGACAACGTCCTCGCCCAGATCGGCGCCGGAGCCGCCGACGATCTCTTCGCCGATTGGGTCATCGCCAACTGGCTGGACGATCCTGAACTGAACGACGGGCGTTGGAGCTACCCTGATTTCGACCCCGATCCCATGACGCCGGCGGAAGAATTCGACGACCTGCCCGTCGACAGCAGCGGCGACGTCCTCCAATACGCCGCCGACTACATCCGACTCCCCGGCAGCGCCAACATGACCATCGACTTCCAGGGCGACGCCACCACCCACCTGGCCGCCACCAATGCCAGCAGCGGCTATTGGGCGTGGTGGAGCAACCGCAGCGATGAATCCGACACCCGTCTCACCCTGCCGGTCGACCTTTCCAACGTCGACAAAGCCACCTTACGCTACCGGCTTTGGTACGACATCGAAGAATTGTGGGATTATGGCTATATCGAGGTCAGCGCCGATGGCGGCAAAACTTGGAAGATACTCGAGACCACGCGCACCACGCGTGAAAATCCCCAGGGCAACGCCTACGGCCCCGGCTACAGCGGCAAAAGCGGCGACCCCAACCCCGAATGGGTGCAAGAAGAAGTCGATCTCAGTCCCTACGCCGGTCAGTCCATCCAGATTCGCTGGGAATACGTCACCGACGCCGCCCTGACCATGCCCGGCATGTTCATCGACGACGTCGAGATTCCCGAGATCGAATACACCAACGACTTCGAGACCGGCCCCGGCCAGGCCATCGGTGAAGGCTGGATCTTGACCAACAATACCCTCGCCCAGCATTGGCTTGTGCAAACCATCGCCAAGACCGCTGATGGTCAGGTGCAGGTGCAACGGATGGAAGTTTCCCCCGATGGCAAAGGCAAGCTTCACCTAACAGGGTTGGACCCCAACCAGCAAGTCATCCTCGCCATCTCCGCCCTGGCCCCCGTGACAGAAGAAACCGCGAACTACCACTACGCCATCGCCGGAGACTGACCGAAGCCCATCGTCTATCGTCAAGTCAGATCTGACACGCAAAGCCGCGAAGGAGCTTGTTAGCCCCCCTCGCGGCTTTGCGTGAGTTATCACTCGCTTCCGACCCCCGCCGACCTCAAAAAATCGAGAACCGGCCTCTCGATTTCCAGGTCTACCGATTTCCCGGTCTACCGGTCTACCGATTTCCTGCCCTCCTGGCTCTAGAAATCGTCCTCGTCGTCGTCGTCGTCGTCCCAGTCTTCATCCTCCTCGTCCCAGTCTTCATCCTCCTCGTCCCAGTTCTCTAAATCCTCATCATCGTCGTCCGACCAAAAACTGAAGGCATCACCGGGAGCGCCACATTCGGGACAACGCGCAGGGCGACTGCGCAGAGTGCCACGACGGCTATAGCCGCACTCATCACATTCCCACTCGCCAGTCACGGCGCCGGAAGGTCCCCCTTGAGAACCGATAGACATACGTAATTGCTCCTTCAAGATAAGCGAATAGACAGAATTTTTATCGTCCGTATCGTAGCAATAGCGGGTAACAAACAGGTTGTAGGGTATGTGCAAAGTCGGTACTAACTATCGACCGATAGTGCGGTGTAGGTCCCAAATGACACCCAAAACGACGCAGCAGGCGGAACGAACATCTTTTTGTGCTTCCAACCTTTCTCTCCCCCTGCTGCGCCCCTACTCGCTGCCCCTATTTCTTGACCTGATCCTTGAGCAAATGGCACGACTTATACTTCTTGCCGCTGCCACACCAACAAGGATCATTGCGACCCCAACGCGCCAGGGCTTCGGGGACGGGCTTTCTAGTGGGATTCAGGAACTTCAACACAAAAAACTCCTTGCCGAGTGAAATGGATTTCAGACAAACGGGCCGACTTTACGCCAGAATGAACGGGGATGCAAATCTGGCGCGCCGCGCGATGCATCTTTCGTCGTCCGCTGCTTGCACCTTCGTCCGCTCTTTGTTACCCTAATGGTCAAGGTTTTGAAGGAACCGTAGTAACGACTTCAGTCGCTCTCCTCATCCAATAAACGGCTAAAGTCGTTACTACAAGACTCAACATTGCATAAAGAATCGTGACAACGACTTCAACCGAGTAAAGTCGTTACTACGAGCTTCAGTTGACCTATCCCTTTTCGCTGCTTTTCGAGGAGACCCTATGCGCGTGGTGGCTATGATCATGGCTGGCGGCGAAGGCTCACGGCTCACCGTGCTTTCAGAGCATCGGGCCAAACCTTCTGTACCGTTTGCCGGCAAATATCGCATCATCGACTTCACCCTCTCCAACTGCGTCAACTCCGGCATCTACGACGTCGCCGTCCTGACCCAGTATCGCCCGCACTCGCTCAACGAGCACATCGGCATTGGCCGGCCCTGGGACTTGGACCGCATGACGGGCGGCATCCGCCTCCTTCAGCCCTACCAGGCGCGGGGACATCAGGATTGGTACATGGGCACCGCCGACGCCGTCTACCAAAACATCGACTATTTACAAGACCGCGACGCCGATCTCATCCTCATCCTTTCTGGCGACCATATCTACAAGATGGACTATCGCCAAATGATCGCCTACCACGAAGACAAGGGCGCTGACCTCACGGTGGCAGTCATGAACGTGCCTTTGGAGGAAACCGATCGCTTCGGCATCATGACCACCAACAAAGCCGGACGCGTGACCGAATTCCACGAAAAACCCAAAAATCGCGACAAAGGCACCCTGGCGAGCATGGGCATCTACATCTTCAATGCAGACAAACTCATCGCACGCCTGACCGAAGCGCACCAACGCGAACCGAACCTGGACTTTGGCAAACACGTCATCCCCGGCATGATCAACGACGATAAGGTCTACGCCTATCAATTCGAAGGCTACTGGGTGGATGTGGGCACTATCGACGCTTACTGGCAAACCTCACTCGAACTTTGCGACCCGCACCCCCTCCAACTCTGGAATACCGACTGGATCATCCACACCCCCAGCCAGGAACGCCCCCCCGTCAAGTGTAGCGCCCAGGGACAGATCGTGCGCTCTTTGGTCAGCAATGGTTGCACTATCCACGGCCGGGTCGAGCACTCCGTCCTTTCCCCTGGCGTCTACGTCTCCCCCGGCGCGGTCGTGCGCGACTCGGTCATCATGAACGACGCCTGGATCGGCCCCGGCGCCATCGTCGACAAAGCCGTTGTCGATAAAGAAGTCCTGGTGGGAGCAGGCGTGCACTTGGGCTGGAGCGATGACAACCGGCCCAACTTCGAAATGCCCGATCGTCTGGACACCGGCATCACCGTGGTGGGCAAAGGCGCGCACATCGCCGCTAACGTCCGCATTGGGCGCAACGTCCTCATCCACGCCGAAGTCAACGAAGATGTCTTCGGGCGAGCGCCCGGACGCGTCATCCCCAGCGGCGCCACTGTCAAGACTGGCACCCTCGTCCTCCCACCCAGCGAACCAGCGCCCGCGTCCCCTCCACTCCCATCTTCCGAACCTATCGCCGAACCAGTTCCCGACACCATCGAAGAGGAGGCCGCATGAACGTCCTGGCGATGATCCTGGCAGGCGGATCAGGCCCCAACCTGCACGTCCTCACGGCCAACCGATCCGAGGCCGCGGTGCCCTTTGGCGGCAAATACCGCGTCATCGATTTTCCGCTTTCCAATTGCGTCAATTCCGGCATCTTCAACGTGGCCGTCCTCACGCAATACATGCCCCGTTCGCTCAACGAACACATTCGCGCTGGCAAAGCCTGGGATCTGGACCGCAGCCTGGGCGGCGTCCGCATGCTACACCCCTACCAAAGCAGCGCCGAAGAACACGGCGCCTGGCAACAAGGCTCTACTGACGCCATCCGCTTCAACCTGGACATCATACGCGAAACCAGAGCCGAAGCCGTCCTCCTTCTGGCTGGCAACCACATCTACAAGATGAACTACCAGCCCATGATCGAATTCCATCGCCGGCGCAAGGCCGACATCACCGTCGCCGTCCTGGCTGTACCCTCATACCAAACTCACCGCTTCGGCATGGTCACAACCGACAGCGATGGCCGCATCACCCGCTTCGAAGAAAAACCACGCCGCACTCGCTCCACTCTGGCCAGCATGGGCATCTACGTCTTCGAGCCTGAAGCCCTGGCCAGCATCCTGCTCGGCCCCGGCAAGAACCAGCGGCATCTGGGCGGCGAAACCCTCCCCTGGGGCGTTCGCCACAAGCGCGTCTACGCCTACCAATTCGAAGGCTATTGGGCCAACGTCGCCACCGTGCCTGCCTACTACGAAGCCAACATGGGCCTGCTGGCCGACATTCCCGCTCTCGATCTCTCCGACCCTCGTTGGGTGATCCACACCCGCTCACGACAGCTCCCGCCCGCCCTTCTCGGCCCCCAAGCGAAAGTAAGCGGCAACTTGCTCTGCGATGGCGCCCGCATCGAAGGCGCTGTCGAACGTTCGCTGATCGGCCCTGGCGTCTATGTGGCCCCTGGCGCCATCGTCAGCGACAGCATCATCTTGGACGACTCCATCATCGAAGCGGGCGCTGTCGTCAACCGCACCATACTCGACAAAAGCGTCATCGTGGGCGAGAAGGCCAGATTGGGCTGGGGCGACGACAACACCCCCAACAACGCATCGCCCGGCATCCTGAACACCGGCATCACCCTGGTCGGCAAACGCGCTGTCGTCCCTGCGGGCATGACCGTGGGCCGCAATGTCATCATCCGTCCCCGCACGCCCGCCGAGAACTACCCCGCCGAGCAAACACCCAGCGGAACCACTCTCTGAGCCGCACGGGAGGCAGATCGCAGAGTTGTTCATTTTTGCACGATATCAGAACATCGGCTATACTCCCGTCCGCGGTGCGTCATGACCTGTAGGAACCGGCCTGACGCTCGGCAAGAATCAGCATCCCATGACCGCCAAGTCAAAAGAGCACGAGTAGCTTGCAGCGACGTCCCCACGCACCAAAGCAATCAGACTGGCCGCATTTGGCGCTTCGTCTGGCAGGTGGAATGGCGCTGGCGCTGCTAGTTCCTCTTCTTTTGGGACTTTGGCTTGACAGCCGAGCAGGTTCAGCCCCGTGGGGCGCGTTGCTCGGCGTCGCTTTAGGGATATTCATCGCCACCTTATTCGTCGTTCTCACCTTCCTGGTCCGCTACCGGACGATTGCCCCTCCCGACGATTCCGCAGAGACAAAGGAGAGGTTCTAGTGCGCAAACTGTTTCAAGGTAGAAACCTCATCTATCTTTTGGTCGTCCTGGCGCTGTTTGTCATCTCAGTGCTTTTTCTCAGGGTGCCATTACCGACGATCATGCTGCCCGCAGAACGCGTAAGCGGCGGCATCACCAATACACTGATCGCCACTGTACTGGCTGACATTACCGTATTGCTGATCGGGTTCCTGGCCGTGCGCAAGGTGCGCGAAGTGCCCCAGGGGATGCAAAACCTGATCGAGTGGGTGTTCGAGATCTTCGACGGCATGCTCACCGACATCGCCGGCAAAACCAAGGCTCGCGCCTGGTTCCCGATGTTCATGACCATCCTGCTGTTCCTGTTGTTTGCCAACTGGTGGGAATTGTTCCCCGGCTTCGACAGCGTGGGCAAACTGGAGCCAGTAGAAGTGGCCTATGTCACTTCTGGCGGCACCGTCAGCCGTGGCTACGAGGTAGGCAAGTTTCTGGGACTACCATCTTTGCAGGCGAAGACAGTAGC
Source organism: Chloroflexota bacterium (assembly GCA_041918515.1). Lineage (GTDB taxonomy): Bacteria > Chloroflexota > Anaerolineae > J102 > J102 > SSF26. The sequence goes on along the minus strand of JAYRVO010000079.1, from coordinate 34,449 downwards.
GCTGAGCGAGGAACAGAAGACACAGGTCGAGGAAGAAGCCAAACATGCCGAGGCGTCGGGACATGAATACCATCCCGATGAGGCCCATGCCTCGGGCGGCTACGTGTTGGTGCCTATCCTGCGCGCCGCCGTCACCGATCTCAATCTACCCTTGGCCCTTGCCCTCATCTCAGTCGTCGCCACCCAGATCATCGGCTTCCGCAAGCTGGGCGGCAAATACATCCGCCGCTTTGCCAACCCCGTCATCACCGGCATCAAGCCTATCGATATCTTCGTTGGCATCCTGGAGTTCGTTTCTGAGTTTGCCAAAATCATCAGTTTCTCCTTCCGTCTCTTTGGCAATATCTTTGCCGGGCAAGTGCTGCTCTTCGTCATGCCCTTCCTGATCGCCCTGCTGGTGCCCATTCCCTTCATGGGGCTGGAGTTGTTCGTGGGCTTCATGCAGGCCTTCGTCTTTGCCATCCTCACCTTCATTTTCTTCGAGCAGGCGACGCATAGCCACGCCGGAGATGAACATCATTAAGTAAATTGGTTATTGGAGACTCCAATAACCAACGACTACTAACCAACCATAAACACCGTCACTTTCCGGAGGAAACACTCACAATGACTGAAATCCTTGCCCCTGGTCTTGCCATCGGTCTTGGCGCCATTGGCCCCGGCATCGGCGTGGGCCTGTTGGTGATGGGTGCGCTGCAAGCCATCGGTCGGAACCCCGAAGCGGCCGGCGAAATCCGCACCAACATGATCCTCGGCATCGTCTTCGCCGAAGCTATCGCGATTTATGCGCTCGTGGTGGCCCTCTTACTGATCTTCGTGGGCGCGCCTGGTCTGAGCTGATCGCAGCCACCTCTCGCCCGCCCCATTATCAGCCCTAACTAAGGAGGTGCTGGCATGGCGCAACTGGGTATCAACGGTCCCTTTCTCGTCGCCCAGATCGTCAACTTCATCATCCTCTTCCTGCTGCTCCGGCGCTTTCTCTTCCCCCCGCTGCTGAAAATGTTGGACCAGCGCAAGCAGCGCATTGCCGAAGGGTTAGCCGCCGCCGATGTAGCTCGTAAAGAGGCCGAACAAGAGCGCGCGAAACTGATGGCGCAGATCGAAGCCGAACGTGCAGAGGCGCAGCAGCGGATTGCATCTGCGTCTGCACAGGCCGAACGCGTCAAGGCCGACATCCTGGCCGACGCCAATCGCCAGGCGGAAACTATCAAGGCCAAAGCCATCGAGGAAGCCGAAGCTGAAAAGCAGCGCATCCTGACCGACGCGCAAAAGCAGATCGCCGAGTTGACCGTATTGGCAACCGAGCGCGTCGTCCGCCGCGGCCTGGATGATGCGACGCAACGCAAACTGATCGCGGACTTCCTCTCCGAGACGAGCTTGAACTGATTATGGAAAGGACGCCTGAAGCTTACACCCGTGGCATCCTGGCGGCAGTCCTGGAACCATGGGTCGATGGTTTGAGCAAAGTCGGCGTGGCCCTACGCGATGACGGCAAATTGCAGGCCAGGCTCGATGACCCCGCCTTGGATCCTGCCGCCAAGCTTTCATTGCTTGTAAATCTGGCGCCCACCGGCGCGCCGGCTGAACTGCGCAACTTCCTGTCCGCGCTGCTCACCAACAACGACCTGCGCCTGCTCGGCGATATTCAGTCCACGCTGGCGCGCGTGATCAGCGAGGAAGCGGTTGGGCCGCAAGCAGCCTACGTGACCAGCGCGATTCCCCTCGCGTCCGACGAGCAGGAACAGATGCGTGCACGTCTGTCTCGGCAGTTCGGCCCGAACCTGGAATATCACTTCCAGGTAAACCCCGAAATTCTGGGCGGCGTGATCGTACGCGTGGGTGACAAGCTAATCGATGATAGCGTGCGCGGGCGGATCGAGGCTCTGCGCCACTCGCTGGGCGTACGCGCTGCTTAACCGCTCAGAACCATTCGGACAACTCGCTGTCGTAAGCGCACGAAGTAGGAGGACGTATGGCAGTCGCCTTAGACGACTTTACTCGCCAACTCAAAGAACAAATCCAACAATTCCAGGCCCCCACCCGCATGGTGGACGTAGGCACGGTAGCTCAGATCGGCGACGGCATCGCCCGTATTCACGGCCTACGCAATTGCATGGCCAGCGAACTGGTCGAATTCCCTGATGGCACCCTGGGCATCGCCCTCAACCTGGACGAAGAAACCGTCGGCACCATCATCATGGGCGAATATAGCGGTATTCAGGAGGGCGACTTGGTGCGCAGCACGGGTCGCATCGCCTCGGTGCCGGTCGGCGACGCCCTCATCGGCCGCGTGGTCAACGCTGTGGGTCAGCCCATCGATGGCAAAGGCCCTATCGAGACCACGAACTTTCGTCCGGTCGAGCGCATCGCGCCCAACGTCGTCACCCGCAAGGCCGTGGACACACCCGTCCAGACCGGCATCAAGGCCATCGACGCCATGATCCCCATCGGTCGCGGTCAGCGCGAGTTGATCATCGGCGACCGCCAGACGGGCAAAACCGCTGTCGCCATCGATACGATCATCAACCAGAAGGGCAAAAACCTCATCTGCATCTATGTGGCCATCGGCCAGAAACGAGCAAGCGTGGCGCAGGTGGTGGCGACGCTGGAAAAACACGGCGCCATGGAACACACCATCGTCGTCTCGGCCACAGCCTCGGAACCGGCGGCCCTGCAATATTTGGCGCCTTACGCTGGCTGCGCCATGGGCGAAGAGTTCATGGAACAAGGCAAGGATGCGCTGATCGTCTACGACGATCTCAGCAAGCACGCCTGGGCCTATCGCCAGGTCTCGCTTTTGCTGCGCCGCCCCCCTGGCCGCGAGGCCTACCCCGGCGATGTCTTTTACCTGCACAGCCGTCTGCTGGAGCGAGCAGCCAAGCTGGCGCCGGAGTATGGCGGCGGCTCCCTCACCGCCCTGCCGGTGATCGAAACCCAGGCTGGCGACGTGTCGGCGTACATCCCCACCAACGTCATCTCCATCACCGACGGCCAGATCTATCTCGAAGCCGACCTCTTCTACGCCGGCATCCGCCCGGCCCTCAACGTGGGTCTCTCGGTCTCCCGCGTGGGTTCGGCTGCGCAGACGAAAGCCATGAAGCAGGTGGCAGGCCGCATGAAGCTGGAATTGGCCCAGGGACGAGAGTTGGCCGCCTTCGCCCAATTCGGCTCTGATCTGGACAAGACCACGCAGCGCCAATTGGATCGCTTCCAACGCCTGACGCAATTGCTCAAGCAGCCGCAATATGTCCCTCTCAGCCTGGCTAACGAAGTCATGGTGTGTTATGCCGGCACGCGCGGGTTCATCGACCACGTCCCCATCAATCGCGTGCCCGAATGGGAGCAAAAGTTCTACCAATTCATGGCCAGCAACTATCCCGAAATCGGCAACACCATCGATCGCGAGCGCGTGCTATCTGCCCAAACAGAAGATAGCCTGAAACTGGCGCTCGGCGAATTCAACAAGCAATTTGTCTGAGTCAGTCAACAAGGACAAGAAGTAGCGAACCTGCTTCCCTAGTCTACTTGTTTACTTGCCTACCTCCCTACCGAGGGTACGGACTTGCCAACCACCCGCGAGATCAAGCGTCGCATTCGTAGCGTCAAAAGCATCGCCCAAGTGACCAAGGCGATGGAGGCCGTGTCGGCCTCGAAGATGCGCCGCGCCCAGGCCCAGGTGCACGCCACCCGCCCCTACGCCGCCAAAGCCCTGGAGATTCTCTCCTTTCTGGCCCACCTGCGCGGCGCCGAGGCGAACGAACAACCCTTACTCCAACAGCGCGAAATCAAGCGCGTTGCCCTCATCCTGATCACCGCCGACCGCGGCCTGGCGGGCGGTCTCAACAGCAATATGCTCCGCCGCGCCGTGCAGTCCATCCGCGGATGGCAAAATGAGGGCAAAGAAGTCGAAATCATTGCTGTGGGCAAGAAAGGTCGCGATTGGATGCGGCGCTTTGGCCCCCCCATCCGCGCTGAATTCGTCGCCCTGGGCGACCGCCCCATCAGCGAGTTTCTGGGCAAAGCCGACAAGCTCCGCACACAGGCGGCATCGGTTGGCCCCATCGCCCGCCTGGTCATCGATGATTTCGTTAGCCAGCACTACGACGCCATCTACCTGGGCTATACCGACTTCCACAGCACCGTGCGCCAGGAGCCGACCGTGCGGCAGTTACTGCCCATTGTTCCCGCCGCGTCCTCGGTGAAGATGGCGCCCGACTTCATCTTCGAGCCGGATGCCGCCACTGTCCTGAACCAGGTGCTGGCCGGGTTCACCGAAGTGCAGATTCTACAAGCGTTGTACGAAGCCATCGCCAGCGAGCACTCGGCCCGTATGGTAGCCATGCGCAACGCCACTGACGCCGCCGAAGAATTGATGGGCGATCTGACCCTGACCTACAACAAAGTCCGGCAGCAATCGATCACCATGGCTCTACTCGACATCGCCGGTGCAGCCAACGCTGTGCAGACAAGTTGATTCCTGATCCGCAGATGCCACCTACCTCTGCGGACGATGTTTACCCCGGCCCTTGTCATGGCCGGTTTCTTGGAGGTTCATCTGGATGAGCACAAACGGTAAGAACGGCAAAGAACGCATCGTCGGCCATATCGCGCGCGTCGTTGGCCCCGTTGTTGACATAGCTTTCCCTGCGGGCCAACTCCCCGACATCTTCCACGCTGTCGAAATCCCCATGGAAGGCGGCGGCAAACTGGTGTGCGAGGTGCAACAGCTATTGGGCGGCGAAAAGGTGCGCACAATCGCCATGTCCACCACCGACGGCCTGCGTCGCGGCATGGAGGCCATTGCCAGCGGCGGCCCCATCACGGTGCCTGTCGGTCCGGCCACCCTGGGTCGCATCTTCGACGTTTCCGGCAATGTGCTGGACGATCCCGCCAATCCGGTGGTGACGGACATCCACTACCCCATTCACCGCGTGGCGCCAGCCTTCGACGAACAATCCACCAAGACGGAGATGTTCGAGACCGGGATCAAGGTCGTCGATCTCATCGCCCCCTTCACCAAAGGCGGCAAGACGGGCGTATTCGGCGGCGCCGGCGTGGGCAAAACCGTCATCATCCAGGAACTTATCCGCAATGTCGCCCAGGTTCATAGCGGCTATTCGGTTTTCGCGGGTGTGGGCGAGCGCAGCCGCGAGGGCAACGACCTCTGGCACGAGATGAAAGAATCGGGCGTGCTCCCCAGCACGGTCATGGTCTTTGGTCAGATGAACGAGCCGCCCGGCGCGCGCCTGCGCGTGGGCCTGACCGCCGTCACCATGGCCGAGTATTTCCGCGACGAAGGCCGCGACGTACTATTATTCATCGACAACATCTTTCGCTTCGTCCAGGCTGGTTCCGAGGTGTCGGCCTTGCTTGGCCGTCTGCCCAGCGCCGTCGGCTACCAACCCAACCTGGGCACCGACATGGGCGAACTACAGGAGCGCATCACCTCCACCAAACGCGGGTCGATCACCTCGATGCAAGCCATCTACGTGCCTGCCGACGACTACACCGATCCCGCCCCTGCCACCACCTTCGCCCATCTCGACGCCACCATCTCGCTCGAACGCGCCCTGGCCGAGCAAGCCCTGTTCCCCGCTATCGACCCACTGGCTTCCACCAGCCGCATCCTCGACCCCAACGTCATCGGCGAAGAGCACTACCGCGTGGCCCGTGGCGTACAGCAGACCCTGCAGCGTTACAAAGATTTGCAGGACATCATCGCCATCCTGGGCGTGGAAGAACTGAGTGAAGATGATAAACTCACCGTCGCTCGCGCCCGCAAGATCCAACGTTTCCTGACCCAGCCCATGTTCGTGGCGGCGCAGTTCACCGGACGCGATGGTCGCTATGTCACTATCGAAGACAACGTACGCGGGTTCAAGGAAATCTTGGAAGGCAAACACGACGACCTACCCGAATCCGCCTTCTACATGGTGGGCAATATCGAAGAAGCCGTCGAGACAGCCGCAAAGATGAGGGCTGAGGCCTAAGCGGAAGCGAATACCTATGTCCACGATTCGCTTTGAATTCGTAGCCCAAGATCACATCGTCTATGACGATGATGTGAATATGGTCATCATCCCTGGCGCCGATGGCATCATCGGCGTGCTGCCCAAACACGCCCCGCTGATGGCAGTGGTGGCGCCAGGAACAGTCATGATCCGCAAAGCCGGACAGCCCGATCAGTATTTTGCTGTGGGCGGCGGCTTTGTCGAGGTCCGACCTGATAAAGTCATCCTGGCGGCCCGCTCCGGCGAAGCCGCCGAAGATATCGATATCTCCCGCGCCGAGATTGCCAAGCGCCGCGCCGAGGAATATCTGGCCAGTCCCGAACGCGAGCGCGATCAAGAGATGCGCGTGGCGATGGAAGCGGCGCTGCGCCGCTCGACCGCGCGCCTGCAGATCGCGCATCGCCATCACGGTGGTCGTCGATCCACCCGCCCTGCCGATTTCGCGCCGGAGGAAAAGTAAGCCGCGGCGTTCTCGTGTTCCTACAACCGGGCGCTTTGCCAGCGCCCGGTTTTTTGTTTGCCGCGCCCCTTTGAGTTCCTCCGCTTCCCCTGTTGTATAATCCCTCCACCGTCAATTTTCCGAGGAAGAGGCAAAATCATTCATGTTCGAGAAACAAATCGGCATCGACCTGGGCACCGTGAACGTGTTAGTGTACGTGCGGGGCAAGGGTGTGGTGCTCCAGGAACCTAGCGTGGTAGCTATCTCTGTGCGCGATAACAAGATCGTGGCCGTGGGCAAGGACGCGGCAGAAATGATCGGTCGCGTGCCCGAAAGCATCGAGGTAGCCCGACCCGTGCGCGATGGCGTCATCGCCGATTACGTCGTCACCGAAGCCATGCTGCGCCATTTCATCCGCCGCGTCATCGGACGCAACCCCCTGCTACGCCCGCAAATCATGATGAGCACGCCCAAGGGCGTCACCAGCGTGGAGCAGCGTGCAGTATACGACGCCGCCATCCAGGCAGGGGCCAAAGAAGCCTATCTGATCCCCGAACCCCTGGCTGCGGCCTTCGGCGCAGGGCTGCCCATCAATACGCCAACCGGTAATATGGTGGTGGATATTGGCGGAGGCACCAGCGAAGCGGCTGTTGTCTCGATGCACGATATCGTGGTGTGGAGCAGCGTGCGCGTAGGCGGCAATCGCATCGATCAGGCCCTCATCAATTATGTGCGCAAGAAGTACAATCTGATCATTGGCGAGCAGACGGCGGAAGAGATCAAGATTCAGATCGGGTCAGCGCTGCCGCTGGAGAACGCCCTGACCTTGGAGGTGCGCGGGCGCGACCAGGTAGCCGGGCTGCCCCGCACCATCACTGTCACTTCGGATGAAGCAACCGAGGCCATCAACGAGCCGCTGATGGCCATCGTGGGCGCAGTACGCCAGACGCTGGAGAAAACTCCGCCAGAATTGGCCGCCGACATCATCGACCGTGGCATGGTGCTGACGGGCGGCGGCGCCGGTTTGCGCAATCTGGACAAGCTGCTGACCAAGGAAACCGGCGTCCCCTGCTTTGTAGCCGAAAATCCCATCGCCTGCGTGGCCATCGGCGCCGGCAAAGCGCTGGAGAACATCGACGTGATGCGGCGGTTCTTACCGCAGGTGTAATCGACAGGCGCTGGGAGCTAGCGGGCTTCCCAGTCAGATGGCCTCCCGTGCGCCTGCCGCCAGACCTGGCGATAGCGTTCGCTTTCCGCCAACCAGCGGGCCTCGTCCCAGCCAGAGAGTGCACCCAGCCGGGGGACAAGACCCTGGCCGCCATCGGGGAGGAGGATGCCCAGGCGAAAACGGCGGAGCAGGAGGTCGTCCAGGTGGGCAATGGCTTCGTGCTGGGCCGACCAGGCCAGCTCGGCCCACAGGTAGGGCGCGCCAGGGATAGGGGTCAGCAAATCGGGGGAGTGGGCGACGAGAGCGGGGGCGGCGGCGCCATAACGTCCCCACAGCCGCGGGGCCAGCCGACGCGCCAGGCGCGGGTCGAGATCGGGCAGCGGTTGGGTGGCGTCCACGGCCTCGAGCACGGGCAGCCGGTCGTTGGCTTTGGGCAGGTCGGGGTTCATCTCCCGCGCTGCGGCCAGGGCGTCGAGGGCGATGAGCCGGAACGTTGTCAGCTTGCCGCCGGTGACGGTGAGGAGGCCCTGCTCCGCCCAGGCCACGTGCTCGCGCGTCTCAGCGGAGGGGTCGGTTTTGCCGGTGTCCACCACCGGTCGCACCCCGGCCTGTGTACTGATGACATCGGCGGGGGTCAGACCCAAATCGGGGAAGTAAGATTGGGCGGCGCGCAGCAGATAGCCGGCCTCAGCCGCCGAGATGCCGGGTTCAGCATCGAGGTCGGTTTTGTGATCGACGTCGGTGGTGCCCAACAAGACGACGCCTTCCCAGGGATAGGCGAAGACCGGGCGGCCGTCGTCGGGATGCAGCATGGCGATGGCCTGGTAGATGGGGAAGCGGTCGTGCGGGAAGAAGAGATGGCTGCCGCGCAAGGGGCGCAAACGCGGCCCTGCGCCCACCATCCCGCGCAGGTGGTCGGCCCAGGCGCCAGTGGCGTTGATGACGACCGAGGCGGTCGCTTCAGCTTCGTTGCCGGTCAGGAGATCGCGCACCTGCACGCCGGCCACGCGGCCGTTGGCGCGCGCCAGGCCGACGACGCGGGCATAGTTGAGGGCGACGGCCTGGCCTTGTCCGGCCAACAGCGCATCGTGCAGCACGCGCAGCACCAAGCGGGCGTCATCGGTTTGGGCGTCGCCGTATAGATAGGCGCTCTCCAGCCCGCGTTGGCGCAGGCCCGGCGCCAGCATGAGCAAGTCCACGGCTTGCAGCTCGCGGTAGCCGCCGGCGCCGCTCGACATACGCGTGTATACGCCCAATCCCAGCTCGATCATCCAGGCGCCGGGGCTGTCTCCCTCATAGACCGGATAGACGAAGTTCATCCCCGTCACCAGACCCGACGCTGCGTGCAGCAGATATTGGCGCTCTTGCACACTTTCGCGCGTTAGCTTGAGCTGCATGTGCTTGAGATAGCGCAAGCCGCCGTGGACGAGCTTGGAGGAGCGGCTGGAGGTGCCAGAGGCAAAGTCGCCTTGTTCGAGCAGCAACACGCGCAGGTCCATGCGGGCAGCCAGGGCTAAAATGCCGGCGCCAGTGATGCCGCCGCCAATGATAATGATGTCCCAAGGCTGGGGCAGGCTCGACCAGGCGGCTTCGCGCCAGCCAGGAGGCCAGGGAGAGGAGTAGGAAGGGGACATGGCTCAGGCGTCTCCGATGAGTTTGCCGGGGTTCATGATCCCTGCGGGGTCGAACGTCCGCGCCACCCCCGCCAGCGCCGCCAAACCCAATTCGCCTTTTTCGGCGGCCAGATAGGGCTGGTGATCGCTGCCCACGCCGTGTTGGTGGCTGATGGTGCCGCCGTGAGCGACGATGACCCGGCTGGCGGCGTCTTTAAGGGTGCGCCAACGGGCAAGCGTGGCCTCGGCGGTGGCGGCGATGCGGAAGAGGTAGGTGACATAGATGCTGGCGCCGGTGGGATAGAGGTGCGAAAGATGGGCAAAGGCGTGGACGCGCTCGCCGGCGTCGGCAAGGCCGGTGCGTAAAGCATGCAGGATGGCCTCGTGTGCGGCGGGGACGGCAGCCCACGGCAGGGCGGTCTCGAGGGTGTCTACGGCATAGCCATGTTCCCAGAGGGTATTGCGCAGATAGGGCGTGCGGAAGCGGCTTTTGCGCCACTCGCTGCCCATGGTGCGGCCCATGTGCACACCGCCATGCTGATCGCCGATGTCCAGAGCTTCATGCCGCAAACGCTTGACGGCCTCGTCGCTGCCGGTCACGCCGAAGATCAACATGCACTTGCCTTCGGCTACGCCGCGCGTGCGCAGCAGCCGCTCGGCCAGGCCGATGATGCGCTCGCGGCCAGCCAGGACGAGCGTGGTCGCGGTTTCGACCGGGTCGCTGAGCCGCAGCATCGACAGGCCCAACTCGGCTTGGGCGAGATCGCGTGCGGCGGCGACGGCCCGATCCCAAGCCGGGAAGAAGACAGCATGAAAGTCTTCGCGTCCGGGCAGGGGGCGGATGCGTACGGTGGCTTGGGTGATGACGCCGAGGCGTCCTTCGGAACCCAGGATGAGTTGGCGCAGGTCGGGGCCGGCGGCGCTGGCGGGAAAAGGCGGCAGGTCGATCATCCCAGCTGGAGCGATCACCCGCCCGCCCGCGAACAAGTCTTCGATGCGGCCGTAGTACAGCGCTTGTTGCCCGCTGGAGCGCGTGGCGATCCACCCGCCCAGCGTGGAATACTCGAAGGATTGCGGAAAGTGCCCCAGGGTGTAGCCATGCGCGCGTAGTTGCGCTTCGAGGTGTGGGCCGCTGACGCCAGCGCCGAAAGTGGCCAGATGGCTGGTTTCGTCCAGATCGATCAACCGTGCCAGGCGCGCCATGTCTACCACTAGCACGGGCTGATCGCCTTCTGGCGGATTGATGTGCCCGACCACGCTACTCCCCCCGCCGTAGGGGATAAGCCGGGCGCCGGTCGTCCGCGCAAAGACGATGAGCTGCGCGACCTCCTCCTCCGAGTTGGGATAAGCAACGCCATCGGGATAGCGGGGGATGGCGTCGAAACGCAAAGCCGCCCAGTCGGGCAGAGATTGGCCGCGGGCGTGACGCAGCCGGGTCTCGGCATCGGCCTGAACAAGAGGATGGGGCAGAGGGCGGCCGGGCGGGACGCGAGTCAGGGCGAGCAGCAGGGGCGTCGTGGTGCGCGTTTGCGGGGGACCCAGGACGTCGATCAGGAAGTCAATAGCGGATGCGGGCAGATGGTAGTCGATTTCATCGTTGCCCCAACCATTCCAACGTTTCATGGTGTTGCTCCTTGACGGCGACATCGAATCGATGATAGCTTACTCCAAAGGCGCAGACACGTCAATTGCATGGCGTAAGCCGTAAGCCTTACTACGTTGTTGCCGATCAAGGAGGTCAAATGAGCCTATCACGCTGCGAATGGGCCGGAGTCGATCCGCTGTACGTCGCCTACCACGACGAGGAATGGGGTGTTCCTGTCCACGACGATCACAAGTTGTTCGAGATGCTCATTTTGGAAGGCGCGCAGGCCGGGTTGAGTTGGTCCACCATCCTACGCAAGCGCCCGAACTATCGCACGGCGTTTGCCGAATTCGACCCTGCCATCGTCGCTGACTATGACGACCGCAAGGTAGCCGAGCTGCTGACCAACCCTGGCATCGTGCGCAATCGCCTGAAGATTGCGGCCACCCTCGCCAACGCTCGCGCCTTCCTGGCCGTCCAGCAAGGATTTGGCAGCTTCGACGCTTATGTCTGGCAGTTTGTGGACGGGAGACCCCAGCAGAATGCCTGGCGAGCGCTGGCAGAAATCCCTGCCGAGACGGCGGCCTCGCGCGATCTGAGCAAAGATTTGCAAAGGCGAGGCTTTCGTTTCGTCGGCCCGACCATCTGCTATGCTTTCATGCAGGCAGTGGGGATGGTCAACGATCACGTGGTGGGGTGTTTTCGGTATGGGGAGTTGGGTGGTGGTTGAAGGCGATAAATCCGTTCAGGGCCTGTGTTTTTCGTCTTTTCGTCTTTTCGTCTAAACTTGCACCATGCCACGAACCCGCGCCTACGGCACGCAAACGTCCTCTTTCGGCTCGAAAGGGCGCTTCGGCCACGACGCCAGCCGCTTCTACGCCGGACGCTTGTACAGCGACCGACCTGACATTGCTGACGAAGATTCCTGCATCGAAAATGCTATCCCCCCGGAGGTGCTCGACGCCATCATTGTGGGCGATAGCCGGGCGCTGCCGGCGCTGCCGGATGCCAGCGTCCATCTTATGGTCACCTCGCCGCCCTACAATGCTCGCAAGGATTACGACGCCGACCTGACGTTGGACGAATACCTGGAGTTGTTGCGTGGGGTCTTCCGCGAGACGCGGCGCGTGCTCGTTCCTGGCGGCCGGGCGTGTATCAATGTGGCCAATCTGGGTCGCAAGCCCTACATCCCCCTCAGCAGTTTCGTCAATCAGATCATGATCGAGGAAGGTTTCTTGATGCGGGGCGAGATCATTTGGGATAAGGGCAGCAGCGCGGGTGCATCGACAGCTTGGGGAAGTTGGCGCTCGGCCAGCAATCCCACCATTCGCGACGTCCATGAGTACATCCTCGTATTCTCGAAAGGGCGTTTTCGGCGCCCGCCAGCGGATCGGGAATCGACCATCACCCGCGACGATTTCTTGGAGTATACCAAGAGCATCTGGCGTTTCCCCACCGAATCGGCCACCCGTGTTGGCCATCCCGCCCCCTTCCCGGTCGAGCTTCCCCGCCGTTTGATCGAATTGTACACTTTTCGCAATGATGTGGTGCTCGATCCTTTTCTGGGCAGCGGCACCACGGCCATCGCCGCACGACAGAGCGGGCGGCATTTCGTGGGCTACGAGATCGACGAGAAGTACGCCGAGTTGGCGCGGGCGCGGCTGGCGAAGGAGGTGAAATGACGACCCCGATGCTTTCTCTCGAACAAGAGATCCTGGTCCATTTTCAGCAAAACAACATCGCCTTCCATCAGCACGTCGCCGGAGAAACGCGTTTCGCGCGGTTGGATTTCGGCTTTGGCGATCGCGCGCAGAAGCGTTACTTCAGCTTCGACGCCAAAGAAAAACGGCAGCGTTATAATCTGGCCAACTGGCCCAAAGTTGGCATCCCCGAAGAGCGCCTTTTCATCATCGACGACTTGGCCGCGCGCAAAATCCTGGCCTTTGCACCCAATGCCGGCCTGGTCATTCGGAACAATCTCACCCGCCGCTATTATTTGTTCAGCGTTGTCGATCTCTTCCTCATGCCCAAAGCACGTGTGAATCGCCCGATCAGCAGCGGCGAAACGACGCTGGTCAAGGGTAAGTGGCTGATCGATTTGCGCAATGGCCAGGCATGCGACACCCTGGCAACTGTCTTTACCCGCATCGCCTCCTATCTCGACCAGCGCGAGGCTATATTCAGCAAAGAATTGGCCTGTTATGGGGTTTATGAAGGCGAGACCATCGCTGCGGGCGGCATCCTGCGCCAGGCGGAGCATTGGCAGCGAGATATTCGGGACACGCGCTGAGGAAATTCACCAGCGCCACTGGGCGGGGTGTGGTGCAGAATCAGGTTATGGCTTGATTGGCTTGGTGGCGGATGGGGGACAAATGAGGCCGTAGCCTTTGGCGTCCATGTGAACCTGATACGATTTTCCTGCCACTGTCACGGTGGCTTTATATCCCGGCGTGACCACCTGGATGTACATGTAGCCGGGCTGGGGACAGCCAAGCGAGGCGTCGTTCCAATCCACGGCCTCCAGGTTGTCGACAGCGACATCGTCAAGGCTGACGCCTAAGTCGTTGGCCGCGATTTGGCGGGCGGCGTCATGTGCTTGTGGCAATGAATCGGCGGCAGGGGTGGTCGGTGATAGCACTTTTTTCGGAGGCTCTTGGGGTTTCCCGGGAACGGGGGATGCCCCGGCGGGGGGTGGGGCGGCAACAGGCGGCATAGGCGGGGCGCAGGCAATGATCAGCAGCAAAGCTGCCACGAGGGTGAGGATCAGAGTGGGGTAGTAGTCAGCTCGCATGGCATTGGCTCCTGGAGTTGGGCAGGCGCGGGATGCGCCGGGTTCTTCTACACCATTAGACGAGCAAACGCACGATAAAGTTCTCTGCCAGGAAAAGGACAATGAGTACGACCATGGGAGAGAAATCGAGTCCGCCAATGGGCGGGATGAGCCTGCGCGCAGGGGCCAGGAGTGGCTCGGTAATCTGATCGAGCAGGCGAATCAGTCGGTTGTTGGGGTCAACCGGTATCCAGGTGAGGAGAATGCGAATGAGGACGGCGAAATAGAGCACCCGGAAAAGAAGGTGGATGAAGTTGATGAGAAAAAATGTCATGGCGCGCCTTTCAAGTGTGCAGTTTGGCTTCGGAGGCCTCGCCTAGTTCGACGGAACGACGGTAGGCGGCAAAAATAGCTTTCGACAAGATGGTGCGGAAACCGCCCTTTTCCAGTTCGTAGAGTGCGGCGGCTGAGGTGCCCCCCGGCGATGTGACCATGTTCCGCAGCGTGGCAGGGTGCCGATCCATTTCTTCGACCACGGTAAGCGAGCCGGCGATGGTCTGGTGTACAAGTTCTTGGGCGATGTGTCGCGCAAAGCCCATGTGAACGCCAGCGTCGATCAAGGCTTCGATGAAGAGGAAGACGTAGGCCGGGCCGGTGCCGCTGAGGGCGGTGGCCATGTCCAGATATTCTTCGTCTTCCATCCAGATTTCTTTGCCCAGGGCCTGCAGAATCTGCTGGGCTTGCAAACGCTGTTTTTCGGTGACATGACGGGTGCAAGTCCAGACGGTCATGCCTACGCCGAATTGGGCCGGCGTGTTCGGCATCGAACGCACGATGGCGCCATGCTGGAGGCCGTGCGTCATGACGCTGACGCGAGCGCCGGCGATGATGGACAACACGAGGGCGCTGGGGAGCAAGTCCAGGTGAATCTCGCCCATGACCTTGTTGAGCACCTGGGGCTTGATGCTGAGGACGAGGATCTCGGCCTGACGGGCGGCGGTGCGGTTGTCCGTGGTCGTGCGCACACCATACTGGGCATGGAGTTGCTCGCACCGTTCGGCGCGTGGCTCCGAGACGATCATTTGTTCCGCTTGGACGAGGCCCTTGACCAGGATGCCTTTGATCATGGCTTCGGCCATGTTGCCGCCGCCGATGAAGGAGATAGTCGTGTTCGTGAACATGGTGGGGTTAGATTAAGAGAAGGAGATCAAAGGGGTTCGGTGATCAGTTTGTCGTAGAGATCGGCCAGCTCTTCTTCGGAATAGAAATGGATGACGATGCGCCCGCCTTTGCGCGTGCGAAAGAGGTTGACTTTGGTGCCCAGATGGTCGCGCAGACGACCTTCCAGAGCCTTGGTTTCAGGGCTGGCGCTGAGATCATCTTCGTCGTCCACCGGGCGTGGGGGCGCAGGTGTGTTCAGGCGCCGGATGAGTTCTTCGGTCTGGCGCACGCTGAGGCCGCGGTTGATGACGAGATCGAGGGCTGCGACCATGACTTTCGGGTCGTTCAAACCCAGGAGGGCGCGGGCGTGGCCTTCGTGGATGTGGCCTTCGATGACAGCGTGTTTGACTGGATCGGGCAGGCGCAGCAAGCGCACGATGTTGGCAACGGTGGCGCGGCTCTTGCCCACGCGCTCGGCCACTTGCTCTTGCGTCAGGCCGAATTCGGCCATGAGGGTGTCGAAAGCGGCGGCTTCTTCCAGCGGGTTGAGGTCTGCGCGCTGGATGTTTTCCACCAACGCCAATTCCAGCATGTTTTGGGGACTGGCTTCCTTGACCACCACCGGCACATCGCTCAACCCCGCCAGTCGCGCGGCCCGCCAGCGGCGCTCGCCGGCAATGATGAAGTAGGGAGTGGGATCGGTGGGTAAGGCGGCGGTGACGATGATGGGTTGCAGGAGGCCGTGTTCTTTGATCGAGGCCGCCAATTCTGCCAGCGCTTCCGGCGCGATGGCCTGGCGCGGTTGGCGGGGGTTGGGGCCGATGTCATCCAGAGGTAAGAGGCGCAGGCCCGCCGGCGCAGGAGCAGCGCCTTCGGCGGCGGGCGTGGTGGGGATGAGGCTGCTCAGGCCCCGGCCCAGGCCGCGTCGGTTCATGCCACGACTCCTGAAGCGACGGCGCGGCTGCGGGCCAGCAACTCGGCAGCGAGTTCCTGGTAGGCGTGAGCGCCCGGCGAGTTGGGTGCGTAGGTGGCGATAGGCTCGCCATAGCTGGGAGCTTCACCCAAACGGATGTTACGAGGGATCACGGCCTTGAATACGCGGGGGCCATAATACTCGCGCACTTGCTGCGCCACGTCCGCGCTCAGGCGCACGCGAATATCGAACATGGTGAGAACCAGCCCGGCGATCTCAAGGCGGGGATTCAAGCCCTTTTTGACCTGAGCCACGGTGCTTTCCAACTGACTTAGACCTTCCATCGCCAGGTATTCGCACTGGATGGGCACGAGAACGCCGTGGCTGGCTGCAGCCAGGGCGTTGACTGTGATCAGGCCCAGGCTGGGCGGGCAATCGATGAAGATGTAGTCGTAACGGTGGAGGGTGGGCGTCAGAGCATCGCGCAACAAGTAGCTGCGACGGAAAGGGTCAGAAAAGGTCTCCACCGCCTCGGTTTCCAGCGCGGCCAGGGCATGAGAGGCGGGCGCCAGGTCGAGCCGCATGCGGTTGGTGAGGGTGATAACGTCGGAGAGCGTGGCTTCGCCGCTGAGAACGTCGTAGAGTGAGCGGGGGAGTTGGCTGGCGACCAGGCCCAGGCAGCTGGTGGCGTTGGCCTGAGGGTCGATATCGACGATGAGGACGCGCTGTCCGGCCATAGCGAGGTAAGCGCCCACGTTGACGGCAGTGGTGGTCTTGCCCACGCCGCCTTTCTGGTTGGCGATAGCGTAAATGTAAGTCATGAGGCCAGTGCGATCCGCAGAGGAGGCGAATCAAGCCAGGGGATGGGCCTGGGAGTAACTTTCGACAGCGGCGCGATCGGGGATGCCGGTGACGCCCAGGGCCTCGACCGAGAAACTGGCGGTGACGTTGGCGAAGTAGGCGGCGGCGATCGGATTGTGGTTTTCCCACAGATGCACGAGGAAGGCGGCAGCAAAGATGTCGCCAGCGCCGGTGGGATCGACTTCGGCAGCGGGGCGAGGGGGCACGGCCTGGACGGCGCCGTCGATGAAGACGAGACAGCCATCCGCGGATTGAGTCAGTACGACCACGCCAACGCGTTGCACCACGGTTGCCAGCGAGCCGGGATCAGCGGTCATATCGGCTTCGGAGAAGACGAGGACATCGGTGGAGGGGAGGATGCGCCCGGCGCTGATCCAGGGCGTCGGCCTCACCCGCCCGCGGCTATTCCACTCGCGCAGCCAGCCCTGCGGCGACACCCCCACCAACCCGCGCAGTCTGGCGGCGATGGCCGGATCGACTTCCTGACACACAGGCGCCAGTAAAACGATGTCGGCGGCCAACAAATGCTCCGGCACGTCGCTGGCAAAGATAGGGGCAGCCACCGCGCGCAATTGTTGGCTGCGCAGGCCATCGTGATAGATGTTCTGGAAGATGGTGGTGTGTGCGGAGGGCAGGTTGATGACTTCGATGCCAGTCAGGGCAGGGTGATGAGCGTCATCGGGGTGAGCGCGCGTCAGGATGGTGACGTCGGCGCCCAGACGTTGGGCGGTGATGGCGGCATAGCTGGCAGCGCCGCCCAGGGTGTGTCCCTGGGGGATGAGGTCGCGAGTGAGGTGGCCGATGACGACAAAACGCACAGTGAATCGCTCTACAAGGGGTGTTACGAAAATCAACACAAAGGCATGAAGGAAGACGTAGAAGGGGTCGAGAGATTGTAGCACACGGCGCGGGAGAGGACGAATACACAAAACCGCCCCAGTGCTGCCGGGGCGGTTTTGCTACATTTGCAAAAAGAAAGCGCTGTTACCCCAAGTCGGGGCGGCCGGACTCGAACCGGCGACCTCTTGGTCCCAAACCAAGCGCGCTACCGAACTGCGCTACGCCCCGATCGTAGGCAAGTATAGCGCGTAGGCAGGGGGAGCGTCAAAACGCAACAGGCGCGGTAGAAACAAGGAGACAGAGATATTGGCCTGATCAGGGAGAAGGTCGATCATGCGCCAGTCAGCGCCGCTGGCGGCGCGCAAATGGAAGCTGAGGGGCGGCTGGGCGCCGGGGAGGGCAAGATCGGCGGGGTGGGCGGGGTCGAGGCTGAAGGGGGTGCGCAGCAGCTCGCCGCCCGATCCGCTGACTGTCAATTCGCCGCCGCGGCTGGCGACGCTGAAGAGGCGCAGCCGTAGGCCATCGGTTGTGCTGGTCAGGTTCACGGCGCCCTGGGCATCCGCCGCTGTAACGCCGCCGATGCCCGCCACCGGATACCAGGTTTCTTGCCACGCGCGCGTCTGGCCGGGCGCGAGCGTGAAGGATTGACTGAAGGTGGGGGTCAGGCCGCCATGCATCTCGACGTAGCTGGAGTCATCGTCGGTGTAGTTGTCGGGCGTGATGGGATCGCCCCAGCCGAAGCCAAAGCCTTTCAGTCCGGGAACCTGCTGCGGGGGGAAGATGCGCACCACCCCTTCGTCGGCGGATGTGTCGTAGACGGCAGACCAGCCGGCTTGCGCCTGCGGATAGGCAAAGAAGCCTAGCCAACGCTCCCAGACGCCCAGGCGGCTCAGATCTCGGCCGTTGTAGTTGGGCCAACTGAAGGCGCCGCCTGCTGACGGCAGATCGACTTCGCCGGTGGAGTGCACGACCATCCGATTGCCAGGGAACAGGAAATGCAGGTCGGGGCCGGCGCGATTGGCGGGGCCGGGCGCGAGCATGGCATTGGTCCAGTAGCTGGCGACGATAGGGGCATCCGCCCGGTTTTCCATGTCGAAATCCAGGGTGAAGGCGGCGCTGTCCGGCTGCAAACCGACGCGCACGTTCAGTTGTAGACGGTCACGGTCTTGGGTAAAGACGGTGACGGCGCCGGAGGGCGGTGCAGGCTCGGTGATGTAGCCCCAGGCGTCGGCCCAGGCGTAGCCGTGTTCGACCGCCGGCAATCCCCATTCGATGCCGCCAGCCGCCAGCCAGCCGTTGCCGTCCGGGCCTGGTCCCCAGGGCGAGGGCTTGATCACCGGATTCTGGTAAAGCTCGTTGCTGCCGGTGGGTTTGAAGATCATCTGGTAGAGCCGGCCGCCCAGCTCAGGCATGAGTGTGAGGCGCAGCCAGCGGTTCTCCAGGCCGACCAGCCGATAGGTCTGCGGGGCGGGTTGTGGGTTGCTGGCCTCGTAGGCGGCGCGGTCGAATTGGCGGTATTCCCAGTGTGCGGCTTCGTCGTAGGCGGGGGTGGTGAACTGCTGCCAGGGATAGGTGGGTAGGGTGATGGCAGAGTTGCTGATCGCTACGATGTCGCCGGGGGTGGGTGAAGCTGGCGGTGGGGGAAGAGTGGCGGCGATAGGCAGTTCCAGGCCAGCGGGCAGGTCGATGAGGAAGGCGGCGATCCAGGTTTGTTCCTCGTCGTCCAGGTCGAGCCGCACCCAATCTCCGGCGGCTGTCTGAGCGATGGCTGTGACCTCCTGCCCGGCGCCGATCTCGCCGACGATGGGGTAGCCGACGCCCGGTCCGCCGCGCAGGTTGGCTTGTTGCAAGATGATGCCGATAGGCGCCAGGGTGGGGATGGGCGGCGCTGGAGGCAGAGGGGTGGGCGTGGCGGATGGTGGGAGCGGGTTGGGCGTCGTTGTCCGTTGATTGTTGACTGTTGACTGTTGACTGTTAATTGCTGGTGGCGGACTGGGGGTCAGAGTTGGCGTGACCACGGGCGCCTGGGTCGAGAGCGTTTGCGCAGCGAGGGCGATGGTGGGGGTAGGCGCTATGCGCGCGCTGGCGCAGGCGACGAGGAAAAGGGTGAAGAGCAGGAAGGAGAAGATACGCACGCGAGGATTGTAGGGGAGGAGCGAGGGAAGGGCAAGCTTGCTTTCCGTCACTTGCGGTGGGGATCTCGGCTGGTTGTAGCTTGACGCCACCAGCCATCAGCTATATCCTTGCACGTAGTTGAGGCAGCGCTACCCATTGACTCGATCACCGGCTACCTCTCCCGTGCCTATGTTGGAACCATACGAGATTTCCGAACAGTTCATATCCTCCGAACGCGTTGTCGTCTTTCCAGGTGACTGCCTGGATTTGCTGCGTACGATTCCTGACGATGCTATCCAGTTGATTGTTACTTCCCCTCCGTACAATATCGGTAAGGAGTACGAGCGTAAGCTTAAGCTGGATACCTACATTGAGCAGCAAGCCAGGGTCATTCGCGAATGTGTGCGAGTGCTATCCCCGCGCGGCAGCATCTGCTGGCAGGTAGGCAACTATGTGGATAATGGCGCCATCATTCCTTTGGATACCGTGTTGTATCCAATCTTCAGTGAACTCGGTCTCCGCATGAGGAATCGCCTCATCTGGCACTTCGAGCATGGTTTACACTGCTCGAAGCGTTTCTCCGGACGCTACGAAACAATTGTTTGGTTCACCAAAACCAATGAATACGTTTTCAACCTCGATCCGGTACGCGTGCCGCAGAAATACCCTGGTAAGAAGCATTTCAAAGGCCCGAACATTGGCCAGTATTCCTCCAATCCTCTTGGCAAGAATCCGGGAGATCTTTGGGATATTCCGAACGTCAAGAGCAATCATGTTGAGAAGACCGAGCACCCATGCCAATTTCCGGTCGAATTGATCGAACGCTTAGTACTGTCGATGACCAATGAACATGATTGGGTATTTGATCCCTTTTTGGGCACAGGAACAACGATCATCGCGGCGCTGCGGCACAAACGAAAAGGGGCTGGCGCCGAGGTTTTGCCACAGTATGTTGACCTGGCGCGGGCGCGAATCGGACAGGAAATGGCAGGCATTCTGCGCACGAGGCCAATGAACAAGCCTGTGTATGATCCCAAGCAGGCTGGAAACCGTCTCACCCAGTCACCCTGGACGGTGACAACAAATCAAGAACAGATGGCGTTCTTCGAGAAGGTCCTAGCGATCAATAATACCCTTTGATCTCACTCCTCCAGTGCCGCAATCGCCGCGCGCAGAAAATCAGGCACAGCCGCCTTCTGATTGCGGCGATAATCGAACATCACCACCACCCCATCCCCCTCGGCGGCGATGCGCCCGTGGCGCGTGCTGACCAGGCGATGATGCACGGTGAAGCGATCCTCGCCCACATCTGTCACCCGCACGCCCACGCGCACCCGGTCGGGATACGTCAGGGGAAAGCGATAGCGGCAGTTGATGCTGTGCAGGATGGGGCCAATGCCGGTGCGCTCCATCGCGGCCATAGCGCCCGTCGCTTCCAGATACTTCACCCGTCCCGTCTCGAAATAGCGAAAATAAGCAACGTTGTTGACGTGCTGAAAGGCATCCATTTCGCCCCAGGCTACGTCAGCCTCGTAGATAACAGGGTAATCGGCAAGAAGATCGGTCATACCCAATCACGTAAAAATTGTATCAAAAGGCGCACGCCAAAGGCGGAGAAACCACGCGGATACATGGGCCGCGCCGTCTCCACCCACGACATATTGGACATATCGATGTGCGCCCAGGGATAGCCATCGGTAAAATGCTGGAGGAATTTAGCGCTGGTGCTCACCCCGGCGACCTTGTTCGGCAAAGTCGAATTCTTCACGTCGGCGAAATCACTCTTGATATCCCGCTCGTAGTCTTCCCACATCGGCATCGGCCAAAGACGCTCGCCTGTCGCCACCGCGGCAGCCAAAAGACGGTCGCGCAGTCCCTCGTCCTCGGTAAAAAGCCCCCCCGCCTTCGGTCCTAGCGCCAGGCCGATAGTGGCGGTCAACGTAGCAATATCGATGACGGCCTGGGCCGGATAACGCCCGGCATAAGCCAGCGCGTCAGCCAGGATCATGCGCCCCTCAGCGTCAGTGGAAATCACCTCCATCGTCTTCCCCGTCATGCCCCGGTAGACATCGCCCGGCTTCTGCGCCCGGCCGTTGATCATGTTCTCGCACAGCGGCGCCAACCCCACCACGTGCAGGGGCACATCCAACAAGGCCGCCGCCCGCAAGACCGCGATCACATCCGCCGCGCCCGCCATATCACCCTTCATCCGCCACATCGTGGCCGCCGTCTCCACCTTCAACGAATAACCGCCAGTATCGAAGGCGACGCCCTTGCCCACGAGCACGACCGTATCCAACTCGCCCGCGCGCTCAGCGTTATGCTCCAAAATGACGAACTTCGGCGGCTCGTCGCTGCCCTTCGCCACCCCCAAAAGAATGCCCATCCCCAACGCCTCCATGTCCTCACGTTCGAGGATGGTGCAACTCAGACCCACCTCAGCGGCCACAGAGCGCGCGGCCTCGGCGATGGCGGTCGGGGTGGCGACGTTGGAGGGCGTAGCAATCAAGTCGCGGGCAAACATGGCGCTCTCGCCGATGATCCGGCCGATCTTGGCCCCCGCGGCGATGGCCGGCAAACTGTTCGGGTTGAACTCGACCACCGTCAACGTCTCGATCTGCGGTTTCGCCTCGATCTCGCTGGTCTGGCGAGGCATTCGGTAACATTCGAGCAAACTCGCTTCCACCACCGCTTGCGCTGCCTCTTGCGGATTCAGCCCGCCGATGCCGCCGCCATGAACGATGGTGGCGACGGTGCGGGCGCCACCATCGCGCGCGGCCGCAATCGCTTTGGCAGCAGCAGCGCGCACGGCGGCCAGGTCGAAGCCGGCCCGGCCGCCCAAGCCGACGACGACCACGCGCGGGGCGGGCAAAGCGCCAAAGCTATGCAGCAAGGTGGTCTGCCCCAACTTGCCACTGCAAGCGCCCAGGGCGATGAGTTCGGTGATGCGCCCCCCCAGCGTCTTGTCAACAGCGCCGGTCGCCCCTCCCGGCTGCGTCACACCCTCGAACAGATTGACGATGATGGCATCGGCGGCGAATTCCTGGATGCCGCCTGCTTGAACGACGATATTCATCATGACTCAGTCTCGCGGAAACACTGATGGTGGTGTCCTGCTAACACTCTGCACACAAACGCCCCGCTCATGCAGACAACACGAGCGGGGCGGAAGAGAGCGAGTTGGAGGTCAACGCCGGACGAGGAGTCTGCCGGCGTCGATCAGTTCGCGCACCTGGGGCTGGTCGAGAACATCAGGCTCGAAGCGCAAGCTGCGTTTCATGTCCAGGCGCAAATTGCCGGACGGGAGCAGCAGCAGGATGTGCTCAGTGGAGGTGTTTTCCAGCCAGATATAGCGATCCACATCCCAACTTTGTTCGCGTTGGCGGAAGGATCGACGAGAAAAGGGCAGGCGCATGGCAGCAGGAATCGGGAGAGGCGAACGTGGCGATCAGACGCGGCGGAAGGTGACGACGCGGCCGCGCAGGCGCGTGCTGGGCACGCGGTTGAGGACGCGATCGATGTACTCTTCCTGTACTTCGACGTAGGTGAAACGGTCGCGGATGTCGATGTTGCCCACGGCCCGGCCAGGGATATTGGCCTCGTTGGCGATGGCGCCGACGATGTCTTTGGGGCGCACACCGATATCGTAGCCAGCATCCATGATCAGTCTGACGTAGCCGGCCTCGACCTCGCGCTCCTCGTCGCGCGGCCGCTCGCGCTCTCGGTCGCGCTCACGTTCGCGCGGTTGTTCGCGCGAACGCTGGGGCGGCGCCGAAGGCTGAGGGCTAGGCCGGCGTTCGGGTCGCCGCGTGAAGATCGTTTCCGTTTGGGTATGCTGGATCAGGCTCACCGCCGCCGCCGCCAATTCCGACCAATCATGCCCCTCCTCGGCCAGATCGTTCAGGAGCATCATATAGATTTCCAGATTGCTGCGCCCGATGATCTCGCGCAAGGCCTGTTTGAATGCCTCAGTGCGCTGGGCTACGGCATCGGCACGCGTGGGTGGAAGCACGGCCTTGACACGTAGACCGAGGAAGCTCTCGATCTCGGAGAGAAGGGCGCGCTCGCGCGGGGCGACCAGAGTGAAGATCGAGCCATTTTCCGCCACCAATTTGGCACGGCTGGCATAGCTATCAGCGCCGGTGGGCGCATCGTAGCTCACGGCATAGGGCGTTTCCAATACCAGATCGGCAGCGGCGGCATCTGTGAGCACCAGAAAGTCAAGGCTCTGATCGCGCCAACTGCGCGCCAGGCTCTCGCGCGTCTCGGCGTCGCAACGGCTGTGCAAAGCGGCGGCATGATATCCTTGCGAGCGCAGCACCTGAGCAACCTGTTCGCAATCGGGGCGCAGGTTGGTGTAGACAAGGCCGCGATCGATGTTTTCGCCATCCAACAGCCGCACCAAAGCGATGGTTTTGTCGCCCAAGCTGATGTTCTGGTAGCGGTGCTTGAGCAGCGGCATGGCCACGAAGCCGCCCTCGCGTTTGAGGATGGCCGGCTCGAAGAGATGCTGATCGGCCAGGTTCTGTATCTCTTCGTCGAGCTGTGTGGCAACGAGAATCGTCTGGCGGCTACCCGGCGCCTGATCCAAAACGGCTTCCAGCGGTTCGATCTGGTCATCCAGCAGCAGTTGATCAGCGGCATCGATGACGACAACCTGAAGTTGCTCCAGGCCAAACGACCCGCGCTCGATATGGGCCTTGACCCGTCCTGGCGTGCCGGCGATGATCATGACGGTGCGATCCAAACGTTCGGCTTCGCGTGCGATGGGCTGCTCTTCGAAGACAGGCGCCACGTGGACGTTCTGGTTGGAGCGCAAGCCCTGGAAAAGCGCCGCCACCCGCGTGGCATCGGCGCCGGTGGGCACAAAAACGAGCACCTGGATGCCCACAATCTCTGGATCGAGAGTTTGCAGGATGGGCAGCACGTAGGCTGCTGTCTTGCCGCTGCCGGGTGCGGCTTCGATCACGGCATCGCGTCCTGCCAACAATTGCGGGATCACGTCCCGCTGCAATTTGCTAGGTTTTTCGTACCCCAGCGCTTCAAGCCCCGCTACGCGTTCGGGGTTCAAGCCGAGTTCAGCAAAGGTCTGACTCATGGTTTTTCTCTGACTTCCTCACGTTTAGTATTAATCACCGGTCACTAATCCAAATCTCAGCTCCCGGGGGTGTCATCCCACACCGAAGATCAGTGTAGCACAACATCTCGAAAACGCGAAACTTGGAGTCCTCACGCGTGCGGGAGTACGAGCGAAGTTGGCGAAAGTAAAGGTGAGATGTAAACGCCGTTTGGCGTTGGCACTCGTCTTTCCACTATAATTTCTTTTGGCAAAGTGCGAGATAGGCGTCTGTGTCATCTCGACATTGTTCTGTCACCCCCCAATGTGTTTGCTACTGGCCACCGGAGGCACTGCATGAAAACCTATCCTGTCATGATCCTTGCGGGTTTTTCGACCGAGAAGCCCGATCCATTGGCTGCTGCCATGGGGGGACAGCGCAAAGTGCTGCTCGACGTAAACGGCAAGCCGATGGTGTGGTGGGTGGTGAATGCGCTGCGCCACAGCCAGTGGATTGGACGCATCGCCATCGTGGGCATGGGGCCGGAAGATGGGGTGGATTTCGGCACAGACATCCTGTACGTTCCCAACCAGGCCAAGCATTTCGACAACATCATGATGGGCATCAAAGCCTTACAAGCAGCCGAACCGGGCCTGGATCGCTTGCTCATTGGTTCTGCCGACATCCCCTTGCTGCGTCCAGAGACCATCGATTGGTTCGTTGGCATTTGCGATGGCCGGAAAGATGATTTCTTTTATTCGATCGTGGAGCAGCGCGTCATGGAGACGCAATTCCCCGGCGCGGCGCGCTCTTATGTGCCGATGCGCGAAGGGCGCTTCTGTGGCGGCGATCTTTTCATGGTGCGCGCCGCCATCGCTCGCAACAACGAGCAACTGGTGCGCGATCTGTTGGAACGACGCAAAAGCGCGTTCCAGCAGGTGCGGCTGGCGGGATTCGACGCCGTGATCAAGTTCCTCTTCCGCCGCTTTTCCATCGCCGACGCCGAAAAAATTGGCTCGCGGCTGATGAACTGCAAGGCCAGCGCCATCAGTTCACCTTACGCCGACATCGGTATGGACGTTGACAAGCCGCATCAACTGGAAATGGTGCGGCGGGTGTTGGGAGCGCGCGCGTGAGAGAATGGTTGGGCCGAGCCGCGCGCTGGGATGGACGAGTCAGCGCGCGCTTGCGAGTGGATCAGCAACCAATCCTGAGGGCCATCGCCACCATCGCCGCCCATCTCGGTGATGGCCCGCTCTGGTTCGTCCTGTGGGGCGCTGGCATGGTCTATTTCCAGCCGCCGCTGCGCTGGCAAATCTTGCTCTGGGTGCTGGCCTCGCTGGTCGCAGCCGTGGTGACTTACAGTATCAAATTCGCGCTCAAACGCCCGCGGCCCGCCGAAATCAGCGGTTTCTACAGCAAAACTTACGACCGCCACGCTTTCCCCAGCGGTCACGCCACCCGCATGGGCACACTACCCATCCTGGGTTCATGGCTCTTCCCACCCCTGGCGCCCTTGTTCTGGGCCATCTCGCTGGTGTGCATCTGGGCGCGCGCGGCGCTGGGCATTCACTTCCTGGGCGATGTAGTGGTGGGTTGGGTGATCGGGGCAGGGGTGAGCCTGGCGGTGTTGGCGCTGGCGGGAACATGGTTTTGAGCACGCGAACCAGGCTCGCATCCGTTTGTGAACATCAGTATCGGGAGCTTGAGGGATAGCATGTACGACATCTGCCTCCGAGTCACCCCATTCGCTAAGCCTTGCCCGCTCCTGGTATACTCGACACCCACTCTCAATCATCCGTGAATAGCCGCGAGCCGCCCGACGCCGCCCACTACTGGCCACCCCTTCATGCCTCGTTCTCCCCACCCATCTCTCCTTGAAAAAGAAACCGGCGCCATCCACAAAGATTGGGGCGGGCGCCTGCCCATCGCCCTCGCCTACCCCAACACCTACTACGTGGGCATGAGCTCGTTGGCGCTGCAAATCCTCTACCGCCGCTTCAACCAGCATCCCGATGTGGTGTGTGAACGCGTGTTTTGGGAGGAGAACGGCGTCGTCTCGGGCAAGCCCCTGCTCAGCCTCGAATCGGGGCGACGGGTGGACGAGTTCAGTGTCTGGGCCTTCACCATCTCCTACGAGATGGACTATTTCCACATCGTGGACATGCTGCGGCAAGCAGGCGCGCCGCCTCTGGCCACAGATCGGGATGAATCCTGGCCCCTCCTCATCGCTGGCGGCCCCGGCATCACCATGAACCCAGAGCCGTTGGCGCTTTTCTTCGATGCCATCGTCATCGGCGAAGGCGAAGAAATCATCGACGATCTGGTCGATCTTTTCCAGGAAGCCATCGCTACGCCCCGCGCCGAACTCCTGGCCGCGCTGGATCGCATCCCCGGCGTCTACGTTCCCGCCCTCGTCCCGCCCATCGCCGAACAAGGACCTCATCCCCGCCGCATCGCTCGCCGATGGGTGCGCGACCTGGAGCGCTACCCCCCCATCAGTAGCCTGTACACGTCCCAAACCGAATTCGGCGGCATGCACCTGATGGAAATCGCCCGCGGCTGCGGGCGCGGCTGCCGCTTCTGTTTGGCCGGGTATGTCTACCGCCCCCCGCGCGAGCAGCCACTCAACCTGCTGCTGAAATGGGCCGAGGAAGGGCTTCAACACGGCAAACGGCTGGGGCTGATCTCCGCCGCCGTCTCGGATCACACCCAGATCGACGATCTGGCCACAGCCCTGTTCGAGATGGGCGCCGAGATCAGCGTCTCCTCGATGCGCGTCGATCCCATCTCCGCGCCGCTGGTGCGGGCCATGCGCGCGGGCGGCGCTCAAACGCTCACCATCGCCCCTGAGGCTGGATCCAAACGCCTGCGCGACGTGATCAGCAAGACGCAGACAGAAGAGCAACTCTTACAGGCGGTCGAGCTGGCCCAAACGCTGAATTTCCCCCAACTCAAGTTCTACTTCATGATCGGGCACCCGACGGAGACACAAGGGGACATCGAAGCATTGGTGCAGTTCGTCGGCAAGGCCCGCACTATCTTCAAGCGCCGCCTGGCCATGAATGCCACGCCTTTCGTGCCCAAAGCGCACACACCCTTTCAGTGGATGCCCATGACCGCCGAGAAGACATTGAAGCAGCGCCAAGCTTTCATTCAAAAGCAGATGGGCAAACTCCAGGTGGCGGTGCGGGCCGATTCACCCGCCTGGATGGCGGTGCAGGCCGTGCTCGCCCGCGGCGACCGCCGTCTGGCGCCCGTCTTGCTCGACCTGCCGCATCTGTCCCTCCCCGCCTTCTGGCAAACCCTGGCGCAGCATGGCCTGGAACGAGACGAATTTCTCGGCGCCCGCCCGCTGGATGTGCTCCCCCCCTGGTATATCATCGAGAGCGGCGTCACCGACAACTTCTTCCACTACGATTGGCGGTTGGCCCAACGCGGCCAAACCGGCCCCCACTGCCCGCCCGACAGCGCCGGCTGCCTCACCTGCGGCTCTTGCGATGAAGACTGGGCCTTTCGCTTCACCGCTGGCGTCCCGCAGAAACCACCTCGCATCGCCCCCACGCCCCGGCCAACGCCCATTCCGTTGCTGGCGTAAACATCCTCCAGAGATAAAACTGTGTCTCGCCAAGTCCTTGTCACCGGCGGCTGTGTTACATCGGTAGCCACACCATCCGCGCCGCCCTCGCCACCTACCCAGACATCGCTGGCGTCATCCATTTCGCCGCCTACATCGAGAGCGGCGAATCGATGGAAAAGCCAGGCAAATACTTCGAAAACAACGTCCAAAGCATGGAATACCTCTTGGGTCAACGCGACGACACGCGTGCACGCCAGGTGCTGGGCTGGCAACCGCGCTATGGCCTGCCCAAGATCGTCGAAACTTCCTGGCGTTGGTACTCGACCCACCCGCACGGTTACGAGAGCGATTGAGCGCGATTGAAGAGGATTACAAAATGCCACAAAAAAGCGATCTGCCGTTTGGCAGCGAGTTCTCTCCCAGCCAAATCCACCTATCCGAAATCTTGGAAATCGCTAAAACGCATCCGGGGAATGCGCGAACATTGCAGGATGCGATCCAAGCCCGATATTTTGTCGCGCACGGCGGTGGGAATGCTCACAATCAGAAAACATTAGCGATGAACTGCCGTCTTGGGATGAAGGCGTACGGCATCATTGACGAAGAAGCTAATCTCACTGATTTCGGGTGCGAGCTCTACAACGCCAGAACCAATGAGGCGTCGCTTTATGCAATCCTGGCAAGACACATCTTACTGAACCTGAAAGGCATGGCATTGGTACAGTGTGTCCAGGATATGATGGCGGCGGGGGAAGAAGTCAATTTGACAACCCTTCGCCAGGCTTTGGCCGATCGGGGCATTCACTATCCACCTGGCGGCAAGCATCCCAGTATGATGCGTTTGTGGCTCGCCAAAGCAGGTGTATTCGTGGGCGCTCGGTGGCAAGTGGACAATCTGAGATTACGAGAAGTGCTAGGAACCGACCCTGCTGACTTCGATGTCCTCGCTCATCTGACGACAGAACAACGTTTCTTTTTGTTGGCGCTGGCAAACACAGGGGTGAGCACGCCCCAACCGGCAAATGAAATCGTCAAACTAGCTGCGGCCACCTATGGCATCCGCTTTCCCGAAAAAAGTCTGCCGAAACTTGTACTCAACGCGTTGATCGAGGCCGGATACATTACCGCCACGAAAACGACCGAGGGGCGCGGGGCGAAACCATTCCTGGTCGCACCCACGGAGAAGCTGATAAGCGCTGTCGTCAAACCGTTGCTTGAGCAAATGGAGTCCCAGACAGATGCGAAGCTGCTTGAGTTGATGCGGCAACCGCTTGTCGATATACTCGCCAACCTGGAAGCACAAGACCGCTATATTGCCGGATTGGCGCTCGAAGCCCTTGCATTCAAACTCATGCGCTTGATCGACATGACCTATATGGCCACGCGGTTACGAGCGCAGGCAACAGGCGGAGCCGAGGTCGATCTTATCTTCGAATCCACTCGCCTCGTTTTTTCGCGCTGGCAGGTTCAATGCAAGAATACCAGGCGCGTGTCGCTCGATGACATTGCCAAAGAAGTTGGTCTGACCCACTTTCTCAAGAGTAATGTCATCGTGGTTATTAGCACCGGCGAGATTGGTCCCGAGGCACGGCGTTACGCTAACAAAATTATGGCTGATTCCAATCTCTGCATCATCATGATCGATCAGCACGACCTCGACGTGATTCGAAGCAAGCCAACGCACATCGTCGACGCGTTTAACCGCGAAGCGAGTCACGCGATGACTCTCAAAAAGTTGGAAATCTAGCGAGGACGCAATGATCGGAAAGCAAACCCCCAAACCTATTCTCTTCCATGAAACCGGGTTGGGAAGAATCTATCACGGCGATTCGCTCGATCTGCTCGCTGATTTAGAGCCTGCCAGCGTCGATCTGATCATGACCAGCCCTCCTTTTGGTTTGGTTAGAAAGAAGGAATATGGCAATGTCGAAGCCGGCCAATACCTCGACTGGTTCAAACCGTTTGCGGTGCATTTCCATCGCATGCTGAAGGACACGGGCAGTCTTGTGATCGATATCGGCGGGGCGTGGAATTCGGGGAGGCCGACCCGGAGCCTCTATCACTTCAAACTGCTCATCATGCTTTGCGAGGAGTTTGAATTTCATCTCGCCCAGGATTTCTACTGGTGGAACCCGTCCCGGCTGCCGACGCCCGCCGAATGGGTAACAGTTCGCCGCATTCGCGTGAAAGATGCTATTAATACAGTTTGGTGGCTTTCCAAGACTCCCTGGCCCAAAGCAAGCAATCGGCGCGTGTTACAGCCCTATAGCAAGAGCATGCGCGAATTGCTCGAAAAGGGCTACCGGGCCAAGAAACGCCCATCGGGACACGACATTAGCGAGAAGTTCTCTGTGGACAATGGCGCCGCCATCCCCCCAAACCTGATCGCTATCCCTAACACCGAAAGCAACAGCTATTACCTTCGCTATTGCCAGGAACGAGGCATCACACCCCACCCCGCCCGCTACCCAGCAGCCCTACCGGAATACTTCATCCGCATGCTGACCGATGAAGGCGATCTGGTGCTCGATCCATTCGCCGGGAGCTGCGTCACTGGCGAGGTATGCGAGCGGCTCAGGAGGAGGTGGCTTTGTTCAGAGTTGGTCGAAGACTACTTGCTGGGTGCGCGCGGAAGATTTGTACGTGCTACTGTTTCTGACGCAGAAAGTAGAACGACAAGGGATGAGGAAGACAACTATTATCGTATGCCACATCCCGGCCTCCTCTGGAATGGAGGTGCGGACGCGCTTCTACCTGCCGACGGCGGCAGAGCGCGGCTCGTCTCCAGTAATGCAGCCAGGAACGGCACGCCATCATCACCGCCTTCTACTGTAAATCGCCCTGCCCCCCTTCTCGCCCTGCTTCATGAAGAGACATCCGTCGAACCCGTCCACTCATGAGCAAATACTGCAATGATCCCGCGCTCATCGCCGCGGTGAGAACATATTCCGCCATAGCCCCGTCAGCCCACCCCCGTTATCCCCCTTTTCGTCAGCGTCGATGTGTTCGATGTCCCCCAGCCGTTGGCTGACCATGGCTTTGCCCATCTCTACCTCGTCGAAGTGCTCGCGATCGTAGGTTCCTGCGGCCTTGCCGTCGCGCAGGATGGTCACACGGTCGCCGATTTGCAGGGCGTCGTTCAACCGCCGCGAGAGGTAGAGGCAGGCAACACCCAAAGCCGGCAACCGGCGCACGACAAAGAAGAGTTGACTGACTGCTTCGGGCGTGGTCAGGTTCGTGGTCGGCTCATCGAGAACGACCAGGCGGGGATGAAGGCTGACCGCGCGGGCGATCATCAACAGACGCTGCTGGGTGGGGTTGAGTTGGCCAAGCTTGACATCGAGCGGCAAACGCAGATGCAGCATATCGAGTGCGGCCTGCGCCTGCTTCTGCACATCGCTATTGCGAATGAAGAAGCGGTTCTGGTGCTCCCAGCGGCCCATGACGATGTTTTCGGCCACACTAAGTTGCTCGAACAAGCCCAAACGGCGGGGCACGACGCTGATCCCGGCGTGAATGGCTTCGGCAGGGTTACGGAACTGCATGACCTGGCCATCTAGCACGATCTCACCCTCGAAGGCACCGTGGGGATGCACGCCAGCCAGGATGCGTAGCAGGGTGGTCTTGCCCGCGCCCACTTCCCCCAGCAAGGCGTGAATCTCGTCCTTTTGGATCGTCAGCGAGAAGTCGTCCAACGCGGCGACGTTGGGGTAGGTTTTGGTGAGATGACGGAGTTCGAGGAGAGGCGGGGTGGGCATGGGGTGGGAGATGGCAACGAGGGGTGGTGATCAGCGTGGGTATTGTAGCACATCGGCGCCGTTTGCTCTCGTTTCAGCGCACTGTCCGGCATCACGCGAGCAAACGCGGACCAGCGGGGCGAAATGAGCAACAACTGAGCAGTTTTCGGCCTGGAAAGCGAAGCCGCGGGCGCGTATCCTACCGGGTATGTCCACAATCACTGCTCTCCCAACCTTCACCGCCCAGCCTCGCGAAACCATCGTTTCTGTCGCTCTGCCCGTCGCAACCGGCGCTGCGGCCCTGACCGCAGCACGCGACTTGGTGAACCGGGATAAGCACAGCGGCATGGCCGCGCTCGATCAGTTATTCCGGCAGGGTGTGGCGCCATCCCACGCCCTGAATGGTCGTTATCGTGGCTCACTACTGGCGCTCGACATCGCCCCCGGTCTTACACCCTTTACCGAGGCGATCACCGCCCGCTGGCTGCCGTGGCTGGGAAAAACCTTCGACGCCGAAACGCAGAGCGGCGACAACATCTTCACCCGCGATTCGCTCAAATTGGCCCATATCTACTGGCCTGGCTATTCGGCTTATCAGGATGATGGGCCGGAGACCTATCGCGCTTTCCGCTTCCGCACCACTATCGCGCCCGGCCTGGCCGACCCCGACCGCCAGGTGCTCAAGATCGATTACGACCTGCCCGAAAACCCTGCGGCCACCATCCGCCATGTGTTGGACGAACTGGTGCAAATCGACGACATCCTCTATCTGGGCAAAGCGCATCTGCGTTGGTGGCGGGGCAGATGGCAACTGGTGGCGTTCTTCGCTTTGCAGGCGTGACACACATCTGTCAGGTTTGTGAAACCTGACAGATGTTCGATTCTCTGATGGAGACGACCATGGCTGTCAGTACAACGGCATTCGATCTGACCAAAAGCGACAACAAACCCCGGCTGCGACTGGGCGGCTACACCGCCCTGGCCGAAAGCGCCTGGATGGGCTTTGCCCTGGCGACGGACGTGGCCGAGCAAGTGTGGACAGCCCCCGGCGCCCTCTTGCGTCAAAGCCGGACGCTCATCGCCCGCCGGCCGCATCTGCAACTGCGCGGGTTGGCAACGCGCGAATTTGGAATCGCCGAGGCCAGCTTCATCCTCATGGCTTCGTTTTTCTTGTCGGCGGCGCTGGGCGCGGTGCGGCAGGTGTTGTTCAATGCCCAATTCGGGGTCAGCATGGAGGCCAACGCTTACTACGCCGCCTTCCGTCTGCCCGACACCCTCTTCAGCCTGATTGCCGGCGGCGCTCTCTCCAGCGCCCTCATACCGATTTTGCTCAGCACCCGCCAACGCGAGGGCGAGCGCGCCGGGTGGCGATTGGTGAGCCTGGTGTTCACCGTGCTCCTGGCGGCCTTTGCCATCCTCATCCTCCTGGTAGAACTGTTCACCCCCATTTTCGTCAGCAAGATCCTCGCCCCCGGCTTCGACGCCGAAACCGCCGCCCTGACCGTGACCTTGACCCGGATTATGCTCATTCAGCCGCTCATCCTGGCGGTGGGCAGTGTGGCTACGGCGGTGCTGAACAGCAGTAATCGCTTCTTCGCCACGGCGCTTTCGGTCGTCAGTCACAACGTCGCCCTCATCATCAGCATCCTACTCGTCCATTTTCTGCCGGGCCTGGGCATCTATGGCCCCACCTTCGGGGTCATCGGCGGCGCCATCTTACAGGTCATCATTCTGGCGCCGGGGCTGGCAGGTGGAGATGGGCGATTGGGTCTGGCCTTCGGTCTGGGTGATCAGGGGCTGCGCGAGGTCATCCGCCTGCTCATCCCCAACGGCCTCTCGGTCAGCGTCAATTATGCCGGGTTCATCGTCGATACCTCGTTTGCCACACGGGCGCGCGAGGCAGCCGGGCTGGCCGCCATCTACAACGCCTTTCTGTTGGTGGGCCTGCCCATCGCTTTGCTGGGTCAGGCCATCGGCCAGGCCGCCTTTCCCCGCCTGACAGCCCACGCCGAGAGCGCCGAATGGCAGCCGATGCGCCGGACACTGTTCCGCACCCTGGCTGCCGTCGTCGGCCTGGCCATCCCCGCCATCGCCGCCCTCATCCTGCTGGGCCGGCCCACCATCCGCATCCTCTTCGAACACGGCGAATACAACGCCGCCGCTGGCGACCTGACCTACCTCATCCTGGTCGTCTATGCCATCGCCCTACCATCCTATGTCATCACCGAGGTCGTCACCCGCGGCCTCATCGCTCTGCGCGACACGCGCACGCCCCTACTCACGAACACGGCACAGTTGATCGGCCGGCCAATCGTCATCCTCCTACTCATCGCTCGCCTGGGCGTCGTCGCCATCCCGGCCGCCTTCGCCATCACCGCCACGCTGGAAACCATCACCCTCGCCATCGTGCTCCTGACCAAACTGCGACGGCGGTTGGCGATAGTCGATTGAATGATCTTCTTTAGTTTCCGCTAAATGCTGACGTGACAAAGGCGGCTGGATGGTTCATGATTGCAAGAAACCATTTCACAACCTCTTGCAAGGAGAGAACCATGCCAACCGCCGTACGAGAGACTATACAAGTGCTGGAGATGATCGT
>JAYRVO010000078.1:0-29153 GCA_041918515.1 Chloroflexota bacterium | reverse complement strand
TTTTTTATCGCGTTTTCTTTCATTGTTGTCGCGCAGAAAAAATAATCAATTAACTTATTGTTTCAAGTAAACGAAATTACCCCCCCCCCCCCCCATTAAAGTTGAATCTTGGTTCTTATGATCCGACAATCGATCCATCTTTGGTCAACGATAGTTCATCATTCTTTGTTGCCAATCAATTATTTCTTGGTCTGGTGCGCACGAATGATGATACGGGTGATATTATTCCTGAATTGGCTACTTCATGGCAAATGTCGCCTGATGCAACCGTATTCACCTTCACTTTGCGAAGTGGTGTAACCTGGACGGATGGCGCCCCAGTAACGGCCTATGATGTGCGCTATGGCATCCTACTCAGTCTGGCCCCCCATGAGGATGTTGGGACGGAGTATCCTCTTTTTGTGATTCAGAATGCCGAAGCTTACAACAATGGTTCGCTGTCTGACCCGAATCAGGTCGGGGTAACCGCCTTGGACAACACCCACATTCGTTTCACATTGAGAGAAGCGGCGGCTTACTTTCCGCACATCCTGGACATCCCGGCCTCCCGTGCTCTGCCTGCCTGGGCCATTGCCGCACATCCATCTGATTGGACAGAGCCGGCAAACATCGTCAGCAATGGCCCGTACAAACTGACTGCCTGGACGCATGGCGTATCGATGGCCTTGGAGCGAAATCCCAGCTACTATGATGCCGCTCATGTCGAGATTGGACAAGTGTCCTTGTGGATGGTGGACGATACGACTGCCTGGGGAATGTATCTGAACGGCCAACTAGATTCGGCGCTCGTGCCCCAAAGCGAGTGGATGGCCGCCAACAACGACCCGATTCGCCGCCAAGAACTGCATAATGCTGCTGTGTTTTGTACCTCCTACTACGGCTTCAACACCGCCAAGCCACCTTTCGACAACGTCTTGGTGCGTAAGGCATTCATCGCAGCGACGAACCGGCAAGGCTTGATTGACAACGTTTTGGGCTATGCTCAACAACCGGCGCTGATCTACACACCGCCAGGGATGCTTGGGCATGTGGACGGTGTTGGTATACCTTACAATCCGGCTCAAGCCCGGCAATGGCTGGCGCAAGCCGGTTATCCCAATGGTCAAGGCTTGCCGCCTATTACCCTGATGGTCAACACGAGCACGATTCGCCAAGCCATTGCGGGATATGTCCGCCAAAGCTGGATAGACAATCTCGGCGTAACGGTTACTGTATCGAACATACCCTGGAGTGATTATCTCACTCTCTTGGTAAGTGACCCGCCCCAAGTCTGGCAAATGGGTTGGTGCTATGATTACTACCGTGACGCCTACAATTTTCTGCGCGAAGGCACTGCTGGCCACCGCGTTTCGTATGGCAATTGGAACAATGCCACCTATGAGAACTTGCTCGACCAGGCAGCACGGACGGTTGATCCGAACGCACGCAAATCGCTCTACAAGCAAGCGGAAGAAATTCTTGTCGAGACAGATGCAGTGATGTTGCCAATCTACTATAACGCAAATGGAATGGCCTCCAAGCCCGATCTTGTGCGTACCTATGGAGGTGGCGGCTTTGGCGGGCGTATCGCCGATTGGTGGCATATCACACAGCGAATGTTCTTACCGCTTGTTTCGAAGAACTAGCGATACCGACACATACCTGCTCAATGTACACCTGTCAGGTCTCGCAGACCTGACAGGTGTACGAGCTCCAATCTCCAATCTCTAATCCCCATGAAACTAGCCATCTCTGGCAAAGGCGGTGTGGGCAAAACCACCCTCGCCGCTCTCCTTGCCCAAGCCTATGCTGACGCCGGCCGCGATGTCCTGGCCGTCGATGCTGATCCCTCCCCTTGTCTGGCCCAGGCCCTCGGCTTTCCCGCCGACCTGCGCGCTGGGCTACGCCCCATCGTCGAGATGGACGCGCTGATCGAGGAGCGCACTGGCGCCAAACCGGGCACATTCGGCGGCTTCTTCTCGCTGAACCCGCGCGTCGACGACATCCCCGACCGCTTCAGTGTGCGCCATCGCGGGGTGCGGCTGCTGGAGATGGGCGGCATCGAGCAGGGCGGCTCTGGCTGCATCTGCCCGGAAAGCGCCATGCTGAAGACGCTCTTTACGCATCTGCTCTTTCGCAAGGACGATGTGCTCATCCTGGACATGTACGCCGGGGTGGAGCATCTGGGCCGGGCGACGGTGGATTTCGTCGATGCCATGCTGGTGGTGGTCGAGCCAACGCGGCGCAGCCTGGGCGTAGCCGCGCAAATCAAGCAGCTTGCCAACGACATCGGCCTGACCCGGCTGTGGCTGGTGGGGAACAAGGTGCGGGACGAGGGCGAGGCGGCTTTCCTGCGGGCGGAATCGCCGGGCTTGCCGGTGCTTGGTTTCCTGCCCGCCGATGCGAGCGTGTTCGACGCCGACCGGCTGGGCATTCCTGTGTATGATCATTCCCCGGCCTTGCGTCAGGCCGCCATCGGCATCATGACGCAATTGGTGGAAGCCGAGAAAGAATAGACCCAGCCTTTTGCTTACTCCCACTCCACCTGTTCGTAGATCGTCGCCATCGTCATTTCCACATCGATGGAGGGCAATCGCAGCACTGATTCAGGCCCGTCGAGCGTCATGAGCAGCCAGGTATTGTTGACTTGTCGTTGATAGCGCTCGACATAAAATCGATTCTGATCGACGAGAATATATTCCTGAAGTGTGCTAATGCTCCGGTAGAATTCGAATTTTTTGCCACGATCGTAGCTTTCTGTCGATGGGGAGAGGACTTCCATGATGATGACAGGATTCATTACCGTGTCCAAGCGCCCAGGAGCGAAACGCAAGAGGCCACAAATGACCATCACATCGGGGTAGGTGAAAAATTGGTCGCCCTTGATGAACAGGCGCAAGTCGGTGGCGAAAGCGCGACACGACCGGTCCACACTCTGCCGAAGCGCGGTGTAGAGATTCCCCACGATCTGATTGTGATTGAGCGAGCTGCCAGCCATGGCGAAAATCTCGCCCTGATAGTATTCGCTACGATATTCGGCTCGTTCTTCGTGGGCGAAGTATTCTTCTATGGTGAAATAGGGCTGGATTTTGGGTAGGGCGCTCAAAGGCAACTCGGAAGGCTGTTCGTGGTATGAGAAAAAATTTCCATGTGATTCTGGCACAGGCGCTGCATTCTGGCAAGCTGGTTGTGGACAGCGGACGCAGAATGACTAAAATGCAGCAAACAGTCAACAATCAACAGTCAACGTTCAACCCGATTACCATGACCACTACCATCGCACTCGCCGGCAAAGGCGGCGTCGGCAAGACCACCATCGCCGGCCTCATCATCCGTTATCTGGCCGAATCCCAGCCCGGCCCCGTTCTGGCCATCGACGCCGACCCCAGCAGCAATCTGAACATGGTGCTGGGTCTCGATCTGGAGTGGACGGTCGGCGATATTCGTGAAGACCTGTTGTCACAGGTCAAACAATCACTGACGGCGGGCGGCGCCGCCATGGGCGCTTTGCCAGGTGGCCGTAGCAAGCGTGATTACCTGGATTACGAGGTGCGTAACGCCCTGGCCGAGGGCAGCCGCTTCGATTTGATTGCCATGGGGCGTTCGGAGGGACAGGGCTGCTATTGCGCGGTCAATCACAACCTGCGCGAGGTGGTGGATGCCATCAGCAAGAACTATCGCTACGTGGTCATCGACAACGAGGCGGGGATGGAGCATTTGAGCCGACGGACGACGCGCGATGTTCAGCACCTGATCGTGGTCTCCGATCCCAGCCAGCGCGGGCTGGTGGCGGCGCAGCGTATCGCCGGCTTCCGTCATGAGATGGACATCGACATCGAGAACACCTATCTCGTGCTCAACCGCGCCCCCCGCGAGTTGCCATCTGAATTGATGGCCTTCATCCAAGCGCTCGATTTCCCCCTCTTGGGCATCATCCCGCAAGATGCCGCCGTGACCGACTTCGACGCCAGCGGTCGACCATTGGTGGAGATCGGCGGCGAGTCGGCAGTGTACCGGGCGGTGGGGGAGATGATGGGAAAGATGCTGGCGAATGGTTGAGTGCCAATCTGATCTTCGGCTTCAGTAACCGGGCGCTACTTGTGATCCGCGAATAGCGCGAATCAACACCAATGATTCGTCCTTCGCGTTCATTCGCGTTCTTCGCGGATCAAATTTCACCTTGCCCAACGCGATCGCAGCGCCAGTGCGATCTCCTCTTGATCCACCGGCAGCCGGTCGATGCGCACGCCCACGGCGTTGTAGATGGCGTTGGTGATGGCCGGGGTGGTGGGGATGCTGACGATCTCGCCCACACCTTTGGCTCCATACGGCCCGGCTGCAGCTGGGTGCTCCACATTGAAGACGACGATCTCCGGCGTGTGCACGATGGAGGGCATCCGATAGCGGGCCAGCCGGTCACTGAAGGGGACGCCGTTTTCGACGATGAAATGCTCGGTGAGCGCGTTCCCCAGCCCCATCATCACCCCGCCCTCCACCTGCCCCACCAGTCCCAGCGGATTGATCACCTTGCCCACATCCGTGGCGGCGATGATCGTCAGCACCTCGACCTCGCCCGTGCGCGTATCCACCTCGACCTCGGCCGCCTGTACGCCAAACGAAAACGCGAAGTGCATGTCGCCGCCCTGGCCCAACGGCTTCGTCTCCGGCGCCCAGTATTCATAAAGAGCTTTCGGCGCCCGGCCCTCGGCCTTCATCATCCCCACCACTTCCCCCAGCGGCACCTTGTGGCCGTTGACATGGGCCAACCCCTCGATGAAGCGGATTTGCTCCGGTGGCGCGTCGTAGCGTTCGGCCAGGGTGCGGGCCAGGCCCTCGCGCAGGGTGATGGCGGCCATGCGCACGGCGTTGCCAGTCACAAAGGTCTGGCGCGAGGCGGTGGTGGGGCCGCCATCGGGGGTCAGGTCGGTGTCCATCACCAGCGCCCGTACGCGCTCAGGCGAGAGCTGAAATTCCTCAGCCGTGATC
Organism: Chloroflexota bacterium; assembly: GCA_041918515.1. Lineage (GTDB taxonomy): Bacteria > Chloroflexota > Anaerolineae > J102 > J102 > SSF26. Next base: position 24,188 of record JAYRVO010000078.1, on the reverse strand, counting down.
AACTGCATGACTGTTGTCAGCCCCTGGCCCAACTCAGCCGACGAGCTGCGCGCCTCCAGCGTGCCATCCTCGAACAGTTCGACCTCGGCCAGGGCCTTGTCGGGCGCGCCGCCGCCCAAGCCGGTGTTCTTGTAGCCGGCGGCAAAGCCCCAGGCCCGCACCAGGTGCGGGTTCGCCGGGTCGGGGTGGGCGACGAAGGGATTTTCGCCGCCCCGATGGCGCATCTCGGCATCGACAAGGTCGATGCATTCGGTCAGCCCGACGCTTTCGTATAGTAATTGACCGGTATTGGTGACACTACCCAGACGCAACGCGTTCTGACGGCGCAGCTCGACGGGGTCCAGGCTCAGGGTCTCGGCCAACGTGTCCATCAGGCTTTCGATAGCGAAGGCCGATTGGGTGACGCCAAAGCCCCGGAACGCGCCCGCCGGCGGGTTGTTGGTGTACATCGCATAGCAATCGGCTTTGCAGTGGGGCACATCATAGGGGCCGGCCGAGTGTGTGGTGGCGCGGGTCATCACTTTTTCGCCTAGAGAGGCGTAGGCGCCGGTGTCGCCGTAGAGTTCAGTCTCGATAGCGGTGAGGCGACCGTAGTTCTTGGCCCCCATCTTCACCCGAATCTGGGTGGCATGGCGCTTGGGGTGAGCGATCAAGCTTTCGCGGCGGTCATACAACAGTTTTACCGGGCGACTGGTGGCGTTGGCGAGCAGGGCGGCGTGGATCTGCCCGGCGATGTCTTCTTTGCCGCCGAAGCCGCCGCCCATAAGTTGGCCGACAACGCGCACGCGTTCTTCGGGCCAGCCGAGGGTGAGGGCGATCTGTTGGCGATCCTGATAGGGGATCTGCGAGCCGACATAGATTTCCATGCGACCATCCGCCAGCGGCACAGCGATGCTGCACTCAGGCTCCATGAAAGCATGGTCGGTGATAGCCGTGTGGTAGGTGTGCTCCAGGATGACATCCGCCTCGGCGAAACCAGCGACCATGTCGCCCTTGCGCACCTTGATATGCTTCAATAGATTGCCGTTTTCGTGTAGTGATGGGCCACCCGATTGCCGAGCTTGCACTGGATCGGAGATGATGGGCTGCGCTTCCATCTCGATCTCGATCAGTTCCATCGCCCGCGTCGCTATCTCGCGCGTTTCCGCGGCGACGATGGCAATGGCGTCGCCCACATAGCGCACCCGCTCCCCGATGCCAACCAGACTCGGCCAGTCGAAGATGACCAGGCCGTGGTTGTGCTGGGCGGGAATGTCGTCAGCGGTGAGGACGGCGACAACGCCAGCCAGAGCGCGGGCTTTGCTCACATCGATGTCGCGGACAATGGCGTGTGGAGCCTCGGCGCGTTTGACGCGGGCGTGAAGCATCCCCTCGAAGCTGAGGTCGTCAGTGTATTTGGCCGCGCCCGTGACTTTGTCTATGGCGTCGGGGCGGATGAAGGGTTTGCCGATAGCGTGCAGTGGCTCGGCGGAGTTGGGAATGTCGGGCGGGGAGAGGGGTTCGCCGGTGCGCAACGAATGGGCGGCGGCCCGGATGGCGCGTTCGATGGTGGGATAGCCAGCGCAGCGGCAGAGCGTGTCCTTGAGCGCGTGCCGAATCTCATCGCTGGTCGCGTCGGGTTGGCGGCGCAAGAGGGCGGCGGCGGTCATGATCTGGCCGGGGATGCAGAAGCCGCATTGAACGGCGCCGTAATCGACGAAGGCTTGTTGGAGGGGATGCAGATATTGCGTATTGCGTATTGCGTATTGTGCGGCAGGAGCGGGTGTGTGGGTGGCGGCGAGGCCCTCGATGGTGGTGATCTCTCGGCCTTGGGCGCGGACGGCGGGGTAGATGCAGGCGAGTTGCGGCTCGCCATCGACCCAAACCGTACACGAGCCGCACTCGGCCTCTTCGCAGCCAAGTTTCGTGCCGGTCAGGTGCAGGCGCTGGCGCAGGAGTTGGGCCAGGGTCTCGCCGGGCTGCGGTTCCAGGGCGATGGCCTGGCCGTTGACGGTGAGGGTGAGAGAGTGTGCGTGCATGGCGATCTCCGCAATGTGGAAAAAGCAGTCGTTCTCATCTGCTTCGATCCGCGTACCATTTTTTCAGGCCAGCTTGCGGATGAAAGGCAGTCGTAGCCAGATATAGCCGGCAGTGAGGGTCAGGACGCCGGCGCAAATGAGGACGATGGTGGGTTCGCCCAACCAGTGGGCGCCACTGCCCGCCAGCAGCGAACCTAACGGCATGGCGCCAAAAAAGACCAGAGTGTAGATGCCCATCACTCGCCCGCGCAAGGCGTCGGGGATGGTGGTCTGCACCAGCGAGTTCGAGATGTTGGCCTGGACCATGAAGGCCCAACCCAGGCCGATCATGGCGACCATCGAGAGGGGCAGCCAGCGGGCGACGGCGAAAACAACGAGGACGACCGGCATCGCCAGATTCCCGATCGCCCAAATCCGCCCGCGCGGTTGGCGCTGGCCCAGCCAGGCGATCAGCAACGCCCCCGAAAGCGAGCCAATCCCGCGCGCCGAGAGCAAGAGACCGTTGGTCTTGACGTCGCCGCCGAGAATGTTGACCGACCAGGCGGGTAGGAGCGTGAGGATGCTGACGCCGAAGAGGCTGATCATGCCCAGGTTGAGGATGATCGTGCGAATGGTGGGATGAGCGGTGGTGTATCGCAGCCCTTCTTTCAATTGGGACAGCGCCGAAGTGCGTTTTGCCTGCGATTTCTGTGGTGCAAGCTTCATCAGCAGCAAGGCGACGATGACGGCGATGAAGGAGAGACCGTTGATGATGAAGCACCAGGCCGGGCCGAGGAGGGCGTAAACGGCGGCGGCGATGGCCGGGCCGACGACTACGGCCATATTGAACATGGTGGCGTTGAGGGCGATGGCGTTGGTCAGGTCTTCGCGGTCGACGAGTTCGACCACAAACGCCTGTCGCGCCGGTGCGTCGAAGGCGTTGGCCACACCCAGGGCCAGGGCAATGACAACGATGTGCCACGGCTGCACGCGACCGCCGAAGACAAGTCCGGCCAGCAGGAAGGCCAGGACCATCATCGCACTCTGCGTGATGATCATCAGCGTGCGCCGGGACATGCGGTCGGCGATGACACCGCCGTAGAGCATGAACAGCCACGAGGGCAGCCCGGAGGCGAAGCCAACATAGCCGAGGAAAGCAGGCGATTTGGTCAACTCGAACACCAGGTAGCCCTGGGCAGTCGATTGCATCCAGGTGCCCACCAGCGACACCAACTGCCCGATGAACCACAATCGGTAGTTGGGCGAGTGCAGCGAGGCGAAAGTCCGGTGCAGACTGCGCGACGCGCGCGTGACAACAGAAACATTTTGCATGAATTGTCGGAAGGAGATTCAGTCTGCCTGCGCTCTGTCCCAGGCGGCGAGTACGATTTCGTGTAGTAAAACACCCGCAAGATGCCGCCGATAATCCGCCGAAGACCGGTGCGGGCTGGTGCGGAAGCGGGTTTCGGACAGGAGGGCGTCGAGGGAGTTGTTCAGCGCGGTTTCAGAAGGAGACTGGCCGACCAATTTGGCTTCGGCCTCGCGCAGGCGGCGGGGTGTGGGGCCGGATGGCCCGGCCGCCAGCCGGATCGAGGCGATGACCTCGCCCTCGCGCCGTAACCAAACCCCCATGTTGAGGATGGCGATGGCGACGCCCTGCGGCCGCATCACGCGACGAAAAGCCGAGGCTTCGCCCTTGCCCCGCAAAGCGAGATGAAAACCCACGAGCAGGTCGGAGGTGGGGTGCAGGGTCGATTGGCCGGGGCCGCGATAGAGGTCGGCAACCGGGACCAGGCGGCGTTCACCCAAACTGGCAACTTCGGCCCTCGCATCCAGGGTGATGAGGGCGATGGCGCCGTCGCCGGCAGGCAGGGCGTGGGCGACATTGCCGCCGAGCGTGGCCGTGTTGCGCACTTGCGGGCCGCCGATCAGGGCGCAGGCTTCGACCAACGCCTGCACATGTTTGGCCAGAAGCGGCGATCTGACAAGGCGATGGAGCGGCGCCGCCGCGCCGACGAAAATGCCGTTCTCCCGTTCCTCCACCGCCGTCATCTCGGCGATGCGCGTCACATCGACCAGGGTGTGGACGGGGGCATGGCGACCCTGCTCGATGTCGAGGAGGAGGTCGGTGCCGCCGCCGAGGATGCAGGCCGGGCCGGGCGCGCTGGCAAGAACCGACAGGGCATCCGGGACGGAGTCAGCGAGATGGTAGTTTTGCCAACGGGTCATGGGGCCGAAGTATAGGGGGGCGGGTGGCAGGTGGCAAGTGGCAGGTGGCAGATTAGTTGGGATCGCCTCCGACGCGGGTCAGGCGCGGGTTGGCGACAGGGAAGTAAGTCGGGCGATGCCAGGCGGCCAGGCGCAGGAGCATCGGCGCCAGCATCCAGCCGGTTTGCGCCAGTCGCGGGTGTTGGGCCAGGCGGTAGAGCAGACGCGCGGCCTGGCTGCGAGGTCGCAAAGATCGCAAGATCGGGTGTTTGAGGACTTGTTGCGTGTAGTCATCGAACCGAAAATCTTTTTGCTGGAAGGCAGCGACGATGGCATCGGCTGCGGCTTTGCCATAAGCCAGGGCAAAGCTGATGCCTTCGCCCAAAAGCGGGTCGGCCCCGGCGGCATCGCCGACGAGCAGGACGTGCGGTCGAGAGAGGGAGGCGGCGGCATCGAACCAATGCAAGGGGTGGCCTTTCAAACTGTAATCCTGTAAGCGGATATGGCGCCTCGCCAACTCTGTCGCCAGTGTTTCTTTCATGTCCGCGCGCGGCCCGGTGGGAGCGGCGCGGCTATCGTAGACGCCGCGGTTCATGAAAGGCTGACCGGCCACCAGGCTGGGGAAATCCCAATAGTAGCCTTGCAGCCCCTGCTGGAGGGGAGTGAAATCGAAGACAGCCACACCCTTGCGAAAGGCCGGATGGTCGCTGCTTTCGGGCGTCAGCACCTCCAATAGCCGGGCTTTGCGCCCGCCATCATCCCATCTCAGGCTGTGGCGCACGACGCCATTGGAGCCATCGGCAGCCACGAGCACCCGCGCCCGGTAAACGCCCTGCTGGCTGTGGACTTCGATCCCGCCTGGCCGCTCGATCACGCCCGTGATTGCCTCGCCCTGGCGCACTTCCACGCCCCGCCGTTCGCCCTGCTGCAGTAGCCAGTGATCGAATTCGTCGCGCCGGACGACGCGGAAGGCAGGCGCGCCGCGCAGGGCATAGGCGACCTGGCCGTAGATAAAGCGGATTTCGTCGATGGCGATGTGCGCCGGCTCGAACTCCAGGCCCAATCCGGTCAGGATGTCGGCGCCGGGTTGGGTGACGCCGCCGCCGCACAGTTTTGAGCGCGGGAAGACGGCTTTGTCCGCCACCAGAATTCGTGACGCCCAGGACGGATCGGCCTGGCAGAGGTGCAGGGCCGTGGACATGCCTGCCGGGCCGGCGCCGGCGATGAGGACATCGACTTCCCGAACCGTCGCGGGCGCAGACATAGCTGGCCTCAACTGCTCTCTGCCGTCAGGCGGCGCAGGGCCTCGACCAGCACTGCCACCCCGCGCTCCCACTCCTCGATTTCCACGTGCTCGTCGGGGGTGTGGTCGAGGGTGCTGTCGCCGGGGCCATAAGCCACCATCGGGCAGCGCCAGACCGGGCCGGTGATGTTCATGTCGGAGGTGCCGGTCTTGAGAACGAAGCCCGGCTGTCCGCCCTGCGCCCGGATTGCTGGCAGGAACGCCCGCACGAGGGCGTTGTTCTTGTCCGACCAATAGGCCACTTCCTCGCCTTTGAACTCAAGCTCGCATGTCTCGGCCTCGGCTTGCAGCACAAGTTTAAGGTCGTCCGGCCCGAAATCGGGGGGCAGACGAAAGCCGAGTTGCATGTGGGCGGTTTGGAGCAGGCCGTCGGTTTGGGAATCGAAGTCGCGTAGCGAAGGTATCACCTGATCCCAGGGTCGTTGGCGACCGACATTGATCTCTGACACCCGGTCGCGCACTCGATCCCAATAGCCAACGGCCAGTTCGCAAGCGCCGGGGGTGGGGTTGGCTGTGTGCGAAACAGGTTGCCGGACGACGACCTCGACCACCATGCGGCCTTTGTAACCCAGCGTGATCCGATTCCAACCGCTCGGCTCGCCGATGACGACGAGCGCGGGCCGGTATTGCGTCAGGGCAAAGCGCGCCCCGCGCGAGGTCACGGATTCTTCCTCGGTGGCGCCGATGACAATGATGCGATAGCCCGGCTGCGGTCCCACCCCGGCTGCAGCCACGGCAAAGGCAGCCAGCGGGCCTTTGGCATCCACCGAACCGCGGCCAAAGAGCTTGCCGTTCTGGATGCGCACCGGCACCAGACCCCCGACGGTATCGATGTGCCCCAGCAGGATGATGTCCTGTCGCGTGCCTCCTGGCCCCGACCCGCCATCGAGGATGCCGACGGCGTTGCCGCCCTCATCGACAAAGGCCGAAAAGCCATTGCCCGCCATCCACCCGGCCAGGAAGTGCGCGGCCTGGCTTTCCTGCGTAGAGACGGAGGGGATGCCGACGAGGGAGTAGAGGAGGTCGATGCCGCGGGAGTGGACGGCGTAGTGGGTGTTGCGCATTGGTTTGGTCAGCGAAATGGATTCCATGGATTGTGGATTCTTATACCGGCATACTTGAAATCTGCTTCGTTGCGCGTTGCCAGAATACAGCGGTGATGTAGAGCAGTTGCCGCAATCAAACTGTCCATGGCGGGTAGATGGACACCCTTAGCCGCTAATTCACCGGTCAGCGTGCCCCACGTCAGCATCTCATCGATGCCAAGCGGAAGGATTTGCTCATCGAATCGAAGCAAGAGGTCTTCGACAAGCCATTGTTCCAAAATCTGTTTACGTTTCGATTCTGGTAACTTGGCAATACCCTTGCGTATTTCCCCAATTGTGATCACACTCAAATAGATCTGGTCGTCTTCAAGCTGATCGAGCCATTGAACGATACGAGTATTCGGCTCTTTTGCCATCAGTTCCGAAATGACGTTGGTATCAAGAAGATACTTCATAGTTCTAAGTCCGCTCGTGGCAAGCTAGCGTCTCGCTCCAGATCGATGTCCAACCCAACTAAAGGTGATTCGGCAAAAAACGCGGACAATTTCTGCTCATTCCGACGGATCTTGCGGAACTCGACATAAGAAAGTACGACAACTGTCTCAACACCGTGACGCGTAATCACTTGAGGCCCATTTGACAGGGCATCGTTGATGACTTCGCTGAACTTGTTCTTGGCTTCCTGTAGCTGCCAAACATTGTGACTCATGGATTACCTCTTATCTAGACTGTCTAGATTTTACACTTTGTTAACCTGCATGTCAATCTTTTTGCCTTGTCTTCAGCATCGGGATCAGCCCTCCGGCGGCGATGATGGCGCGCAGGGAATCGGACAGCGGCGGGAAGGGGAAGGCTCCGGCGGCGCAGAGCACGAGGCAATGGTCGAGGTCGATACCGACGGTCTCGCCCGGCTGGATGGCGGCCACCGCCTCGGGGCAGGCAATGGGCAGCAAGCCATTGTTCACGGCGTTGCGGAAATAGATGCGGGCGAAGCTGGCGGCGACGATGACCTGCACCCCGGCGGCTTTCAAACACCCCACCGCCTGCTCCCGGCTCGACCCGCAGCCCCAATTGCGCCCGGCCACAATCATGTCGCCCGGCTGCACGTTGGCGGCGAAGGTCGGGTCCAGGTCTTCGAGCGCGTGCTGCGCCCATTCCGCCGGCGTCTTCAGCGTGTACGTATACTTGCCGGGGAAGATCACGTCGGTGTTCACGTTGTCGCCATATTTCCAGGCGCGACCGGAGAGGGAGGGATTGGGGGTTGGGGATTGGGGATTGGTTATTGGGGATTGGAGATTGGAGATTGGAGATTGCGAATTGGGAATTGCGAATTGGGAATTGCGAATTGCGAATTGCGAATTGCGACCTGCCACTTGCGACCCGGAACTCGGAACTCGGAACTTGGAACTTGAAACCCGGAACCCGAAACCCGGAACCTCCGCCAGAGTGGGGATCCGCCCCAGCACGGCGCTGGCGGCGACGATGGCCGGGCTGGCGAGATAGACATCGCTTTCGGCGGTGCCCATGCGCCCGCGAAAATTGCGGTTGCCGGTGCTGATCGTGGCCTCGCCAGGGGCCGGGATGCCCATGTGGTTGCCCATGCACGGCCCACAGCCCGGCGTGCCGATCATCGCCCCGGCTCGCAAAAAGGTGTTGACATAGCCGGCGGCCAGGGCGTCGCCATAGACCTGGCTGGAGGCCGGGATCACGAGCAGGCGCGTGCCGGGGGCCACGCGGCGGATGGTGCCGCTGCCATGACCGAGCACCCGCGCGGCTTCGGCGAAATCCTCCAGCCGTCCGTTCGTGCACGTACCTAGGAAAGCCTGCTGGATGGGCGCCCCCGCCACTTCTGAAAGCGGCTTGACGTTGTCGGGGCTGTGTGGGCAGGCGACGAGCGGCTCGATCGTGCTCAAGTCGCAGGTGAGATGGGCGGCATAGCTGGCGTCGGGGTCGGGGTAGAGGGCCGAGGCGCGCAACCGGGCCAGGCATTCGGCCCGGGGCCAGCCGCTGCGGGCGGATAAACGCTCGGCCAGCCAGTCGAACGTGGCATCGTCGGGCGGAATGTAAGCGCTCTTCACGCCGGCTTCCGCCATCAGATTCGGCAAGACCATGCGGCTCTCGATGCTCAGGCTGGCGATGCCCGGCCCGCCGAACTCGATCGATTGATAAATCCCGCCGTCGGCGCCGATCTCGCGCAGCAGCCACAGCCCCAAATCTTTGGCGGTGACGCCGGCCGGCAATCCCTGCCCTGAGCCCGCCGAAGGGGCGCCTTCGAGTTCGATGCGGATCGTCTCCGGCACGCGCAGCCACAACTCGCCCGTGGCCCAAATCGCCGCCATCTCGCTGCGTCCCACCCCGGCCCCGAACGCGCCCATCCAGCCGAAGTGCGTGGTGTGGCTGTCGGCGCCGAGGATGACCTGGCCCGGCCAGACGATGGCTTCCTCGCTCAGCACTTGGTGGCACACGCCCCGCCCGGCCTCGAAAAAGTTCTGCACGCCCTGCTCGGCCACGAAACGGCGCACTTCGGCATGATTGGCGGCGTGTTGCGTGGTGGGCGCGGGCACGGCATGGTCGAGGGTGACGGCCAGGCGGTCGGGGTGCTTGACCCGCGCCAGGCCCAACTCGCGAAAGATGCGGGCGATGGGGGCGGTGTTGTCGTGGCTCAGGGCCACGTCAGGCCGGACATCGAGGATTTGCCCGGCAACGGCATGGGGCAGGCCCGCCGCGCGGGCGAGGGCTTTTTCGGCGAAGGTAGGCATGGGGATTGCGAATTGTGAATTGCGAATGGCGAAATGGAGGATGTGATCGAGGGGAGGTCAGCTGGCGGCGGTCGCTTCCAAATCCGAAATTCGCAATTCGAAATCCGAAATCTGTCCTTCGCCGGCCCAATGCAGCAGCAGCTCATCCACATCGTCGAGCGTCAAGGCTTTTTCGTCGGCCAGGGCTTTGATGTGCTGTGTGAGGGCCTTGATGCGGTCGTCGCCCAGGGCCAGGCCGAGTTGGTCGGCGCGGGCTTTGACGGCGTTCCAGCCGGTGAGCCGGTGGGCGATGGAAATGTAGCGGGTGAGGCCGAAGTCGGTGGGGTTCAGGGCTTCGTAGGTCTCGGGAGCATTGAGGATGGCTTTGGCGTGGATGCCGGCTTTGTGCGTGAAGGCCGAGAAGCCGGTGATGGGGTTGTTGAAGGGGATATCCACGCCCACCATATCAGACAGCATCAGTTCGATATCACGCAGACGCTCGAGTTTGTACTTCTGCCGGGTCTGCGCCGGGTTCCAGGTCATCATCCGGGCCACCAGCGCGCCTAGCGGGGTGATGCCGTTGCGCTCGCCGATGCCCAGGATCGTGGTGTCGATGTGCGTGGCTCCGGCTTCGAGCGCGGCAAAAGCGTTGGCGACGGCGCAGCCCGAATCGTTGTGGCCGTGGAATTCGATGTCGGCGGTGGTCAGGCGTCGCAATGTCCCCACCAGCCGCCCGACCTGCGACGGCGTGGCAATCCCCACCGTGTCGGCGATGCCCAGGCGATTGACCACGCCCAGCTTGTCCACGGCCAAATACACGCGCAGCAATTCCTTCTCTTCGCTGCGGAAAGAATCTTCGGTGCTGAAGCGCAGTTCGATGTCGGGCGCCTGCTGCCGAATCCAGGCCAGCACATCGGCGGCCAGATCGATGATCTGGTCGATGCTCTTGCCGTGGCTGAACTGGCGCAGTTGCGACGAAGTGCCGATCACGACATCGACGCCATCGACGCCCGCATCCAAAGCGACGGCGGCGTCGTCGGTGTGGCAACGAATATGCGTGAGAATGCGCGACTTCAGGCCCAGACCGGTGATGGTGCGCAGGTCGGCCAGGCTGCCGGGCGAGGCCAGCGGCGAGGTCAGTTCCAGATACTCCACGCCGAATTCGTCGAGGGCGTGGGCGATGCGCACTTTCTCATCCGTCGTGAACTGCGCCCCGATGAACTGCTCGCCCTCGCGCAGGGTGGATTCGATGATGTAGTAATTTTCCAGGGACATGGTTGGCTCCGGAGGGATAATGGAGATTAAACTGAAGTCAGCTCGAAAACATCAGTTCTGTGTTTAGCTCGACCAAGGACGAAAGACGGAAGACGAAAGCAATTCGTCTATCGAAGTGGGCTTGTTCGTCCATCGTCTTTGGTCTTTCGTCGCTGCCAAAACTTCTGCTCTCGTCGTGACTTCAGTTTATATCAAGAAATTCGTTGCTTTTGTTTTGGAGGAAGCATGAGAGACCTGACTCAATATCCGTTCGAGATTCGGCCGCTGGCTGCGGAAGATGGCGGTGGGTTTTTGATTTCTTTTCCTGATTTTACCGAGTGCATTTCTGACGGTGAGACGCCGGAAGAGGCGATTCGCAATGGATGGGACGCGCTGGCGGAAACCATTGCTGCCCTGGAAGACATGCACTTGTCTGTGCCCAAGCCAGGGAGCGGCGGCAGTCACAGTGGTCGTTTCGTGCAGCGTGTGCCAAAAAGTATGCATTCGCAGCTGGCGTCGCGAGCTAGACAGGAGGGGGTTAGCATCAATATGCTGGTGACAGCAATGCTGGCCGAGGGCTTGGGGAGACGTGAAGCGCGCAACTGAATGCGATCTATCACGAATGAGATGATCCACTACCGGACACTTTTCTTGTCATGTCATTCTGAGTGACCCATGTCTCGCGGCGATATGCGCCCGAGCAAGAAACTCTGAGGTGAGCGATAATGATGAGTAGTTGGCTTCCAGACAAGCTAAGACCGAAATCCGCTTGGTGCGTAATGGCCCGTAGCTGAGTGTGGTTCTGGTCAGGCGTGATGTGATCATTGGTGGCAGCGTTCTGAGCGTTTTGAGCGTTGACCCCGCTAAGCAGACTACTGAATGGAACCTGACCGGGTCTGGAAGGACGACAAAACGCTTGCGAGGAGAATAGCAGATGAGCAACAAGAAAGCACAAGTCAGTTCCTGGGCAGGTCTACGTGTCAGTCAACCCAATGCCGCTGGATTGGATATTGGCAGCGATGAAATCTGGGCGGCTGTACCGCCAGATCGTACAAGCGAGTCCGTGCGTAAGTTTGGCACGTTCACGCCAGACCTCAAGACGCTAGCTGACTGGCTGACGACGTGTGGCGTTGATACAGTGGCAATGGAATCAACGGGGGTGTACTGGATTCCGGTGTACGAGATTCTGGAGGCGCAAGGTTTTCAGGTGTTCGTGGTCAATGCTCGGCATCTGAAAAACGTACCTGGGCGCAAGAGCGACATCCAGGACTGCCAGTGGATTCAGGGCTTGCACAGTGTCGGATTGCTGCGGGGTTCTTTTCGGCCAGCAGCCGAGTTCGTCGCCTTGCGAGCTTATCTGCGCCATCGCGCCGGGTTGATCGAGCACCGGGCTGCGCACATTCAGCATATGCAGAAGGCCTTGCAGCAGATGAACGTGCAATTGACACAGGTGATCTCGGATATTACCGGCGTGACAGGGCTGGCGATCATCCGTGCCATCGTCGCAGGGGTGCGCAATCCGCAACTACTGGCGGAGATGCGCCAGCCAACCTGCAAGAAGAGCAAGCAGGAGATCATCAAAGCTCTGAGCGGCAACTATCGGTCTGAACATGTCTTTGCCTTGAAGCAAGCGCTGGCCCTGTACGATTTCTATACTGAGCAGATCAGGGATTGCGACGTTGAAATCGAGCGCCAGTTCAGCAATCTCAAGCCACAAAGTGAGGACTTGCCACCCTTGCCACCTTCGGACAAGAGTGACTCGCACAGCAAGAATGGCCCCGACTATGATGCTCGCAGCCATTTGTATCGCATTGCGGGCGTGGACTTGGTGGCTATTGCTGGCCTCAATCAAAGTACCGTGCTCACCATCGTCTCCGAGACCGGTACGGATTTGAGTCGCTTCCCTACCGAGAAACACTTCTGCTCATGGTTGGGCCTTGCTCCACACAACGACATCTCGGGCGGCAAGCGTTTGCGTAGCCGCACGTTGCCAACGGACAATCGCGCCGGTCAAGCCTTTCGTATGGCCGCCCAATCCGTCAGCAGGAGTCCTGACTCTGCCTTCGGTGTCTTCTATCGACGCATGCGCGCCAGGCTGGGCGCTAAACAAGCCATTGTCGCCACCGCCCACAAGATCGCTCGTGCTTTCTATCATATGTTAAGGTATCGAACGCCCTTCCATGATATGGGGGGCGAAGAGTACGAACGCCGCGCCCGTGAGCGCGAAACAGCCAACCTCCGCAAACGCGCCGCTAAACTAGGTCTTTTCCTCGTGGAGACGCCACTAGCGGACGCTCTCGCCGGGAGTTTCTAAGCAACGGGTCACGCGGCCAACACTATGACCGAAAACCAGGTGATTGTAGAGGCACGATCTTAAGCGCAGCCAATTCCAGTGAAGAATCCGTTCGCTGCGCTCAGGGCAAGTTCTCTGTGTTCATGAGAGTCGAGACCCTTCGCTAGACGTTCGTTGCACTGTGAGTTGCGTGATTGGCCCGCTCAGGGTGACACAAATGGAAGTGTCCGGTAGAGAATGACACGAATAAAAAATTCGTCGTATTCGTAAAATTCGTGTCATTCGTGTTAAAAAGAAACGATTGTTGCAACGATCTCTTCGACGACGAGATCGATCTCCTCCCGGCTGATGACGAGGGGCGGGAGCAGGCGGAGGACGGTGGAGCCGGCGGGCAGGGCGAGGACGCCGCGTGTTTGCAGGGCCTGCAACACGGGCGTGACCTTCATCTTCAAATCGATCCCCACCAGCAAGCCCAGCCCTCGCACCTCGCGGATTAACGGCGACGGGATGGCGCGCAGGCGGCTGAGCAAGTATTCGCCCAATTCCGCCGCTCGCTCCGGCAAGCGTTCATCGTGCATGACCCGAAGCGTGGCCAGGGCGGCGGCGCAGGCCAGCGGATTGCCGCCAAAGGTGCTGCCGTGGCTCATCCGCTCTAGCTCGCCCAGGCGGGGGCCGATCAAGCAGGCGCCCATGGGCAGGCCGCCCGCCATCGACTTCGCCACGGCCAGCAGGTCGGGTTCCAGGCCAACGTGCTCGCAGGCGAAAAGCTTGCCCGTGCGCCCGAAGCCCGTCTGCACTTCATCCACGATCAGCAGCGCCCCGCGCTGGCGGCACAGCGCCTGCGCTCCCGCCAAGTAATCGGCTGAGGCTAGGCGCACACCGCCCTCGCCCTGCACAATTTCGAGGATGACGGCGGCGGTGTCCGGGCCGATGGCCTGGTCGAGCGCGGCCAGGTCGTTGAAGGGGACATGGCAGAAGCCGGGCAGCAACGGCTCGAACGGTTGGCGGTATTTCGGCTCCCAGGTAGCCGAGAGCGCGCCCAGCGTGCGGCCGTGAAAGCCCCGCATCGTGGCGATGATCTGCTTGCGGCCGGTGCTCAGGCGGGCAAATTTGATGGCGGCTTCGATGGCTTCGGCCCCGGAATTGCACAGGAAGGCGCGGCTGATCCCGGCGGGGGCGGCGGCGGTGAGCGCCTCCAGCAATTCGGCCCGGCGGTCGTTGTAGAAAATTTCCGGGCAGGAAATCAGCCGGGCGGACTGCTCGGCGATGGCGGCAACGATGGCCGGGTGGGCATGGCCCAGATTGGCCGACCCCTGCCCGCCCACGCAGTCGATGTATTCCCGCCCGTCCGCGTCCCACAGCCGCGCACCCTGCCCGCGCACAATGGCGATGGGGCGTTTGGGGTAGACGCCGGAGGTGTGGAGAGATTCGAGATCAGTAATTAGAGATTGGTTATTGGAGATTGGAGATTGGAAGTCGTCGTTCATGGCGCACCATCCGATTTGGGGACGCTCTCCCCAATCCCCAATCCCCAATCTCTGATCTCTAATCTCCAATCTCCAATCACCGTGCCTTCCCCGCCCAACGCGGCGCGAATGGGGTTGGGGCGGCGGGAGTCGGCCAGGATGACGGTGGGGACGTGGGCGGCCAGGGCCTCGCGGGCGGCCAGGACTTTCTTTTTCATGCGACCGGCGGCCAGATTTTCGGCCCAGTCCAGGCGGTCGGGCGCGACGTGGCGGACGAGGCTGGCTTCGTTGGGGAAATCCGCCAGCAGGCCGGGCACATTGCTGAGGATGACCAGCGTCTCGGCCCCCAGCGCGCCTGCAATCAAGGCTGCCGCCCGGTCGCCGTCCACGTTCAGGCGCTCGGCGTTGCGGCCCAAGGCCAGCGGCGCCACCACCGGCGTGTAGCCCGAAGCCAAGAGCAAGTTCAGCAGTCCAGCGTTGGCCGATTCCAACTTGCCGGTGAAGTCATCGCGCACGATGCGTTGGCGGCCATTTTCCACCGCCCGCACCGCTTCCTTACGCTCGGCCAACAGCAGCCGCCCGTCCACGCCCGAAAGTCCCACGGCATTGCAACCCAGCCCTTGCAGCGTCGCCACGAGTCGTTTGTTCACTTGCCCGGCGGCGGCAGCCACGTACAATTCCAGCGTTTCCGGGTCGGTGTAGCGGCTGACATGGCCGGAGGGCGAGACGATCTGGCGCACGGGCACACCGGCGCGCGCGGCCAGCGCATCCGCCGCCGCCGAGGTGCCATGCACAAGCACGACCGGCTGCCCGGCTGCGGCCAGCGCCGCCACATCCCGGCAGACAGCTTCCAAATCGACGCCTGCGCCGCCGCCGGCTTTGATGACGAGTGGGTTCATTTGCTGGTTCCTTGCAACTGAGGTGTGAAGTGTGAGGCGTGAGGCGTGAAGCGTGAGGCGAAAACATCACGTTTCACACCTCACGTTTCAGATTGGGTGCAGGCCGGTGAAGGCGAGGCCCGCCGTCTCGTCCCAGCCCATCATCACATTCAGGCATTGCACGGCCGTGCCGGCGGCGCCTTTGCCCAGATTGTCGATGGCGGCCAGGGCGACGATGCGCCCGGTTTTGGCGTCGATGTCCCAACCCACGTCGGCCAGATTGGTCCCGGTTAGCAGTTTTGGCTCCGGGTGGCGATAAATGCCCGACCTTTCGTGCACGATGCGGACGAACGGCTCCTGCCCGAACGTGGCCCGGTAAGCCCGCCACAAATCTTTGTCGGCCAGCCCCGGCTGCACCCAGGCATGGGCCGTGGCCAGGACGCCGCGCACCAGTTCGATGCTGGTCACGGAAAGGTGGATGTCGTCGCGGCCCAGGGCTTGGGCGACTTCGGCCTCGTGGCGGTGGCCGGTGGGCGCAAACGAGCGCACCGAGCCAGAGCGTTCGGGGTGGTGCGAGGCCAGGTTAGGTGAAGCCCCGCCCTCGGATGAGCCGGCTTTGACATCGACGATGATGGGACGGTCGGTGCGCAGCAGGCCAGCGCGGGCCAGCGGCAGCAGGGCGAGGATAGAGGTGGTGGCGTTGCAGCCGACGCCGGAGACGTAGCGTGTGTTGCGGATGGCGTCGCGGTTGATTTCGGGCAGGCCGTAGGCGAAGCGGCTCAGCCAGGCGGGGGCGGCGTGGTCTTCGCCATAACGCTGGCGGTAGACTGCTGGATCAGCCAGCCGGAAATCGGCGGAAAGGTCGATGATGCGTTCGGCCACGGCGGCGAAACGCTCGATCTGGCGTTGGGCTTCGCCGTGCGGCAGGGCCAGGAAGAGCACATCGCACGGGGCCAGCTCGCTCAGGCTGGTGAAGCGCAGGGGTTGGCGTCCGGCCCATGGCCGCAGATTGGGATGCACGCTATGCACATAATTCCCGGCTTGCGATTCGGATGTGACTTGGGCGATTTCGACATGCGGATGCGCCAGCAGCAATCGCAGCAATTCGCCGCCGCCATAGCCGGATGCACCGATGATGGAAATGCGGGTGGAAGTTGTCATGGTTATTGGGGATTGGTTATTGGCGATTGGTAATTGGTAATTGGCTATTGGTTATTGGCGTTTGCTGCAGAAAATAACTAATAACCAATTACTAATAACTACCTACTCCTCGCCTGCCGCAGCACATACTCCACCACCCGCGCTGGAATATCCACGCCGGTGGTGGCGATGCTGTTGCGGAATTCCATGGTGTGATTGACTTCGTTGACCAGCAAGCCGCGTTCGGGGTCTTCGAGCAGGTCGATGGCGACCACGCCGCCGCCGACCGCTCGCGCCGCATCCTGGCACAGACGGTCGATTTCGGGCGTGACCGGGCAATTGCTGGCCTGACCGCCGCGCGCCGTGTTGGTGATCCAATGCGGTGATTGGCGATAGATGGCGCAGATGGTTTCGTCGCCGATGACGAAGGCCCGGATGTCGCGCCCTGGTTTGGCGATGAATTGCTGAATATAGAAAATGCTGTGCTGATACGAGCCGAGCGTTTCTTTGTGCTCCAGCACAGCCTCGGCGGCGTCGCGGTCGTTGATGCGCGCCAGCAGGCGGCCCCACGATCCCACCACCGGCTTGAGCACGACCGGATAGCCAAGCTCCTCGATGGCCGCCAGCGCCGATTCGGGCGTGAAGGCTACGCGCGTTTGCGGCTGTGGGATGTTGGCTTCGGCCAGGGCGGCGGTGGTCAGCAATTTGTCGGCGCAAGTCGAGGCGGTGGCGTAGCGATTGACCGCCGGCACGCCCGCCATCTCGGCCAGGCGCAGCGCGTACAACCCGCGCGCCGTGCTCACCGACCGTTCCAGCACCACATCCGCCGTGAACGGGCTGGCTGGCGGGTGGGCGCTGCCGATGGGGAAAACCAGATTGTCGTCGTTGACGACCTGAACTTCGGCCCCGACATTTTCCAGCGCTGCCAGCAGCAGCTTCTCTTCGACGCGGATGCGGGAGACGACGAGGGCGACGCTGGTCATTCGCCCCAATCCTCTTCCACTTCCGGCGCCAGATCGAGCGTGAGTGGTTCAAGAGAGATGACTTCGAGATCGGCGCCGCATTCGCTGCATGGCACGATTTCGCCAACCATGGGGCTGGTGAGGGTGAGGTCGGCATCACATTCGGGACAGGTGGTTTGGTAGGACATGGGAGGCTCCGTGGGTAAGGTTGGGGATTGGTTATTGGTTATTGGTAATTGGCGATTTCCCTCAATAACCAATTACCAATAACAAAAAACCCCTCTCGCCGGACGGGGCGGGAGGGGCTGTGACGACTTCATCGTGCGTCGAAGCAGCCTACTCGGACCGCCGGTCCGGTGGGATGAGGAACTGCTTCTTGGCGCGCTTGGTGAGGTGGGACATGGGGTTTGAGAGGGAGAGATTGGAGATTAGTTATTGGGGATTGGTTATTGGGGCCAATCTCTAATAACCAATCCCCAATAACCAACAAAAAGCCCCGCCTGGCTTGTGTGGCCTGGCAGGGCTTGTGCGGGCGGGGGGCTAGTCCATCATCCCAAGCACAAAGGGCCTTCCCAGGCAGGGGAGGGCTTGTTGGACTTGGAGCACTTGACGAGGACCGGCAGCAGGTTCATGATTGCAGGGGAGTATACGCAGATGAGAGTGGCCTGTCAAACTCAGAGGCCCTCCGTCAGCAATTCCGAAATATAGCAGGGCGAGACGAGTGATAGGGATATGCACAAATTTGGACTTGCTGATGGATGAGTAGAGGAGGCCGCCCCTCACATTTCCCCTTCACGCACAAGTACGTTACAATGCCGCCGCGTGTGTAGCGCAAAGACGCTCACGGCAACGATGCCGGGGAGGGATACAGTTGCAGGATGGCATGGCTTCGTTCGGGCCAGTTTCGGCCAGCCTGCCTGTCTTCCGCCGCCCCGGCAATATCCACTATTCACACTGTTTTCTCACGTTTCACGTTTCACGTTTTACGGCCGCTATAACAAATCAACCTGGCGCGCAATATTTGGAAACACAGCCTACGTAAGCGTGGTTCGAACTCGCGTAGGCTGCGTTCAATCTTCATAGATGGAGTTTCACCGATGAAAGCAAATGGCAATTTACCTGTTGCCGCCCCATACCCCGGCATGCCCATCACCACTGATGGCAGCGGGGCCGTGAGCTGGGTGGAAACGCAGATCACGCAAGGGGCGTGCGCCTATCCCATCACCTCGTCCACCGTGATGGGCGGAAACTATGCACAAGCCGTGGCCAATGGCCAGAAAAACCTTTGGGGCGACCCGCTCATTTTTATGGAGCCGGAGTCCGAGCATTCATCGGCCTCTGCCGCCGAAGGCTTCGCCCTGGCCGGTGGCCGGGTGACGAACTTCACGTCGGGGCAAGGGCTGATTCTGATGAAGGAAGTGCTGTATGTGATTTCGGGCAAGCGTTTGCCGGCAGTGTTCCACATCGGCGCCCGCGCCCTCACCAGCCACAGCCTCAACGTCCACGCCGGACACGACGATGTGATGGGCGTGGCCGACGTGGGCTGGGGCATCCTTTTCGCCCGCAATGCGCAGGGCGCTGGCGATCTGGCGCTGATCTCGCGCCGCGCCGCCGAAGACAGCGCCACCCCGTTCATGAACTGCCAGGACGGTTTCCTGACCACCCACACCATCGAAAACGTGCAGCTGCCCGAACCCGAGCTGATGAAGCAATACATCGGCAATCCGGCGGAAAAGCTGCGCAATCTCATGGACCCATCGAAGCCGGTGATGTCGGGCGTGGTGCAGAACCAGGACAGCTACATGAAGGGCAAGATCGCCCAACGCTTTTTCTACGATCGGGTGAAGCCGCATTTGCAGCGGGCGATGGACGAATTCCACGAATTGACCGGCCGGCGCTATGACATGGTCGAGCCGTATCGCATGGACGACGCCGAATACGCCATCGTCACCATGGGCAGCATGGCCGAAACCGCCGCCGTGACCTGCGATTATCTGCGCGAGGAAACAGGCCTGAAGGTCGGGGTCGTGCATGTCACCAGCTTCCGACCGTTCCCCGGCCCCGAGCTTGTGCAAGCGCTCAGCGGTTGCCGGGCGGTGACGGTGATCGAGCGCATGGACAACCCGTTGGCGCAGAGCAATCCCCTCACTGCCGAAATCAAAGCCGCTTTCGCCGACGCCCTGATCGACAGCCCCGGCTACCTGCGCATCCACCGCATCCCCATCATTTTCAGTGGCTCGGCGGGGCTGGGTAGCCGCGACGTGCGGCCGGGCGACTTCATTGCCGCCATCCGCAACATGGTCGAAAATGGTCAGCGCTATTTCGTCCTGGGCATCAAGCACGAGCTGGCCCTGGACGCGCCTTTCGACCCCGATGTGCGCCCGAAAGGCGCGTTTTCGATGCGCGGGCATTCGGTGGGCGGCTACGGTTCGGTGACCACGAATAAGGTCATTGCCACCATCGTCGGCGATCTCTTCGATCTGTACGTGCAGGCCTATCCCAAATATGGCTCTGAAAAGAAGGGCTTGCCCACGACGTATTATCTGACTGCCGCCGACCAGCCCATCCGCACGCATTGCGAATTGAACTTTGTCGAATTCGTGCCGCTGAACGATGTCAATGCTTTCAATCTGGGAAATCCCTTGCTGGGCTTGCAGCCGGGCGGGGCTGTTTTCCTGCAATCGCGGCACGAGGAAGCCGGCAAAGTCTGGGAGAACATTCCCGAATATGCGCGGCGCATCATCCGCCGCAAGAAGCTGCGCGTGCTCTATCTCGATGCCGCCGCCATCGCCAAAGAGGTGGCTTCGGAGTCAGATTTGCAGGTGCGTATGCAGGGCATCGTGCTGCTCGGCGTTTTCCTGCGCGCTACGCCTTTCTTGCAAGAGCGCAATCTGGGCCAGGATGAGTTAATGGCCGGGGTGGAGAAGAGTCTGCGCAAGTATTTTGGCAAGCGCGGGGAGCAGGTCGTGCAAGACAATCTCACGGCGGTGCGCCGGGGCTACACCGAGGTGCGCGAAATTCCACGCGAGGTCATCGACATCGAAGAGAAGGTGACGGTCGAGACCGGCGGCAAGCTGGTGCGCGATGTCATGCATCATGGCGTGGTGGCTTGCCAATCGAACACGCCGCTGCGCAGCGTGGCCAAGGCGATGGCCGATCGCGACATCGGGGCGGTGGTGGTGGTGGATGCGAACGGCTATTTGCAGGGCCTGGTCAGCGGCACCGACTTGGTGCGGGCCGAAGCCAGCAATCGCGAATTCACGGCCATGCCCGACATCTTGCCCGAACACATCATGACCCGCAACGTCATCACCACCACGCCCGACGAGCCGCTGGCCGAGGCCGTGACCAAGCTGATCGAGAACCGCATCCATCGGCTGGTCGTGGTCGAAAAGCAGAACGGCCACCAAACGCCCATCGGCATGCTTTCCGTTGGCGACGTAGCGCGGCTGCCCGTCCAGTAAGAAGATCGGACACCTGCCAGGTCTCGCAGACCTGACAGGTGTCTGCCCCCGGATACCCCACACACATCGAGAAAATCATGGCTATTCCCTCACCCATTCAACTGATTGAAGAAGAGCAGGTCAAACCTGCTAAAACCATCTGGTCGCGCGTCACCGGTTCCGAAGGATTGGGATCGCTGATCAAAGAAGCCGGCGCCAGCAAAGAAACGCATTCCGTCGGTATCGAGACCACCACGTTCGAGTTCGATCTCGAAGGCTATGTCGAAGATTTCAACGAGCGCGTCATCGGCGCCTACAACACTTCCGCCGACCATGATCTGCCCGCCGACCTGGGCGTGGCTCGCTCGATCATCCCCGCCGGCACCGGCGCCTTTCGCGACTTCTCGTACATCGCCCCGGAAATCCCGGAATTCAACCACAACAACTGTGTCGGCTGCATGAGTTGCGTCACCGAATGCCCCGACACCGCCATCCTGGGCAAAGTGATCGAGCCGCAAATCCTTGCCAGCGCCCTGGCCGAGGCCCCGGAAGATCGGCGGGGCTGGCTCGGCGAACAATGGGCGACCACGAACAAGTATTTCAACGTACCTGAAAGAAAGAACCCCGGCAGCGGCGGCCAATTCGGCATCTTCATCGATCCCACCAAATGCAAAGGTTGCGCCGAGTGTGTCACCGTCTGCGCCGACCTGGGCTACAACGCCCTAAATATGATCGAAAAGCAGGACGACACCATCCCGCTGTACAAAGACGCCTTCGATTTCTACCGTAGCTTGCCGCCCACGCCCGATCGCTTCATCAACGAAAAGGTGCTGGTGGATATGATGCTGGCCGACCGCAGCCTGCTTTACGTCGGCGGGGCCGGTTCGTGCGCGGGCTGCGGCGAAGCCACGGCCCTGCGCATGTGGATGGCCGCCACTGCTTTCCAAAATGGCCGCGACAACATCGGCATCGTCAACTCCACCGGCTGCACCACGGTCTACGGCAGCACCTATCCCTACAATCCGTGGATGGTCTCGTGGACGAACTCGCTGTTCGAGAACGGCCCCACCGATGCCATGGGCGTGCGCGCTCGTTGGGATCAGTTGGGCTGGGACGGAAAGCGGTTGTGGGTGCTCGGCGGCGACGGCGCCATGCTCGACATCGGCTTTGGCGCCCTCAGCCGCATGTTGGCCAGCGGTATGGACATCAAAGTGCTGGTGCTCGACACGCAAGTCTACTCCAACACCGGCGGCCAGTCCTCGACCAGCACGTACACCGGCCAGGGCACCAAGATGAGTCCGTTCGGCAAGGCCGAGATGGGCAAGAGCGAGCGCCGCAAAGAAATCGCCCAAATCGCCATGATGCATCCCAACGTGTTCGTAGCCTCGACCACCGCCGCTCACGCCAACCATTTTTATCGGGCTGTGCTCGACGCCAACACTTTCCCCGGCCCGGCCGTGCTCAGCGTTTACACCACCTGCCAGCCCGAACATGGCGTTGGCGACAACGAATCGATGCAGCGCGCCCGCGCCGCCGTCGACAGCCGCGCCTTCCCCCTGCTGATCTACGATCCGCGCAAGGGCGACACCCTGCGCCAGCGCCTGAGCCTGCAAGGCAATCCGGCCATGAAGGAAGATTGGTACGTGGACCCCAAGACCAAGCAGGCGTTCACGTTCATGGATTTTGCCAAAGGTGAAGGCCGCTTTGCCGATCATTTCGACAAAGATGGCAACGCCAGCCCCACCCTCCATGCCGCCCAAGCCGACCGCCTGGCTAACTGGCATTTGTTGCAGGAATTGGCGGGGTTGAGATAGGAAGTAGACAAGTAGGCAAGTAGACAAGTAGGCAAGCAGGGCTTTCCGGTTCTCATTTGATGAAGAAAAAAGCGCCGATTGTGTCATGCTGAACACAGTGAAGCATCAGTGAAGCGAAGCATCTCGACTTTCATGGCAGATGGCTTTTTTGGCAACGCAAGATGCTTCGCTGGCTTTCAACCACAACAATTTTGTGTGATCGACCCGCTCAGCATGACATAACCAGGGCCCGGATGCTATGCAACTCAACCTAATTATGAGAACCGGAAAACTCTGAGTAGACAAGGGAGATGCGCTCCGTCTCCTTGTCTACTTGTTTCCTTGTCTACTTGTCTACCAGTTCCCCTGAATCACTCCCCTCTTTCCATTGATCAGCCAGGTGGGGTCGAGGGCCGCCAAGCTCTCGGCCTCACCTGGTTCAAGCCCGACCATGATTTCACCCTTGAGGGTGCGCAGGAGCAGGAAAGGCGCGGGGAAATAGCTGGCGATGGCGTCGAGCGGAGTATGGTGGGGCCAATGGCGGTCGTCGAGCAGGCGGCGATAGTTGACATCGCCTTTGATGATGACGAGGGCGGAGTGGGCGAGATCGGCGCGCAGTTCCGGCGGGAAATCGCGGAACATGCCGTAGCCCGTCCAAAAAGGATGCGTGCTCAGGCGCAGGCGGCCATCGCTCACCCGCGCCGCCAGCCGCCGCCCCATCTCTCCGGCTGTCCCGGCCATCTCGCTCAGCCGGGCAATGGCCAGCTCGGCATCGGCAGGCATCACATCCGAGACGAAGAACGGCTGCGCTTTCAGGTGCATGATCACGCGCTGCGTCCAGCCGTGCGCCAGCAGAAAATCGGCCAGGGCCAGATCGAATAGGAAATCGAGGCCGACATTGTCGTTGATGAAATCGACGCGCGAAACCCCGGCAGCCAGCAGACGGTGGGCGCGGTCGGTGTGGTCGATCAGCAAATGTTCGCGCTCGGCTCGCGTGGCCAATCCCGCCTGCGCCCGCACCTGCACGGTGAAGTTGCTGAGATCGGCGCGGTTGCCCCACAAGCACGAATGCAGCAGCGCCTCGAATAACGTGCCGGCGTCCAGGGCCTCAAGCTGATCCCAACTTTGCGCCAGGCTGACGAAGGCCCCGGCTTCTTGCTTGCGCTTTTGTTTGGCGAATGGATCGATGCCGCGCCACTCACCGGGTTGGAAATAGCGCACGGCTTCGAGCAAGCGGCGATAGAAATAGACCTCGGCAAAATACCACGGGACTTCCAGCCAGGTTTTGCCCGCGTATCGGCCCAATTCGGCGTTCCACTCGGCGGCGTCCGGTGCGTCTTCGGACAGCGGCTGCATGGGCCGGGCGGCAATCTCATCCCGAAAAATGTGCAGCACCCGCACGATGTCGGGCGGATAGGCGTAGTCGGCCAGCGCCTGGGCGATGATCTGCGGCTTGCGCTCGACAATGGTGGAGCGAGCGAACGAGCCGAGGTCAGAGGTCATGAGGGGTGGGGGAAGGGTGTTCATGCGGGTTGCAGGCTCTCGTCTCACTGGGCTCGTATTGCCTCATGATAAAATCTTACCGAAGGGGTAACGTTGCCTCAGGGAAAGATCTTACTTGAGAGAAAAGGGATTTTGACAGGAGGGGTGCGGGGAACCTGGGTTCC
>JAYRVO010000077.1:0-15478 GCA_041918515.1 Chloroflexota bacterium | reverse complement strand
TCGTCGTGCGGGCATCGTCGTGCGGGCATCGTCGTGCGGGCATCGTCGTGCGGGCATCGTCGTGCGGGCATCGTCGTGCGGCATGTGATGCGCCCCGGACATGAATGTTCGTATCGTCCTATCGTCCATATTCGTCGATTCGCCTGCTGGCTGTAACATAGCTGAGCAGTTACTTTGCAATCGCTGATGCAGGGGCGGCGACCAGAGAGGGGCTTCGCCCCCCTCTGGACTCCCCCCAACAGAGTCCAGAGGACAGAGGGTTCAGAGGGCAGAGACTCACAATAGGGACGCCAGCCGCAGGGCCACCCGAAAACCCCCGTAGTCGTTACGATTGTACGGGTGATCCCCGTTACGGACGGCGGAGGCGGCGAAGTTCGGACCGAACCACGAGCCGCCCCGCAGGACGCGGGTGGCATCACCCTCCAGATCGTCATCCACCTTGCGCTCGTAATCCCCGTAGTCGTCCAGCCATTTGGTGCTGCACCACTCCCAGACATTGCCAGACATGTCGGCGGCATCACACAAGGCATGGCCGTTGGCAAAAAGGCCAACGCTGCAAGTGCTGCCAATCCCGGTCTCGTCTATATTGCAGTGCTCGGCCGGCTTGCCGGCATTGCCCCACGGATAGCGGCGGGCGTCGGTGTGGCGGCTGGCCCGCTCCCATTCCGCCTCGCTGGGCAATCGAATGTCCTGCCCGCTCTGTTCGGACAGCCAACGGCAAAAAGCCACGGCCTCGTCCCAGCTCACGCCCACCTGGGGGTGGTTGTCCAGCGTGAAAGGCTCGCCAAAGTCATGGGGGCCAGTGATGTTGTGGCGCTGGCGCCACTCCCAGCCCGCCTCGGTCCAATAGCGACGCTGCTGATAGCCTTTGGCCGCCACGAAAGCCCGGTATTGGGCCACGGTGATGGGATAGCGGCTGATGCGGTAGGATTGGGCGATCAGGCGGCAGGTGAAGCGCGGGATTTCATCGTCATAGCCAGCTTCGTCTTTGTCGTTGCCCATGGGGAAGGGACCGGGTGCGATCACGTTTGACCAGGCGAGGTCGGGGAGGCCGGTGTTCGGGTCGAGGCCGACGCCGGGACGGGGGTCGCCGAGGCGGGCGAGGATGCGGCCGGCCGCGGCGCGCAAAGGGCCGGGCGCAGTCAATTTGGCGTCGCCGATGAGATCGACGAGCCGGTCGACGACAAGTTTCTTCGTCCCTGCATCCTGGCTGTCCAGTTCCAAAAAGGAGGCGGCGGCCAATTCGGCGCCGGCCAGGGCAAGACTGTTCGTGGCTGCGCAAGCGGCCAGGCCGCGGACGAAGGCCAGGGCGGAACCCTGGCTCTTCAAACCCAGGTAGCCAGCCGTGAGCAAGACGGTCTCCCGCCACCATGACTCGCTCAGGCGCCCTTCCGCTTCCAGAAAGGCGACCATCTTGTCGACCGCGCGCACGTCTTCGACCAGATGGTAGGCGGCCAGATATTCCTGAAAACTGAGGTGCAAGAAACGGTAGTCGCGGTCGCGCTCGTCCAACAGGCTGCCGCGCTCGCCTATGGCCTGGATGAAATCGTCCAACGCCGGGCCGGCCTTGTCCTCGCCCCGATTGCTGGCAAGCCGCGGGCGCAGCCATTTCTTCATTTGTTCTTCGCTGACAACGCGACCAGCCGACTCACCGGCGCTCATCATCTGGAAGGCCAGAAAAGCCAACCACTGGCGCTTCTCGGTCAGTGTGCCCCCGCCCAATGCGGCCAGTTCCTGCGTCGTCTCTACCGAAAGGCGATTGGGTTCGGCCAACAGCACTTCCACGCAATTGTCGTACAGTTCGGCGCGTTTTTCGGGCAGGCGGTGCTTGTTGTGATGGACGATGGCGACAATGGTGACGAGCAGTGGCGAGTCGATCAGACGTTTCGTTTCGCCGCGCGCCTTGCGCAAACGCTCCAGATTGCCGATCTCGGTTTGCAAGGCTTCGATCTCAGCCGGAGCGCTGATCTCATCGTAAACGGCCTCACACCAACGCCGGGTGAGGGCGTCCACCTGCTCTGGCGACATGGGCAGCACTTCCGCCCGCTGGAAAGCCTCTGGCAGCAGGGCAGGGCCTTGATGGGCGCGGGTGCGGCTGGTGACGATGATGGCGCGTAGCCCCTGGCTGTAGGACAACGTTTCCACCGCCTGGCGCACCAAAGCGCGATCCGACTCTTTCGCCACCTCATCCAGCCCATCCAGCAGCAGCGCACAGCTCTGGCCCTGCAGCAGCAGCCGCTCGAAGAAATCATCCGGCAGACCGAGGATGGCTTGTTGGCCGATGAGCGATTCGCTGAGAAAGGCCAACAGGGTGCCTTTGCGGGGGTCGGTGGCGCGGGTATGGCGGCGGCGGTAGCGATTGTAATCGGCCAGCGAGACAAAAATGGGCAACGGAACGGGCGCTTCTTTGCCCCAGGCATCGGTGAGGGACGAAGCCTCGCCAGTGCGCAGAGCGTGCGCCAGGCTGCTGGCGATGATGCGCAGGAAGGTTGTCTTGCCGCTGCCCGGCCCGCCGGTGATGATGAGGCGCGGCCCAAGCCCCAGCAACTGACTCATGTCCAGCGTCTGTGGTTCTCCCGCCTCCATCTCCGGTGCTTGATTCTTGGCCCCTCCTTTCTTGGGTTTGGGGCGCACCGCCGCGGCCAACGAGACGTACACCTGGTCCAAGCTGAGTGAGGGCAATTCTTCTTCACGGCGTTCGATGCCGCGCAATTCAAGGCGGCCGTAGCGTTTTTCGACCCATCCCAAATAGCGGTCCAGGGCTGTGGCGAGCGTGGCCGGGTCCATCGCCGGCCGGCCGTGGGCTTGCTGGTAAATGTTGAGGATGAGATCGCGTCCGGCGGCGAAGCTGTGATCCTGAGCGATGACGCCCGGCCCCAGGAGAACGGCTTCGTAGCTTTTCAGGTTGCCCAACCGCGCCAACTCATCCCGAAGCGCCTCCTGGAACCACAGCCTGTCGGTCTCGGCCAGCGCGGTCTGCGCCTGCGGCATCAGGTCGAGCTGGATCAGGATGGCATCGAAGGCATCGCGCAGCTCGGGTTGGGCGCTCTGCGAGGTCGTCCAGGCGATGATCTCGTCCTCGACTTCGGCCGCGCTGCGCTCTTTCCACTTCAGCACCTGGTCGGCCAGCAGGTTGCCGCCCACGCCCGCGGCGATGCCGCCCAGGGTCATTGCCACCGGCAGCACCTGGCCCGACCGCGCGGCCTCGACCAGCGGCCACAGGCTCATCGCGGCCAGGAAGCCGTAGAGCGTGTGGCTGCCCGCGGCCTCCATGCGCGCCTTCCAGCCGGGCAAGCGTTCGCGCAGGTTTCGTTTCCAGGTTTCGAGGTTGAACATGAGGGATGGTTGGGGGGCAGTGGATCAAGTAGCGAAGCAGCAATTCCAAATATGGCTTTTCTTGTCATCAGGAAAGATGCTTTGTGGACACGGATGGGGAAACGCGGATCAGGGCTTTCCGGTTCTCGTATCCAACCGCGTCGTACAGCATCCAAGGTTTGATTATGTCATGCTGAGCGGGTCAATCACACATAATTGTTGCGGTTGAAAGCCAGCGAAGCATCCGTTCGCTGCGCTCAGAGCCTGTCCTGAACGCAGTGAAGGAACAGGTTCTCGCGTTGCCCAAAAAAGCCATCTGCCATGAGAGCAGAGATGCTTCGCTTCACTCAGCATGACACGATCAGTATTTTCAAATGAGAACCGGAAGGCCCTGGCTCGAACGCATTTCTAGCAACCTTGTTGCGGATTTCTTCAATCATCGTCTAGCAGTCGTCTTTGTATCTAACTTGTTGGCGCCGGTCAACCAAAGAATCAATCCGCGTGCATCCGCGTGCATCCGCGTCCAAATTCTTGACAGTCAGTAGCAGAGCAACCGTCGCTGGATGTGAATGATACGGCTTGGGGCGAAGGGTGTCAATGATGCACCCAAAGCAAAATCCCTCCAATCCCCCCTCCCCGCCAAAAACTCGAACGAATTGCCATTCGCCAGCCATCGCGAGTATCATACCCCCATCCTTTCGTTCACTTCTCACCGCCACGGAGACCCACCCATGTCCGACCAGACCAAATACCTCCTCCCCGAATCCGACCTGCCCCAAGCCTGGTACAACATCCAGGCCGACCTGCCCACGCCCCTGCCGCCCGTCCTTCATCCCGGCACCCTCCAGCCCGTTGGCCCCGACGACTTCGCCCCCCTCTTCCCGATGGCTTTGATCCTGCAAGAGGTCACGCAAGACCGCTGGGTGGAGATTCCCGAACCCGTGCGCGAGATCTACAAGCTGTGGCGACCCACCCCCCTGCTGCGCGCCCACCGGCTGGAAAAGGCCCTCGACACCCCTGCCCACATCTACTACAAATATGAAGGCGTGTCCCCGGCCGGGTCGCACAAACCCAACACCGCCGTGCCCCAGGCCTTCTACAACAAAGAGGCCGGCGTCAGAGCTTTGACCACCGAGACCGGCGCCGGGCAATGGGGCAGCTCCCTGGCCATGGCCTGCAACTTCTTCGGCCTCGAACTCGAAATTTACATGGTCAAGGTCTCGTACCACCAGAAACCTTACCGCCGCAGCATGATGCAAACCTGGGGCGCCAGCGTCTACGCCAGCCCCTCCGACCGCACCAACGCCGGCCGCGCCGTACTGGCCGCCAACCCCGACTCGACCGGCTCGCTGGGCCTGGCTATCTCCGAAGCCGTGGAAGTGGCGGCCACCAGCGGCGGAGCCAAGAAATACTCCATCGGCTCGGCCCTCAACCACGTCCTGCTCCACCAAACCGTCGTCGGGCAGGAAACGCTGAAGCAGATGGAAATGGCGGGCGAATATCCCGACATCCTCATCGGCTGCGTGGGCGGCGGCTCCAATTTCGGCGGTTTCGTGCTGCCGGCCGTGCGCGAGAAGATCGTCGAAGGCCGGACCACGCGCATCATCGCCGTCGAACCCACTGCCGCGCCCAGCCTGACCAAAGGCAAATACGTCTACGACTTCGGCGACGAAGCCGGGATGACGCCGCTGCTGAAGATGCACACCCTGGGCCACTCCTTCATGCCCGCCCCCATCCATGCTGGCGGCCTGCGCTACCACGGCATGGCCCCCATCGTCTGCCATCTCTACGATTTGGGGCTGATCGAGGCCGTGGCCGTGCCCCAAAACCCGGTCTTCGAGGCCGCGGTCGCCTTCGCCCGCGCCGAGGGCATCCTCCCCGCGCCCGAATCCGCGCACGCCATCCGCACCGCCATGGACGAAGCCCTGAAATGCAAGGCCAGCGGCGAGAAGAAAGTTATCGTCTTCAACCTGTCGGGGCACGGGCACTTCGATATGGGCGCCTACGACTCCTATTTCGCCGGCAAGCTGCCCGATTTCGAGTATCCGGCCGAGGAAGTGGAACGGGCGTTGGCAGGATTGCCCAAGATAGGAGGATAAGTCACAAGACTCACACCCTATGCCTACCTTCACCATCGACGAGATCAACCAGATCAAGCGTAAACCCCAGCGCGGTTCTTACGAGCGCGACATCATCTACGCCATCATCGACGAGGCCCTCTATTGCCATGTCGGCTTCGTGCAGGACGACAAACCTTTCGTCATCCCCACCCTTCACGCCCGGCAGGATGACACGCTCATCCTGCACGGCGCCAGGGCCAGCCGCCTGCTCAAACACATCGCCGCAGGACACCCCATCTGCGTGGCCTTCACTTTGCTGGACGGCCTGGTTTTCGCCCGCTCTGTCTTCAGCCACTCCATGAACTACCGTTCCGCGGTGGTTTTCGGCGTCGGGCGGCTGGTCGAGGAGGAAGAGGAAAAGTGGCGCAGCCTGGAAGCGCTGACCGAGCACATTGCCCGCGGTCGTTGGGCCGATGCGCGCCAACCCACGCCGCAGGAGATGAACGCAACAACGGTCGTCGCTGTCGCCATCGAGCGCGCCTCGGCCAAAATCCGCAGCGGCCCGCCCGGCGATGACGAACCCGATTATGCCCTGCCGATATGGGCCGGCGTCCTGCCCATCCGCGAACAAGCGGGCGATCCCATCCCCGACCCCAAACTGAGCGACGGCATCCTCCTTCCCGACTACCTGCGCGGCTACACCCGCCCGCAGACATGATCGAAAGCGGACGTGCGCAGTTTTGGCAACCACACACGTCTTTGCTACAATAAGTTCAGCCTAGACAAAGTTCGCCTCGAACGTCATTCAGGCTGAACAACGGCGACGTAGCCAAGTGGTAAGGCACGGGTCTGCAAAACCCTGATCGCGGGTCCGAATCCCGCCGTCGCCTCTCAATCTCCAGCACCGGTCTTACCCGCCGGTGCTTTTTGTTCGCGCGGGATTTTTTGGCGGCGTCGGGATGCCGTGCCATCATTGGATACACAACCGACGTGGGTTGGATGGACAGTATGTTCACCGATTTGCTGTTCCTTCACCGTTTCTACTCGGATGACGATCCATGGACGAACATTCGTACGATCCACGAGTCTGTCCTTGCCGATTTTGCACCCGCTCAGGAGCTTGGGTACGAGCTTCACATGCACGACTGAAGGGATTATCGAGTGAGTCACCCGATCTCAAGTAGCAATTCCCCCATCCCCACCACCTGACCAGGCCTGGCGCGCAAGTTGATGACGACGCCGGAGCGCGTCGCCCGGATTTCGTTCTCCATCTTCATTGCTTCCAGCACGATAAGGGATTGGCCAGCTTCGATCTGCGCGCCCTCCTCCACCATGACTTTGGTGATGAGACCTGGAATGGGCGCTTTGACGCGCGCATCGCCGCTGGGAGCGCGTCGCACCGACGACTCCAGATCGTGTATTTCGAGCGTGTGGCGCCCGCTCCACGTATGTATCCAGGTCAAATTCTTATCAAGAACAATCTCGTAGGGCTGTTTATCAACGAGCGCCCATTCCAGGAGATATTGATCTTCACCCATGGGCGCGATGACTTCCAGCGCCTGACCATCGACCTCGACTGTATAACGGCTGGGATCGGTCAGGTGAGGATTCACTTGCACATCGTAAGTTTGGCCATCGACAGTAATATGCAGTCTGCTCATTTCTTGCCTCCTTTGTGATACAGCGGTCAGCTCGGCAACCGTCGCGCAGAGCGATGCCAGCCGGATTGCAGCCGTTCGGGCTGAACGATGCCTGAAACCTGGTTGCGACGCTCATAGGCAATGGCAGTAACAATGGCGATGTCACGCAGGTTGGGCACGGGCATGGGATCGGCAAGCTGAGCGTGTTGGATGAAATCGGTGGCATAGCGTCCCGCCAGGTAATCGGGATGCGCAATGATCCGTTGGTGCAGAGGCAAGTTGGTCTCGACGCCGACGATGATGAAGTCCTCAAGCGACCGCTGCATGCGGCGAATGCACATGGCCCGATTTTCACCCCACGTCACCACCAAGGCCAATAATGAATCATAACGCACCGGCACCACACAGCCGCCATAGCCGTAAGTATCCACACGCACGTTGAGACCGGCCGGCAAGCGAAAACGATACAGGACGCCGGGGCTGGGCATATAATGGTTCCAGGGGTTTTCAGCATTGATGCGGCACTGCATCGCCCAGCCTTTGAGATGGACATCTTCCTGTTGGCGGGGCAAAGGTTGGCCTGCGGCAATGGCAAGTTGCTCGGCCACAATGTCCAAGCCACTGACCATCTCGGTGATGGGATGTTCCACCTGAATGCGCCCCTTGAAATCGCTGAAATAAAAGGCGCCATCAGGGCTGACGAGGAACTCCACCGTGCCCACCCCTTGATATCCAAAGAGCCGGGCCAAATTCACTGCTGTTTGGCAGGCATATTGGCGCTGCGCCTCGGTGAGACAAGGCGCTGGGGTCTCGGCAAGGAGCTTCTGATTGTGCTGCAAAAGTGAGCTGCAGCGTTCTCCCAGATGGATGATATTGCCAGCAGTATCAGCCAAGATCTGGACATCGACATGGTAGGCGGGCCAGATAGCGTGTTCGAGATAGAAACGAGTATCGCCATAGACTCGCTGCGCCTCGGTTTGCGCCGCAGCTACGGCGTCAGCCAGGCGTTCGGGCTTGAAGGCGATACGACTCCCGCGCCCTCTCCCACCCCGGCAGGATTTGATCACCACTGGGTAGCCGATGAGGGCAGCTTCCTTCATCATCAGATCGACGTCCACCGCATCGAACGAGAACGTATGCGGCGGCGTGGGGAAGCCAGCGGCTTGCGCTTCCTCCAACATTTGCGACTTCGTTTCGAGCAGCGCCAACACTGCCGGCGGCGGACCGATGAAGACGAGGCCAGCTTGCTGGCACATACGAGCGAAGTCGGCGCTTTCGGCCAAAAAGCCATAGCCAGGATGGATGGCTTCGGCCCCGGTTTGTTGGGCGATGCGAAGAATTTCTTCGCCGTCGCCATAGCGCTTCGGCGACTGTAGCGCCACGGCTTCGTCCGAGAGCCGTACATGCAAAGAATTGAGATCGGTGGATGTATACACAGCCACTGTCTTCACACCCATGTCTCGACATGTGCGGATGATGCGAACAGCGATTTCGCCGCGATTGGCGATAAGGACTTTTTTGAACATGGTTTTGATTTATATCAGTGATTGATAATTGGTTATTGGTTATTGGTAATTGGTGACTTGCATCAATAACCAATTACCAATAACCAATAACCGCTATGCCGGCGACAGCCCATGCTTCTTCGGCTGATGACGCTCGCGCTTTGATAGGGTGGCCTCCAGGGCGCGGATAAGCACGCGGCGGGTGTCGCGTGGCTCGATCACATCGTCGATGAGGCCACGGGCGGCGCAGACATAGGGATTGTTGAAGCGCTCTTCGTAATCGGCCACTAGTTCTCTGCGCCGAGCTTCGGGGTCGGGCGCAGAAGAAACATCTTTCTTGAACAGCACATTGACGGCGCCCTCCGCGCCCATGACCGCAATCTCGGCGTTCGGCCAGGCGTACAGCAAGTCCCCGCGCAAGCCCTTGCTGCTCATCATGCAGTAAGCGCCGCCATAGCTCTTGCGCGTGATCACCATCAGCTTGGGCACGGTGGCTTCCGAATAGGCGTAGATCATGCGGGCGCCGTTGCGGATGATGCCGCCATATTCCTGATGACGCCCCGGCAGGAAACCAGGCACGTCCTGCAGGGTGACGATGGGAATATTGAAAGCATCGCAGGTGCGAATAAAGTGTGCGGTCTTGATCGATGCTTTGATGTCAATGCAGCCAGCCAGCACCATCGGCTGATTGGCGACGATGCCCACCACCCAACCGTTCAACCGGGCAAACCCCACCACCATATTCTCGGCCCAGAGTTGGTGCACTTCCAGGAAGCGGCCATCATCGCAGATGCTGGCGATCACTTGGCGCACGTCGTAGGGCTTGTGCGAATCGACCGGCACGATCTCCTCGAGTTCAGGGCAGCGGCGGTTAGGGTCATCGACTGGCGACACATAAGGTGGGTCATCCTCGTTGGTCGAGGGCAAATAGTTCAGCAGATCGCGCACCAACAGCAGACATTCGCTATCATTTTTGGAGAGAAAATGGCTGACTCCGCTTTCGGTGCTGTGGATAAGGCCGCCGCCCAATTCCTCGAAGCTAACCTGCTCCTGCATCACCGCCCGCACGACTTCCGGCCCAGTGATGAACATGTATGAGTTCTCGGTCATGAACACGAAGTCGGTGAGTGCGGGCGAATACACGGCCCCGCCCGCGCACGGCCCCAGAATGACCGAAAGCTGGGGGATGACGCCGCTGGCCTCGCAGTTGGCGTCGAAGATTTTGGCGTATCCGGCCAGACTGTCCACGCCCTCCTGGATGCGCGCCCCGCCGGAGTCGTTGAGGGCGATGAAGGGCGCGCCGTATTTGAGCGCCATCTGCATGACTTTGACGATCTTGTTGGCGTGCATCTCGCCCAGCGAGCCGCCCATGACCGCCGCCACTTGCGAGGCGGCGAAAACCAGGCGGCCATTGACTTTGCCAAAGCCGGTGATGACGCCATCGCCATAGCGCGAGCCGCGGCCATCCAGATATTTCTCGGTGCGGGGCAGGGCGAGGGTGTCGATTTCCTCGAAGCTGCCGGGGTCGAAGAGCAGGTCGATGCGCTCACGCGCGGTCAGCCGGCCTTTTTGGTGCTGGGCGTCGATTTCTTTGTCCGAGCCAGCGGCGATGGCCTTGCGCTGGCGGAGTTTTTGGAGGTAGGGGTCGAGGGTGAGTTCCACGGGTGGGTCTCCGGTGGGGAGATTAGGGATTGGAGATTGGTTATTGGAGATTGGTTATTGCAGGTGCTCGGTCTCGACCGGATAGAAACGAGCGGTCGCAGCCAGCAGGGCGTCAGTGTGTTCGTCCGTCAATGCAAAGGGTTCGGCGACGGCGGACGGGTCGCGGCGATAGCGAAAGTCATCCACGAAATCCATCAGCGGGACGTACCAGTGCTGTGGATCGAGTTCAATGGCGCGTTTGGTATCGGGGAGGATGATCATTGTTGGTTGCTGGTCGCGCGTCAGTGACTCAAGATTCAGCCTGCACGAGTGTATACACAAACTCGTCTTCGCTTCGCCACCAGCCGGTCAATCGCGATGATTGGGTTTCGGCGAGCGAGGTCGAAGGCTGGAATTCTATCAAGAAAGGACGCCAATTGGCAGGGGAGGCTAGCAGGTCAGAAATGATGCAAGTCAGATGACGGGTGTCGGCCCGCAAGCCCACGCGCAACGCTTTCAGCACCGCCTCCTTCGCGCTCCAGATGGCGGTGATCAGCGTGTCGCGCTGGGCGGGTGGGGCGGCATGGATGGCGGCGATTTCGACGGGGGTGAAGAATTGCTCGACGAAGCCCGGTTCGCGCGGCTCGATGCGTTCGATGTCGGCCCCCACTGTGGTTCCTGGCTCGTCCGTCAGGGCGCAGAAGGAGCGGTCGGCGGAGTGGCTGATGGAGAGGGATAGGGGGATTGGAGATTGGAGATTGGGGATTGGAGATTGGTTATTGGAGATTGGGGATTGGAGATTGGAGATTGGAGGCTTGTCTTGAGCAGAGTCGAAGGATTGGGGGGCGAGGAAGGCTTGGGGGGCGCCGTCGGGGGAGGGGAGGATGAGGAGGGCGGGCAACGGGTGGCGGGTGGCGGTCGTGTCGAAGAGGTATTGCTGAATCAGGTGTTTGGCCGTCCAGCGGCCCAGCAGCCAATCTCGCCTCCGCTTGACCACGCGCAGGCCGTCGAACGTGGCCTGCTCGGTCGGGTGCAGCAGGTCAGGCGGGGCAACTCCCTCGGCCAGGGAAGGATGGGCGGCGAGGGTTTGCAGGAGGTGGAGGAGCATAGGGATTGGAGATTGGTTATTAGTTATTGGAGATTCGTGGTTGAGGATTGATCCAATAACCAATCAACCAATAACCATCTTTTGACAGCGATTTGGTGGCGCATATAATACCAATATGCGCGTGCTGCAGATCGTGATCGACACCAATGTTCTCGTAGCGGGGCTACGCTCCAATCGGGGGGCCTCATATCGCCTCTTGCAATTGGTGGGCGCCGGTCGGTTTGAGATCAATCTTTCTGTGCCGCTTGTACTCGAATATGAAGATGCCTTGTATCGTGGGTCGCCTCGACTGCCTGTTTCCCAAACTGCTGTCGAGGCAGTCTTGGACTTTCATTGTGCAGTTGCGCGACATCACACGATTTTCTTTCTTTGGCGGCCATTCTTGCGAGATCCGAAAGATGATATGATCTTGGAACTTGCTGTCAAGGCTGAATGCGACTACATCATCACTCACAATAAACGAGATTTTGCGGGCGTCGAGCAATTCAACTTGCGTGTGGCGACTCCTGCGGAATTCCTCCTGATCATCGGAGATGTAACATGACGACTTTGAGTTTACGTTTGCCTGACTCGTTGCACAAAGGCTTGAAAGACATCGTGCAGCGTGAAGGCGTTTCGATCAATCAATTCGTGACGCTTGCGGTTGCTGAAAAGATGTCGGCTTTGTTGACGGAAGAATATTTGGCTGAGCGAGCACGACGGGGCAATCGCGCCAGCTACTTGCAGGCTTTGGCCGAGGCGCCAGATGTCGAGCCGGAAGAGTTCGATAGGAAGCCGAAAGCTGTTGAGTAGTTATTGGTAATTGGAGATTGGTTATTGAGGACAAGCCCCAATAACCAATCAACCAATAACCAATCTCTTTTCTCAAACCGGTCGCGCCACCGTGCGATAGCCTTTTAGCTCGGCGAAAACGACGCCAGCCTCGTCCACGACCTGGCAGTCGAAGGTCTCGCCTTCGTCGGCGGTGGCGACGATGCCATACAGACGCCCGGCAGCCTCGGTTTCCTGACCATAGGCCGTCAGCGAAGCGAAGCCAAGTGGGAAGGCCATGGCCCCGTGCGCTTCCTGATGCCACAGCGCCGCCAGTTGGAAGCATAGCTCGACCAGCCGCGGGGCCATGAGCGAGGCGGCGTCGGTGGGAGCGGCGTTGGGCGGCAGAGAGACGGAGAACCGACCGACAGCCTGGTTTCCGGCCACCTGCGCGGCCTCGATCACTTGATAGGCCGGGCCATGGAAGAAGCGCTTGTACACCGAGGCGGCGGTGATGGGCAGGTCGGCGGGCGGGGTGAAGGCGAGGGTCGGGGCGGTGGGCAGGTCGGAGCGCAGCCGCACATCCGCAGCAAAATGCTCTTTCACCTGCACGGGCAGGCCCTCTTTGGCCGGTTTCGTCACCGAGCGCAGGGTGACGCGGGCGATCAAGTCGCCGCCCGTCGATGGCATGATCTGGGCGTTGAGGTGGAGTGTGCGCGGCTCCATGCGGAAGAACTTGAACGCACCCATCATCTCCTCGTTCTCGACCGCCACGACGCGGTGGCCGGGGGCCAGCAGGCTGGCGACTTCGGCCAAGCTCTCGGTGGCCATGACACCGGGCAGCCAAGGGGTTTCGGGGTCAGGCATGTGGTCGAAGAGGAAAGGCTGCTGCCGGGGATCGAGCGTGGTCTCCACCTCGATGCCGCCATACAATCTGGCTGCCTTGATCTCGCCGGTCATGAGCAGGCGGGGCGAGCGAGCAGCCAGGGCGGCGGCAGCTTTGGCCGGGTCCAGCCCGCCGGTCGGGTCGCGCTCCTCCAGCCAGGCGCCCAGGCGACCGGCCACGACGATCTCGCCGCGGGTGGCGCCATAGGTCAGCTCGCGGCGGATGGTGGGCACGCCGGCTTCGGGCGGGAGCATGTCCACGCCCAGAGCTTCCATGATCTGCGGAACCGAGCCGCGAGCGGCCATGCCGATCTGCCCCCAGGCCGTCCAATCAATGGCGATGCCCCGCGTATCGGGTCGCCAGCTGCGCATCGAGCTGCTGATCTTGCACAGCAGATCGTTGGCCGAGGAATAGTCGCTCTGGCCGTTGTTGCCGAAGCGCCCGGCCACCGAGCTGAACGAGACCGTAGCGCCGATGGGCATGCCTTTGGCGGCCTTGAGCAGGCTGAAGAAGCCGTCGGCTTTGACATCGAAGACCAGGTCGAACTGGTTCGGCTCTTTGTTGGGCAGGATGCGGTCGATGAGCAGGCCGCCGGCGTGCAGCAGTACGTCGATCTTGCCGTAACGAGCGCGGATGTCATCGACCACCCGGCCCACGGCCTCGCCGTCGCGCAGGTCGAGGGCATGATAATGCACGGTAGCCCCCGCGGCTTCGGCGGTCTCGACCGCGCGCAGGGCTGCTTCCGAGCGTTCGATGCCCATGATCTGCTGGTCGATCTGCTTGGGCGTGGGCTTCTCGCCTTTGCCGCGGGCTTGTTCGATCAGCCTGGCTTTGAGCGCTTCTTTGTCGGTGCGGAAAAGGCGCACGTTTTCATCGTCGCGGGCCGGGCAGGGAACCAGGTCGAGGAGATAGAACACACCGCGGCTGGCGACGGCCAGATCGGTGACGATGGCGCTGGTGATGCCCCCGGCCGCGCCGGTGACCACGAAGACGGTGCTGGGACCGAGCGCCATGCCCGGATTCCCGTCCTTCGCCGGTTTTTCGACCAGCGTGATGGCAAAGCGCAGACCGTCGTAGTAGCCGATCTCGACGGCGCCGGGGTCGAACAGCGTCTCGGCGATGAGTTGGTCGGCGGGTTCGGCGGTCTTGCGGCTGATCTCGAAGTCCACTGCCTTCACCAGCAAGCCCTGGCCTTCGGGCTTCATGTTTTGTTCCATATTGTAGGCTTTGCTGAAGCCGGTGACGGCGCCGCCGAGCGGGGCGGTGGCGCCCTCCGGCCCGTAGCCGTGTAGCCCGCCCAGCCGCGTGGCCGAGACCAGAAAACTACCGGGGCCGCGCACCGATTCGTACAGCGCCCGCATGGTCGTATAAAGATTCTTGACGCGCTGGCGGTTGAGCTCGCGCCAGTCGGCCAGAGTCATATCTTCGAGATTCGGTTCGACATCCAGCGCCGGCAGCCAGTACACGCCCTGGATGGGACCGCTGGCCAGCCACGCCTTCAATTGCGCATCGAGATCAGTCGCGGCCAGGCCCGGCTCGAGGGTCAGAGCCGTGACGCCCAGCTTCTCCAGCCGGTTGACCAGCGACTTGCCGACACCGCCCCGATCCATCATCACGACCACCCGGCTGCCTTCGCCCAGGTTCACGCCTGTGGGCTTGCAGAGATCGATGGCAGGCCGCAGGCTGGGCACAGGGGCACGGCGGGGCATTTTGTCGGCGTCGTCCAGCGTGCCAATTGTTGACACGGTGACAAGGTGAGGGGGTGACACGGTGACAGGCTGCTCGACCGAGCTGACCGCTGTTGCGGCGATGTCACCTTGTCCCCCGGATGTACCCATCCGCGTCTCCTTGTCACCGAGGTCCGGCCGCATGGTGCGCACGAACCCGACCACGCTGGCGAGCGTGGGATAGTCGCGCAGGCTCAAGCCCTCTTGGAAGGGGATGTCGAAGGTCTCACGGACGGCAGCGAAGGTCTCAGCCTGCTTCACCGTGTCGATGCCGAGGTCGGCTTCGAGATCAAGCTCCAATTCCAGCATGTCTTCGGGATAGCCGGTCTTGGCGGCGACGATGGCGAGGACTTGGGAGGTGATGGGATCGGCGGTGGGGGGAGATTGGAGATTGGAGATTGGAGATTGGCTCGCCGGAGCGACAGGCTCTAATCTCTGATCGCTAATCTCTAATCTCTCCAAATCCGGCCGCATCGTCCGCACGAACCCGACCACGCTGGCCAGGGTGGGATAGTCGCGCAGGCTCAGGCTTTCTTGGAAGGGGATGCCGAAGGTCTCGCGAATGGCGGCGAAGGTCTCGGCCTGTTTCACCGTGTCGATGCCCAGGTCGGCTTCGAGATCAAGCTCCAATTCCAGCATGTCTTCGGGATAGCCGGTCTTGGCGGCGACGAGGGCGAGGACTTGGGGGGTGATGGGATCAGAGATCGGAGGTCGGAGGTCGGAGGTCGGAGGGGTTGGCGCTGGGGCAGCGCTGACATCTGACTTCTGACCTCTGACCTCTGCCAGATCCGGCCGCATGGTGCGCACGAAGCCGACCACGCTGGCCAGGGTGGGATAATCGCGCAG
>JAYRVO010000076.1:0-8776 GCA_041918515.1 Chloroflexota bacterium | reverse complement strand
GCCGAACCAACACCAAGACACCAAGACCACGAAGAAAACACAAAGGACATCGATCATCATGAATCGTTACCTCTGGCCCGGCCAGACCTATCTGGGAGCGGGCGCTGTCAATCAGGCCGGCCCCTCGGTGCGGAGCCTGAACGCCGCCCATGCCTTCATCCTCGCCGATCCGGGCGTCATCGCCGCCGGCCTTGTCACCCCGCTGCTCGCCTCGTTGCAGGCGGCCGGCGTAGCCCACACCCTCTACGACCGCGTCGTGCCCAACCCCGACACCGCCTCGGTCGATGAGGCCGTGGCCGCGCTGCGCGACAGCGGCGCCGACCTGATCATCGGCATCGGCGGCGGCAGCGCCCTCGATACCGCCAAAGCCGTGCGCCTGGCCGCCGGCGGCCCCGCCGAAGCCAGCGCCTGGGACTATGCCTATGTGCGCAAAGACGAAGCCCGGCCCGCGCCCGCCCGCTGCGCCTGTCTCCCGCTCATCGTCCTCCCCACCACCGCCGGCACCGGCGCCGAAGCCACCCCCTGGGCGGTGCTGACCAACCTGGAGCGCAAACAGAAGTACGGCGTCGGCGCCGACCACCTTTTCCCCGACATCGTGTTGTGCGACCCCGACCTCACCCTGGGCCTGCCCGCCTGGCTCACCGCCGCCACCGGCATCGACGCCCTCTCGCACCTGATCGAGGCCTACGTCTCCACCAACCGCAACCCCCTGCTCGACCCACTCATCCTGCGCGGGATCAGCCTGGTGGGGCGGAGCTTGCGCACGGCGGTGGGGCAAGGGCGCGACGCCCAGGCTCGCCACGACATGATCGAAGCCGCCCTGCTCGGCGGCATCGCCATCAGCTCCAACTGGCTGGGCGCTTGCCATTCGTTGGCCCACCAGCTTTCCAGCTTCGCCAGCGTCCATCACGGCGTCGCCATCGGTCTCATGCTTCCCCACCAGATGCAATTCAGCCTGATGGCCGCGCCCGACCGCTACGCCGAGATCGGCCAGGCCTTGGACCCGCAGCGTCGCCCGGCCAACACCCTGCAACCCCGCGCCGAACACGCTGTCAAATCTGTGCGCCGCCTGATCCGCGACATCGGCCTGCCCACCAGCCTGATCGATGCCGGCGTCGATGAAGACCTCATCCCGGACATGGCCGCAGCCGCCTACCATAACGACCTCAACTGGACGACCAACCCGCGTCGCATCGGCCAGGAAGATTTGGAATGGCTGTACCGGCGGGCGATGTGGGGGGTGGTCTAATCGCGGCCTGTTTGCTATGATTGCAGCATCGAAGAGGCGACCCCAAGAGTCACCCAGGAGCCAGAAATGCCAGCAGCTGTCATCGCACCCACCCAACCGGTCACACCCAGCATAATAGAGACCTGGGCGCCACCCAAACCGGCATTGGTGGCCGGGGACCGTTTGTCGCGCGCGGAGTTCGAGCGCCGCTACGAAGCCATGCCCCAACTCAAGAAAGCCGAACTGATCGAAGGAGTCGTCTATATGCCATCACCTATTTTGATGATACATGGTGAAGCACAGGGCCATCTCCTGGCATGGCTGGCGAACTATCAAATCGCTACACCGGGCGTACAATCCGGTGGAAATGCCTCCGTTCGTCTCGATCTGGATAACGAGGTGCAGCCTGATGCCCTGATGCGCATTCACGCCCATGCTGGCGGCGCTTCGCGGCTCAGCCGCAAGGGCTATGTGGATGGCGCGCCTGAGCTAGTGATCGAAATCGCCCTCTCCAGCGCCTCCTACGATCTGCACGACAAACTCAAGGTCTATCGCCGCAACGGTGTGCAAGAATATCTCGTCTGGCGCGTGCTCGAGGGAGAGATCGACTGGTTTACACTCGAAGAAGGCGCTTACACGCCCCTGCCTGCGGATGAAGATGGCATCGTCCGCAGCCGCACCTTCCCCGGCCTGTGGTTGGCGATCCCGGCCCTCTTGCGCGGCGACCTGGCTGAGGTGATGACGACGCTCCAAGCAGGGCTACAATCGTCCGAACACGCCGCTTTCGTCGAAGAGATCACCGCGACTATGCAATCGGGGACATGAAGCGCCTGGGGTGCGCAAAATAATAGCGGGCTGGGGAAGACAGATTTGCTGCATGGCGAAAGGCAATGGGTGGAGTTGACAATGCAATGAACATGACGTATAAAAAATTGATACTTTATACGTCATGCTGGCTGCAATCCTCGAATCAGGAGATGTCGATGCAAACCAAACTGACCCTTCGCTTGGAAGACCATCTTATCGACCGCGCCAAAGTACTGGCGCGCCGGACAGGAAAATCGGTGTCGCAAATGGTGGCGGACTATTTTGCAGCTCTGGACGCGCCGGAAGGACTCGACAACGAAGACCTGCCCCCGCTTACGCAGGCGCTCTATGGTGCGTTGGCCGGCGCAACCCTCGATGAAACCGACTACCATCGTTATCTTGAAGCGAAGTATCAATGAGAATCCTCTTCGATACCAACATTGTGTTGGATGTCTTGCTCAAGCGCGAGCCTTTCGCAGCAACGGCTGTTCGCCTGTTCGCAGCCGTTGAAAAGGGCGCTATTACCGGCCTAATCGCAGCTACGACGATAACAACTATCTTCTATTTAGCCGAAAAGAAAGTGGGCGCCGCGCAGGCCCGGCAAGAAATTGGACGATTGTTGACCCTTTTCATGGTTGCTCCCGTGGATCGAATGGTGCTCGAGCAAGCCTTACAGGGCAGCTTCGCTGATTATGAGGACGCTGTCCTCCATGCCGCAGCCCAACAAAGTGGTGCGGTGGGGATAGCGACGCGCAACGCCAGTGATTTCCGAGGGGCCACTCTACCCATCTTTTCGCCACCTGAATTGCTTGCGACCGTATCGAGCCGTGGTGATTGATCGACCACACACCCATGTCCACCTATCTCATCTTCGAATCGGCGCATCGCCTGCTGCCTCAACTCAATGATACAAACGCCGGGGCAGGGAGCTAACAACGGGTTCATGACTGCTTTGCTTCGTCGCGCCGATAGACTGCGCTCGCACCGCTCCGCCTTTGGCTGGTTCCTGGCCCTGACCTCCACCCTAGCCTTCAGCCTGGTCACGCCCATCGGCAAGGCATTGATCAGCGGCGGCGCGCCTGCCCTTCTGGTCTCGTCCATCCGCTTTTGGACGGGAACGATCCTCCTCGCCCTCACCCTGGCCGTATTTGCGCCCGACAAGCTGCGCATCGATCGTCGCGGCTTCCGCATCGCCTTCATCGCCGGGCTGATCAACGGCTTCGGCGCCGCCTGCTTCTTCCTCTCCCTCAC
Source organism: Chloroflexota bacterium (assembly GCA_041918515.1). Taxonomy (GTDB): domain Bacteria; phylum Chloroflexota; class Anaerolineae; order J102; family J102; genus SSF26. The sequence goes on along the minus strand of JAYRVO010000076.1, from coordinate 5,490 downwards.
CCGTATCGACGCCTCCCTGGCCGTTATGCTCTTCGCTCTCAGCCCGCTCACCGTCCTCGGCGCGCTGGCCCTGCGCGGTGAAAAGCTCAGCCGGCGCAACCTCATCCGCCTGGGCCTGGGGCTCGTCGGCGTCTACTTCCTCATCGGCCCTGGCGGGCAGACCGATTGGCTCGGCGTCATCCTCGTCCTCATCGGCATCACCGGCTACACCATCGAGCTTGTCACCGTCCAGTGGTATCTGGGAGCTTACGACATTCGCACGGTCACGCTCTATGTGCTGGGCGGCATGGCCACGGCCATCACTCTGATCTGGTTGGCGATGGGCGCCGAGACAACCGGCTTCGATGCCCAGGTCATGCTGGCCAGCCTGCTGTTGGGCGCACTCTGCACCTATTTCGCTTGGTGGGCGCTGTTCACCGCCATCCGCCATTTGGGGACGGCGCAAGTCGCTCTGCTCCTGCCCTTCGAGACCCTCTTGAGCGTCGTTTGGTCATTCCTGTGGCTGGACGAACGTTTCACCTCGGTGCAAACGCTGGGCGCCGGCTTGATCCTGGCCAGCGCCTTTCTCGCCATCCAGGGCTTCGCCTGGCGACGACGACGGCCTGCGCCCGACCCCTCACCCTGAACCCGCCATGTCCGCCGTCTCCCTTCGCCAGCGCATGGACGCCACCGGCATCGGCTTTGCCGGCATCGACGGCGCCTGGTGGCTGCCCGCCTGCGAACCCTTTCCACTCCCCGCCTCCCTCTCGCTCGACTTGCAGGGCATCGGCCAGGCCATGTTCACCCTGCTCGACGCCGTCTCCGATCTCTACGGTGCCGACCCCGGCCTGACCGCCCTGCTCGATGCCCGCGTCCCTCCCCTCCTCCGCGGCCAGACCTGTCCCGGCCACCTCCTCTCCCTGCGCCCAGACTTCCAACTCCATCCCACCGCCAATGGCCTCCAACTCGTCGCTACCGAACTGGAAAGCTGCCCCTCCGCGCAAGGCTTTGCCCACGCCATGCAGGTTGGCTACGGCCTCGCGCCCGATCTCGCCCCTGCCTTCGTCCATTTTCTGGCCGGGCGCACCCTGATCTTCGCCGCCAGCAGCCAGTGGAGCGAGTTCCTGTTCGAGCAACTGGCCTTCTGCCGGGCGCTGGCCGAGCACGGCGGCCGGGGTTTCGTACTCTACGACGAGCCGATGACCGAAATTGCCGCGGGCGTGCGCCGGGGCGAGCGTTGGCAGCCGCCCATGTTCGGCGTGAAAACAAAGCCGCTGGGGTGGGACGACGATGTGTTGGAGCGCATCCGGTGCCGGGGATTGGACGACTTCCTTTGGCCGGACGACGCACGCTGGCCGGACGAGGTGAGCGACGCCATCATCTTTCGTTTTGGCTATGTCGATTGCTTCTCGCCCGACCATCTGGCCTATTTCCGGCGCTGGCAGGAGCGAGGCGCGACCCTCCTAAACCCGCCCCATTTCCTCTTCGACAGCAAGACGACCATGGCCGCCCTGGCCCTGCCGTCCGTGCGCGACCACATCGCCCACCAAAACCCCGCCGCCCTCGCCGTTCTCGACCGCTGTCTGCCCGAAACCATCCTGCTGCAGCCGCCCATCCTGAGCCGCCTGAACGACGAGAAGGACGCCTGGCTGCTGAAATACGCCGGTTTCGATGGCGGCCAGCAGGCTTGGGGCGGGCGCAGCTTGCGGGTGGGGGTGCAGCACACGGCTCGGGAATGGGCCGATCTCCTCACCCGCAGCCTGGAACTACCCTGGCCCATCGTCGCCCAGCGCGTCACGCCCTCGGCGCAGGTGGACATCGCCTATTTCGACGCTGAAAATCGGGAGCAGACACTCCGAAACGGGACCACCCGCCTGCGCGTCTTCCTGTTGCGGGACGAGGCGGGCGAGGTCACAGCCAGCGGCGCCCATGTCACCGTGTCGGGCGGGACGATGCAGGTGTCGGAAGGGACGGAGGCGGTGCAGGCGGCGGTGGTGTTCGGCGAACGGGTAGGCTATAATGCAGGATGAAACTGCAAAATGAGGTGATTGATGGCAACCTATAAGCTAATGCTCAAAATCGTTCACTTGCCCGAAGGTCCCTACCTGGGCACCAGCCCCGACCTGCCTGGTCTGATCGTTCAAGCTGACACCCCTGAAGAGGTCATCCGGCTGGCGCCTGAGATTGCCCGCGATTTGATCGAGGTGATGCAAGAGATGGGTCAGCCGCTGCCGTCCCATTTCATTCCCCTGCGCACCCTTAAGCGAGTTCCACTTGTTGTACCAACATGACTTACGTTCAGTTGACACGAAAACTCCGGGCGCTCGGTTGTGAGCTTAAGCGTAAGAGCAAAGGAAGTCACGAAATCTGGGCAAACGGGCGTAATAATCGCACAACGGTTATTCCACATCATTCAGGCGATATTCCGAAAGGCACGTTGAATGCCATCCTACACCAGCTCGACATCGACCGTGAGACATTCGATGCAGCCTGAATACCTGCTCAACACAGTGTGCGCGACTTGATCACGCACAAGTGACTGAAGGAAAAAACCTATGAGCACGATCAAAGTCGAAGTCACCACCATCGATGATGTGCGACCACACAGCAACGCCGATACGCTGGAATTGGCGACGATTGGAGGCTGGCAGGTATGCGTCAAAAAAGGCGTCTATCGGGATGGCGACCCCGTTGTCTATTTCGAGCAAGATACGGTGTTGCCCCGCGAGATCGCCGACCGCATGGGGGTGACGCAATATCTGTCCGAGAAGACGAACATCGACGGCGAGCGCGTGTTGGTCATCCGCCGCGTGCGGCTGCGTGGGGAGCCGTCGTTCGGGCTGGTGGTCTCGCCGGAGCCGGGGATGGAGGTGGGGCAGGAGGTCGCCGATTTCTACGGCGCGGTCAAGTTCTATCCACCGGTCAAACTGCTGGCGGGCGACAGTGATACAAACGACCCGCGTTTCCCCACCTACACCGAAATGGAGAACATGCGCAGCTATCCGCGCGTCATCGCCGAGGGCGAGGAGGTGGTCGCCAGCGAAAAGATCCATGGCACCAACTGCCGCGTTGGCTTCGTGGTCGATGACGGCGAGCGCGTGCTGATGGCCGGGTCGCGCGCGCTGCGGCGCAAACGCCCGGAGAGCGACGAAGCGATGAGGCGGAGCACTTACTGGTATCCGCACCTGCTGCCGGGCGTCGTCTCGCTGCTGGGTGACTTGTGGTCTCGCGGCTACCAGCAGGCCATCCTCTTTGGCGAGGTATATGGCCGGGGCATCCAGGCTTACACTTATGGCCAGAACACGTTGGCTTTTCGCGCTTTCGATGTGATGGTGGAGGGCGCGTATTGGAATTACGACGATTTCGAGCAGCTTTGCCGCCAGCACGGCGTCGAGACGGTCCCGGTCGTGTATCGCGGGCCGTTTTCGCTGCCAGTGATCAAGCAATTGTCCGAGGGGCCTTCGCTGGTGGGGGGCAGCCACGGGCGCGAGGGCGTGGTGGTGAAGCCGGCCAGCGAGCGCACCGACCCCACGATCGGGCGCGTGATCCTGAAATACATCGGCGACGCCTATCTGTTCGGCAAGGTCGCTGAGCAAGATACGACCGATGTTTGATGTGATCCGCGAATAACGCGTGTGATCCGCGAATAACGCGAATGAACGCGAATTATTTTACCATTGTTATGTGATCTGTGAATGACGCGAATGAACGCGAATTAATTTTTTACTATTCGCGTCTATTCGCGTTATTCGCGGATCGTTTTTACGCAATAACTTTCCCACTCATTCCCTCTCTCGGAGACCACCATGCCTCGCGAACGCCGCCGCCAACGCGAACACAGCCAGCCTGTCGCCCTGCCGCCCGGTCTCGAAGGCGGCCAGTACAAACCCCTGAAAGACGAGGAAATTCGCCGTATCCATGAAGCCGCCCTGAGTGTGCTCGAGCGGACGGGCGTGCAGATCGTGGAATCCGAGTGTCGCAGCATCATGGAGGCGGCCGGGGCGCGGGTGGACAAGGCCCGCGACCGGGTTTATCTGCCGCAGGGGATGGTCGCGGCGGCGCTGAAAGAGGTCAACCGCGAGGTGGTTTTGTACAGCCGCGACGGGCGGATGGATTTGCACCTGCGCGGGAAGCGTGTGCATCTGGGCACGGGCGGGGCCGCGATCACCGTCCTCGACTTGGAGACCGGCCAGGCCCGGCACACCCGGCTGCGCGATTTGTACGACATCGGGCGGCTGGTGGAGACGCTGGACAATATCCATTTCTATTTGCGGCCAGTGGTGGCGCGCGATGTGCCGAGCGAAGACATCGATATCAACACCTTCTATGCCTGCCTGGCCGCGACGCACAAGCATGTGATGGGCGGCTGCTATTTCGTTGACAAAGTCCCAGAGATCAAGAAGCTGGTGACGATGGTGGCGGGGAGCGAGGAAGCGTACCTGGCCCGACCGTTCCTCTCGCTCAACCTGGGGTGGATGGTCAGCCCGCTGCGCTTTGCGCCGGAGACGACCGAGACCCTGACCGCGGCCATCCGCGCCGGCATCCCGGTCTCGCTGGTGTCGGCCCCGCAGTCGGGAGCCACATCGCCGGCCTCGTTGGTGGGGACGCTGGTGCAGGTGGTGGCCGAAGAGCTGGCCGGGATCACCTACGTGCAGTTGCTGCGGCCCGGCCATCCCATCCTCTACGGCGGCATGCCGCTGGTGTCGGATTTGCGCACGGGCAACACGAGCGGCGGCGGCGCAGAGTTGGCGCTGATGAACGCTGGTTCGGCGCAGATGGCGCAGTTCTACGGCATGGCGATCTACAGTTCCTCGGCCCTGACCGACAGCAAAATCCCCGACATTCAGGCTGGCTATGAGAAGGGACTGACCACGGCGGCGGTGGCGCTGGCGGGCGCGCAGTACAATCATCATTCTGCCGGGATGCTGGAATCGATGCTGGCGGTGGCCTACGAGCAGTATGTGATCGACGACGACATCAACGCTCAAGCGATGCGGCTTGTCAAAGGGCTGGAAGTGACGGAGGAGGCGTTGTCATTGGCTGTGATCGAGGAGGTGTGCGCGGGCGAGGGTCACTATCTGGGCCACCCGCAGACGCTGGCGATGATGCAGACCGAGTATCTGTATCCGCACACGGCCGAGCGGGCGACGCGGCACGACTGGGAGCGCGATGGCGGTCTGGACATGCGTGAGCGAGCGCGACGGCGCGCTCGTTCCGTGCTGGAAACGTACTTTCCCGAGATCATCCCCGACGCCACCGACCGCCAGATTCGTGACGAGTTCAATATCCTCCTCCCGCGCGAGGTGATGCTGCCTGGATCGTATCCTTGATCTCTCACGAATGACACGAATGGACGAATTTGACGAATTCTGTATTGGTCAACAACATCTTGAGCTTGGAGAAAACAGAAGAACTGGGACTCAGCCTTCAAAAGGCCAGAGAAACTAGCACCTTGCCGGAAGTGAATCGTCTCCATATGCGGTTACCAAAGCCTGAGAGCATTTCAACATG
>JAYRVO010000075.1:0-13065 GCA_041918515.1 Chloroflexota bacterium | reverse complement strand
GCAGCCAGTAGCTCATGTTTGCTTTTGTGGCTCATCATCGCTTCCTCCCTGACGCCTCTCTGCGTATGAAAGACGTCAGGGTTAGATTATTACCTGAGGCAACGATTCGCCCAAAGTAAGATTTTCAATGAGGCAACTCGACGGTGAACGACTGGGGAAGCGTTGTGTTACAATTAGAGGCACCTTCAAGAGCGTGAGACTGGCAACATGAGCGTTATCCGACATAGCGGCATCCACGGCGGCGCCGAACAAGTCAAGAGCGAGAACGAATGGCGGCAGGAGATCATCCGTGTCTGCCGGATGCTGTGGCAGAAGGATTACGCCCTCGCCACCGATGGCAATGTCAGCGTCCGTTTTGGCCCCGACCGCTTCCTGGTCACACCCAGCGGCTTCTCCAAAGGCTTCCTCGAGCCTGAGCAATTGCTCGTGATCGGCTGGGATGCTGAAATCATCAGCCTCCGCTACGGCCCCACGCGCGATTTGCGCGTCTCCAGCGAGATTTTGCTTCACCTGGAAGCGTATCGTCGTCGCCCCGACATCCGCAGCGTCGTCCACGCCCACCCGCCCATCGCCGTCGCCCTCTCCATCGCTGGGGTTTCGCTCGCTCGTTGCGTGCTGCCGGAAGTGGTTATGGGGTTGGGTCTCATCCCCACGACCGCCTACGCCACCCCTGCCTCAGCCGAAGGCGCCAAAGTCATTGCTGGCCTGATCGAATCGTACGATGCCCTCATTCTGCAGCGGCATGGCAGTGTGACCGTGGGCAAGAGTGCGCTGGATGCCTATTTCAAGCTCGAAAAACTCGAACACGCGGCGTTGATCACCAAGACGATCATGCAATTGGGTGGAGCGACACCGCTGCCGGCGGAGGAGACGGCGAAGCTGGTGGAGTGGCGCGCCGCGCGCGGGTTGCTGGTTGGCAGCCAGGCCGAAGATATCTGTGAGGCGTGCGGGGTGTGCCACATGGCAGGGCAGAAGGGCTGAGGGCGGGCCTCATTGGGCGCCGAGTTGCGCCTGCAAATCCGCCAGAGCCGCCAGCAAACGGCTATCCGTCAAAGGAATGGCCGCTACCGCCGCTACGTGTTGTGCGGCCAGATCGCGCTGGCCGGAGCGCAGATAGAGTTGGGCGAGGGCCAGGTCCAGGTCGGGGAGGGTTTCGGGCAGAGGTTGAAGCCGCAACATGGCCTCGAGCACCGAGGCGGCGTCGCTCCACACCTGGCCGGATAGCTGCTTGGGTCGGATAACGACGAGGTCCTTGAAGTCGTACAAATCGAAATCCCGCGCGACGTCCTTCCGGCTATCGGCAAGGCGATCCTGCCACCAAAGCACTCCCCAGGCCGCGCCCGTCGCATTGGGGTCAGCCGGCAAAGCTGCGATCAAGCCTGGCTCAGCTTTGATGGCGATGTCAGGAGCACGCAGATAGTAGCCCAGTCCCTGGCGAACCCGATCGGCGTCGCCCCCCATGCCGAAGAAGACGCCGTCGCCGATGATGACATCTCCTGGCGCCGCCTGCTGGCGGAGGAGGCCGGCAACGCCGCGCCAGTCCTCCTTTTCTTCACGATAGTACGCTCTTAGCGCTGGCGTCACCCAGACCAGGATCAGAGCAAATACCGCCAGCACCGCAAGAGGTCGCGCCTGTGGCGATGAGCGGAGCCGGGCGGCGATGAGCGTGACCAGCCAGGCCAGGCCCTGCGCGGCGAATAGAAGGACAAGCAATAGGGACGGGAAGAGATAGCGAGGATGGAAGAAGTGCGTGGAGGAGATGAAGCTGAGGGCAAAGATCGGCGCTACAAGAGTGATGACCAGGTAGACGACGGCCAGGCTGCGTTTCCTCCAGAGGCCATAAGCGACGCCGGCCACAGCCGCGCCCACGAGACCCCAAACAAGGAGCGGATGGTGTTCGCCAAAAAAGCGCAGGGACGGTCGCACCAGCAGGGGCCATACCTTCAGCATCGTCTGCATCGCCGGTATTTGGGCGGGGGATGCGCCGGGGTTGCCAAGCAGGCGCTGGCTCTGTGTTTGCAGCGCCGAATACCACGGTGAATAGGCGACAGCGATGAGGGCCAAAGCGCCAACCCAGGGCGCTGCCACCCGCGTCAGGAACTCAGCCCGGCGCCCGTGCGGGCGGGACAGGCGCGTCACTGCATACACCAGAGCAAAAACGACCTGAGATGCCAACAGCAGAAAGCCAAAATAATGAGTGTAGAGCATGGCCAGGGTAGCCAGGGTGTACCCGATCCACGCCCACAGTTTGCCCTGCGTTAGGCCGACATAAAGCCAGTAAAGCGAGAACGCCGCAAAAAGGGCCAGCAAGGCGTATTGCCGCGCCTCTTGCCCGTAGTGGATGAGGGTGGGCCAGACAGCAGCCAGAAAGGCCGCCAGCACGCCCGCGGACGCGCCCCACAACCTCCTGCCCAGAACGTAGAGCACGGAAATGCTCAGTATGCCAGCAAAAGCAGCGGGCAAACGCAGGACGAAGTCAGAGTCATGGAACAGGCTCAGGGCATGGGCGATCAAATAGACCAACGGTGGGTGATCATCGTAAACGCTCACAATACCGAGCAAGGTCGAAGCGTCCATACGGGCAAGCGTGCCCGTCACGACTTCATCGGCCCACAAGCTGTCGGCGTTCAAGTTGAGAAGCCGTAGAGCCGAACCCAGCAGAAGTGTTGCGATCAACAGCGCCTGGCTCCAACGCCGGCCGGTCACTGTCATCCACCAGGCCCGGTGCTCCAACACACTCTTGTTCATAGGCGCATCATTACCTCGTCGATTAGCTCGGCTCACAGCAGCTGAGGGTCCAGGAGCGCCCAGAGCTTGCCAGCATGGCGTCGGCCTCGCTCGGTCCCCAACTGCTCGGCTCGTAAGGCGCGAGGGCGGGGCCATCGCCGTTGTCCCAGCCTTGCCGGATGGCATCGATGATGCGCCAGGAGTGTTCGATCTCATCGGCGCGCGCGAAAAGGGCGGCGTCACCGAGGAGGGCGTCGAGCAGAAGGCGTTCGTAGGCTTCAGGCAAGGCTTTGGCGCCGAAGGTTCCAGCGAAATGAAAGCTCATGTCCACCGGCTGCGAGCGCATTCCGGCCCCTGGCATTTTGGTCTGAAAGCCCAGATGAAAGCCCTCGTCAGGCTGAAGACAAAAGGAGAGGACGTTGGTGAGGCGCTGGCCTACGTCCTGGGCCTTGAACAGCATGTGGGGCACTTCCTTGAAGTGGATCATCAGCTCCGTCACTTTCTTAGCCAGGCTTTTGCCGGAACGCAAATAGAAAGGCACGCCTTGCCAGCGCCAATTGTCGATGTAAAGCTCCAGGGCGGCGTAGGTGGGTGTCGTCGAGTCAGGCGCCACACCCGGCTCGGCGCGATAGGTGGGGCTGTTGGCGCCATCCGCGGCGCGATATTGGCCGCGCACAGTGTGGGATTTCAGTTTTTCGCCCGCGGGTACGCGCACTGCCCGCAGCACCTTCACCTTTTCGTCGCGCAGCAAGGTGGCATCCCAGGTGGTGGGCGGCTCCATGGCCGTCAAAGTGAACAGTTGCAGCAGGTGATTCTGGAACATATCTCGCAACACACCCGCTCGATCGTAGTAGCCTCCCCGCCGCCCCACGCTCACATCCTCCAGCACCGATATCTGTACATGGTCGATGTAGTAACGATTCCACAACGGTTCGAAGATGGCATTGGCAAAGCGAAAGACCATGATGTTCTGCACGGTCTCTTTGCCCAAGTAGTGGTCGATGCGGTAGATTTGGTCTTCATCGAACACATGGTGGATGCGCCGGTTCAATTCCTGGGCGCTGGCGAGATCACGGCCAAAGGGTTTTTCGATGACGATGCGCGTGAACCCGCCCTCGCTGCGGCACAATCCCGCCGCGCCCATCTGCTCGATGATAGGGATGTAGAGTTCGGGCGGCGTCGCCAAGTAGAAGAGGCGATTGGGCGGTTGCCCCTGCGCGGTCTCCAATTCCACCAGCGAGGCAGCCAAGGCCTGGTAGGTGGCGGGATCGTCGTAGAGGAGATGCCGGTAGTGCAGATGCGAAGCAAAAACGTCCCAGTCGGCGCAGCCATCGCTGTGCAGGCGGCCAAATGTCTCTACGCCTTCTCGCATCTGCTGGCGAAAGGCCTCGTCATCCATGGGGGTGCGGGCGACGCCCACGATGAGATATTTCTTGGGTAGCAGATCGGCACAGGACAGGCTGTGAAAGGCCGGGATCAGCTTGCGGTGGGTGAGATCGCCGGAAGCGCCGAAGATGACGATGGTGACGGGGAGTGGGGTGCGGATGCGAGAGAGGTCGCTGGGCATGATTGATTTGTTATGAAGGTCGTAAAACGTGAAGCGTGAAACGTGAGAAAACGACGACAATTTTCACGCATCACCCTCAATAGGTGCGAGCCAAAACGACTAAAGTCATTACTATGGCCGTTATTCAGGCTTCCGCCATCCCCGCCGCGACTGTATCGAGCAGATGGTGGAAGGATTGGGCGAAGGACTTGACGCCGGCGGTCTGCAAGTCGCGCGTGATCTGGGCAAAGTCGATGCCGAAGTTGGCCAGTTCGTCGATCTGGGCCTGGGCTTGCTCGATGTCCGCGTCCACCGTCCGCGCCAGGATGACGTGGTCGAGGGTGGCGGCGAGGGTGGGAAGGGGGATGGTGTTGACGGTGTGGGGGCCGATGAGGTTGTCGACGTAGATCAGATCGGGGTAGGCCGGGTTTTTGGTGCTGGTGCTGGCCCAAAGGGGGCGCTGATAACGGGCGCCGCGGTCGGCCAAGTCCTGCCAGCGCGCACCGCTGAAGACCTCGCCAAAGCGTTTGTAAGCCAGCTTGGCGTTGGCGACGGCGATCTTGCCCAGCAGGGTGGCATTGCCAGCCGCGGCAAGCTGTTTGTCGGTGACGCCATCGATGCGGCTGACGAAGAAGGAGGCGACAGAGGCCACGCGCGCAGGGTCGCCGCCGCGGGCGACCAGTTTTTCCAGGCCATCGATGTAGGCGTAGGCCACGGCGTCGTAGTCGGCCAGCGAGAACATGAGAGTGGCATTGACGTTGATGCCGTCGCTGATGATCTGGCGGATGGCGCTGACGCCTTGTTGTGTGGCCGGGACTTTGATCATGATGTTGGGCCGGTCGAGGGCTTGCCACAGCCGCCGTGCTTCGGCGATGGTGCCGTCGGCGTCGTAGGCCAGGTCGGGGTTGACTTCGATGCTGGCCAGGCCATCGGCGCCGTTGCTGGCCTCGTAGAGGGGGCGCAGAAAGTCAGCGGCGGCGGCCACATCGGCCTGCGAGATGGCGTCGTAGGCGGCAAAGGGCGTGGCTTCGACGGCAGCCAGCCGCGCGAGGTCGGCGTGGTAGTCCGCGCTGCCGCTAATGGCTTGATCGAAGATGGTGGGGTTGGAGGTGAGGCCGCGCAGTCCCTGGTCGATGAGGTGCTGGAGTTTGCCGGAGTTCAGGAGGTCGCGGCTGATGAAGTCGAGCCAGATGGATTGGCCATGTTGGGAGTAGAGATCATGAAGGGTGGTCATAGGTTTCTCGAACAATGAGGTTTATTGGGGTTGTGGGCGCGGATGGAAGAAACACGGATGAATTCTTGGCAATCTCAAGCCAGATCTGTTCCTTTTCTCCTCAGGTCAGGCCGGCGGCGGCGGTGTCCAGGAGCCAGATCACGCGCCCCTGGGAGGGGTTGACGCGAGCGGCGGGGAGAGGGGGGGAGGAGGGGTCTGGCCGCAAGACCTGGGCCAGGGCAGGGCCTTTGTCCGCTCCTGCTGCCAGAAATATGCAGCAGGCGGCGCGGTTCAAGACCGGCAGGGTGAGGGTGAGGCGACGATGTGGAGCCACAGGCGCCCAGCCAACCGTGACCAGGGCTTTGTGTTCGGCGAGAGCTGCTGTGCCGGGGAACAGAGAAGCTGTATGCCCATCTGCGCCCATGCCCAAGAGGATGAGGTCGAAGCGCGGGCGCCCACGGGGTCCCAGATTGAACGCATGCCGCATTTCCATCTCGTAGGCGCGGGCGGCGGCTACAGCGTCGTCCATCTCGCCGCGCATACGATGGATGTTGGCGACGGACAGGTGGCTGAGAAGCAGGGCGTAGGCGGCGCCGTAGTTGCTGTCGTGATGGTCGGGGGCGACGCCGCGCTCGTCGGCCCACCAGATGTGGATGTGTGGCCACGGCACGCGGCTCTGCCATTCGGGCGTGGCCAGGAGGCGAAAAAGGGAGCGCGGCGTCGAGCCGCCGGAGAGGGCGATATGCGCCTTGCCACGGCGCTGCACCGCGCGCTGCGTCGTAGCAGCCAGCCATGTCGCCGCGGCTGGGGCCAGGGCTTCGAGGGGGTACACCTCTATTTGTGGCGCACTCATGATAGGGGCATTGTAGCGGGCGGTGGCGACTAGCGTCAAAATTGGCTCACGCAAAGCCGCTAAGACGCCAAATTTTTTATGTTTTCTTGGCGCCTTTGTGTTAGATAAAAAGCACAGATGAACAGTTTCTCACGCTGCTGCGGTATAATGGCTCGTTCTCCATCCCATGCCCTCTCTCACCTCCACTTCTCCCCGCCACGAGCTGCTGGCAGGCATTCGCAGCGAGCTGCCTATCGCGCTGGGCGTCATCCCTTTCGGCCTCATTTTCGGCGTCATCGCCCTGGCGGCGGGGCTGCCGCCGTTGCTGGCCGTAAGCATGTCGTCCATTGTCTTCGCCGGGTCGTCGCAATTCATCGGCGCGCAGATGATCGGAGCAGGTGCGCCGGGGATCATCGTCGTTCTCACTGCTTTTGTCGTCAATCTCCGCCATGCGCTCTATAGTTTCTCGCTGGCGCCCCACCTGGCGCGGTTGCCCCGACGCTGGCATTGGCTGCTGGCGTATTTGCTGACCGACGAGGCCTACGCCGTCACAATCCTCCACTATCGTGACGAAAGCATCGATCTGGCGCACAAACATTGGTTTTGGTTGGGGAGCGGCCTCACGCTGTGGGCCGTGTGGCAGATGAGCACGGTGGCTGGCGTGTTCCTGGGCGCGCAGGTGCCCAACTCGTGGTCGCTGGATTTCACGTTGGCCCTCACCTTCATCGGCATCGTCATCCCGGCCTTGCGCGATCACCCCAGTCGCGTGGCCGCGGCCGCGGCAGGATTGGTCGCTGTGCTGGCCTTTGGGCTGCCGTACAAGCTGGGGTTGATGCTGGCGGCGCTGGTGGGCGTACTGGCTGGAGTCTGGATCGAGCGCCGGACATGAGCACGACGGCTATCCTTTTCACCATCCTGGGCATGGGCCTGGCAACCTATGGCATTCGCCTGCTGCCCCTGCTTGCTTTTCATCGGCTGAAACTGCCGCGCTGGGCTTACCAGGCCATGCGTTACATCCCGGCGGCAGTGCTCACCGCCATCATCCTGCCTGAACTGGTGCGCCCGGCCGGACCTATCGATCTCTCGCTCACCAACGCCCGTCTCGTCGCTGGCGTCGTTGCCGCCGTGGTCGCCTGGCGCACGCGCAATGTGTTGGCGACGGTGGCAGTGGGGATGGGGGTGCTGTGGGGGGTGCAGTGGCTAATCGTTCTTCTCAGGTAAAGGCTCGCTCAGCTACGACGAAGGCGGCGCGCCAAACGGTCGATCTGCGCCGTTTCCGGCACACGCAGGAGGCGCAGAAGTACGTAATAAACAAGACCGCCAGTTACAGCGGGGACGAACACCACCAGCAGCCTGGGTAGCAAGCCAGCCACGCCCAGTTGGCCGAGCAGCCATTGCGAGACGAGGTAGACCACGGCGCCCATTACCGCTCCCGCCGCCAGGGTGAGCAAGGCGGTGCGGGTCACGCTCTGCCGCAATCGCCCACCCCAACGATAAATGAGCAGAGCCATGACGATGGCATGGGCGGTTTGTTTGGCGCCATCGGCCAGGGCCAGGCCCAGGAAACTGAGTGTGCTCAACAGGCTGAGCGCCACCGCCAGGTAAACGAGGACGGAAAAGACGCCGACGAGCGCCGGGGTGCGGCTGTCGCTGCGGGCGTAGTAGGCAAAGTTGAGAGGCCAATCGACGCAGGCGAAAATGAGACCGCAAAGATAATAGCGTAAAGCCAGCGCCGTCCAGTAGGTGTCAGCAGCGGTGAAGCGGCCATGTTCGGCCAGGAGGCGCACCACAGGGGCGGCCAATATCCACAATCCGATCGTGGCGGGGACGCAGAGCACCAACACCATGCGCAGGGCTGCGCCCAAAGTGGCCCGATAGGATTCCCAATCATGGGCAGCGGCCCAGCGCGAGAGAGTCGGCAGCGCTGCCACCGAGATCGCCACCGAGACGAGGCCGTGGGGAAGTTGGTAGAGTGTAGTGGCCGTGCGCATGTAGGCCAGGCTGCTGGCGCCCGTGCCGCTGGCCAGGCGTCGGTCGATGCCAGCCTGGATGAAACCAACGGCCACCGAGACCAGGATGGGCAAGTAGAGCGACAGCATGCGCCGCAGAGCTGGGTGACGAAAGCGCCGGGTCAGATAAAGCCCCAATCCGCGCAGATCAGGCAAGCGCACGCAGAACTGAATCAGCGCGCCCAACAACACCCCCGCGGCAAGCGCTTCGATGCCAACACGCTGGTAAAGGAGCGGCACGGCGATGAGGATGCCGAGGTTGTAAAGCGCGTCGCCGAGAGCCACGAGGGTGAAACGTTGGCGGGCATAAAGAATCGCGGCCAGGACGCCGGACGAGGCAAACATCCACAGCGCCGGCGCCATCAAGCGCATGAGATCGATGGCGGCAGTCTGATAGCGAGCCTCCAAGCCGCCGCCGATGAGTGCCACGATCTGCGGCGCCAGCAACTCGACCAGGATCACGACCAGCGCCGCCAAAGCAGAGAGCAGGGTGAGCACCTTGCTGGCGACTTCGGCGAATTCGGCGCGGCGTTCGGGCCGGGTGTAGTCGCTGAGCACCGGCACCAACGCCGCCGTCAACATGCCCCCCACCAGCAGGTCGTACAAGGTGCGCACGGCGAATTCGGCCACGGCGAAGGCCGAGACCAGACCGGTGGCGCCGTAGAAATGCGGGATGATGATCTCGCGCAGCATCCCCAGCCCCCGGCTGAGCACGTTGCCCAAACCGAGGATAGCGGCGTTGCGCGCGACAGATGGCGCGGTGGATGCCCCCAATCCCTCCTCGGCGGCTGCGCTGGCAGGCTCAGTCATGGTTGGGCGGGAAGGCGCTGGTGGATGGCGGCGATGATGGCGGTCGTGGAGCGGGCGGGGACAAGATCGACATAGGCCACCCTGCCCCCATATCCGACCACGATTTCGGCTTCGGGCGGTCGTGGGCCTTCGGGCCGGTTCCAGTCGGCGCCCTTCACATACACCTGCGGGCGGATGGCTGCTACCAATTCCCGGCAGTCGTCCGTCTCGAAGATGACGACGGCGTCGACGCAGCGCAAGGCCGCCAGGAGCATGGCCCGTTCTGCCTGCGGGATGATGGGGCGATCGGGGCCTTTGCGTCGCCGCGAGCTGGCGTCGGAATTGAGGCCAACGACAAGGCAGTCGCCGAGGGCGCGGGCGGCCTCGAGGTAGTGGAGATGCCCGATATGAAGCAGATCGAAGTGGCCATTCGTAAAGACCACCGTCCGGCCTTCGCCGCGCCATGCCGCCGCCAGCGCGGCGGCAGCGTCCTGATCGAGGATGGGTGCGTTCATGTGCGACGTCATGTAGGCATTGTAGCGGCAAGGCCCGTGTCTGAGCAACGCGCGCGGCCAATGATGGGCGGCGCGCAGGTGGATGATGGGGGATGATCGGGCATGAGTGGGATTGAAGGTGGGGCGCCTTTCTCGCGCACTTTGGAGCTGTCGGCCTGGTTTGCATGACTGAATAGTCGTGTTACAATAGACGCATGTCGGTTGCCAGTTGACGCGACATCGGGTCAAAGGTGACAACAACACAATCGGGCTTGTTCAAAATTCCACAGGCATTCATAGGAAAAGCGCCATGAGCGAACTTGTCGAAATCGAATGGAAATACCGTATCCCCGATCCTGAAAGCGCCCAACGCCTACTCGCTGCCCAACAGCTTGGGCCTTGCACGGTGGGTGAATTTACCCTGCGTTCGATTACCGACGCTTACTACGACACAGCGGACGCGGCGCTGCGAGGCGCCGGTTATGCTTTACGTTTTCGCCAGGGCAAGACGAACGGCAGTGTGCAACTCAAGACGTTGGTGGAGGCCGGGGCAGGCGTCCATCGGCGCACAGAAATCCACATCGCCACCGATCAGCCTGACCGGCCCGAAACCTGGCCTGATGGCCCTGGGCGTGATCTGGTATTAGGCGCCCTGCAAGGACGACAAATCGATCGTTTATTCACCATCGCACAGAATCGCCATATCGCGCCTTTGTGGGACGGCGATGACCAGGTGGCGGAGATCAGTATCGACGAAGTGCATTGGGTGGCCGGCCCTAAGACGGTAACAGACTGGGAGATGGAGGTGGAGTTGGCGTCGGGGCAGGAGGAGAGCCGTCTGGCCGGGCTAAACGAGGCGCTGGTTGGTGAATGGCGCCTGATCCCAGAACGGCAGTCGAAATACGAGCGAGGCATCCATCTGTTGTCTGCCTCAACAGCGCGGGGCGTCGCAGACCACGCTGCTGTTCCCAAAAGCATGCGTTTCCAACTGGAGGAACCCGCCACCGCCCTCCTGCAACGCATCATTGCCGCTCAATCCGTGAAGCTACATGAGCAATACGAGGGCGTACTGAAAGGCGAGGACCCCGAAGCCGTTCATGATGCCCGCGTCGCCGCCCGCCGCATGAGGAGCGCCCTCTACTTTTTCGAACCCTGGCTGTCAGCCAAGTATGACACCGAGTTGCGCCAACAACTGCGCACGCTCGGTCGTATGTTAGGCCCTGTGCGCGATCTGGATGTCAGCCTGATCTACATCCATGAACACGCTGGGCAAGTGGCGCCTGCTGCCGAAGCGCCCCTCAGCCGGCATCTTGGCAGCCAGCGCGAAACTGCCCGCCGCGCGATGTTGGATTACTACAAAGGCAAGAGCTACAAACGTTTACGGACTACATTGAGTGAATTTTCCAGCGCCCGCTTGCGCACGAAAGAGCGCCTGGGCGGCATCCTGCCGGGCTTGATGCAACGAGCCATCGCCGAAGTTCATCTTTACGATGATACGCTCACGCCTGGCTGCCCCGTCGAGCACTTGCATGCCCTGCGCATCGCTGTGAAACAGTTGCGCTATCTCTTAGAATTTACTCGTCACGCCACCAGCCCGGTCTCCGACCCCATCACGGCCCTGGTGACGGCCATGCAAGAGCATCTGGGCGATATGCACGACGCCGACTTCAGTTGCTTGCTTGCCTTCAGCTTGCTGCGCGATCCCGAGCAGAACTTCTCGGCGGAAGAACGCCAGGGATTGCTGACCTATGGTCTGGCTTTGGCCAGCCAACGCGATGAAATGATCGCCAGCTTCATCGATCGCCAATCGCTAACATCGCTTTGGTCGACGTGGCTGGAAGCCAAGACACAAGCGCTGCTTACAGAGATGACAGCACTATTGGGTAAATAGACAAGTCCGTCAAGGTTTTGGAAACCTTGACGGACTTGGTAGGCGTCATACGGATGCCCGCTCGTGGATCTCCATGCTCAGGTGGATGTTCCGATGAGCAAGATCGGCCAGCAGGATTTCATAGCAGCCAGGCGCGCGGCCCACGTATTCGGGTGGGCAAATGCCTTTTTGGCGGAAATGCCCATCGAGAAGCAAACGCGCGGCGGCGGTGCAGGTATAGCCGGTGGTGCGCGCCATCGAAGTGGTCTGGCTCGCTTCGTCGTAATGATCCAACAGATTGTAGGTGTAGCGCAGCCGCCGGCCGTCTTTGCGCCCATCGATGATGACCTGCATCACCGTCAGATCTGCCTCGCCCGGCGCCAGGCGCCAGTGCTCGAAGAGGAGGCGCGAGGTCAAGGCAATGGGCGTTACGCGCTGATCGCCGATGACGACAGGCGTGGTGGCGAAGAAGCCACTTTCGCGGAACATGCGCATGATGTTGGCGTGGCCGGGGTAACGCAGCGTTTTCTCGCGCATGAAGGGTGCGTCGAGCGTCTTTGCCAGGGTGCGCAAGCCATCGGTGTTGAAGGCTTCCAGGGTGCCAACGCCAGGGAAATCGCGTAATTCGATTTCCGAGAGCGCCGGGCGCACCACTTCCCGGCCGTTCTCGACCAGCCGGGCAGGGCGAGTGTATTCCTCGATCACGTCGATGGGCGAGAAGACGGCCTTATACTCGAACGGCCAATGTCGCGCTTGCGGCAGGCCCCCCACAAAACACTCGAAGCGATCGATCTGGTCCAACTGGCTACGGACATAGCCGGCAATGATGTTGCTCAAACCCGGGGCCACGCCGCAATCGACCACCGCCGTCACCCCTTGCGCCTGCGCCAGATCCTCCAACGCAAAGGGATCCTCGCCAAAAAAGGAAATGTCGACGACGTTTTTACCGGCAGCGAGCACGCGTTGCAGGCTCTCGAAGCCCATGAAGCCGGGCACCGCACACACCACAAGATCGGCGGGGGCGACCACGGCAGCGATGGCGTCGGGGGCGCGCAGATCGGCGCAGACGGTTTGGATGGGCGCCGGCAGCGCGGCCAGGGCGTTGGCATCACGATCGACAGCGGTCACACGCCAACGCCTTTCTTGCGCCAGATCTCTGGCGATGGCGGCGCCGACCATGCCAGCGCCGAGAACGATGATTTCCATAGTTTTCTATCTCCAATCGAAAGAGGCGTTTTCTCCGCGCCCAAGCAGCGCGGCCAGCATCATGTCTGGCGCGGGTTGGGGCCGGCCATCAACGCCAACTTTACCATTGGCGGAGCGGGGAGGCAAAGATAACGTGGATCGCCCCGGACATGAATGTCCGGGCTATCGAACAGCGCCCGATAAATCGGGCTTGGCCACGATCGAGCGCAAGCTGGATTCATCCAGCGCTGTTCAATAGCACGACGATTCATCGTCATGCGGGCATCGTCATGCGGGCATCGTCGTGCGGGCATCGTCGTGCGGGCATCGTCGTGCGGGCATCGTCGTGCGGGCATCGTCGTGCGGGCATCGTCGTGCGGGCATCGTCGTGCGGGCATCG
>JAYRVO010000074.1:0-23214 GCA_041918515.1 Chloroflexota bacterium | reverse complement strand
TAAAGCAATTTTCGAAGGACCTCGCTATTTGCTTGGAAAAGTACTGGGCGACCGGCTAAAACCGGCTCCCGACCGATTAGAAACCACCTCTGTTTGCACTACAGAATAGAAATGCCTTCTGTTTGTGCAAAAATAAGGTGTGAGTCTATCCATGACTACGCGAGTTTCTATGGGACCTTGAGAATTGAGTTCGGCGAACGGTTTGACGAGCAAGCCCCACAAGCGGTTCGCCAACTCGTAAGTCACATCAAACAGGACGCTGGCGCAAAGCACATCGTTTTTTTGGTGGATGAGGTCGATGCCTTGCTCGACTTCGATGCCACGGCTACTCCCGCCGGACAATTGTTCAAGACCTTTAGGGCTTTGGCTCATGAACGAGTTTGTAGCTTTGTCTTTTCTGGAAGCAAAACCCTCTATCAGCATCTCCATGATGCCCGTTCACCTTTTTTCAATTTCTGCAATGACCTGACTCTGGGACCTTTAACGGAGAAAAGCGTTTCTGAGATCGTCAGCAAGCCGATGCGGCAATTGGGCATCCAATTCACCGATGAAGAGACAATCATCAGCCGAATCATCGATCTGACATCCTGCCATCCCAGCCTCGTGCAATGGTTGTGCGATCGGTTGCTCCGCTCGGCTGAGCGTCGAGTCATTGGGCTGAGGGACTTGGACGTCGTCGCCGCATCCAATGAATTTCGCAAGTATTTTGTAGAGACCGCTTGGGGTGACGCAACGCCACTGGAGAAGCTGGTGAGTGTATTACCAGAGCAGCCCCAATTCTCTCTCGATGAGCTGCTTGCTGTCGCAAAACGTTACGGCCTCAAGAACCGAAGCTCAATTCGCGAGGCATTGGAAATGCTGCAACTTTATGCCTTAATCGAGACGCACAACGGGCGTTATTACTACGCCCTTAAACACTTCCCGGCTCTTGTCCGATCTGTAGAAGATGTGCCGGCATTAGTGGAGCTTTGGCTCAGTCAGGTGGAGGTCTAGATGTTCAAAACCGAGGGTCCGCTGGATCCAAAAAGCCCGCTCTTTGCGGGGAGAGTAGCAGAGATAAAGAAGCTAACGGAGTGGGTTGAAAGCGTCCATTGTGTTGGCGCTGTCTCCGGGGCCCGACAGACCGGAAAGACGAGCTTGCTGTTGCAGATGCAAGAGCAGAGTAATAAGGATAAGTATGGCTTTGTGTTCATAGACCTCGAGGCTATCTACAATGCAACTAGTAAGGATTGCTACATCTTTGTCTGCCAAGAGATGCTGACGCAACTTTTTCCAAATGGATATGAAATCGAACCGGCCGATGATGGTGCATCTTTTATGAAGTTCTTGCGCGAAATCTCAGGAAAAATGTCAGTGGTTCGGGTTGTTGTTATGCTGGATGAGATCGGTGCGCTACTTGATGAGACATCCACTGCACTCGCCCATACACTTAGAGCCGTTCTAACCAATCGATACACCCAACCTGAGTATGCAAACTTTGTCTTCATCTTGAGCGGCTCCTCTGACATGAAACGAATCACAACCGACAAGGTGTCGCCATTGCGTAACGTGATCGACTCGATATACATTCCCGATCTATCAGCCGAGGAGGCCGATTATGTTCTTTGCAAAGGATTCGAATCTCAAAAGATCGATATGCCGAAGGAAGTGCGTAACTCTGTGTTCGAGTGGACGAATGGTCATCCTTACCTGACCCAATTGATGGGCAAGCATCTGGTTGAATATTGTCAGGCGACTGGGGCAACGCCGAATGAGCAAGCGGTGGGGGAGATTGCCGAAAGTCTTCTTCAGACAGAAGACAAAAATTTGCCCTACATGCGCCGGTTATTGAACGATCGTTCGCCATATCTATGGCCTCTCGTAGTCAGGATTATGGAGGGTAAGCTTGTTCGTTTCAGCCGCTCCAATGACCATTTGGCTGATCTGGAGCTTATGGGTGTCATCGGCGTCCAGGATGGATATTGCTCGATTCGCAATCGAATTTACGAACGGGCGCTACGGCTGTGGTGCGAGGAGCGAAAAAGCGATGGGTCTCAATCTGCTGGTTCGAGGCTGCTAAAATACCTTGCGGGTTTTATGGGAGGTTTATCGGCATCTCAGAAACTGCTTCTGCTTGCCATGGTTCTAACTTTGATCGTAGATGCCCTGATGAATTGGACACAACCACCACCATGGCTTACTAATCGCCCTTGGCTATTTGCTGCCCTGCTCGGCTCTGCCATTGTTGTTTTTGTTGTTATAAGTATTATCCAGGAGCGCGAACAACAGCTACCCCCACTGAATGCGCATAATGAAGAAAGAAGCATCGATTCTCAGGCAAAGAATCAGGAAGAATAAGTAGTGGCGCGGTTGTTGTGAAGTAACATAGATGAGCGTAAGTGGCGCAAAGTAGGACCATGACCGACCTCACCGGCAAAACCCTCGGCCAGTACCATATCCTGCGCGAAATCGGGCGCGGCGGTATGGCGGTCGTGTACGAAGCCTATCAACCCTTGTTGGCGCGCACGGTCGCTATCAAAGTCCTGCCGCCAGAGTTCACCTTCGACAAAATCTTCGTTCGTCGCTTTCTGCAGGAAGGTCGCGCCGCCGCCCACCTGAAGCACCCGAACATCGTCAACATCTTCGATGTTGGCGAGCAGGATGGGATCTACTACATTGTCATGGAGAAGCTGGATGGCGAATCCCTGCACAGCCTGATCCGGCGGGCGGGGCGACTGCCGCTGCCGCGGGCAACTTCCATTCTGATGCAAATAGCTGGCGCGTTGGATCATGCCCATGCGCACGGCCTTGTGCACCGCGACATCAAGCCGGCCAACATCATCGTAGGTCCGGATGATCGCGCTACCCTGACCGATTTCGGCATCGTCAAGGCGGCGGAGGGGACGGCGCTGACGCAGACAGGCACGCTGATGGGGACGCCCGAATATATGTCGCCGGAGCAGGCCAGGGGCGAAGCGGCCGGAGCGTCCAGCGACCTGTACGCGTTGGGAGTCACCGTGTATGAAATGCTGACGGGAAAGGCGCCCTTTCGCGCCGACAGCCCAGTCGTCGTTTTGTACAAGCAGGCGTTCGAAGCCCCAACCCCGGTGCGGGCGGGCGCGCCTGAGTTGCCGCTAGCTGCCGAGGCTGTGATCATGAAGGCGCTGGCGAAGGAACCGGCGCAACGCTTTCGATCAGCAGGCGAGATGGCGCGTGCACTGGCGAAAACGGGTGCCGCCGGGGCGGAACAGTCCCCGTCCCGACCGATGATCACAACGCCTTCCCCTCCCAAGAGAGTAATGCCATCTGTTGGAGCGTTGCCGGCACAGCAAGGTAAACGAGTTGGCTTCACGTTGGCTGCCGGGGTTCTGGTGCTTGGGTTGGTCGTCTTCGGTGCATTGTGGTTGAACAGGCTCTTTTCACAACCTGAAGCCGCTTCTGTCGCCAACGCCAGTGAGACGCCATTACCGGCTTCATCGCCCCAGAAGGCGCTGGGTGAGGTTCCAGCTTGTTTATCTTTCGACGCCATGATTCCGTTCACTTCTGATCGCAACGGCAAGCCGGAAATCTATTGCCTGACTCGAACAGGGGTCGTGCAGATGACCCATACACCGGGCCGAGGTGCCAGTTGGTCGCCTGCACCGGTGGAGAATGGCGATATTCTGTTTACTTCCAACCGTAGCGGCAAGCGTGAGATCTGGGGTTTGACCCGCGAGGGCGTCGTGCAATGGACGCACACACCAGAGGATGGCGAGAGCTGGGGGCCAACACCAGCAGGGGACGGTGATGTTCTGTTTACCTCCAACCGCAGTGGCAAGCGTGAAATATGGGGCTTGACGGACGCAGGGATCGTGCAATGGACGCACACACCGAAGGATGGCGAGAGTTGGGGGCCAACACCAGCAGCGAACGGCGATATTCTGTTTGCCTCCGATCGCAGCGGCAAGCGCGAAATCTGGGGCTTGACGGACGCAGGGGTGGTGCGGTGGACCCACACGCCCGGCAATGGTGAAAGTTGGGGGCCAGTGTCATCGCCAAACGGCGACATCTTGTTCACCTCTGACCGCAGCGGCAAGCGTGAGATCTGGGGTTTAACACCGGCAGGGCCTACCCAATGGACGCACACGCCCGGCGATGGCGAAAGCTGGGGACCAGCGCTGGCAGCGAACGGCAACATTGTGTTCACGTCTGATCGCGATGGCAAGCCCGAAATCTATCGCGCGTCCCAAGATGGGGTCATTGTGATGACACGTACCAATGGTGAAGGCTGGTCGTCCACCGTTCCCGAGGAGTGAAACATGACTAACTCGACACCAATTCTCGCCCCCCTCCTCGACGACCTCCTCCGCGGCAACGGCGTCCCCTTCCTCGGCGCTGCCAGCGATGTGCAGAAACTGATCGAGCGGCTGCAAGCCGCCGGCGGCCAGGGAGCGGCGGGCGCCAGCGGGGGCGCAGCGGCGCGACTGCCCGAAGTCGCCCAGCAGTTCGAGCTGATGCAGAATCGCCACGCCCTCGTCAGCCAGGTGCGCGATTGGACAGCAGCCAACGCCGTGCAGCCCACGGCCATCCACCACCTGCTCGCTCAACTCCCTTTCTCCTTCTATTTTACCACTGCCTACCACGACCTGCTGGAACAGGCGCTTACCGCCGCCAGCCGCCGAATCACCCGCGTCGTGCGACAGGAAGACACCGCCCAAATCGATGTTTCGACAGTAACAGTCGTCAAGCTGCTCGGCGACGCTAATCAGCCCGACTCATTGGTGTTGACCGAAAAAGACTACCTCACCTTCCTCGACCGCTCGCCCCTGTTGGCCGATGTAGTGCGCTCCACCCTGGCCTGTCGCGCCCTGATCTTCATCGATTACGATCTGGCCGACGCCGAACTACGCCGCCTCTTCTTCCAGGTGGTGCGCGGGCAAAGCCTGCAGCGACGCTCTGCCTTTGCCATCTGGCCGCAGCCCGGCGAGAATCAGCGCCGCTTCTGGGCGGCCGAGAATCTGCAATTCATTGCCGAGGAGCCGGTCGCCTTTCTGCAGGGCTTGCACCGGGAGATGGCCCGCCGCGCTTCACCCCCCCAACTGGCTGTTACCCAACCCACCGTCCCCCCTCTGTCGCGGCGTCCCTTCCGCTTCCTGGACGCCTTCGATGCGGCCGACGCCGATCTCTTCGCCGGCCGCGAGCAGGAGATCAAACTGCTGAGCCAAAAGGTATTGGCGCACCGGCTTGCCGTGCTCACCGGCGCCTCCGGCACCGGCAAGACTTCGCTGGTACAGGCGGGAGTGGAGCCGCGACTGGCTGCCGAGGGCTGGCGCACCTTTGTCATCCGGCCGTTGGGCGATCCACTGGCAGCTATGCAACATAGCCTGGCGCCCCTGGCAGGCGATCTGCCCCCCACCGCCACTCTGGTCGAACGCCTGCGTCGCACCGAAACTGCTTCCAAAGAGCGGCTGGTGCTCATACTCGACCAATTCGAGGAATTCTTCATCCGGCTCGGCGCCGATGCCCAGGCTGCATTCATCAGCCAGCTTGCGCCCTGCCTCAACGAGAACGACCTGGACACGCACTTCGTCCTCAGCCTGCGCGACGACTATTTCCTGCGCCTGGGGGCCCTGGAGAACCAACTGCCCGGCGTCTTTCACAACGTCTTTATCCTGCAGCGCTTGACGCGTGAACAGGCTATCGCCGCTGTGGTCGAACCGCTGCGCCGTCTGGGGATCGAGATCGAGGAAGGACTGGCGCAGCGCATCGCCGGCGACCTGGACAAAGAGGGCGTAGATCCGCCGCAGTTGCAGATCGTGTGCGACCGGCTTTACGATGACATGCTGGCGCAGGGTCGCCAACGTATCAGCCTGGCCGACTACGAACGACTGGGCGGCATCGCCGAGTTGTTGCCGGCTTATCTTAGCGACGTCCTGGCCCGTTTGCCCCAGGGCCGGCCGGTACTGGAGGCGTTGGTGGGCGATGGAGGGCTGCGCGCGGCGCGGTCGCTGGCCGACATCCAGGGCCGGGTGCAGGAAGCCGTCCCTGATCTGCTGGCCGTGATCGAGAAACTGATCGAGGCGCGCTTGGTGCGAGGGATCAGCGAGAATCAGATGCTGCACTATGAGCTGGTGCACGATGTGTTAGCCGCTGTCATCTGGAAATGGCTGAGCGAGGGCGCGCGCGAGGCCGAACGGGCGCGCGGCATTCTCGAACGAGGTCTGTCCGACTGGCAGACCTCGCAGGCGCTTTTCGACGCTCAGCGACTGGATTTCGTCGCCGCACGCTGGCCTTTCCTGGATTTCGTCGCCCCCGACACTCAGTCTCTGCTGCTTCGCAGCGCCGTGCGCCTGGGGCATGACATCCCACGCTGGCTCGAACGGGTGAAAGACGCTGGTCTGCAGGCCCAGGTACTTTTCGATCTCAGTGCCGACCCTGACCCAGGCACGCGGGCGCGGGTGGTGGAACGAGTGGCCGGCCTGGCCACCGCAGTGGACGGCGACGACAAAGCCCTGACCATTCTGCAAAACGCCACCCTCGCTGACCCCGACATCGAGGTGCGCCGGGCGGCGACGCTGGCCCTGCGCTCGCGTCAGGGCAATGCCGCCGTCGCCTTCCTCTCTACACAAGCCCAAACCGGCGAGGCATCCGCCCGGCCGCGCGCCGTTCAGGACCTGGCCTTCCTGAGCGACGCCCGCTTGCTCGGCAAGGTCCCCATCCCTGGCGGTTTGCGCTGGCGGGTGGCAGCGGTGGTAGCGCGGCTGCGACTGCGTCGACACTGGCCGCGTTGGGGCTGGCGCATGGTGGGCGGGCTGGTTGGCGGCGCGCTGGGGTTTGCTCTTGGCTTCGCTTCGATGTTCCTGATGGCGGGCAAAGGCGATTTGGCGCTCTATGTCGCTGGCTTCTCCATGCCCTTTGGCGCTGTGGCGGGGCTGCTGCTGGCGGCGGGCGTTGCTTTGGCGGCGGCTTTGGCTGACGGCGACCGGCTTCTTCCGCGCGGCTTGGGTGGTATGGTGGGAGGCATGGCTGGATTCGCTCTGGGATTGTATCTGTACCAGGATGCATTCGAAGACCCTGGCAAGTGGGCATTCTGGCTCGCCGGGCTGTTGGCGGGCGCTTGGGTCGGCGCGACAGTGGGCACTGTTTGGATGGGCGAAAAACGCGCCGGCCTGCAAATCCTGGCAGGGGTGATCGCCGGCGCCGTGGGGTTTGGGGCAGCGAGGGCGTTGGGCTTGGTGGGATGGACGCCCCCACAGGCCCTCTTGATGGGTTGCATCAGTGGTGGTATGATGGGGGCAGGTCTGTGGTGGGCCGACTGGCGCACGCGCCGGTAAAGATCCGTCTCGATTTTCCCCTGTTTTGCGAGGAGGCGATCCATGTGCTTCCGGCGACTCGTCGCCTGGACAATCATCGTGGTCTTATGCCTGGGTTTTGGCGCGTCTGTGATTGGGCCTCACCCCACGGCAGCGGCACCCCGGCTGCTCCCGGCAACCACGGTAACACCGCCAGCCAGCGGCGGGGATGTTGCTGAGTTGCGGATCGAGCGCGCGGCGATCATCGTCGGCGCCAATTGCTCCTTGTCTGCATCGGTACCGGAAGCCGTGGATGGGGAATCAGTATCGCCGGGCCGTTACGTAGTCACCGACGGCCTGGGGCGGGCGCAACTCGGCTTCGAGGGCGCGGCCAGAGTCACGGTTTATCATGATTCTTGCGTGCAGGTGACGGGTGCGCAGCAACTGACTCTGTTCGAGGGCACGCTTGCAACCAGAACAGGCCAGGAGGCACTGGCGATTGCAGTTGAAAACGTTGCGATCGAGGCCAGCGGTCGCGTCCTCATCCACCTCTCGCCCGAACGCAGCTTGTGGGTGGTGGTGGAGGAAGGGCGGGCCAGGGTAGATGTCGGCGGTCGCGAGGTGTCGCTCTCTGCCGGCCAACAAACCTGGGTGGAGCCGGGTGGGGCGCCGGTGGCGCCGCAGCCGAACAAGCGCGCTGCCGTCGGCGACCGTTTCTTCCTGATCGGTTATCTGACCAACGGCGCCATCCGCGACGCCGACCTATTGACTCCGCCCGCCGCTGTTTCAGGTGGTGCGAGAATGCCGTGGGGTCTGCTGATCGCCCTGGCGGCAGTGGCAGGCGGGGGTGTGCTGGTTGCCGTCTTGAGCCGCCGGCGTGGAACTGTGGCCAGACGGGGGAAGATAGTTCCTCCAAGCGGCGAGGTGGTGGGTCTGCGCCAGGTGCGTTCGACAGGCTATGGCGACCTCATCCCCCTGCGCGGGGGTGGATTGACTATTGGGCGGGCGCCGAACAACAATCTGGTGCTCAACGACAACCGCATCTCGGCCCGGCATGCGCGTCTCATCGCCCAACCCGATGGTTTTTACGTGGAGGACTTGCAGAGCACCAACGGCACCTTTGTCGATAGCGAACGCGTGAGCCGCCAGCGTCTGCACCACGGCGACGTGCTCCAGTTCGACCGCATGAAGTTCATCTTCCAGCATGGCCCTAACTCACCAGTTTCGCGCGAACCCGCACCTCCGCCTCGCTCACCCCAATCTGCCCCGCACGCAGGCGTCCGTCTGCAGGAAGGTGGCGAACCGGGGCGGTTCATTCCTCTGGATCGGGATGGTTTGACCATGGGCCGCGACGATGCCAACGATGCGGTGCTGCGCGACCACCAGGTTTCCAGTCACCATGCTCGCATCGTGGCTACCGAGCAGGGCTATTTCATCGAAGACTTGGGCAGCACCAACGGCACCTTCGTGCAGGGCCAGCGTGTGACCCGACAGCATCTGCAAGGCGGCGAGATCATCCAACTCGGCCAGATGGAATTGATCTTCGAGGTGACAGCATGAAGCGCATACAGAAAGGATCCCTCGCAGCGGCGTTTGCAATCATGATTTTAGCGTTGGCAGGGTGCGGCGGCAGCGTGACCACGCCGTTAGCATCCGGCCCTGTGGATCTCTCTACGCTCAAGACGCAGGTGCGCTTCCAGCGCGGCGAAGGCGGCATCCAAGCAGGATCGACTCTAAAGGAAGAAAAACTCGACGAGAACGACGCCGTCACCGTGGATGCAAGCGGTCGCGCGAACCTGAGATTCGAGGACTATCTGGTGGTCGATATCTATCGCGACTCTGATCTGCGCATCGAAGGTCTTGCCGACCCCAAGGCGCCACCCGCTTATCGATTGCGACTGGAAGGCGGCACCATCAATGGCGCCATGGATGCGCAACAACTGGCGGGGAAACACGTGCAGCCTGAGCTGCGCATCGATACCAAGTGGGCCGTGATTCGTGATGTAGACACTGTGTTCATCGTGTACTACGACAAAACCTCTGAGCAGACATGGGTGGTGGTGAAGCGGGGGACGATGAGTGTGGAGGCGGGAGGCAAGAAGGTGATCGTGAAAGGGGGACAGCAAACTTGGGTGGAGCCGGGCCAACCGCCCATTGACCCCATCCCTGCCTGTCGTAATCTGGTGGAAAGCCGATTCCCGTTGATCGACAATCTGACCAACAATGTTCTGCCCGACCTGGACTGGCTCTGCACCGATTCCGCCATGCTCGGTTCCCCTGCCATATCGACCCCACTCCCGCCTACGTCTACGGTTGGACCTCCCCCCACCAAAGCGCCGACTGCAACGCCGCGGCCTCCCACCTCAACGCCGCCACCCACCTTGACCCCCTACGCCAATTTCATCGCCGACCCGGCCTCCATTCAGGCCTGCGCCTGCACCACCTTACGCTGGGATGCAGGCAATGTCGCTTCGGTAGCCATCGACGGCGCCCCTGTGCCGGCGCAAGGCAGCCGCCAGGAGTGCCCGTCGTCATCATCCACGACTTACAACCTACGGGCAGCAACCAGCGCTGGGGCCGTCATCGACCGCAGCGCCAGCGTGCAGGTCGTGCAGCCGAGTATCAACTTCCGCGCCGACTCAACCTCGCTCTCCTACCCCGGCGAGTGCACCATTCTGCGCTGGGACGTGGACAATGTCAAAGCCGTCTATCTCGATGGGCAGGGTGTGGCCGGGCATGACAGCCGCCAGGTGTGCCCTAGGTCCACGACAACATACAACCTGCGCACTAATACGGCCTGCGCGGACATCAACCGCTCAGTGACTATCCAGGCAGCTGGTGACGTTACAGGCCCGGCGATCAGCAATGTGACTGTTAGCAATGATATCACTTTCTCGGGTTATCAGAATCTCTGCGTCAACTCCAATCTTGGCATCAGCACCATAATCACAGACCCTGCGGGCGTTGATTTAGTCGTTGCAACTGGTATCCGGGAGGAGTGCCTGCCCGGGCAAAGTGACTACGATATCTGCGGTTCCGATAACTTTGAGTTGCCCATGGAAATACATGGTTTCGCAGAAGCTGACCGCTTCTTCACCTGGGGTGATCTGAAATTTGGCGGTGAAGGGAAACTCACGTTCCGCATCAAGGCCCGTGATCGGTTTGGAAATCAATCAGAGACATCGATTTTCACCTACCCTGTGAAGTACTGCTACAATATCGAATAATGCAGATACCCTGGTAGTACTGATGGACACGGCTGGTTAGGCCAGTTTCCGCCCAGATATGTAGTAAGAACTTTTGCATCAGAAGAAGGGGAAATGATGAGTATGGACGTTCCAACCCCGACCCTCGACCCTCGCCTGCACGATGCCCTCCGCTCCCACACCCTGACGATCTTCCTCGGCGCCGACCTGCCAGAGACGATCACCGGTCTCCCCTCGCGCTCGGACTTGGCTCACCTCCTGGCCGAGCGCCGCGGGCTGGATCCATCGCTATCACTGGCGCAGGTCACGCAACGATTGGCTAAAGGCGGCTACCGCTTCGACTTCACCTCCCTGTTGCGTGAAGCGCTAGACGTGACCGGCAAGAAGCCACAACGGTTTCACCGAGGCGTGGTCGAGTTCGTGCGCAACTATGGCATCGAAACCGTCGTCACAACAGCCTACGATGGTCTACCGGAGACGGCCTTTCGCGATGCCGGGGTAGGGATCAATGTTGTTGTAGAGAATGGCGACCTGGCCTTTGCCCGTCGCGGCATCCCCACGCTGATTCGGTTGTACGGCGTTGTCGATCGCCCGGCAAGTCTAGTAGCGACCGAAGATGATCATTATGGCCTCTGGCGTGATCGCAACCGGGAGAACGTGTTGGATGAGGTGCGGACGGCGCTCCGCCGTAACACCGTGCTGTTTTTGGGTTACAATCTGGCCGACCCCGATTTCAACCTGCTTTGGCGCGAGGTGCTAGACCGAATGGGCCGCTTTGTGGTTGGCGCTTTCGCGATATGGCCCAGCCTCCAACAAGATGAGGTGCAGATCTGGCAGGACCGGCAGATCACGGTGATGGAGGCGGGAAAGCTGACATTTCTCAATGATTGGGCTGATGAACCTGCGATCAGCGCCAAGACACTGCACGAGCAAGTCGCCCAGGGGACAGCGGACAAAGGGCAGTTTGCAGCCGGGAAGGAGATACAAAGGAATATGTTGGAAGAACAAAAAGCACAGAAGAAGCAGGAGCGAGATCTCTATCAATCGAATTTAGCTAGGCTTGACTTTCAGGCCGCCCTTTACGGAGGCAGGCAGTTCGCGCCACTCATCGTGCAGAACCAGATCCAAGAAGCTGAGCAATCGATCTTGCGGATTGAGGGAGAGTTGGACGAGATCGAGCGGGAGTTGGTGAAGCTGGAGAAGGCATGAGCGAAGATCGCCCATGAGGGATGCCCATGCCACTACTCCGGTCTCGCTGGGGAGTGTGCACGGCGCTTTGATCAAGCCACGCTGCCCGTTTTCATCGCGGCCCCACTTCACCACAAGGTGTAATAAGCGTTGATCACTGTCTATCGTGCTAAGATGACCCACTCAGGACTTGAACCTGAAACCCGCTGATTAAGAGCTTGAACGATTGCGACAGTGTAGGCGCGGCAAGTTCTGCTGCTGTACTCATAGTTTTCCCTCTCGGTGGAGTCTGGCGATAGGACTGTGCCGGGCGTGCTTCGCGGCCAACTCCTCGCCGGTGAAAATAGTGTAGAACATCCAGGTAACGTGTACGTCCGAATGACCGAGTAGATCGGCCAGCGTCCCCAGGTCGCCCCCGCTTTGCAAATACTCGCGGGCGAACGCATGTCGAAAGCTGTGTGGATTGACAGGCCCCTCGATGCCACATCGCGCCTTCAAGCGTCGCAAGACCTCCCCAACCCCATCCTCAGACAACCATGGAGTCACCACCCTGGCCCCCAGCGTGACGAACACCCGATCCGTGGGTGCATCCGGTCGCACCGCCAGCCACGCTTGCAGCGCCTCCCGCGTCGGCTCCGAGAACGGCGCCCACCGCGTCTTAGCCCCCTTCTCCGTCAGCCGGGCGGCCCGGAGCTCGAGATCTACATCCACCAGCCGCAGCCCACACAGCCCGCCCACGCGACAACCCGTGTCGGCCAGGAACAGCAGCAGCGCCCGGTCGCGCCGGCTCACCACCGAATCCCCTGCCGTCGCCGCCAGCAACTTCTGGAAATCCTCCAAGCGGCACGCCTTCGGTTCGCCCCGTCCCAGCTTGGGTATATGCAGACGCTCGGCCGGATTCCTGCTGATCTTCCCCTCCTCGGCCAGGAACCCAAACAGACGCTTGACCGCGCGCACATATCCCGCCACGCTCGCCGCCGCCAACCCGCCGGGCACTTCATCCCGGTGGGGATGGTCATCGAAACGGCTCATACGCCCACGCAGATCGGCGATGAAACGGCGTAAGTCATCGACCGTAATCTCATCGACCGCTCGCTCGCCCAGGAAGCGTTCCAGCGCGCCCAACTTCTGCCGATAGTCGCGCACAGTGGCATCGCTGCGGTTATCGGCGATAACGGCTATGATCAAGACCTCGATAGCTTCGCTCAGTAGCATCGTCTCATCTCCACTCGCTCTCGCACGGCAACGGGTGTTCATCCAGCCGAGCGAAAAACAGCGCCAGGTCATCATCTGTGACCTGATCTGGCGCGACGACCGGCCCCATAAGCAGAGCGTCCAACGTCTGCCCGGCCACATTCGCCACCGGCGGCGGCAGGTGGCTCCACCAGGTCGGCAACCGCTTCACCAGCGTGCGCAGATAACGTTCCGGGCGCGGCGCACCCGGCTTGCCCTCCAACAGCAGCCCCGCCAGCAGCCATTGCTCCGCCTCGGCCAACATCGCCGGCGCAATCCGCCTATCCCACAGCCAGGCCAGCAATTCACGCGACGGAGCCGCTTTCAGCACATCGTACAGCATCGGCGTCAACCAGTCGCGTAAGTCAGCACGGTAGGTCATGGCTCCGCCTCTCTTTCGAGGCTTTCAAACCCCCTGGCTTCGTCCAGCGCCATGACCAGAAAAGCCCGCAGATCATCGGCGGCCAGAAAGTAGCCGGGCGGAAAGACCTGGTGCATTGTCAGCGCGTCCCAGAGGTCGATAGCGGCTTGGACCGCGTCCAGGGTGCGCGACTGTCGCCGTTGCTCCTCATCGTAGCGGGTATAGTCGGTGAGGGACAGGAACAAGTGCCGTGCGTTGGGATCGTTGGCGACGTGGACATAGTGATGCCACTGAAAGCCAACTTCCGGCCAGGTCGGGGGGTCATCCGCCGCGCCGCTTTTCGGGTCGTGGCACTGCTTAATACCGCCTGCGTCCAGCATCGCCAGCGCCGTCTCTGCTTCTGCTGAGGTCAGGAAAATGGGCGGCAGATAGCCGGCGTCCATCTGCTCCTGGATACAGGCGATCTCGTATTCCAGAAATGCTCGTTTTTCTTGCACCCAAGCGGTGTGGATCAGGCCCGGCTTTATAGCCAGTCGCCCTCCCCATCCGTCCATGTACAGACGGGTATTGTCGCATAGTATCTGCCACACCTGGGCCATTGTCAGCGGTGTGGGCGCGGGCGCGTCAGCGACATCGATGGCAGCCGGTGGCGCTTGTCTTTCCAAACGTTCGATGCGCGTGCGTGTGTTCTGCTTCATCCCAGCTTCTCCTCCAACGCCGCCAGCCGCGCCTCGATGTCGTCCAGTTCTCGAAAGGCGTGATGATAGTCCAGCCAGGCCGTCGCCGCCCGCAGCCGCGCCGACGATGGCGCGTTGGCGTCCTTCATCAGCTGCCACAATGTATCCAGCGCCTCCTGTGTCCCGCCCACCAGCCGCCGCGTCGCCTGCTCGATACACGTCTGCGTCGCCTGCTTCAGGGCAGCAGCAAAGACTGGCTCCTTCAGCCAACGCCACAGCGTGCGCTCGCTCACCCCGGCCGTCTTGGCCGCCTCGCGCACATCCCGCGCCCCCAACAGTGCGGCAACGGCTCGCTGTTGCAAGGGCGTCAGATTCGTTGATTGTGTGCCATTCTCTGCCATTTCCTGCCATCCTTAAGTTGACTTACGACGTTGACTTACGATTCGACCGGGGCCAGCCAGGCCGATAGATTGGCGCCCGCCTTCGCCAGATCGTTGGCGTCGCCCCACCAGGGCCGCCAGCGCCGGGCCTTTGCGCCCAACGCTTCGACCCACCAGGTCGCCGCCGACTCCCCGGCTTGATCCGCATCGAAGGCCACGGCCACCCGACGCGCCCGCGCCAGCAAGCCCAACCAGCGCGCCCGCCGGCACCACGAGGTCGAGCCGGTGGCTATGGCCGTGAAGCTATCGACAGCCTGGCCGATGATCAGGGCGTCGAACTCACCCTCCACCAACACCGCCGGCCGGTCGGGCCGGATGCCATCGACGCCAAACAGGGCCGGGGTCGAGCCTCGCACCGCCAGATACTTGGGATCGGCGTCCGCCTCCAAGCGCCGGATGCGCGCCCCCCATAGCGTTTCCGACCAGGGGCCGGGGTTGGCGGCGCTGGCCGACCAGGTGGGGATGACGACGCCTGCCGCCAGGTGAATGGGCTTGGCGTTTGCATCGCAACCCCAACGCTCCGCCTTATCCTCCCAACGCTTTGGATTCCAGCCCAGCATCGATGCTTTGATCGTCGCCTCGCTCAGCCCGCGCTCATAGAGATAGCCCCTCGCCTCCGCGCCCGTCTCTGACCACAATTGCACCTGCGCCCAGACCACGAACTCCCACGCCCGCGCCTGCCATTCCGGCCCGGGCGGCTCCACCGGCTCGCTAAAACCAGACGTTGGGGCCGCTGCCGGCGCGGCCGCCCTGGTCGCTGTCTCCGCCTTCGTCGCCATGGCCAGATGCTCCACCGCTTCGGGATAGCTCAGATGATCGCGCTTGCGCACGTAGTCGATAGCGTCGCCCTTCGCCCCGCACTGCCGGCAAAGGAACTCGCCCCGTCCTGATGGATGCTGCGGCCAGACCATGAAACGGTCGCGCCCACCGCAGAAAGGGCAAGGCCCGTGAAACTCCCCGCCCTTCGTCGCCGCCGTGCGCTTCGTCGGCACATCGCGCCCCACCAGGTCGAGCAGATCAACTTGGGTGATAGTGGTCATTGGATAGACTCCAGTCTTCTTGTAAACGCTTTTTACAAATAATACATTTACAAATAATACAAGAAAGGGCATCCAGGCAGGGAAGCCTGTCCCTGGGGGGCTTTCTTGTAAATTTGTAAACTGTATAACCTGTATATACTCGTTTACAGAATGCGATGGATGTACTTCGATGATGGGCCACGGGGGTTCTTTCGCTCCTCGATTTCGGCGCGCCCCTGCTGGCGCAGGATGTTCGCAAGCGTCTCGATCTGGTTGGCCGTATACCGGCCACTACCCATCGCGTTGTGCAAATCTCGCAGTTTCAGCCAGCCGCCGTTCTTGCGTTCGAGCACCGAGATCATGCGCTTGAGGTCGCTGTCTTCCTGCTCTGCTTCTGGTCGGGCCGACAGTTGATCGAGCAGGCGATGGGCGCTTACCCGCCAGCGTTCGCTGATCCGTTGCGCCCGCGCATAATGCCCCAAAGTGATCAACGGCTCGGCCATCTCCCCGCCCGCCCAATCCAGCGCCGCCAATAGCGTCGCCACCTTCAGCGCCATCGTCGGCAAGCGACCATAGGTGCCGCCCAAACGGCCGTCGGGCGCGTCCCGGCTGGTCAGCAGATCGTGTGAAAGCGCGATGTAGTAACTCCGCCAAGCCTTTTTGGCTTCAGGCGCGATGGAGACCATCCGGCTGGAAACCGGCTCAGGGAAGCGTTCGGGGGTGGGCAAAAGGACGTTGGCGAGACGGGTCAGGTCTTCGGCCAGGCGCGACGGCTGGATGGGCCGGGGACCTTCTTCCTCGCTGGGGCGCTTGGGCTGGCCCTCCGGCGTCAGCAAGGCGAAACGAGCAAACAGACCATCCTGCCAGGCCGTCTCTATTTCCGCTGTGCGCAACCGCGCCGGAGTCGTCCAACCGATGATCGACAAATAGGCATTGCGGATGATCAAGAAGCCGCCGCCGCGTGTGTGTCGTCGATGCGAAGATGGGCAGTCGTACAGCCGTAACAGCAGTTCCGCCATCCCCTGCATGTAGTCGCGTCGCAACCCCGCCAGCAGGCTGCTCGCCTCTTCCAAGACAAGCCCCCTCTGTCCGGCCAACTTCTGCCCCATCCTCCACAACTCCCGATCCCGATCCGTCAACTCGTTGGCTTCCAGGTTCGACGGTTCCTTGCCGGCCAGTTCCGCCAGCAATGCCTCCGGCGTAGACTCGTTCGCCAGCGCCAGATGGGGCAAGGCGTCGAACAGCAGCCTGGTGGTCACATTCAGGCCGGTCGTCTTGGCGTAGAGCGTGGTGGGCGCGACGGCCAGCAGGTAGAGATTGGGGTAAATGTCATCATGGCGCGGGGCTACATGCAGTCGCCGCGCCACTGCCGCCGACGCCAGCCACAACCCGGCGGCCTCGTGGACGATCTCCGGCGTCCGTTCCGACATCTCCGCGGCGTAACGCACGTATTCGTCCAACCACTCGCCCACATCCCGCCCCAGACTATCAGGCAGCCGCGCCGCCGCCGGCAGGTCGGGAGCCAGCGCCTCAGCCAGCGCCGCGCCCTCCTCATCATCCTCGGCATCGTCACCGGCCACTAGCAGGCTCAGGGCCGGGGCATTCTGGGCCAATACGGCGAACTGCTGCCGCACGATAGCCCGGTCATGGTCGAGCGTCCAACCCTGCCACAGCGTCGCCGCATACTCCCGCCAGCGCCCAAGCTGGGCCAGATCGCCCGCCTCCGGCGCGTTGTCCGGGTCATCCAGCATCTGCCGGAAGAAGACCCGCGCCCGTTCGTCCTCGTCGCGCCCATCTTGACGCAGCGCCTCCACTGGGCCATAATGAGCGAAAGTCAATGGCTCTCCGCCGCTCTTTTTCTCCCCGCCCGCCGGTTGTCGCCCGGCGGGTTTTGTTTGTTCAGGGCTGGCGCCGTTGGGGGACGGCGCTGTCAGCGTGTCACGTTGCAGCATAGTTCACCTCCAGGTGATGGGGTTCGACGACATTCACAACCTTTTCGGGCGCGACGCCAGCGCGACGCGCCTCTTGCAGCAGCAACCGGCGCAGCACGTCCGCGCCCGATGCCCCTTCATGCTCTTGCAGCCGCGCCAGCGTCTCACGCTCGACGGGTGAAAGCGCGACCAAAAAACGCTGAGTTCTACGAGTGGTGTTCACAAATGCCTCCAAAATGCGATAGTGTGGTTGACTGGGGCCTGAGTTTCGCCCCTACTTCTATTGACGTTAAATGGTTCAATCGCTGTCAGGACGATAGCGGGAAAACATCTCCCTGCCTATGGGAAGAATCTTCGGATTTCTCCCACCCCCCCTCATCGGCAAACAAAAAGGCCCGGCGCGCAAAGTCAGAGTGACTGCGAGCCGGGCCTGGGAAGGGTCGGGAGACGAAGGGGCGCGCCGGCGAACCGGGGGGCCACACGCTAAGACCAGGATGGGCGGGGCGAAGTACGGTATCAAATTGGTTGAAAACGCTGCACATGCACATCACGATCACCTGGTGGGGGCTGCCTTCCCACCCCCGCCCCCAGATGAGTTGACATGCACCTTCACCAATAATAAACGAACATCTGTTCGCCGTCAAATCGCTATCGCATCGTTTGGGATACCCCCCCTGCCGAATTTCGCGGGCGCGAAAGGTTGTTTGGCCGACGGTCTCCGGCCTGCCAGCGCCAGAGATTTGCCTGTCCCCTATCCCAACACCCTGATTTCAGACCCGCAGCGGCAGCAAACCGCCGTGTTTCTGATTGCGCGCGGAATCAATATCTCACTAGATCGCCGTCACTATTCATTGTTCCTGCATTGTTTTACAGTGGCGATCAGCCTTCCTCTTCGTCCACCTGGCTGCCCACCAGGTCGAACTCCCACTGCTCAAACTCTGACCACTTCTTGCGCCACTCGCGCACCCGCTCCCGCACATCCGCAGCAGCGATGGGAAAGTCGGGGAGGAACGGCGGGCGACCGGCCTTTATCTCCGCCAGGCCCCCTTCCAGAATCTCGACCCGCTCATCTCCGCTCAGGCTGGGGCGCAGGGCGGCCAGGATGTCATCGGCGCGCCGGGCAGCCAAGTGGTCGGCCCCATGTTCCTTCTCGAGCTGATCCAGCAGCCGCAGGCGTTCGAGCCAGGTGCTGTCACGGGGAAAGGCTGGAAGCGCAAGGTAGCGAGCATAGCCCTGCATGTGGGTGGCGATCTTGTCGTTCAACCAGCGCGCCAGCTTGGGGTAGGACCTGCCGCCGTGCCTGTGCCGCAAATCCAAGTGATAGAACAAAGCCGACTTCCCGCCGCCGAGCCAGGGGCCATTGTACCGCTGCAATAGCTCTCGCCAGCGCAGCACCTCATGCCACGCCTGTACGACGCCCTCGATAGTCGAATCGTCGTCGATCTCGATGCACAGGCTTATCCGCTTATCCAGACTGTCGAAGCTCAGAAAGCGGAAACGCACACCGCCGGCAAAGCTCGGCAGCCCGGCGCGCTCGGTCGCCCAGAACTCGCTCTTAGGCTCTCTCCACATGAACAGCCCCTTGCGATCCTCACGCTCGCTCATAGCAACACACCCCGGTTGGCGATCTCACTTGCCTCGATGTAGCGCAGCGGCATCGACGGCGACGACCAGCCCCCCGCCTGTTGCAGGCGGTCGATGGGTGTGCCGTTACGTGCGGCCTGCGTCGCCCAGGCATGGCGCAGATCGTGGGCGCTCAACCCTTCGATGCCGATCTGCTCGCCCAGGATGCGCACCCGCTCCGACAGATTGCGCTCGCTCACCCCGGCGTGCGTCAGTCGCCCCGCGCCGGCGCTGGCCCGCAACAACAGCCCCGTCGCTGGCGCGTCGCCCGCTTCGATGTAGCGCCGCAGCGCCCGTTTAGCGTCCTCGCTCAGTTCGTGATTCTGAGTCAGCCCCACCTTCGGGCGATAAAACGTCATCCGCCCCTCGGCCAGGTCGAGGTCTTCCACTTTCAGCCGCGCCGCCTCCCCCACCCGCAGCCCATGATCGACCAACAGGCACACCAACACCCGGTCGCGCCGCCCTTGTGGTGTATCGGGCTGCTGCTTCAACTCTTTCACCTGCGCCAGCGTCAGCCCCACCGCCTGCGCCTTCTTCGGGCTGCGCCGCGTCATCTGGCGATGGTCATCCACCCGGCGTCCCTCCTCCCGGCTATAACCTTCCACCGTCTTGATCAGCGTCAGTTCCGCCGCGCTCAGCGCCCCCGCTCTGGTCGCCTGCCGGGCGTAGGTCTTGACCACGCTCAGCCGTTGGTTCACCGTGGCCATGCTGTACCCTTCCCGGATCATCCACAGCACAAAGCCATCCACCAGCCCCCACGTCATCCCCTGCCACGCGTCCGGCTCCTGCGCCAGCCGTCCCGCCTCCACCCGCACGCCAACGTCGGCAAGATAGGCGACGAACAGACCCAACGCCGCCCGCTGCGCCCGCAACGTGTTGTCTGCCTTCTTATCCTGATAGCGGCCAAAAGTCGAACCGGCCGCCGCTTCGTTGGCTGCCTGCCCGGCCGCCAGCAGATCGAAGCGCCCGGCCGTCACCTCGACCGGAGCGATCTCCACCGGCGTGATCGCCATCACTGCTGAAATCGTCATGTCCAAAGCTCCTACGTGAAAGGTCGATAGCGTCTTGCTATCGATTGGCTGTCGGTTGGCTACATCCGATAATATTAAATTATCAGATGCATTCTCATCAAGCCCCAAACCCCCACCATGCCCCCTTTCAGACGCGTCAGGCGTCCATGATCAACCGGATGCCTTCCCTCCCATCGCCCCAGGTCATGCCTACCTCTCGCTCCGGTCGCGCCCGCCCAGGCTCGGCCAGTTCCTCCGGCGTCAACACCTCGCTCCGACCGTCCGGCCAGTAACGATACCCCATGCTCGGCTGATCGTCCCCCTCGAACTGCATCAGGATCACGGTCGGCTCCTGCTCTCCCCGGCCCTTCTCCAACCTGGCCAGGCGGGCGGCGTAACGGCGATGGTTCATATCGATCAAAAGCCCCGGCAGAGCGACAAAGAAACGGCCTGTTTCTCAGTGCTCTCGAATCGAGCCGTGCGGCGCCTTCGCTGCCGCGCCTGGTCGTCGCCTGCCGAGTGCTGTCATTCTACTCCCTGAGCGTCCGTAGCGTCGAATCGCGCCCGCGCCGCCAGCGCCGCCGAACAACGATAGTGCCCCGACCAGTTGATCGCCCCGCCCTGCTCCTCCACCTCGGCGATAGCGGCGTCCTCCAGGTCTTCCCAATTGCCTGCCGCCTCGAACGTGCTGGCGTGGGGGCCGGCGGCCAGCCAGCGCACCACCGCCGCCCGGCAATTCCACACCGAGATCGTGATTGCTCCGGGATACATAGTCAACCCCCTTGCGGCCAACACCGGCGCAGATCGGCGTCTTCGATGTCGTCTGGGTGATAGACGACCACCAGCGCCGTCCCCCACCCCGGTGGCAAATGCGCCGCGCCCGGCTCCGCCTCCACCTCCTCCCCCTCATTCGCCAGGATGCGCAACCCCCAATCCGCCCCCACCAGGGCCAGGGCAGGATGAGTATCGATGCGACGATAGGCGGCCAGCGACACATCCGAACCGCCGAACAGCGACGACCAGCCCACGATCCGGCGCGGGGCCAGGTCGCGTCCGGTCTTGATAATGGGTTGCCCGCGCCAGCACGGCTCAGCCTCCCATTCGCCACCGGCAATATCGGCCAGCGTGGTCAGCGAAAGCCCTTCGCAATTGCTGTTGGGTTTGACGTAGAACTGCATGTTGCTTCCTCCTCAAAAGAGCGATGCTTGATAAACGGTTGGATTCACGGCGCCGTGGTAGTCGCTCAGCCCTTGCTGTTGGGCGTAGGCTTCGATCCAGCCCTCGGCCCACTCGCGCGTATTCTCCATCGCCTGGCTGAGTCCCACCCCGTGATTCTTGCCGTGACAAATACAAGTGCATTCGGGCTGCCTGGCGTTGTAGCAGTGGGCGTCACAGCGCCCCGCGCAGCCCTCGCTGTTATAGACTGCAATCAAGGTCGTCATCAGATCACCTCCATTACGACCCATGTCGAAAAACAACCCGAACGTCGCCTCAACCTGCCTTGCTTCCTGTCGGACTTGCACCGCCGGCGGCGTCGGGTATAGGGTTGAAAAGGTGCGAAGGCGGCGCGATGAGCGCCTGGTCGGTATCCTGCCTGTATCTGGCCTGTATCTGGCCGGCAGGTGAAGGTAGGGTTACTGGTTATGCGTCTTCGCCCCGCTCATCCTTCGCTGGCGGTTCCGGTGGCCAGGCCGTGAGAACATCGGCGATAGGCTTCATCAGCGCGCCCGTGATGGCCTGACAGGTCGGGCAGCCCTTCACATGCGCGGCCAGGTCATCCAGATTGAAACTTCCGCCAGCCGTCATCTCGGCGACAACGGGACAAATGGCAAGTGGTGATCGTGTTGTCATGGTGTTTCCTCCGTGAAAGTAGGGGCGGTTCATGAACCGCACGGTAGGTAGGTGCGTCTTACTCCCATGCTGGCACAGGCTCCCCGGCCAGCATCCGCCCCAAAACGTAGCACGCCCAGTCGTACTGTCGCGCCCCGACCAAAACGGTCATGCCGCTGTTGCTCATGGCCACCACACATGAATCGATGTGCAGCCGCGCCCACTCCGCCCGCACTTCGTTCACGGTCACATCGGCAGCGGGAATCCAAATCGTCTTGGGCCACTGCCGCCGGCGCACGATGCACCAGCAAGCCCACATCACCGCCCAGGCCAGATCGATAGGGTTGTAGGCCGGGTTCAGGTCGTTCAGCGTCCCCATGACGCTGCCAGGTTTGGCGTAGGCCCCGGTGGTGATGTGCGAGTCCCAGAGGGTCTCAGGATCGTAGCGCCGCCGTGAGTTCGTCGGTCGTGAGCTTGTCGAACGATTGCGGACCCGGGTCCGGCGTGCGCGTGGCGGGCGGGGTGGTCTGTGTTGATCCGTCATGGCTGCGCCTCCTCTGTCTGCACGATGGCCCGAATCCAGTAGAACCAATGCCCCCCTTCCGCCTGACCCGGAAACAGGGCGCGCTGGGTGGCGCGCAACGAACCGCCGGCGCGACGATAGGCATTGATGACATACCGGCGCTGCGCTTCACTCACAGGAGCAGAGGGATCGGGAGGCAAGTCGAGCGAAACCGAGGGTGCTATATCGCCCCAGAAGGGGCCGTCAGCGGACGTTACAGGCGTTGTAGCGGCCTGCGTATCGTCTGTCTTAACGCGTCGGGCATCGCCCCGACCCCGTGGCAAGGCGGCGAGATGATGATCGAACTGCCCCGACGCCAGCCCTGCATAATACGCCTGGCACTGCGTCAAGTCCCCCCGCTGCACAATACAACGACCCGGAATATCGGCAGGCAGCAACTCAGCCCCACCATCCCCGATGATGGTGCGGCTGTCGTGCACATTCCGCACCCTGAAGGCAACGGCGGCCCCGGCCACAGCCCGCAAGCTGGAATCGACTACATCGGCGCTGGGCCGTTGCGTCGCCAGCACCAACGACACCCCCGCCGCCCGCCCCTTGCGGCCAATCTCCAAAGCCAGTGGCCCAAACCGCTTATCCCCGGCAAAATCGGCCAATTCATCGATGAACGCCACCAGGTAGGGCAACGGTTCGGCCTGAGTGTTGTAGGCGGCCAGGCTGCGCGCGCCAACGTCTTTGAGCATGGCGAACCGCCTTTGACACTCGGCCAATACCTCGCCCAGCAGATCGATAGCCCCGGCCTGGTCGGTCGCCACCGGCGCCCACAATCCGGCCAGGTCGGGCGGAATCGTGCCAAAGTCAACCAACTTCGGGTCGATGACCGCAACCTGCGCCATCTTCGGGTGGGGCAGCAAGCCCGCAATCAT
>JAYRVO010000073.1:0-2359 GCA_041918515.1 Chloroflexota bacterium | reverse complement strand
TGCACCGCGAGGCTGCACCAATCTGAAGCTTCGACAGCTGGGGCGGATGGTGAACCGCCACTACGACCACCACCTGTCCGCGGTGGGCCTGAAGAGCACTCAGTACGCCTTGCTCTCGTATGTCGTCAAACTCGGGCCGATCCGACCCAGCGATCTGTCGCGGCGCCTGCAAATGGATGCATCGACCTTGACCCGCAACCTGCAACCCATGGTGGCTCAGGGTTGGCTGGCGGTCGGTGCGGGCGAGGACGCTCGCAGTCGCTTGGTCGCAGCCACCGCAGCGGGCCAAGCCCTGCGTGCCGAAGCCCAGCGCGCCTGGAAAGCGGCGCAAACGGACCTGAACCATCGCCTGGGGGTGGCGCAGGTTTGTGCACTGCACGACTTGCTGGATGCCAGCATTGCGGCCCTGGATGAGGCCTCCAGCGATACACACACCGCCCGCTGAGGCACCCACCCGTTTGACCGGTCATTTGCTGCTGCCTGGGCTACGCGACGATGGGCTGGGGTCTGGGCACCAACATGGCCGGCCTGAACATGCCGCACGCGCTCAGCGACCTTCATTCGCGATGGAAGCTGCCGCCCATAGCCCCTTACCGAGGTGAGGCCGGCGTGCCGTATGTCGTTGATCGCCTGATCGGTCGGGTGGACGAAGTGTCACAGGCGAGCAGACAACCCATTGCCCTGGTCGGCTGGAGCCTCGGTGGTTTCATGGCGCGTGAAGCTGCGCGCGAGAGACCGACACAAATCAGCCAGGTCATCACCTTGGGCTCGCCGGTCATCGGTGGTCCAAAGTACACGCTCGCGGCGAAGGCGTTCAATCGCCGCCAGTACGATCTCGATTGGGTGGAACGCCTCATCGCCGATCGCGAAGAGCG
Organism: Chloroflexota bacterium; assembly: GCA_041918515.1. Lineage (GTDB taxonomy): Bacteria > Chloroflexota > Anaerolineae > J102 > J102 > SSF26. Next base: position 1,484 of record JAYRVO010000073.1, on the reverse strand, counting down.
TCCCATCACCGTGCCGATCACGGCGGTGGTGAGCCCCTCCGATGGCGTCGTCAGCTATCTGGCCGCGCTGGATCACCACAGTCCCGCCGTCGAACACGTTCAGTTGGATGTCGCCCACCTGGGATTGCCCTACAACGGCACCGTATGGTCCGTGATTGCAAAGGCTCTGCAGGCGATGGAATTCGGGAGTGGTCGTGCGTAAACGGGCCGCCACTGCAGCAAGCCGAGTGTTGGCGCCACAACTGAGGGACGAGTTCGAGGATCAGGCTGGTCCGATCAAGATTCTCTTCAGGCAACCCGCATCCGCGAGTCCTCCGGTGCTTCTTGTGCCTGGATCGTTTTCCGGCGCCTGGATTTGGCGCGGCAATTTTCTCGAATACTTTCACCAGGCGGGCTATGAAGTTGCGGCCATGAGCTTTGGCGGACACGGGCAGCGCGGCTGGTCCTTGTGGCGCCGCGGCTTGAAAGCGTTCGAACGGGATCTGGAGGCGGCGATCGCCCAGATGCGCGCGCCACCGATCGTCATCGCCCACTCGCTGGGGGGCTTGATCGCCCAGCGCGTCGCCTACCGCAGGCCGCTGGCGGCGCTGGGGTTGCTGTCGCCGATTCCACTCCATGGCGTCGCAGGCAGTGTGCTGGCTCTGGCGAAGCAGTCTCCGACGAGCGTACTCAAGCTGGGAGCCCTCGCCCTGGAGCCCAGAATCTCGCGGCTGGGTGAAGCGCCGTTGGGCATTTACTCGTCTCGAGTCAGCAAAGAAGCCCGCATCGCCGTGACCCGAAGACTGCAAGCGGAGTCACCACTGGTGCTGGGTCAAAGCCTTTTTCCGCGAACCACCCATCAGGGGCCGCCGCCCTGTCCGCTCAAATTCTGGGGCGCCGAGGGCGATCACATCATCCCGGCGAGTGAAGTGCGGCGCGCAGCGCGAGACATGAGGGCTGAAGCAAAGATTTTTCCCGGCATGAGCCACATCATGCAAAGCGAACCCGACTGGAGGGACGTGGCGGACGATATCCTGGCGTGGATCGGGAGACTGGCTCTCGGGAAGCGACATCGATCCTTGAAACGTCGCTCTCCACGAATCGCGCCTCAAAAGCATACGGGGCGACGCTGACGCGGTCCGCCGGCCCGTTCGAGCTCAGGCGCTGGGGCGCGCTGCTGTCGGCGCTGGCGACGGTGGGCTTCATCGCCAATGCCGCCACCGCGGTGCTGCGGGGGCGGCGTGGCGGACGGCGGTCGAGCCGGGCCTGACCGGGCGCTGCAAGCCGCAGGACGCGTGTCTAGGGCCGGGGCGTCGCACCAAGAACACACCGCCGCGCCGGCGCGCGCCGGACGCGCCGGTGGAAGGCATGCCCGCCCCGTCGGCCTGGCGACCAAGCACGGGCCCGGGGGCATCGAAGACGAACCGGACCGCACGAGTGACCGGTGCGCCCGCACGAACCGGTCAAGGTCCGTGCCCGTGTTCGGTGGCCGGTCGCGGGCACGG
>JAYRVO010000072.1:0-10290 GCA_041918515.1 Chloroflexota bacterium | reverse complement strand
GCAGCTTCCAACGCAACTCGAAACTTGAACTCGGCGCTATGTCGGCGGCGGATCTTCGTCATCATTCTGGACCTCCTGGTCTTGGTCAGTATACCCGACCTCCACCTTAGCTCGTGGTCCAGTTTTCGGGGTCAATTATAGATTGCAGATGGAATCATCGGCGAAACTGAAGAGCTATGGCCGCGCTCTATCCTCTTATATACCACAGCAAGAATGAGAGTGCATCCATCTTGGGCGGATGATCCCAGAGCAACAAAGGCTTATCTTCCTGGCGAACAATCTCATCCTCACGAGTGGAGAAGTGAATGACGGTGTATGATTCTCAGCGCAAGAGCCATGCACGTGTTGAAATGAGTCGCTCGCCAAGTCGTAGACATAGTGGCGCCGAGATGCAGCCAGAGATTAGGCGGGATTGGTCGCCCCGTAATGGTATCTGTACCAAACAGCAGCCGTTTCGCGCGTCTTTACGTTGAGTTTATGAAGTATATGGCTGACGTGTGTCTTGACGGTTGCGATCTCGATGATCAACGCCGCAGCAATCTCTTCATTGCTCATGCCGCTGGCAAGCAGCTTGAGCACTTTCATCTCCGCGCGAGTGAGTTTCTCAACAAGCAAGATATCGCGCGCGTCTCCCTCGCTTGGACTCGGAGAGTCGGGGATAAACATCTGGATAATTGCCCGCACTTCTTCATCAAAAACCGTCTTCCCGCGCACAACGAGCCGAATAGCTTCGATGATCTCAGGGCGTCCCGACGTCTTCACCAAGTAACCAGACACCCCCGCCCTAAGCGCATCCGAGACATGTTGCTGGTCCGAATAGTTCGAGACAGCCACAATCCTGGTTGAAGGGCAAATGGCTTTGATCTGCTCAACCGCCTCAACTCCCCTCATGGCGGAGCGCTGAAATTCCAAGTCCATCAATACAATGTCGGGCTTCTCCGTCTTCACGGTGTGGAGAGCCTCCTCACCGGAATAACAACATCCCACGACGCGAATATCCGGCTCAATTTCCAGGTAACCTTTCAGACCATCACACACCGCTGGATGGTCATCTACAATCAAAATGCTGATTGTTTCAACGCCAATTTGGCTATCGGCTGCAGGAATCTCACTGCTGGCTGGTTTTGTCATGGTTATCGCTCCCATATGAAAGCGGATGAACATCTAGGCAAATCTCTGTCCCTTGGCCAGACTCTGAACTGATTCTAAGTTCGCCTCCGAGTTGAGCAGCATACTGACGCATAGCAGCCAAGCCATACGCTGGTATATGTTGAACGGCTGTCAACTCAAAACCTGGGCCTCGGTCAGCAACAAGCAGGCTGATATGTCCGGTTCGCTCGACCTGGTAAACTACACAAACCGGCGCGCCACGCCCATGCCTGACCGCATTATGGAGCGCCTCCAGCGCAATCCTTGATAGATAGAACTGAACTTGAGGAGGCACATCTTGTTCAACTACATGGTGGAATTCAATGTCAGTGCTGAACTGTGTCTGCAATCCTGATATGGCGTCGTTGATGTTGGCGATCAGATCGGCCTGCGGTTCCTGATCGCGATTGGTCTCCTTCAGAAGTCGCCCTAATGCTTTGAGGCTTTTCTCAGATTCGGCTGTCGCTTTCTTTAGACTCGTCTTTGCGAATTCGCTTTCTCCGCGCTCAAGTAATCTAGCGGCGGTACGGATCTGCAGATCAAGGCCAAACAACTGCTGGGAGAGACTGTGGTGTACATCGGCGGCGAAGCTTGCACGTTCCTGCGCGATGGTAAGTCTCTGTAATGTGCGCTGGCTACGAGCTTCCTCTAGCGTCATAGCTGCCTGCCGGGCGAAGACTTCCAAGATTCGTCTCTCTTCTGGATGAAACTCGCGACGGCTGCGATAGTTCAGGCAGAGAAAACCTACACCACGCGGGTCTCTGCCCACCAATGGAAGACCCACAAATGATCGAACGTTTTGTCGCTGGGTAAAAGTCCGGTGGGTATCATCAGCTTTTCCGTCAGGTCGGAAGTTGACCAAGAGCGGATCATCTTGCGCGTCCGGCGAGTAATAAGGAGTGCGTTGCATATCCAGTCGCTGCAAGAGGCTTCCCTCGCGTAAATCAACTACAAGCTGACCTTTACCTTTGATGGCTTGGTCTGTGATGTATGCAATTTCGAGTGAACGATGATTTTCATCCCACAGATAGACAATAACAATATTGGCCTTTACAATGTCCTGTGCGCTGCGCCCCACGAGTGCTGCAATCTCGTGTGGATCGTATAGACTCACCAAACGCTGGATGTCTTGACCTCTATCCTGCAGATCCATAAGGGCATTGATCTGCGGAAAGCGACTTCGTGATTCATGAAGTTCAGCCAACGTATCGCTGAGTTCGCGTTGGCGCTGTTGGCGCTGTGCTGTAACCAGCGCCGAATGAGCATGATATGCGTATTCCATCAATACGGCAATCCGTTCTTCACTCAAGGACCTTGCATCGCGGCGGCGAAACCCGACGTGAATGGTGCCGATTCTCGGTGTTGCTCCACGCGAAGACATGATGGGAATCCAGGCTCGGCTGGTATTCCGAAGTCGGTAGCGCCGGGTAATCCGCTGGTCAACGAGGTGAGCCTGCTCACCATGATCGCAGTAAACCTGCCCTGTTTTGATCACAACGTTATGAACGTCATCTCCTCCCAAACGGTAGTTGGCCTCTGACAGCCAGTCTGCATTGCGGCCGGCTAATGTGCGTATGATGTTGGCTGCGCTGTCAACCAGTGAGACTGTTGCAAAATCAAATCCAAATTTATCTACCATGTCATTGGCTATATGTTGGGCGATCTCCTGCTGATCTCGAAAAGGTTGGGGTGGCCAGAGTATCTGAGTCATGAGACGACGAATATCCCCCTGGCGAGCAGCCATCAGGATCAAGCGCGCATGTTCAGCAAAATCCATTAACAGCGTACTGCCGATTTCAAGTTGAAATAGAGAGGGCTGTTTCGGGTATGAGAACTCGAACAGGCCTAACAACGATTCGTCATTATGTAGACGATAGATCGGCAAGAGGATTTGAGTCGCAACTTCAGCTTGATCGGGTGGTTCTTCTTCTACTCTAAGCAAACCAATGCTGCCTCGGCGGCCCCGCATTTGAAGATCGTTGCATAGATGCCGTAAGGTTGTGTCCGGTAGGTTGTTGCATAGCCATGTCAATATGTTGCCGATTCGGAGGGGCATGGTGGCTTGGCGCAGCGCGATGCCCGGCTCAACACCCGCTGCCGCGGTCTCGATTCGGGGGCCAGCTATGTCACCGTCCAGGCCGGCGAGTTTGCCATCGCTCAACCGTGGAATCCAAAGCCTGACACGGCTATTCATCAATTTGCCGGCGCTTTCTACCAGCGCGTTGTATTGCTCCTCTGGGCGCCCAGCAGCTAGTGCAGCTTCTTGGATCAATTTCAACCAGTGCTTGTGTTGGCTAAATGCTTCGTCACGCGCTTGGATGATGCGAATGAGGTAGTGGAGAATGAATGTGAACAGCCAAATCCACAAAACATGCGCCAGCAAATAGGGCGCAGTTGAGATGAATGTCAGAACGGAAAAAGCTTCACCCTCATACAGCCGCGCACCGATATAGGAAACAAGAATGAGTAGAAGCCCCACTTCTATGAGCGTCGCAAGCAGAATCCTTGTACTCAGACGTTCACTCAAAATCAATAGCGCAAGCACGTAGAGCAGCCAGACCTCATGATTGAAGAGGCCGTGGGCCGTTAGAATCCCTATTAGAAACGAAACAACCAAGATGCCGGTTTGACATCGGAGGAACTGAACCCAAGGATGACGCCATAGCTCATTGAACTTGTTCCTTGCCCCAAGCCGAAGTAAAGAGTAGATGCTGTATGCGACAATCCCCCCACACAACGTTACAATCACTGCCACTGGAGCTTCGCGATACTGCCAGACGGTGATAGCGAGCAGAAGGAGAGTAATCCCTGAAATGATGGGCTGATAGAATCGCGCCGCGTAACGAGCGGCCGTAGTGCCCTGGCGAGCATACGGCCCTCGACGAATCAACGTGCTCAATCCGCCTTGCGTGTCTTGCATCCTGTTCTAACAGAAAGGCATCGTGGGGTGAAACAAAAGGAATCCTTTCTACTACTATACACCAGCTTCAGGATGTTGTAAATGTGTCTTTGAACTGTCGCTGTTTGGAAGTAAAGGATTTTGCGGAAGAAGCGTAGTAGCCATTCTGCTCATTATCTCGCCACCCCATTTCACCCTGGGCATCACCGTCCCGAAGCATACTACAGTCTTGAGATCTTCTACCTATGGTTGCAACTCCTCCCGCAATGCATCAGTCCCCCTCAACTCGCCAATACTCAGGTGCAGATGGTGCAGCGTCACTACAGCGATTCCAAACATGGTTTTTCCGCCTTCGAGAAGGAAGCGTGTGGACACGGATAGGGAGAACACTGATAAGTCATCGGCTAAGACTCCGTATTCTTTCTGTCCGCGTTCACGAATTTGGAATTGCTGACAAGGATGCGAGGTCGTCTTTGATGCAGCGTGAATCCTCGGCAATTAGTGGGACGAATGGGCAAACGCTCACATGGATTCCGCCACATCCAGATCGGTCAGGCCATCCGCCTCCATTTCGAGTAGCGCCTTTTCGCTGAAGGTGTAGTTGCCCACCAAGACGGCACGTTTGATGCGGCAGAGAGAATCTCGTTAGCTTTCGGTAAGCCCGTTGAAATCTGGATGTGACGAATCATTGTCTCATTCGGCATCATCAAGCGCCTGATGCAATTCCGAAATGGCTGCTTCTGCAGATTGGGCATTGAGTTTGCCGTCTCGGAACGCAGCAATCGATTTACGCGCCTCCGTCGCAATTTCCTGCCGCCGAGCTTCAATCTGGCGATTTCTCAAGGTGTTCACCAGTATTTACCACTGTTCGAGTGAAAGCTTACAGGGCGGTGTCGATCCCCAACACCTGGCTGCCACCCAATGATATGAGCGTCAGACTGGCGTTGCGCTTAGCTGGGTGCTTGTCTTTGGTTCGGCATGAGTCCTGGGCGATTGGCGGGACAGATGGGCGAACGCTGGGGAAGCCACCTGAATTCGTACAAGCGCCTCTCGATCGAAGACGCGTTCGCCGCATACCGGGCACTCGGAGAACGTCAGCGCAGGCACAACGTAGGTCTGCCCTTTGGCACTGCCTGTCCAGTCACGGCAGACCTTCTTGATTTGATCGCTGCCACAAGTCGGGCAGCGTGTAATGTTTACACTCATGGCTTCACAGGGCTTTCTTGGATGAAATGAGAAAGTAATATCGGTCGATGCCAGCTTCTTCCACTAACTTACCTTTGGTGTAGATCATCAAACCATCAAGATTCGTACTTTGAATAACGTGCAGATACTCAATGCGTTGCTGCCGCCATGGATTTCGTGAGCGGAGCGTCTTATAGATGGCTACCGCATTTAGGATAGATTCCGCCACATCCAGATCGGTCAGGCCGTCTGCCTCCATTTCGAGCAGCGCCTTTTCGCTGAAGGCGTAGTTGCCCGCCAAGACAGCGCGTTTGATGCGGCGGAGAAGATCACTGGACATAGTTCATTACGTCCTATCGCATCTTACCCCTTCGTCGCCCCAGCCGTCAACCCCGCCACGAATTGCCGCTGCAAAATGAAGAAGACGGCCACGATCGGTAGCGAGAACATGACCGAAGTGGCCATCAACTCGCCGTAGCGGATGCCGTACTGACCGATGAAGTCGCTCATCCCCACCGAGACGGTGCGCATTTCCTCGGTCTGCGTGAAAGCGAGGGCGAACATGAATTCCTGCCAGGTGACGACGGTGATCCAGACGGCGGTGGCGACAATGCCGTGGCGGGCCAGCGGCACCACCACCTTCCAGAAAGCCTGCAAGCGTGTGGCGCCATCGATCAGGGCTGCTTCTTCCAGGTCGGCGGGGATGTTGCGGATGAAGCCGATCAGCATCCAGATCGAGACGGGCAGAGTGATGGTGAGATAGGCAATGATCAGGGCGGCATAGGTGTTGAGCAGCCCGGCCTCGCGCACCATTTTGAAGATAGGGATGATCATCGTCGCCACCGGGAACATCTGGGCGACGATGATGCCGATTAGCAGCGCGCCGAAACCACGCAGACGGAAACGACTGAAGCTGTAGGCCGCCAGCAGGCCGACAGTGATGGAGATGACGATGGTCGTCAGCGAGATGATAGTACTATTCAGGAAGTACCGACGGAATTCGGGCTGGAAGGCGCTGCGGTAGTTGGCGAGGGTGGGGTCATTGGGCCACAGCCGGGCAGGGATGGCGAACGGCTCGGCGCCCGGCTTGAGCGATACGCTGAACATCCAGAAGAATGGCAGCAATGTGAAGACCAATACCAACACCTGCAGGGTGATCAAAACCAATCGGCGCAGGCGTCTGCGAGTTATGCCACTCATCGGCGTTCACCTCCTTTGTCTGGCTGCAATTGCCGAACATAGAGGATGGCCAGCCCGGCTAACAGGAGAACGGCCACCACGCCATAGGCCGCAGCCTCGCCGAAGCGGAATTGACCGAAGCCGATGTCGAAGATGGCAGTGGGGAAGATGTTGGTGCGGTTGAGAGGGCCGCCTTTGGTCGTCACCCACACCATATCGAAGTAGTTGAAGGTGAAAATGGTGGTCAGCAGCAGGTTGAGCAGGATGATGTGGGCGATGGAGGGGATGGTGACGTGGCGAAAGCGCTGCCAGGCATTGGCGCCATCGATTTGGGCCGCTTCGACTTGTTCGGGATCGACGATCTGCAGCGCCGCCAGGTAGATGATGGTCGAGAAGGGAAAGCCTTTCCAGACGGCGGCGATGATGACCGCAAGCATGGCCGTTTTCGGCTGCGCCAGCCAGGGTACGCTTTTGTCGATCAACCCGGCGCTGAGCAGGAGCGAGTTGATCAGGCCTAACTGCGGATCGTACATGAAGCGCCAGAGAATGGCGCCGACGATGCCTGGCAGCACCCACGGCAGTAGCACCAGCGTGCGGGTGAGGCCGCGCAGCGGGATGTCTTGGTTGAGAAGAACAGCGACGGCCATGCCAATGAGGTTCTGGAGCGCCACCACGCCGATCGTCCAGGTCAGCGAGTTTCTGACCACCTGCCAGAATGCCCGATCTCCCAGCATGTTCTGGTAAGTTTCCAGGCCGATGAACTTAGGCTTCGGGTTCAGGAAGCTGGTCTCGTACAGGCTCTCGAAAAAGGCCCGCACCATGGGATAGTACATGAGCACGGCCACAAGGATCACGGCCGGGGCGATGAAAGCCAGGGCGAGTAGACCATCTTTTTGGCTGAATGCGCCGCGTTTTGCCATCCTGTTGGTAGTCATTGTTGTCCTGAGCTTTCGGGTGTCAGGCGTAGACGCATTTGTGCGCTTCGTCGGCGAAGGCGGCGATGAGTTTGGGATCAGCGTCGAAGAAATGGTCGGAGGGGCTGAGAATATAGCTCCCACCCTCGCCGGCGGTCTCGAAGCAGTGGCGCACAGCCGCCCGCGTGGTCTCTTCCGTGCAGTCGGTGAAGAAATGGTATTGGTCGAAGCCGCCGATCATGCAGACTTTGTCGCCTATCCGCTTTTTGGCCTCGGCCAGACGCACGTCGCCGCCCATCTCTTTGGGCGTGAAGGTCTCCATGGCGTCGGGCTGCATGGCGGCGATGGTCTCGAGGATGGGCATCATGCCGCCGCAGGTGTGGTAGGCGATGCGCTGCCCGGCCTCGTGGGCGGTGGCAATGAGGTCGGAATCGTAGGGGGCGACGAAGGTCTCGAAAATGGTTGGGGAGATGACGGTGGTCGAGGCATCGCCGCCGCCCAATTCGAGGATGTCGTACTGCGCGCCTTTGAGCGACTGCATGAACGTTTTCTTGCGGCGGTGCAGCATTTTCAACAGCTCGTGCACCCAGGCGGGGTCGTCGAAAGTTTCCATGATCAGGCGCTGGGTGCCCACCAAACAGCAGGCGTCCTGCCACGTACCCGGCTGGCCGAAGATGTCGAAGCAGCAGATGTGGCCCCGCACCAGGCCGCGCTCGCCATAGGCGGCGGCAATGCGGTTGACTTCGTCCACATCACATTTCGGCGCTGTGACGAATTCGCCGATCAAGTCGATTTCATGTTTTTCTTTGATCAGGTGCTCGACCACCCAAGTCGTGTGCTCGTTGGCTTGCAGGGTTGTGGTCAGCACACCTTTGGGGGTGACGATGCGGTAGCGCGTGGTTTTGTATTTGGGGTGCGGCAAGTCCTCGAATTCGATGCGCCACTGGTCTGTGGCGACGCGGCGGGCCTCGAGGAAACCAGGCTCGCCCTGCAGGGGGTCGTAGAATTCGCCCTGGCTGGGGTCGGGACGATGGGGGACGGTCCAGACGATGGGGTCCAGACCAAAGGCGTCGAAGAAACCCTGCTTGGACGTCCCGCCCATGTAGGTGTCCAGAAAGTAATCCATAATGTGATGCGTGGTCACGGGCAGGCGGTCGGGCGTCCCGCCTTGGATGGCCGTGAGCATACGTTGTTTCGAAGTCATACCCATGGCGATGCTCCTGGGTAGAGAGGGGTAGGTGCGACGCAAAGCAAGCTGTCGCCTGCAAATGCGTCGCACCTACGAGAATGTTACTGCTGGTTCAGCTTATCGATCTCTTCGCAGGCGGCTTTGGTGGCGTCTGCGACAGGCGTGCCGGAGAAGATAGCCTGCATCATCTCCTGCTCGATGGTGGAGACCTGGAGGTAGTTGGGCGAGAGCGGGCGCGGGCGAGCGTTGTCGAGTTGCTCCATGATGCGGTCGGGACCCTTGCGGTTCTCGGTCAGGAAGGCTTGGGCTGCTTCCTTGTTGGCCGGGATGAGGTCGACGACCTTGCCGTTGACCTTGGGGTCGGTCATGAACTCGATGAACTTCCAGGCCGCTTCCTTGTTGGGCGAGTTCTTGTACATGACCAGGTTCCAGCCGCCGTAGGCGCCGACGGGGGTCTTGCCTTTGGGGGCGGTGCCGTTGACGAAGTCCCAATTCAGGCTGCTCTTCTGCAGGGTGGGCTGTTCGAGGGCAGGCCACCATTCGGTGGCGAGAGTGCCGTTGAGGAAGAGTTCGCGCATGCTGCCGCTGGAGGCGTTGAGGATGCCTTCGGGGGCGTACTTGGAAATGTCGACGAGGTAGTTGAGGGCTTCGACTGCTTCGGGCTGGCCGAGGGCGCAGGTGCCGTCTTCGTTGAGCACCGAGCCGCCGTTGGAGTAGACGAAGGAGTTCATGACGACGATGGTGTCTTCGCCCAGGTGGCTGAAGAGGCCGATGCCATACTTGCCGCCGCCGGTCAGTTTCTCGCCTGCGGCCTTGAGGCCCTCCCAGGTGGTGAGGCTGTCAGGTTCGACGCCAGCGGTCTTGAGCAGGTCGGCGTTGTAGAACGTGAACTGCCAGACATCGACGTTGAAGGGCACGCCCCAGACCTCGCCGTTGTAGACGGCGGAGTCCCAGGCGCCGGGGAAGAAGTTGTCCTTTTTGATCTGCGGCGACTTGGCCATCCATGCACTCAGGGGCTCGATGGCGTCGGCCACGGCGAAGCCGGAGTTCCAGATCTGATCGACGGTGGAGACATCGGGCGGGTTGCCACTCTGCACGGCCAGCAGCAGCTTCTGCTGATATTCGGGATAAGGCACGGTCACGACTTCGACCGTGATGTCGGGGTTGGCGACCTCGAATTCATCCACGGCCCGCTGCTGGAACTCGCTCAGACCCGATTCGGTCTGCCGGTTGTCCCAGAATGTGATCTTGACCTTCTCGCCGGTCGGCGCTTCTTTGGGCAGTTCCATGGGCACGGCGCCAACAGCCAGGGCATCGATCTTCTCACAGGCGGCTTTGGTGGCGTCTGCGACGGGCGTGCCGGAGAAGATAGCCTGCATCATCTCCTGCTCGATGGTGGAGACCTGGAGATAGTTGGGCGAGAGCGGGCGCGGGCGAGCGTTGTCGAGTTGCTCCATGATGCGGTCGGGACCCTTGCGGTTTTCGGTCAGGAAGGCTTGGGCTGCTTCCTTGTTGGCTGGGATCAGGTCGACGACCTTGCCATTGACCTTGGGGTCGGTCATGAACTCGATGAACTTCCAGGCCGCTTCCTTGTTGGGCGAGTTCTTGTACATGACCAGGTTCCAGCCGCCGTAGGCGCCGACGGGGGTCTTGCCTTCGGGGGCGGTGCCGTTGACGAAGTCCCAATTCAGGCTGCTCTTCTGCAGGGTGGGCTGTTCGAGGGCAGGCCACCACTCGGTGGCGAGAGTGCCGTTGAGGAAGAGTTCGCGCATGCT
>JAYRVO010000071.1:0-5856 GCA_041918515.1 Chloroflexota bacterium | reverse complement strand
TTGCGCTCGAAGGTCCACACGGCATTGAAGGCTTCGAGGGTGATGCCTGCCTCGGCAAAGAGTTCATCGAGAATGCCTTCGTCGGCGAAGACAGCCGTCTCAGAACTGGTCCAGCCGTGACCCCGGTCGAACCAGCCATGGGCATTGTACCAGCGGTTCTTCCACTGCCACTCGTTCTGCCAGCAGGCCATGTCGCCGGTGGAGCATTCGGCGTGCCCGCTGGGGTCAGTATACTTGAGCGGATTGTTAAGGACATAGCTATACCGATTCAACGCCTGCGGATTGCCCGGCTGGGGCACAATCGTGTCCGCCTGGGTGAAGCGGGCCAGCACAGGGTCATAATAACGAGCGCCATAGTAGTATAGCCCGATGCTGGCATCCTCTCGCTGCCCGGTGAAACGATAGCTCGTGGGCGTGGCCCCGTACGCTGTGCCCCGATACTCGCCCCAGAGCCTGCCCTGAGCCTGTCGAAGGGGCTTGTACAACAGTTGCGATGCTGCCCAGGCGATCAGTGAGGAGGGCGGCCACGGTCGTGCTGTCACATTACCAACTCACTCCGCGATCCTCAACAAAGTGAATCGCTTCCCATGCGCCCGGCCAGGGCACAGGGCGCATAGCTGGTCGCGTCTCTTCTAGCGAATGACCCCATCTTTGCTTATAAAGAGTAGAAAGCGAACCCGGTGTACCAATAAACACACGTGATATGGGAATGTCAGCACTCAAAGGGGGCGGTTCCTCTTTGTGTAGATCGGAACCGGTTGCAGTTACGACGATTCCTTGCGCAGGAAAAAATAATTCGAGAGCATAACTGATGCCTGTCAGTGGAGGGTTTGACCCAAACGCTGCCCAATACCATTCTGGCGGAGAGGGGATGCAATCAAATAGCTGCTGGGCAGTGATCCGCCTATATCTATAGTACTCTATACCGATCCGATCAAGACTCGTGCCATTTTCTGACGAAACTCCATACCCTAAACCATTCCGAGCCCAACCGACGAACCAACTCCCGTCTTCATGTGCGTTGACCTCCATCTCGTGTCGTGGAATACCATACACCTTCACAACCGCTTCCGCGAAAGTATCTGCCGCAACTGCTTGGCCGATGTAGGATTGCAGGGGAGTGGCCAATAAATCATCACAAGTCCACTCTCGGTTTTTTGGCAAAAGCTGACATGCTGCAAGCGTCGCACTCAACGCCACAGCCCAGGCAATCAGAAAAAATGACTTGCGCATTCTTACCTCCAGCCATTGAGGAGCTTGCCCATCCGTGTCATCTGAGCTCCGACATCAACACCGGATGGCCTCTGGGACCCTTTATAAGCAGCACCAAACACCCACACAGATACAGCCTCCGCCCAACGCTCCCAGGCATTGACGCAACCATCGCAGCGGCATAGTCCGTCAAGGGTGCGCCATGCCAGGCGTCCGAGAAATGCCGAGTGGTCGCATCTTGTGCCCGCTGAGGCGAGCAGGCTACGTGGGATCTTTCAGGGTGACGCAAATATGATGAGATCCTCCCATCGATCGGGCCATGGTCTGATCTGCTCAGAAATAGCTGGAAACCCTGCTGAACCCCATTTGTCTATAAATTCAGTCACAACGTCCGGATTACCGTCAGGGGGAATGTATCTGATTTGCGATACATGGGCTTCACGGTCAAATGCCGGAGGGTGTTCATCGGATCCGCTACTCGACGCTATGACGCTATATCCTGTTTCAGAATAGAAGATTACCAGGCTGGCCTCTCGGTGTTGTGGAGATCTACCTGCAGGGGTGTAAACATAACCCCAATACTTCACAGGCCTGCCCAAACACTTGATGGCTTGATCAATGGAAAGTCGCGATTGTGCGCTAAGTACAATACGAACCTCCTCCACATTCCCCATGCCACTGAGTTGAATGTTATAAGTATTACCATCCTGTCGCCAAGTGAGCGAAGCACCTCCCTCTGCAACCAGGGTCGCCCACATTGGCGGCAAAGCAGTGGCGGAAGTCGGATCCACGGTTGCCACACCTACAGCTCCCGATGGGAGCTGTAAGGTGTCTCTGACTTGTGTAGCAAGCTCGTCTGCCGATGTAGGTTTGATTAAGGCCGGTTTGAGCGCAGTAAACGTCATATCTTCGCAACTCAGAGTTGGTACTTGTCTAGTGCAACTCACCAACAGCATACCTGTGATGAGCAATGCCGCTACTTGGATGTTCTTCATAATTAGCGCCATCCTTCCAGTAGATCATGCATTCGGCTCATCTGCACGGCAAGTGCAGCGCCCGAGAGTCGTAGCGGCCCTGACGTCTTCACTGTCTCCGCCCCGAATACATACACCGTGACCGCCGCGGCCCAGCGCTCCCAACGGTTAATGCAACCATCGCCCCCGAAGGTGCAAGCGGCATAGTCCGTCAAGGGTGCGCCATGCCAGGCGTCCGAGAACCGTCCATAGGTGGGAACCGGATTGCCATAGACGCTCGTGACTCCGGTCTGAATGCGGCTGTGCCAATCGATGATGTGCGCCAGTTCGTGCACCACCGTCTGCATGAGCCATGTTGCATCCGAGGAGTTGGGCAAGCGCACGGTATTCGTGCCGGGTGGCAAGGCGCAGGCATGTCCGAAGCACGCACCATGCTCGATGGTGGCGCCGCCGCCCAACAAACTGGCCAACTGCGCTAATCCTTGGCTAAGCCTCTGACCGAAACGCACGATGCCAGTGGCTATAGGCGTCATTTGCGTCTGGAAGTCCCATGATCCTACGAAGCTGATACCCGCTTCGCCAATGGTTTCAGTCAAGATGGCCTCGTCGGCGAAGGCGGGCGACCCAGGCGTAGTCCAGCCATTGCCGTTATCGAACCAGCCATGGGCGTTGTACCAGCGGTTCTTCCACTGCCACTCGCTTTGCCAGCAAGCCGTGTCGCCGGCGGAGCATTCGGCGTGCCCCGTCGGGTCGGTATACCGCAGCGGATTGTTCAACACATACGCATACCGATTCAGCGCCTGCGGGTTGCCCGGCTCGGGCACAATCGTGTCAGCTTGTATGAAGCGGCCAAGCGTCGCGTCGTAATATCTGGAGTTGTAAAAGTACAGGCCAATTGTAGCATCCTCTCGCTGCCCGGTGAAACGATAGCTGGTGGGCGTCGTGCCATACGCCGTCCCCCGATACTCGCCCCAGGGCTTGTACCACAGTTCGCCTGTGCGCACGCCGCTGCTGTTGGCCGTCACCGCCGTGCTGCCCAGGTGATCGCTCAACAGGAAAGAGACGGTCTCCGCCTCCCGCATGGCCACGCGCTGGCCGCCGGCATGGTAATACTTCTTGAAGCGCGACACCTCGATGTCGTCGAAACTCACCACCGAGCTATCCGTCCGCAACGCCAGATAGCCGCCGCTCGTCAGCCCAGAACTGTCCGTCCAATTCAGCACTTGCACCCCATCGCGCCACAGCACGAAACGCCCCATCAGATTGTAGCGCAGCACATAGCTGTAGGTCTGCCCCGTCGTCACGCTCGCATTTCCAGCCGCCATCTGCTGCGGCGCACCATTGTTGAGCGCCTTGAACAGCCTCACTTGGCTGGCGTCCTGGCGCTGGCCGCTTTCGCCTCGCCGGCCGCCCTGGCCGGCGTCGCCGTCTCAACCGTCGCCAACCCACCCAAAACCAGGCAGAACACGATCAACCCATTGATAATGTAAACCAGACTACGGTGGTGGGTGAACATATGCACCTCGATCAAGCAATGGCGCCAAAACCTGGGGTGCAGCAGGAGCGAGAGAGAAGAAAAGAGCAAAACCCGATCTGGGATTTACTATCCTTCCTAATCTTACTCAACTTTTCCGCCGCCGCCATGATCTGGATCATAGCGGCGCTATTTCCTCTCCCCCTCCCTGCGTCTCGCTCGTCGCACGACCTGCTACCCTAACCCCTGCGCCCAGGCTGCATCCTCCTCGCTCAGCGGCGGCACGGGGGCTTGCGAATAGTCCAGGCGCAAATCAAAACGGGCGCGGGTGTAGAGCGCGTGCAGCACTTCGTTCAGTTCCAGCACCGGCTCGGTTTCGCCCTGCTGCAAGGGGATGGGAATCTGCGGAATGGGCTGGCGCAGGTCGAAGGGATAGAGCTGCGAACGCGGGCGCTGCCAACTCCGGCTGACAAGAATGCGATAATCTGCTTGCACAGGGCGTCCGAACGTGGGCATCGGTTCGCCTGCGCGCAGCAGATCGATCTCCACCAGGCTCGTGAAGCTGTTCAAAATCTGCGTGCGTTTGCGCTCGTAGTGCCAGCGACCGTCAGGGTCGAGTTTGTTGGTGGGCGAAAGTAGCTCCAGGATGGTGATCAACTTGCCCGACTTCACCTCGTGGACTTCTAGAAAATCCTCGCGCACCTCGTCCGTCATCGGCACCTCCACCTCCAACACGGCGCCATGCACCGGCAATGGCTCGGACAGCGACGGCCACGGTCGGGGTTTGACCACCGAAAGGTCGGGGCGACCGATGAGCGCCAGGTCGTCAGGCTGGCGCAGATAGGCGCGACGCTCTAGCGCCACGAAGTATCTGGGCGCCACCAGCGGGACGAGGGCGTCGGCCATGGCCGCAATCAGACGGTTGTGGACGTCTGGCCACAGCGACGGATGCTCGAGATAGGGGTCCATGCCGGGGAAGGGTGATCGCATGGCCTGATCTTAATCCCGGATAGGGTGGGGTGTCAATTGGAGTTTGCAGGGCAGGGGAGATGATGAGATGGCGCAGTTTCTCACGAATGGCGCCTATTTTCCGATGTCTGGTTATTCAAAAATGTAAGGAATCTGAAAGCAAACACTCCTCCTCCAGCCACGACGTTTTGTGTACAATACGATCAACTTCACTGACATTCTCCCTCGACCCGAATATGCCCCCTACCTCGTCCGCAATCGTTGTACAGTCACACCAACGCGCCAACAGTAAGCTGGCCGGTCCACCGAACGCCACGCCTCCGCCAGCATTGACCTTGCTCGATGCCTCAGACGATGGCAAGATCATGGTGGAGGGTCAGCAGGCGGCGGCGCTGATGCGGGCGGCTTGGGGCATCCCGGCGTTGGCAATTGGCGCGGGCGCTGAGGTTGGGTCGGGGCAAGTATATTGCCTGCGCTCCGACCTATTCTTTGTCCATACGCCGCCTGGAATCGAAAAAGAAGTCACGCGAGAATTAGATGCACGCGCGGGCGAGGGATTTGGTCTGATCACCGTGACCGATGTGACACAAGGGCGAGCGGAACTGCGTTTGGTGGGGCCAGCCAGCGCCGACTTGCTCAACCAGTTATGCGGATTGGATTTCCGACCGTCGGTTTTCCCCCACTTGACGGCAAAGTTCACCAGCGTCGCCAAGACGCGCCAACTCGTCATCCGCCATGATCAGGACGACTTGCTGTCCTATGCTATCATTGGTGCGCGATCGTTGGGCGACTACCTGGCGCGCGTATTCCTGGCTGCCGGGCAGATGCGAAAGAGCGGGGGTCTCAGCGGACAGAATCTGCCATGAGGCAGATTCGCCGCGGAACCCTCCGCTCTCTACCGCTCATCGTCCTCTTGTTCTTGCTGATCGGCTGGGGAGAGGGATGGAGGGCGTCGTCGGCTGCTGGGTCGCAAGTTATGTCAACTGACGCCTATACGATCTGGATGGCGCCATCATCGGTCAAACTCTGGGCAGACACAGCGCCGCTGGACTGGCAAGGCCCCCTGCACATGGCGCGCAACGACACCGCCCTCTTCCACGTCGCCCTCACCGCCCAACAAGCCCTGACCCTGCCGTCCTTGACCGCCTCCTCCCCCACCCTGACGGTCAAAATCTGGCAGGAAGCCCCCATTGCCATCACCACCCCCTCGCACGGCCTGACCCGCAG
>JAYRVO010000070.1:0-5743 GCA_041918515.1 Chloroflexota bacterium | reverse complement strand
TGAGCGCGGCCATCGTCTTCCTGCTCTCGCCGGCGGCGGCTTTCATTACCGGCGAGTCGATCCGCATTGACGGCGGGGGGTCGTTGTGGCGAAAGACGTGGGAGGTGGCGGAGCATGGGAATGCGCCGGCGGCGTATTCAGGTTTCGCTGAAGCGTGAGGAAGCACCTTCAGTTTAGGCTTTAAAAATGGATATCTCTGGGTTCAAGTACTAAGAGGATGCCTTGAAGTACTTGCCGCACCCTTTCACGCGAAATCGTACCGAGCTTCTCGATCAACTCGCTCTTGTCAACTGTATAGAGTTGCGTAACGTTAACAACACTGGGGCGCGGCAAGCCGCCCTCGCCTTTTTCAAGCCGGACATTACCCGGAACCCGTGCGCGACCCATGTTCGAAGTAAGAGCGCAGACAACAACGGTCTGAAGGCCGCTACGGTTGTAAGCGTTATTCTGAATGATAACGTAGGGACGACGATAGCCGGGACCGGAACCACGGGGCGTGCCGAGATCGATCCAAAACACATCACCCTGGCTGATTACCATTGCTCATCTTCCAGTAGCTCGGCCTGAAGACGACGCATCCCGGCCATTGTTTGTTGTTCTTCTTCAGTTAGTCCGTCCGCATACACCTCATTCAGTATTTCAACAATCCTCTTTGTGTCATACTGGACAATGAAGCGTTCAAGGGCTAAAGCGACCAAGCCGCTCCGAGATAGCTGCAACTCTGCTGCCAGTTTGTCTGCCCGATGAAACAAGCCTTCCTCGATTGATACCGCAGTCTTGATGGTAGTCATACCAGAAGTATACCTTTTCGTAATAGTGATGTAAATACCATTCTAGCAAAAAATCATTGCGGAGATGGAAACCTCCTTTGCGGATGGATAGAAACCGAGTTTCTCGGAAGAAACTATGCCTTTAGAAAAGTTATCAAACCTTTCAAATAATTACCTAATTGCCGGCGGACGCGATTTCAGACACCCCCGAGTTGAGCGCGGTAGTATTCTCCGTGTTCAACGCCGCCAGGCTATGGCGGCGCAAGATTTTGCCCGTATCCGCCCGGAAGTCAGTATTGCGCAACCAGTTGTTGGCAATGTGGATACCGTTGTAGAACACGCCGCCGCCAGACGCGCCCTGCTCCACAAAAGAGTCCAGTTCCACATATGGCGCTCCGTTCTCCGTGTTCACCGCTGTCACCCGCGCCCAGACCACATGAGCCCGCACGCCGTCCCAGTCTATCTGCGCCACTTCATTGCCGAGTTGAAGGCTAACGACATCCCCGGCGGTGAACTCGGCCGAGGCCAAGCCGACGACGTCAAATAGACCCCGCCCGCTAAAGTCGCCAAAATCGAGCAAGAGCGTCTCCGCAGCCAAAACGGTTACGGAGAAGGAGGTAGGCAGCATATCTTTAACGGCCATGCCGCCGTCGGCCCTGTAGATCGACAGACTGAGCAAGCGCCCGTCGCCAAATTCTTCCGGCGTCAAACCGTAGTGGTTGTGAGTCAACACGTATCTCCCAGCCAGCACTGTCCCGTGACCGGTGAGAAGCTCATTCCCGCGGCCGTCCTGTTTGGTGGTGGTCAACTCTAATCGCACGGTCGAGGCCAGGATGCGGTCGGCCAATGCCTGGCAACCGGCAACCATCGCCGGCGTTGGATCGGAGCAGGATGGGCCGAATGACACTTGGGGCCGCGCCGCAAACTCGTTCGGCGTGGTTACACGCTCGACAATCGGATTCTCAATCGTATAGGCCTGGCGCACCAGCAGATAACCAATCACATTCAATAATACAACGGCTATTAGGCTGAGAAACCCGAGTCTGGTAATGATTCGCTTCATATCTGCCTCGCATCTCATTTCGTGTGACATGCAGGCAGTCTCCCATCCCGGCGTGATGAGCGAGTCAGGTGGTCGTCATTAAGTCCCTCTGGGGCGTCATCGTTCCGTCATCCAGCGCAACGCCAGATGGGTAAGGGCTAGAATTGTCTTTTTGTTCGTGCTAGAATGCTTTCAGTTCACTCACTTTCAGTGTTGCTGGCGTTCCCATCTCTCCGATGGGCAAAGGAATAGAACGATTGTCTGGTCTCGCACTAACCTTGTTAGGGCCTTTAACAGTCACATTCGACAACCGGCCGTTTGACGGCATTCGCAACCGACCGACTATGGCGTTGTGCGTGTACTTGGCCTGCCAGCCGGAGCGCCACCGTCGCGAAAGCCTGATGGCGCTACTCTGGCCCGATTGGCCGTCGGCCTCCGCCCAGCAGAATCTGCGACAAAACCTCTACGTCCTACGCCAAGCGCTCCCCGCAGTAGCCTCTCGTCAAGACAGCGATCCCGTTCCGCTCATCCTGGCCGACCGCGAGGCGCTGCAACTCAACCCCGCTGCTGATGTTTCGGTAGATGCCTGGCGCTTTACAGTGTTGCTGGAGCAGCCCCAACCCACCATGGCCCAGCTGGCCGAAGCCGTTGCCCTTTATCGCGGTAACTTTCTGGCCGATTTCTATTTACCGGATAGCAATCCTTTCGAAGAGTGGGCAGCGGCGCGGCGCGAGGCGTACCGCCGTATGGCGCTGGATTCCCTGGAAACTATTGCTAACGATTCCCTGGAAATTGCGGATTACCATGTAGCCGAAAGTCTGGCCCGTCGCCAACTGGAAATCGACAACCTGCGCGAGAGCGCGCACCGGCAATTGATGCTGGCCTTGGCCTATAGTGGGCAGCGCGCCGCATCCCTGGCTCAGTATGAGACTTACGCTCGCATCGTGAAGGAGGAGCTTAGGATAGAGCCGTCGAGTGATATTCGCGCCCTCGCTGAGCGGATCGCCCTCGGCGAGCAGGCGCCGGCTGCCGGACCACAGAGCCTCATTCATATCGGAGTACCGCGCCACAACTTGCAAGCAAGGTCTACACTATTTGTTGGTCGCGAGCGCGAACTTGAAGTTTTGGATTCGTATCTGCGAGATCCCGCCATCCGCCTGGTTACCATTTTGGGCCCGGGCGGCGTAGGCAAGACCCGCCTGGCTCTGGCCGCGGCCGAAGCTCTACTCGACGACTCCCACCATCCTCAGTCCTTTTCCAACGGAGTCTACTTTGTCTCACTGGCTTCGCTGGCAACTTCTACTCTAATAATTCCCGCCATCGCCGGAGCAATCAATTTCCACTTCCGTGACGGCAGCGAGCCGAAAGAGCAGCTACTTGATTATCTGCGCGGGAAGCAGATGCTATTATGCCTGGATAACTTTGAGCATCTCATCGACGGGGCTGATGTAGTTGACGAAATTCTTACTGCCGCGCCGGGGGTGAAGCTGCTGATCACCTCACGACAAAAGCTCCAACGTCAGGCAGAGCAGTTGTTTCTCATTGGCGGATTATCCTTGCCGCCGGACACAGCCGTCCATGCTGAGGAGTTCGAAAGCGATGCCGTCCAACTATTCCTGCAAAGCGCGCGGCGAACCCGCCCGGACTTTGCCCTGACGGCCGATAACCAGGCGGACGTTCTGGGAATCTGTCGTCTAGTGGAAGGGATGCCATTAGGGATTATCCTGGCCGCGGCCTGGCTGGACACGCTATCATCGCGTGAGATTGTGGCCGAAATGGGTCAAGACCTCGATTTTCTGGCGGTAGAGGGGAGCGATCTGCCGCAACGACAACGCAGTATGCGGGCCGCCTTCAACCACTCCTGGCGGCTATTAGACGAGCGCGAGCGGGCCGTCTTTCGGCAGTTGTCCGTATTTCGCGGCGGTTTCACGCGCGAGGCGGCGGTGGCCGTCGCTCAGGCTACCCCGCGCAACTTGCAAGCCTTGATCAACAAGTCGTTGCTCATTCGGGAATCGTCCAGTCGCTATATTGTTCACGAGCTACTTCGCCAGTTTGCGGCCGAGAAGCTGGCGGGAACCCAGGCTCAAGAGGCGGCCACGCGCGATCGCCATAGCGCCTTTTTCTGCGATTTCCTGAACGACCACACGGAAGCGTGGCACAGCGAGAAACAGTTAGAAACGCTGGCAATCATAAGGTGTGAAGCGGATAACGCCCAGGCAGGCCTGTACTGGGCATTGGATCAGGCACATTGGCCGCGCCTGGTTAAGGCCATCGATAGTTGGATGGAGTATCAGCAATGGCAAGCGTATTGGAAAGAAGGGGATCGTTTATGCAAGGCTATTGTGGAAAAAGTAGAACAGCTAGACAGTGCCAATACAAACGTTTCACCCGACTGCCTGCGCCTCTATATCAGGGCATTGCTATGGATGAATATCATTAATTCATCTGACCGTCACGCAGCGATTGACCGAAGTCAAAAGGTTTTGGCGCTTTTAGAAAGGCCGGAATTGGTGAGTGAGGACACGCGCCACGAGGAGGCCCTGGCGCGGTCGAATAGAGGTTTCCATCTTCTGGTGACGGATTTGGGCGAAGCGCAACGCCAACTCACGCATAGCCTGGAACTATTTGAGGCCCTAGGCGATCGCTGGGGTGTCGCTCAAAGCGTATCAGGGCTAGGATCTAGGGACTGGCTCAATGGCCAATTCGGCGCGGCTCTGGAACACGCTGAGGCCGCGTACGAGATTCGGCGGGCTATGGGCGATCGACCCGCGCAAAGTCGATCGCTCCACAACCTGGGGTTGATTCATAAATTGCTAGGCCATCTGGAAACAGCCGAACGGCTGCATCGCGAAGCAGTCACCCTGAAACGGGATATTGGCGACTATTCATCTCTCGCCGAAACTCAAGCTACTCTCGCCCACACCTTGGACGCTATGGGAAAGTTTGATGAATCACAGCGAATGGCCACGGAAAGCCTGGAAATCGCCCGTGCTCTGGGCAACAAAGCTCAAGAAGCTGCCGCGGCGGTGGCATTCGGCCATGCGTCCATCAATCTTGGACAATATCAGCAAACCTATCAGGTGTTGGCGGGGGCATTGTCCGTATTCAAGGAATTAGGCGAGCGCTATATGGAAGGTGTGCTGAATGAGTCATATGGGTCACTGGCACTGGCCGGTGGATCATATACTGAGGCGCAATCAGCCTATCATTTATGTTTAGAGATATTTCAGCAAATTGTGCCTCACCAACTCGTTTGGCCGATGACTGGATTAGGTTACGTCGCTTATCGCCAGGGTAACTTGCCCGAAGCAAGGAGGCATATCATTGCGGCGTTGACGAGTGCCCTGAATATCAGGAATTATTTTATTGTGCGCGCTCTGCCGGCTGTGGCCTTACTGCTATCCGCCAGTGGACAAGTACAACGCGCCGTTGAGGTTTGGTCGCTGGCTAAACAGTATCCTTACGTCGCAAAATCCAAGTGGTTTGAGGATATTGCCGGGCGGGAATTGGAAGAAATGGCGACGATTACCTCATCGGCGAGGCAACACGACCGGGACGTGGATCTGTGGGCCACGAGTGCTGCGCTACTGGTGGAACTTGAAAATCTCTAATCCTCCATTGCCTCCTGCAACCCCTCCGCCCCCTCCACCAACCCCTTCAGCCTATCCGCAAACCGCGCCGCCGGCGCCCCATCCACCACGTCGTGGTCGAACGACAGGGTCACGCTCAGCATCTCGCGCGGGACGATCTGGCCGTCCACCACGGCTGGCTTGGTGGCGATGCCGCCCAGCGTCAGGTTCAGCGTGTAGAGCGGGATGGGAATGCCCCAGCCGCCCCCTTCGCCGAACATGCCCACGGCGGTGACGTTGACCGTCCCGCCGATGCGCCTTAGCCAGTGGGGGTTTAGCGGCAAGATGCGATAGGCCAGGCC
>JAYRVO010000069.1:0-2841 GCA_041918515.1 Chloroflexota bacterium | reverse complement strand
TCGAGACCTCCAGGGTGGGCGATCGGAAGATGAACATCAGTCTTGAAGGCGTGGTCGTCGCCAGCAATCTCGACATCTATGCGCTTGCGGGCAGGGCGACGGCGCTGGACCGGGTGTACACGGTCGCGGTCAGCGACGGGATGCTGAACATTGGCTTCGTCAAGGCGGGCGGTTCGCGCAACCCCATCGTCAACGCCATCCAGGTGATCAAGCAATGAAACGTGAGGCGTACTACGTATCGAGCACTGCGTAGTCTGCGAAACGTGATTTGAACCAAGCAAGCCCGCTGACCTTGTCAGCGGGCTTGCTTGTTCTGCGCGGTATTATTGTCAGAGAATCGTAAGGATCACGAGCGCCACATGTCGAGTATACTAATTGTAAGCGTTTTCAAACCCTCCCCACCGGGCTGCACAAATGTTGTGCAGCGTTTATTCGTGGGGGTAGAATGGCTTTGTCGATCTTCGATTTTCATGATGACCATCAAAGTCTTCCCACTCGTCATTCTGGCTGGTTCCTTCGGTAGCAGTGGTGGGGACGATAGACCAAAGACTGATGAACGAACAAGTTTACTCGGGTCGAGGAATCGCCTCCGTTTTTCGTCCAGAAAATTCGGAACCGATGGTTTCACGCTGACTTCCGTTGAGTATCGATTTTATCAAGGCTTCACGTTCCCCCTGAAAGCCTTCTTTAGTTTCTCGAGACGGCCCGATGTTTAACCTTCTGACGCGTAGCCTTGCCATCCTTCTCATCGTCCTGCTCTTGACGAGCGGCTGGACGACGCTTTCGCCCGCCGCCGCCACAACCACACCGATCACCTGCTATGCCCTGGGGAAAACAGAGCCAAGCAAGCAGGTATTGACAGCCATTTCGGCCCAAGACTTCGACCCCGCCAGCAACGAGACCACGCTCGCCAGTGTGCTCAGCGCCACCCCTGCCACCGCCCTGGCCGTGCGACCGGGCGACAACCAGATCTATCTTGCCGCCGGCAATCGCCTGGGCCTGTTGGGTGCGACGACCGGCGCCGCCTCGCTGCTCTCGCGCAGCCTGGACAAGGGCGACGGCGCGCTTGGTAGCCAGACGATTATGGCTGTACAGAGCCTGGCCTTCGACCCCTTGTCGGGCGCCCTCTACGCCAGCGCGCGGGTGCCGAACGCGACGGTGCTGATCCAGATCGACGCGAGCACAGGTGCGCTGGTCAAGGATGGCTTCGGTAAGCAAACGAGCTATGTCGTCCTGCCGCCGGTGGGTGGTGGGGCTGAGATCACAGCCATCGCTCTCAGCCCATTGAATGGGGGGATGGTGGGGTTGGCCGTCAAGGACGGGGTTTCGCAGTTGGTGCGCATCGACAAGACGAGCGGGGCTACGGCGACCATCGGGGCCACGGGCGTTGTCGGCCTGGGTGGACTGAGTTTCTTTGCCGAAGGCCAGTTGTTTGCCAGCGGCGAGCATGCCCTCTACGAGGTCGATGTCGCCACGGGTGCGGCGTTGTATCCCCGGGCCCTCGACAACGCTGCCAACTACAGCGCCCTCTCCTGCCTGGCACCGGCGGTCAACGCCATCACCGGCCGGGTCTTCGACGACAAGAATGCGGATAAACAGTTCCAGCCAGAGAGCGGCGAAAACGGCAGCAGGGGCGTGGTCGTGCGTCTGTGGCGTGAGACAACCCCCAACGGCGTGCCCGACGCTGGCGACGCCCTCGCCGCCAGCCAATCCACCGGCGCCTCCGGTCTGTACACCTTCACCCTGGCGGCGGCGGGCGAGTTTCTGCTGGACGTGGAGGTGGCGAGCCTGCCCAAGCACCACGCCCTGACCACGACGAACGAGCAGTCTGCCAGCTTCGGCGGCTTCGGCCTGAGCGATGCTGGCAACGACTTCGGCCACGTCAAGCAGCCGGCGCGCGATGACGAGTTGTTGGTCAAATTTGTGGCGGGAGCGACGCCGGAGAGCATCCAGGCGTTGCTGGCGCAGTACGGCCTCAACATCAAGCGGCGCAACCAGAGCCTGGACATCTATACGTTGAAGACGCGAGCGGGCGAAGCGGAGGCGCTGGCGGCGGCACTGAGCGCCGAGCCACTGGTGAAATGGGCGGAGGTGAACTATCTGGTCAAAAGCGCCGACTCTCCGGACGACTCTGACTTCAATAACGCCAGCCTGGTGTATGCGCCACAGTTGATCAATGTGCTGCCCGCCTGGGGTGTGACGACGGGATCGGCGGGCGTGGTGGTGGCGGTGATCGACACGGGCGTCTCGCTCACGCACCCTGAGTTCAGCGGGCGACTGGTGGCGGGGCGGAACTTCGTGGTCACGCCTGACACGGCTAACGTTGGCGACGATCATGGGCACGGGACGCATGTAGCGGGGATCGTGGCGGCGGCGATCGACCATCAGGGCATGGTGGGGATAGCGCCGAACGTGAGCATCATGCCGGTGAAGGTGATCGCGTCGGATGGCTACGGCACCTGG
Organism: Chloroflexota bacterium; assembly: GCA_041918515.1. Lineage (GTDB taxonomy): Bacteria > Chloroflexota > Anaerolineae > J102 > J102 > SSF26. Next base: position 378 of record JAYRVO010000069.1, on the reverse strand, counting down.
GACGACATCAAGGAAGGGATCGTGTGGGCGGTGGATCACGGGGCGCGCATCCTGAACCTGTCGTTGGGGGCGCCAAGCACGTCGAATGCTTTGCTGGAGGCGGTGCAATATGCGGGGGCGCACGGCGTGCTGATGGTGGCGGCGGCGGGGAATGGGGGGATGAATGAGCAATTCTACCCGGCGAACTACCCGGAGACGCTGGCGGTGGCGGCGACGAACGCCTCTGAGCAGCCGTGGCAGTTTTCGAACTATGGGCCGACCATCGACGTGGCGGCGCCTGGGGAGGATATCTGGAGCACGCTGTGGACGGCGGGGAACCCGAACACGTATGGGTTCAACGATGGCACCTCGATGGCGGCGCCGCATGTGAGCGGTCTG
>JAYRVO010000068.1:0-50318 GCA_041918515.1 Chloroflexota bacterium | reverse complement strand
TCTACTTGTCTACTTGTCTACTTGTCTACTTGTCTACTTGTCTACTTGTCTACTTGTCTACTTGTCTACTTGTCTACTTGTCTACTTGTCTACTTGTCTACTTGTCTACTTGTCTACTCTACTACCTGTACAATAGCAGGGGGGCTGGCATCCTGGAGCAAGGCATCGACGGCGGGGTTGATTTTGTCGAAAAAGAAGCTTGGAAAGAGGCCAATGACGAAGAAGAGGAGAAGGATGGGGATCAGCACCCAAAGCTCTCGTCGGTTCAGGTCGGTTAAGGTCTGGTTCTTGGGGTTGTCGAGGGGGCCGTAGATCAGCCCACGGACAGCGGTGAGCAGGTACCAGGCAGCCAGGATGACGCCGGCCGTGCCCAGGATCGCCCAGAGGGGGTTGACTTTGAATGTTCCGACAAGAATGGTGAATTCGCCCACGAAGCCGTTGAGACCGGGCAGTCCTACAGATGACATGACGACGATGATGAAGAGGGCGCTGAAGATCGGAATTTGCTTCCACAAGCCGCCGAATTCGGAGAGCAGGCGGGTGTGGCGGCGGTCGTAGATCATGCCGACCATGAGGAAGAGGGCGCCGGTGGAAAGGCCGTGGTTGATGTTCTGCAGCACAGCACCGGAAAGGCCCTGTTTCGAGAGGCCGGCGATGCCCAACATGACGAAGCCGAGGTGCGCCACCGAGCTGTAGGCCACCAGTGATTTCACGTCTTTCTGCACCAGGGCCACCAGGGCGCCGTACAGGATGCCGACGATGGCGAGACCGGCGATCCAGGGGAGGAAGGTGGGCAGAACGTCGGGGAAGAGGGGCAGGCAGAAGCGGAGGAACCCGTAGGTGCCCATTTTCAGGAGCACACCGGCCAGGATGACAGAGCCAGCGGTGGGGGCTTCGACGTGGGCGTCGGGCAGCCAGGTGTGGAGTGGGAACAGGGGTACTTTGACGGCGAAAGCGAGGGCGAAGGCCAGGAAGGCCCACATCTGCAAGGCCGGGCTGAGGGTTGCCTGGCGTAGAATCTCCCAGTCGAAAGAGTGGGTGTTCCAATAGAGTAGCAGGATGGCGATGAGCATGAGGGCGGAGCCGGCCATCGTATAGATGAAGAATTTCAGCGCCGCATAGACGCGGCGTCCCCCGCCCCAGCGTCCGATCAGGAAGTACATCGGAATGATGCTCATCTCCCAAAAGATGAAGAAGAGGATGAGGTCGAGGGAGAGGAACACTCCCAGCATGCCCGTCTGCTGGATGAGCAGAAGGGTCATGAAGGCCTTGACGTTTTGCGCGATGTTGTTCCAGGAGAACAGGATGACGAGCGGCCCCAGCAAGGTGGTGAGTAAGACCAGGAAGAGGCTAATGCCATCGATGCCGAGGTGATAGCCAATGTTGGCCGCAGGGAGCCAGCGGAGTGTTTCCTCGAATTGCATACTGCCGTCGTTGACCCAGCCAACCAAGAGGCCCAACGAAAGGAGGAAGTCGAGTAGGGCGACTGCGAGGGCGACGATCTTGATGTTGCGATCATCGAAGAGTGCCTGCAGTAAGATGGCGCCCAGGAGCGGCAGCCAAAGGATGAGGGAGAGGAGGGGAGGTGCAGTCCAACTCATAGGGTTTCAACTGTCACTTGGTGACGTAGACTTGAGCAAAATCAGTGGTTGTGAGGAACCGGGTGTACCAAACTCCATCCACCAGAATATCTTCTTCTTTGTCGAAGCGTGACACGAGCGCACAAGGAGCGTTGGATGCGTTGAGTGTAGGTGAAGGGAGCGAGTTTTCGTTTGTTACGTTGACATGCGTAATCTTATATGGTTGTGTGCTTTTATTGTTCAACAGTATCCAATATGGATATTCTTTGTCGTCCAAGCCGATAATAAGACCTATATTTCGACAATTTCGTGACTTGATGGTGTCAGCAATATTCGTGTAAATATTTGTTTCTTCTTGATTTCCGACAAAATACTGTTCGGTTCTATCAACGGAAAATATACTGTTTTCAGCAATAATCGGTCGCGAGTAATTCTTAAAAATCCACGGATAAGAGAGCAAAATGAAGACAATTGCAATGGCGTAGGTGATTTCTCTTGGTAGTGTTCTTGATAAGATCAGGGCAATCAATGGCGAAGATAACACGAATAAGGGAAGGTGCAAGCGACTATGCCAGGGTTGCCATTTGAGGTAGGACACAAAGAAGAGGAAGCCAAGCGCCAATGCCAGCGGATACCAGGCTATGTTGTAGTTCGATTTCTGTCTTTTTACTAGTAGCTTCCAAATAGCCAGGATGATCGAGATAAAGATAAGGACGAGGTGGGCCAAGTTTCCAGCAAAATCTTCATTGAAGAAAGCAAAGTTATACCACTCTTCTCTAGTCAACGGTATGATGGCTTTGTTGCCAAAAGTAGTGCGTGGATCGTCGATGGGGATGCGAATAAGATGGTGAAAAGTCTCTAGCGCATTACCAAGAAATTTGCTCAGCAATGGTTCTTTGACATACAGATGTAAACCAATATTTTTGACGGCATTCGATGTTATCAGGCGGGGTGATATGGATTGATTGACAAGATAGGAGTTGACGTTTGCTGGTCGCAAGGGATTTCCATACAGTTGTTGGTTTCTGAAATAATGGCCGCTATTCAAAGTGATCGCTATAAACAAGATAAGAATTGCTACTTTGCACGCGTGCGCCAAGCCTTTCTTTTTCCACAGGATGAGGGATAGGATCAAGAAGAAGGGGAAGCCATAAAGGTAGGCTGTAGATTTTGTCAGTAGTGACAATCCCAGGCTGATGCCAGCTAGTGTGGGGAATGTCCAACCTTGCAGTTTGGTTGCAAGCAAATAGAAGTAGACAAAACAAATCAGCCAATAGGAGACGACGTAATCGTTTTGTGTGCTCGACGCCTGCAAAATGCCCATGGGAATGGTGGCCGTAAGCACCGCTGCCAATATTTGGCCTCGGGACCTGGCGCCGATCTCGCGGGCGAGTGCAGAAGCGCCGATCACGCTGCCGAGCATGGCGAACCACTGCACCAGATTGGCGAAACGATCGCCGTTGGCCAGCGCCTGGAGGTGGGCAATGATGAATTCGGCGCCGGGGTTCAACCATAGCTGTCTATCGATGTGGGTTGGGTAATGGGCAACGCTACGGTTTTGGAGCCAGTGAACCACGCGACCCATGTGATAGGTCATGGAGTCGTAGGTGTTGGGAGGGGCGACCCAGGCGATCACTCCTGTTGTCACCACGATGGCAGCGATGGCGCCGAGGAGGAGGGTTTGGGATCCCGATATATGCTGGCGGGAGGGTATGAGTGGTTTCGTTATGGATGGCAATTTCCAGGAGGCCGCCAGAAGCGCCAGGGTTGCCAGGAGCCAAAGGCTCAAGATCCATACGCGTGTGAGCAGGTGGAATGCGCTCAGCGCTTCGGTGAAGGCGACCAGCAGGGCGCCCCAGGCAACCGAGGCTGCCAGAAAACTCGTTCGCCAGCATGGTGCTGTATCGCTATAGACTTGTAGTCGTTTGTAAAAGAGCAGACAGAAAGCCAGCCAGGCAAGAAGGGGTGCAAGGACAGCCAGCATGGCGCATTGTCACGGGCAAGTGTTATCTTCCCAGCAGCAGGAAGGTGGCAAGGAGAGCAACAACGCCGATGAAAAGCGAGAGAGCGTACCAACTGATCAGGCCTGTCTGGAAGCGGGCAACGCCCGCGCCCGCCATCGCGGTCACCCGACCAATGCCATTGACGATGCCATCGATGATTGCTTGGTCGAAGAAGCGGTAGCATGCGGCGGCGATGACCCGCAATGGGCGAACGATTACAGCTATGTAAAGCTCGTCCACCCAGTATTTGTGCTCGAGCACCGGCTGCAAGGGGCGCAGGAGACGCTGCGCCGATAATGTCCAGCCAAGGGTCTGTACGTAGCGAGCATAGGCCAGATAGATGCCCAGGAGAGCGATGACGCCAGAGACGGCGAGCAGGCCCAACTCGATCGTGGCCTCGCCGCCGCCTATGGCATGATGAGCATCAGCGAAAACAGGCTCCAACCAGGTTCCGATCAGGTCGGGAGCGCCGAGAGCGGCAGGGAGACCGATGAAGCCGGCGATCAGTGAGCCGGCAGCAAGCACCCAAAGAGGGCGGGTCATGCCGCGCGGTTGTTCGTGGGCGTGTTGGTAGAGATGATGGTCGCGCGGCTTGCTGAGAAAGGCGCGATAGACGGCGCGGAAGCTGTAGAAGGCCGTGAGTAGGGCGGTGAACAAGCCGAGAAGGTAGAGGGGGTAGGATCGCTCGAAGGCGTGGAAGAGGATGGCGTCTTTCGACCAGAATCCGGCCAGTAGTGGGAACCCGGCCAGAGCCAGTGAGCCGATCAAAAACTGCTTGTAGGTTGTGGGCAGCTTGGCGCGCAGGCCGCCCATTTTGTCGATGTTCAATTCGCCGTGTAAGGCGTGCATGACCGAGCCAGCGGCAAGGAAGAGCAGGGCTTTGAAGAAGGCGTGGGTGGCGAGGTGGAAGATGCCGGAGACGTAGGCGCCGACGCCCACGCCCAGAAACATGTAGCCCAGTTGCGAGATGGTGGAGTAGGCCAGGATGCGCTTGAGGTCGGTCTGGACGACGGCGATGGTGGCGGCGAAGAAGGCGGTTAGGCCGCCGATCCAGGCGACGACCTGCATGGTGTTCGGCGCTAACTCGAAGAGTGGGTGTGAACGGGCGACCATGTAGACGCCGGCCGTGACCATGGTGGCGGCATGGATTAAAGCCGAGACGGGGGTGGGGCCTTCCATGGCATCGGGCAACCAGACGTAGAGGGGGATCTGGGCCGATTTACCGGCGGCGGCCAGGAGGAGCAACAGGGTGATGCCGATGAAGACGGGCGAGTTGAGGGCGGAGATGGTGGCGGTTTGGGCGAAGATGTCGTGAAAGGAGAGGCTCCCAGCCTGCTTGCCAAAGAGGCTGAACAACCAAAAGATGGCCAGAGCCAGGCCGAAGTCGCCGATGCGGTTGACAATGAAGGCTTTCTTGCCGGCGTCGGCGGCAGCAGGACGGTGGAACCAGAAGCTGATGAGCAGGTAGGAGGCCAGGCCCACGCCCTCCCAGCCCAGGTAGAGGAGGACGTAGTTGTTGGCCAGCACCAACAATAGCATCATCAGGATGAAGAGGTTGACGTAGACGAAAAAGCGAGCATAGCGGCGATCATCGAGCGGATGGTGCTCGTCGTCCAGCTTCATGTATTCGGCGGCATAGAGGTGAATGAGGAAGCCGACGCCGGTGACGACGAGCGCCATCACCGCAGACAAGGGGTCGAGTAGCAAAGCGATGTCCACACGAAAGTCGCCGATGTGCATCCATTGCCAGAGGAGCACCTCTATGCTGCGTTCTTCGGCCGGGCGCATGAATAGGCCGGCAAAAATTATCAGCGCCATGACGAAGGCTGCGCCCACAGCCAGGTTGGCAGCGATGGCGACGTTGCGCCGGCCCAGCCGCCGCCCGAACAAGGCATTGGTCAGGGCGCCGAGGGCTGGGAAAACGAGGATGAGGGCGCTGGCAGCGCTAACGTAGTTCGACATGGAGATCGAGAAAGGGGAGCGGCTGAGGCCGAGGTTGGTTCGGAATACTAGGCGTGAAACGTGAAGTGTGAAGCGTGAACAAAGGTCGGGCTGGCTTCACAGTTATCTGTAACCATGATAGGAAAGCTCGGGCCGATTGCTTTTGGCAAAGATCAAGTCCATCTGCCAGAATGAGCCATCGTGGGGTCGATACATCGGATCGGCCAAATCAATGCAATGAAAACCGATTTTCTCGAGATAGGCGCACATCTCAAAGAAAAGAAGGCATTCGGGAGCAATACGAAAGTTGTAGCACTCCATGATAATGACTTCGGTGTTGGCAAGTGTTTCGGCGGCGCCTTTCAGGATGGGGAGTTCGAAGCCATGGGTGTCGAATTTGATCAAGAAAGGTCCTGGCAGTTGCCGCAAGCGTACTTCCTGATCGATGGTCGTGACCGGCACCTCGATGTTGTTCGTGGGAAAAGGGACGGTGGAAGCTTGGCCACCAAAGAGGTCGCCAGCATCGAAGTAGATGCGCCCAGGTGTCTCGCCGGCAGCGGCAAGGACATATTGAGTGTTGGCGTGGGTCTGGGTGAATCGAATCAGGGCGTTTTCGTGTTGGGGGAGGGCTTCGATGAGCAGATACTGGCACGAGGGGAAGTGGGGCAGGGCGACTGCCGACCAGCTTCCGTTCGAAGCGCCGATATCGATGATGGTTTTGAGCGGGTGCTGGCGTTGGGCGATGGCCTGGATGGCCTCCGCCATGGTGCGGCTGGTATGGCTGCGTTCGCTGAGGATGTAGTTCCTGGAGGCTAAGACGCGGTTGGCGCTGTTCAGAATCGTTCGTTTGATGCTCATGACGCGGTGTGATGTTGAGGTCGGTAGTTTGAGGACGCTTATCCTTGCAACAGATTGATTTCGTCCACGTTGGTCGTGTCTTTGTGCCGGACGATAGCCATGACGATGGCCAAGCCCACGGCGACCTCGACCGCGGCCACGGCCATGACGATGAACACGAAGACCTGGCCGGTCAGGTTGCCCCAATGTTGTGCCAGGGCCACGAGCGTGAGGTTGACGCTGTTCAGCATCATCTCGACGCACATGAAGATGATGAGGGCGTTGCGGCGGATGAGGACGCCCAGAACGCCAATGGCAAAAATCACAGCAGCCAGGATCAGGTAGTAAGTCGTGGGCACCATAAAGCAATCTCGTGATGACGCGGTCAGTCGTTCTCGGGGCGCTTGAAGCGGCGAGCCAGGACGACGCCTCCTAACATGCCGGCCAGCAGCAAGAGGGAGGCTAACTCGAACGGGAGAAGATAGGTCGTGTAGAGTGCTTCGCCGATGACCTGAACGCTGCCAGCGCCAGGAGCGCCGGCGTCGGGTGCAGAAGGAGGCAGGGTGCGGGCCAGGCCGAGCACCATTGCCAATAGGAATAGAGCGACCAGGATGAGAATCAGCCAGCGGGCGTAGCGCCGGAGGCCGCTGGTTGCTGTCCCGATGTTGCCGCCGATGAGCATGACCACGAATAAAAACAGCACGACGATGGCGCCAGCGTACACGGTGACTTGCACCACGCCCAGGAATTGTGCGCCCAGCATGATGTACATCACAGCGAAGACGGCGAAGTTGACGAGCAGGAAAAGGGCGCTGTGTACGGCATTCCGGCTGATGATGACGCCAGTAGCGCCGACCAGGGCGACGAGAGCAAGCAGAGCGAACAGCAGCAGGGTCATAGGGGATGACAAGGTGACAGGGTGACAGGGTGACAGGGTGACAGGGGTTATGCGGATGGCCGGATGATGGTGTTGGGAGCGGGCGGGTTCAGTAGTTCTTCTTTGGTCAGGATGAAGTCGCGGCGGTTATAGCTGGCCAGGTCGATATAATGGCCGAGGACGATGGCCTCAACCGGGCAGGCGGCCTCGCAATCGCCGCAAAAGATGCAGCGCAGCAGGTTGACTTCGTAGACTTTGGCGTGGCGCTCGCCCGGCGAGACCGGGCTGGCCGGGGCATTTTCGGCGGCCTCGACGTGGATGGCGCCGGTGGGACAGGCGGCCTCGCACAGGCAGCAGCCGATGCAACGTTCGAGGCCGTTTTCATACTTGCGCAGCTCGTGGCGCCCGCGAAAGCGCGGGTAGATGGCCATCGGCTCGTCGGGATACTCGACCGTGCTCGGCGGCTCGGTGAACATCGTCTTGAGCGTCAAGCCCATAGCTTTGGCAATCTCGCGACCGCCTTCATAAACATCGGTTAGGCCGGACATGGGTAGTGGTTGAAGCGTGAAGTGTGAAGTGTGAAGTGTGTTCGTAGTAACGACTTTAGTCGTTTTCTGCGTGAAACGTAAAACGTAAAAAGTGTTCGTAGTAACGACTTTAGTCGTTTTATTCTGTGTGAAACGTGGCAAGATGCCTCACGTTTCACGCCTCACATTCCTCATGAGCCAGAAAGGACGACGATTACCGCTGTAATCGCCAGATAAGCGATAGAAATCGGGGTGAGGAATTTCCAGCAGAAATGCAGGAGTTGGTCGTAGCGAATGCGGGGCATGCTGGCGCGCACCCAGATGTAAAGGAACAGGATGGCAAGAATCTTGAGGAATAGCCAGCCGAAGCCGACGATGGGGCCATACCAGGTTCCGGGTGTGGCAAAGGGGCCGTGCCAGCCGCCAAAGAAGAGCGTGGCCATGATGGCGCTACCGTTGATCATGCCGATGTATTCGGCCATGAAGAAGAGGGCGAATTTGATGCCGCCGTATTCGACCTGGAAGCCAGCGATCAGCTCGTTCTCGGTTTCCGGCAGATCGAAGGGGCTGCGGTTGCTCTCGGCCAACATGCAGATGAAGAACATGGGGAAGGCCAGCCACAGCCAAATCCACAGCCACCAGGGGCGATTTTGGCTCAGCAATTCGGTGAGGTTCAGCGTGCCGGTGGGGCGACCGATGTTGGTGGTCAGGATCAGGGAGACGAGCAGCAAGCCCAGCGGCAGCTCGTAGCTGATCATCTGTGAGGCTGTGCGCAGCGCGCCCATCAGCGAATAGTTGTTGTTGCTGCTCCACCCCGCCAAGATGACGCCGTAGGTGGCGACGCTGGTGATGGCGGCGATGTAGAGCACGGCGACGTTGATGTTGGCAACGTTGAGTGAAATCGTCTGGCCGAAGAGGGTGATGTCGGGGCCGATGGGGATGACGGCGAAGATGACGAGGGCGGGGATGAGGGCCAACGCCGGGGCAAGCAAATACACCACTTTGTCCACATGACTGGGGACGATCTCTTCTTTGAAGATGGCCTTGACGGCATCGGCGATGGGTTGCAACAAGCCGAATGGCCCGGCCCGGTTCGGCCCCAGCCGCGTATGAAAGCGCGCCAGTAGCTTGCGTTCGTAATAAGTCAGATACGCAAATCCTGTGAGGAGAAGAATGATGAGGATCAGGCTCTTGATGGCCGAGGCGATGACGATGTTCATCATGCGGATGAGGTGATAAGTGGAGATTAGAGATTGGAGATTCTCTAATCTCTAATCTCTAATTAACGACAGAAACTCATATTTTTTGGATCGATACGTGTGTCCGTGGGCCAAAGCCATCGAAAAGGCTGCCGACGGGCGCGGAGGCGAGGGAGTAGGGAACGAAGATCGTGCCGGGTTTGATGGTGGGATCGAGATGGATTGCGATCTCGATGCTTCCGGCCGGAGATCGAACTGCCGCCCGCCCGCCGTCACTTAAGCCGAGGGCAGCGGCGTCGTCTGGGTGCAAGCGCGCGGCCTTGACGCCCACCTCCGCCATCTGCGGCGTGGCAGCGAAGATCGTGCCGTCGTCCCACAATTGATTGCCGGTCACGAGTGCGAAAGGGTAATCGGCGCGGATCGGAAGAGGATCGACGCTGGCGTGCGGCTGCAACCCAGCCTCGACCGGCATCCAAGCTGCCTGTTGGCCCTGGTCGCCCAGATTCTCCCAACTCATGTCGGCGTACTGCGGCACGGCCTGCGTGATCTCGGCGAACACTGCCTCGACCGACGGTGTGTCCCAGGCAGCCGTCTGGCCCGCGGCATACAGCCGGGCGAGGTGCATGAGGATGTTCCAATCCGCAACCGATTTACCCAGCGGCCGCACGGCCTGGGGCGCGACCTGCACCCGGCGCTCGGTGTTGGTGAAGCTGCCGGAGCTTTCGACGTAGGAAGCTGCCGGCAACACCACATCGGCCAGTTTGGCGGTTTCGGTCAGGAAGAGGTCTTGCACGACCAGGAAATCGAGCGACTTCAAGGCGGCAGCGTCGGCCGGTTTCTCGCCCGCTGGGTCGGCGCCCATGATGTACAGAGCCTTGATCCGACCCCGCGCCGAGGCGATCATGCCGCCGTAGCTGAGGCCGGGCTGGGTGGGCAGATGCGTGCGCCAGATGCCTTCGAGCGCGGCGCGGGCGCTGGGATCGGTGATCGGGCGGCGTCCGGGTAGATGGTCGGGCGAGAGGCCCACATCGCCCGCACCCTGACTGTTGGCCTGGCTGTGGAGGAAGCCCAGACGCTGGCCGTGTCCCGACGCCACCACCCAATTGCTCAGGGTGGCGACGATGTCGCGGCTGCCGTAACCCCAGGCGAAGTCGGTTCCGTAGACGATGAAGGGCCGTTGCGCCTGAGCCAGTAAACGGGCTGCCTCGGCGATGGCCGCGGGGTCGAAGCCAGGCGGGTCGGAGGCAGGCAGCCAGTCGGGGATGGGTTCGTCGCGCGCGGCCAGCGTCACCCGCGTGAGCGCGTCGAAGAGCGCGACTTCCTCGCCCGGCGCGGGTTGGAGGAAGACGCCAGGGTAACGGCTCATCTCGATGCCGCGCGGGTGGACGACAACCACCTTCGCTCCCCCGCGCTTCGCCGCCCGCTTGAGGAAGGTCGCCAGCACTGGCGCTTCCTCCGCGGGGTCGCAACCCATCAGCACGATGAGGTCGGCGTCTCTGGCTGCAGCCAGGGAGGGCAAGCCGCCGGGGAGAGCGTGCAGGGCCGAGCCTTCGCGGAAGTCGAGGTTGTTCGTGCCCACCAGCGCCCGCATGAATTTGCCCAGCAAGTAGTTGGCCTCGTTCGAGACTTTGGCCGAGCCGATGGCGCCAATCGAGGCCGGGCCGTGTTTGTGGGCGATGCGTTTGAGTTCGGAGGCGATGCGTTGGACGGCTTCCTGCCAGCTTGCCGGCTGGAGTTTGCCGTCCACTCGCAGCAGAGGCTGAGTGAGGCGGTCGGGATGATGGGCAGCGCCGGTGGCGAAGCGGCCTTTGTCGCAGATCCATTCGTCGTTGACGGCCATGTTCTCGCGGCCGACATGCCGGCGCACCTGGTTGTCGCGCACATCGATGCTCAGGTTGCAGCCCTGGGCGCAGTGCGTGCAGATGGAATCGGTGCGTTCCAATTCCCAGGGGCGATAGCCGAAGCGGGCCAGGCGGTTGGTGAGGGCGCCGACCGGGCAGAGATCGATGATCGAGCCGCTGGTGTAGGCGTCCAGTTCAGCGCCGGGGAATTTGTCGATGACGGTCTCGCCCCCGCGGTGGAACAGGCCGAGCTGCGGCTTATCTTCCCACTCTTGTAGATAGCGGATGCAGCGCCAGCAGACGATGCAGCGCTCTTGATCGAGCAGCACCAGGTCGCTGAGCGGATAATTTTTGGCTTTGTGGGTCTTGACTTCCCAGAAATGCGACTTTCCCGGCCCGTGTTCCAGGGTCTGGTTTTGCAATGGGCACTCGCCGCCTTTGTCGCAGATGGGGCAGTCAAGCGGGTGGTTGATCAGGATCAGTTCGAGCGTGCCCTGGCGCGCATCCACAGCTTTGGGCGAGTTGTAATGATACACCGCACCCGGCGCCACCGGCGTCGTGCAGGCGGTGATCAGCGCTCGCCCGCGCGGGCCTTCGGCTTCGACCAGGCACATGCGGCAGGCGCCGAGCGGGTCGAGCTTGGGGTGCGAGCAGAAGACGGGGATCTCGATGCCGGCGCGGGCGGCGGCGTCGGTCAGCAACTCGCCTTTTTGGGCCTGGATTTCTTTGCCGTCGATGGTGATGGTGATCGGCTGCGGTAGGTCGGTCATAAAGGTAGATAGTAGTCAGATAGGCAAATCTGCCAATAATGCCTATTGCCAAAAACACGAAACTCTGTTATCATTGCTGCTGGTGAGGTGCCCCGGACTGTACGGGGACGTATAGCTTGGTTGAAATACCGAGCGCCTGCCAGGCGACATGAGTTACGAGACGACATTCTGCCGGAACAGTACCAGGCAGAATGTTTGTCGTTAGGGGATACGAACAAGCCGAATCTTCCCACGAATGATTTCATACACAGTGTGCATATCTTGTCTGCGTGCAAGATCAGGCTGATGATGTGGAAGAGACGGGCGTTCCTCGTTGGTGACAGAGTCGATTAAATAGGCGCAGAAATCAGCCAGCTGTAAGCCAGCATAGAATGCAGAAAAGCCAAACCACGGCGTTTCGATGAGCCTTGACCCATCATTCTTCGTTCTCAGCCAGTCGCGATAGGCATCGATCAAACGGCGATCCTGAACACTTGAATGAAGATCCGATCTTGCATCGACCAATATCATCCCTGGCTGCTGAACACGCCTTAGTTCCTGATCTATTTCATCAAGAAGACGCCAGAAGGCCAAACGAAACAGATCGGTGTCAGTGGCAACGAACTCAGGTAAGTCACGTGTATCGACACGAACTGCAATGACATGCACTGGTAGCTTGGTAAGAGTATTCGCCACGGCCATCATAGCAGAAATCCGTTCAGGCCATTTCAACGTCCGAAATAATTTCTCGCCTCGTCGTAGTTCTCGTCCTTTGATCTCCCAATCTTCTGGCTTGGCATAGCCAACGATCTGGTGTTTCAGGTTAGCGATGTCGCGATCGAGTTGTTGCCATGCAGAAATGGGCACTGACAGAGCAGCAAGTATGAAGTAAGGGCTGCGGGGGTCTTTGAGACCGGTTCCGCTTTCATCGATGTAAAAAAGAATCACGACAGAATTCTCAGATAAAGGCTATCTACTCATCCAATACATTGGCAACAATCTCTCCGCTATACGGTCGGTAGATCGGTCGCACGGGGATGTCGGGTTTGGTCTCGTCGGGGTTGGTGTCCAGGATGTAATCCTCGAATTCTTCGCGGAAGTGTCGCAACATGCTCTGCAGGCCCCAGACCGCAGCCGGACCGAAGGGACAGAACGATTGCTGGTCGATGTACTTGGTGATTCGCTCCATGCGGTCGAGGTCAGCCAGGGCGCCGCCGCCCTCTTCGATGCGGATCAGCGTTTTCTCCATCCAGCCGGTGCCCTCGCGACAGGGCGTACACTTGCCGCACGATTCCTCGCGGTAGAAGCCCAGCGTGCGCCGGGCCACCGGCACCATGCTCTGGCCCTCGCAGATGACGATGATGCCGCCCGACCCCAGCATCGAACCCGCCGCCTGGATCGACTCGAAATCGAGGCTCGTATCCAGCTTGTCGGCCTTGAGTTGCGGCATCGAGAGGCCGCCGGGGATGATGCTCTTGATCGGGCGGTCGTCGGGGACACCGCCGGCGTATTCGTAGATCAGTTGGCGCAGGGTCGTGCCGTAGGGGATTTCGTAGACGCCGGGCTTCTTGACCTGCCCGCTCAGGCACACGAGCTGGAAGCCTGGGCTTTTCTCGGTGCCCCACTGCCGGTACCAGTCGGCGCCGTGCTCGACCACATGCCGCACATGGGAGATGGTCTCGACATTGTTGACGATGGTGGGCTTGGCATACAGCCCGGCCACCGCGGGGAAGGGCGGCTTCAGGCGGGGGTGGCCGCGATTGCCTTCGAGCGAGGTGAGCAGGGCGGTCTCTTCGCCGCAGATATAGGCCCCGGCGCCGGGATGGACGATGACCTCCAGGTCGAAATCCGTGCCGAAGATGCCCTCGCCCAGGAATCCGCGCTCCTTCGCTTCGGCGATGGCCTGCTCCAGCCGCTGTTTGCCGAACATGTACTCGCCGCGAATATAAATGAAGGCGTGATGCGCCTGGATGGCCCAGGCCGTGCAAATGATGCCTTCGAGCAGTTGGTGCGGGTCGTATTCGATGATCAGTCGGTCTTTGAACGTGCCCGGCTCGGATTCGTCGGCGTTGACCACCAGGTAGCGGGGGAAAACGTCTTTGGGGAGGAAGCCCCACTTCACGCCCGCGGGAAAGCCTGCGCCCCCGCGTCCGCGCACCCCGGCCTTCTTCACTTCTTCGACCACGGCCGCCGGCTCCATCCCCAGCGCCTTGGCCGCGGCCTTGTAGCCGCCGTCGGCCAGGTACGATTCGAGGCTGTGGCTGTTGGGCTTGTCGATGCGGGCCAACAGGAAGTTGGTTTCGGGGTGATGGTCGTGATGGTAGGGGCCGGCGGGGTGACGTTCCATCGGCAACTTGATCGTAGTAACGACTTCAGTCGTTTCCCCTTCGCGGGAGGAAGAACGACTAAAGTCGTTACTACGAAGCTCTTCGAGCATGGCGTCAGCGGTTTCCGGCGTCAGATTCTCGTAGTAGCGGCCCCAATTCGATTGTTCCCGGCGCACGAACAGCATCGGTGCGGTGGCGCAGGCGCCCAGGCATTCCATATGGTCCAGCCGGAAATTGCCATCAGCCGTGGTTTCGCCGAATTCAACGCCCAGCCGTTCTTTCAGGTGCTCGGCCAGCTCCTCGGCCCCGCGCAACATGCAAGGCACGTTCGTGCAGACTTCCAGATGGAATTTGCCGTGCGGCTCCTTGTACAGCATGTTGTAGAAGCCGGCGATGGCGTAGACCTCCATCGGTTCGATGCCGAATAGCCCCGCCACCTCGTCCAACGCCTCGTTGGGCAGCCAGCCGATCTCCTGTTGAGCGACATAGAGAGCAGGGACGATAGCCGAGCGGGCGCGGGGGTACCGGGCCATCAAATTTTGGATTTCGGTGCGGGCGGCGGTGGAGAGCGGCGTATTACGCATGGTTGTTTGGAGATTGGGGATTAGAGATTAGAGATTGGAGATTGGCCAATCTCCAATCTCTAATCTCTTACCTATCAACATCGCCCAAGACGATATCGATAGAGCCAATGATTGTGACCAAATCAGAGAAAAGATGCCCTTGCGACATCATTTCGATAGCTTGCAGGTTGACGAAGCTGGGGGTGCGCACACGACAGCGGTAGGGATTGGCCGAGCCGTCCGAGACCAGGTAGATGCCCATCTCGCCTTTCGAGGCTTCGATGCCGTGATAGGCCTCGCCCGCGGGCGGCCGGAAGCCCTCGGTGAAGAGCTTGAAGTGGTGGATGACGGCTTCCATGCTCTGGTCGAGCAGTTCGCGCTTGGGCGGGGCAATCTTGGGGTCGTCGATCAGAAAGTCGCCATCGGGCAGGGCATCCAACGCCTGCCGGATGATGCGCACCGACTGGCGCATCTCTTCCAGGCGCACGAAATAGCGGGCGTAGCTGTCGCCCTGCGGATAACAGGGGATCTCAAAATCGTATTGCTCGTAGTTGCAATAGGGCTGAGCCTTGCGCAGATCGTATTTCACGCCGCTGCCGCGCAGCATTGGCCCGGTGACGCCCATGGCGATGCAGGTTTCGGCGCTGAGCACGCCGATCCCCTCCAACCGGCGGCGGAAGACGGGGTTGTCGGTCAGCATGCGTTCGTATTCGTCGAAGCGGCCCGGCAGCCGGCCCAGTAGATCGCGCAGCTTCGGCTCGAAGGCGGGGGGGAAATCCCAATTCACGCCGCCCACGCGCAGGTAGGAGGTGGTCAGCCGGGCGCCGCACACCATCTCGAAGAGGTCGAGGATTTCCTCGCGCTCGCGGAAGGCGTACATCAGCAAGGACATGCCCGTCCCGCCCACGTCCAGCACATGCGTGGCCAGCCAGACCAGATGGCTGGCGATGCGCTGCAACTCGCAGACGATGACGCGGATGGCCTGGCCGCGCGGTGGCGCTTCGATCCCCATCAGCTTCTCCACCGCCAGGCAGTAGGCCAGGTTGTTTTGCATGGCCGAGACATAGTCCATGCGGTCGGTGTAGTAGACGAAATCCTTGTAGCGGATGTTTTCGCCCTGCTTCTCGAAGCCGCTGTGCAGATAGCCGATGTCGGGCTGGACGGCGATGATGCGCTCGCCATCGAGTTCGACGATGAGGCGGAGCACGCCGTGGGTGGCGGGGTGTTGCGGCCCCATGTTCACCACCATGTGTTTGCTGTCCATCCGCCCCGGCACTGGCTCCGGCTGCTGGTTGGTCTGCATGATCTGCTTGCCCAGATGGGCGAATTCCTCGTCCTCCCAGGTCATGCTGAAGGGGACGCGCTCGCCGCCCAGAGGCTGGTCTTTGCGCAGGGGATGGTTGGGCCAGTCGTCGGGCAGGAGGATGCGGCGCAGGTCGGGATGGCCTTCGTACTTCACCCCAAAGAGGTCATAGGCCTCGCGCTCGTGCCAATCCGCCGTGGGCCAGAGGCTGGTGACGCTGGGAGCGATGGGGTTGTCGCCGCCGGGCAGCGGGACTTTGAGTTGCAGCAAAGCGCCGTCGTTGGCAATCGAGCGTAGCTGGTAGATGCCGTGGAAGCGAGCGCCGAACTGTTCTCCGCCCAGCTTCAGGGTATCGACCACGGTGAGATCGCTGAGCAGGTCGTAGCGCAAGTCGGGCGCGTCGCGCAGGAAGCGGCCCATTTCCAGCAGGCTGCCGGAATCGATGGTGAGGATGGGCGTGTCGCGATAGACCGTGCTGGCGAGGACGGCGGTGGGGAAGGCTGTACTTAGAGCAGCGCCAATATTCATCATAAGCTAACTATCTGAGTATAATTGGCAAGTGGTGCAGATATGATCGCAGTTTAATGGTATCTACAAGAACAAGTCGCGTACCGGTTGCTTCACCCGTGAAGGCAGATAATGTGATCTGTACATTTTGTGGGTTCAAATTCAATGTATCAAAATAGGTCCATGTATTTTGGGGAGTGTTTTCCTGATCTATCGCATAACTTCGCCAACCCGTAATCGTGAGAATCGAGTATTGTGCCTGCCGCGTCTTAGGAGTTGACACATTTATCGGTTGTTCTGGTACAAAGGCGTAAAGCCGATAGGTACCTGGTCGGATACGATTATTAGTCCAAATAGCTTGTGTACCGCCATCAGCTGTGTTGGTTCGATAATAGGCGTGATATCCGTTGCCTCTGTTGCTGACTTGCCAGGAACCGAGGATCGTTGAACCCTCACCTGCATCTTCGATGAGCGTATCGGCACATGAAATAGGATCCAGAGCAAAACTACGCCAGAGACAAGTGGCCGTGTGTCTGTATCCCGGTGCGGGTTGAGTCGATAAAGGGTCTGCATAGGCGCCGCGCCACCCAAATGGATCTGTGGCAAATTGCTCGAAATCGGTGATCGCCAATCCGTGGTAAGTGCCAAAATGAAAATGTGGCTGACTAGTTCCAGAACTTCCGCTCCAGGCAATCAAGTCACCACTCGCTACTCGCTGGTTGATAGTAACGTTGAAACTGTTGAGATGGGCATAGAGCGTATAGTAGCCGTTCTCATGGTCGATTATGAGCCTGCGCCCATAGCCTGTGGTCGAGTCGATCCTGACGCGCACTACGCCTCTTGCAGATGCGAGTATGGGTGTCCCTGTAGTCATCGACCAATCATAACCAGGATGACCCGTGTAGCAGTGGGGAGAACAGTCAGCTACCGATTCGCCAGTATATATGGTTATTTGGCCGTCGTTTCCATAATTCGGGAAGTGGTGGTCAAAGAACGCAGTCAAGCGATAGTTGCCATCATAGGGTGGTCGCAACCAGCCGCCATCTGCCCAAACGATATCGACTTGGCAGATACTAATGAGCAGCAATACAATCAGAAATGCCGCTATTAGAGTGCGCGCTAGGGCATTCTGACCCATCACGACATACTCATCAATCATGGCAACCACGCCGTCGGCGCGTTTGGAAGGGTGGGTCCAGCGATAGGATGGAGCTTCATATCTGCCAAGTTCATAATCCAGACTTCGCCATAGTCTCCTATAGCCACAGTAGCAACCAACTGCTGACCATCAGGCGACCACTCGATGTGCGAGAACCTTTGTTCATCAGACTGAGTAAGTCGCTGAGTGGTCTTTGTTTCAAGATCGAATAGATAGATATTGTTGGTTTCCTTCTTGTCACTCTCGACCTTCTCCACCTTCAACGCTGCCACGTGGCGACCATCTGGCGACCAAACTGCCGGATGAGAATATTCTACAGCCTCACCGAGCAGTCCGAGCATTTTGCTCTCACCACTAGTCAAGTCTGCTATCCAGAGTTGTGCTTGCAAATTTGTCAGATTAGACGGAGATGGTGTTGTGTCGTCTACAACACAGACAATCCATATGATCTGTTCACCATCAGGTGACCACTGTAGGCTGTGTTCGACTACATAGGTGCCGCCTGGAATCTGCGCAATGATACGACGCTCGCCATCTTCACCCTTTCGCACGCCGATCTCAGTCATCTCGATGTCGCGAACGCCATAGACGGCCGGATAAACAACGGCATCAGCAAGAAAGCTGCCATCAGGAGAATAGGCCGCAGCCCTCAGCAGACTATCGCCGAAGTCAGATTGAGGAAACTTGACCGTCTGATAGCGATCTGATTCGACATCGACTAACCAAGGATCTGAGGTGAAAAACTGCCCAAATTGGACTAATACATGCTGGCTATCCGGCGCCCAACTCAGAAAACGAGCATCAGGTCGATCGGTTACGATAGATCGGGCTGTCTCTGCCTCAAGATCGACGAGAACCGAACTGAGCGACTCGCCAATTGCTAGATCTGCAACAAGCAGGCGATGATTTGGAGATGGATGAAGATCAGTTGCGCTCGGGCCTGGGAAATCCGACTGCAGCCCAATATCGATCATCTGTGCTTCTTGTCCCCAACGCTGTCCATCCTTGTCAATATACAATCGCGCCAACTGCGGTGCGACATTCTGAGCGGGCCAATAAAGGTGCCAAATACTCTGCAGGTGGTCCGGAGGTAGTGCGGACGGCGTCGGATCGAAGGAAGGTGTGGAAAAAGGTTGTGGAGGTATCTCAGGCGTTGGCGTCTGCGGCGTCACTTGCGGCGGCCATGGCTCACCCGTCGGCCAGCCAGGCGGTGGCGCTATAGTCGCCATAGTTGTCGCAGTCGGACGGATCGCAACAGGTGATGAGGTTGCGATGGCGTTAGGCGTTCTTTGCGGCGATTGGAATACACCTGACGTCGACATAGAGCCGATAGAGATGATTGCTTCTTCGGGTGATAAGCTGCGTAACAGCAATAAAAAGCCCCCTGTCACGATCAACAGAGTTGCAATCATCACGAGGTTTAGCAGACGGGCTAGAGACTTCATCTGGGGTGCTTAGTTAAGCTTTTAGGCAAAAGTCGCTGATACATCGGGGCAAGTATGCATGGCTGATTTAGGGCAGCGGCGGCAAATCAGCAACGCCGGGCAGAGTCACTATCTGTGGCGTGACATAGTGATCGGTCAGCTTCTCTTTGTCGATCTTGGCTTGCAATTGGGTGAGGGCGAAGAGCAGGGCCTCGGGTCGAGGCGGGCAGCCAGGCACATAGACATCGACCGGGATGATCTTGTCCACACCCTGGACAATGGCGTAGTTGTTGAACGGCCCGCCGGCGCTGGCGCAGATGCCCATGGCGATCACCCACTTCGGCTCGGCCATCTGGTCATAAAGGCGCTTGATCACGGGCGCCATCTTGTTGCTCACCCGCCCGGCCACGATCATCAGGTCGGCCTGGCGGGGCGAGGCGCGGAACAACTCCGAGCCAAAACGGGCGATATCGTGCCGGGCGGTGCCGGTGGTGATCATCTCGATGGCGCAGCAAGCCAGGCCAAAGAGCAGAGGCCAAACCGAGTTCTTGCGACTCCAGTTGACCATATATTCGAGCGACGTGGTGACGACGCCAGCGTTGGAAAGATGTTGTTCGAGGCCCATGTGGTTCGAAAACGTGAAACGTGAAGTTTTCTCGTAGTAACGACTTTAATCGTTCATCTTGCGTGAAACGTGAAGTTTTCTCGTAGTAACGACTTTAGTCGTTCATCTTGCGTGAGGCGTGAAAATCATCAATCCCACTCGAAAGCCCCTTTTTTCCAGACATAGAAGTAACCAATCAAGAGAATGCCCAGAAAAATGGCCATTTCGATCAGACCGAAGAGCTTGAGTTTGTTCAGGATCACCGCCCAGGGATAGAAGAAGATCACCTCGACATCGAAGATGATGAAAAGCATCGCCACCATGTAGTATTGCACCGGAAAACGCCGCCACGCGCCCGCAAACGGGATCATGCCCGATTCGATCGGCTCCTGCTTCATCTTGTTGGGATTGCGCGGGCCGAGCAGCGAGGGCAGGATGATGGCGATGGCGGCAAAGGCGCCAGCGATGACGAACAAGACGAGGAGCGGCAGATAGTCGGAGGTCATGGTGCAAGCAGCGAACAAGAGCGGTGCGCGTTTGTGTCATTTGGCACGTAGCTGTGCATTCTATCACGAACGTTTTTAGGGCGTCAATTCACCCACGGCCCGGCGGACGTTGCCAGCACAAAACTTGCCCCCAGCCTGAAATGGACCCCAGATTGACAACCTTGTAGCCATCCCCTAAACTGACAGGCATGGTCATCTGTACCGAGGAGGAAGCCATCCTGAATGAAAACCTTCACCGCCTTTATCGAGTTTGACCCAGACACGAATCTCTATGTGGGCGTCATTCCTGGTCTTCCAGGAGCGCACACACAAGGTGCCACCCTCGATGAGTTGCACAAGAATCTACGGGAAGTGGCGGAGTTGTGTTGGGAAGAGTATGAGCATAAGACGGCCAGTTTGCCCAGGTTCGTTGGCCTTCAGCAGATCGAGGTGTTTGCATGAGTCGCCTGCCCATTGTCGATAGCAGGACAATGGAGCGGCTTTTGCTTGAGCTTGGGTTTATTGTTACCCGACAGAAGGGAAGCCATGCTTTCTACCGGCATCCTGATGGCAGGACCACGACCGTCCCGCACCATCCAGGCCGAGACTTGGCGCGACCCCTGATCCGAGAGATTCTTCGCGAAATCGAGATCAGTCCAGAAGACTATGGCAGAATTCTCGAACGGCTGTAGAGAACATCAGCAAATCCGTCCATGCCAACCCTATAGTGGATCGGCAAATCCGCCATCGCACAGATCTAAGGGTCTGTCACAGAATAAGTGTATCAGCGATGCTTGGTTTTTGCAGGTGTTGGAACGAAAATCTGTGATACTCATTTCATGACGGACCCTAAGGCTTGCCCCCAGCCAACCACGCCTCTGCCTCCACCAACACTACCGCCGAGACAAGGACAACGGCGACCAACAAGACGATGCCTTTGCCAACCCCTGGCGTATTGCCGAGCAGCGGGATATTGTGCCCTGCAGGCGAAGGGTTGGCGTCACAGAATGATCAGCATCCGCTGGATGCCCCCCAGATTGAATGGCAGCTGCTTCCAGGCGTCGCCGTGATCAATCGAATGCCACACATCACCATTGCTCAGTCCGGCGTAGAGATGGCCGGGCGCGGCCGGGTCGGTGATCAGGGCATAGGCCATGTAATCGAGCGGCTGCGGCAGACCGCCGCCCAACTTCTGCCAGGCCGCACCCCCGACCGAGCGGAAGATGTACGCTCGCGCCTCGCCATCCACATGCGCGGCGGGGATGGGCTGTCTCCAACTGGCGTACGTGGGTGAAAGGGACGCATACCAGATGTCGGGCTGGGTCGGATCGGCAGCGACGGCCCAACCGTAGTGACGGTCAAGCCCGGCTTTGGGCTGCTGCCAGGTGTGACCGCCATCCTGGCTGAAAGCCGCTCCCCCGCCCGTCCCGCCTGCCTCGTAAGCCCAATCGCCGTTCGTAGCATGGAAGGTGATCGAATGGCAGTCGCGGATGGCGCCAGGGCGATGACCCTGCCAGGTTTGGCAGCCATCGGTCGAGCGCAGCACCGCCCCGGCTTCGATGCCGATCAAGATCACGCCTGCCTGGGTGGGTGAAAGGGCGATCCCCTGGATATACGCCCCCAGGTCGCGCTCGGCAGGTGATCGCCACCACCACGAGTGGGCTTTTTGAAATGATTCGATCTCGTTCCACGTGGCGCCGGCATCGCGCGAGACGAACAGCGCCGGCGGCTTCAGCCCGGCATACACCGTCCCCGGCTCGGCTTTGCTCACGGCGATGGCTTTTACCACCCGCCCCGCCAGCCCGACCGCCGCCCACGTCCGCCCGCCATCCTGTGAACGTAGAACGCCCTGGCCCCGCGTGCCGGCATAGACGACATCCGAATTCGAGGGATCGGAAGCGAGACAGAGAACATTTTGATCGGCGAGGGGATGGGTCACAATCCATCCCTCATCGGCCCATGCCGCACGGGCGAGACCTTGTCCGGTGGTGGCGAGAAAGATGCGATTGGACATGGAAACCTCCGAGAGTTAAAGGTGTTTCGCTACACCTCGTACAACAAATCCATCACCCCCGCCAGCAATTCCTCGACCGCACCGCGGTATTCGACCGACGCGGCCATGCCGTAGAGCGGACCGAGACCGTCGGGCGCGTCCGGGTGCTGCTTGACGTAGGCGATGGCAGCCTGAAGGTCGGCCAGGAAGCGCTCTTTGACGCCCGCCTGCGTGTGGCGCAGGGTGACGCAGAGATGGGCGCTGGGGGGCAGATGGAGGCCGTTCAGGCTCCAGCGGCGCTGCGCCATGCACTCGACGATGCGGTAGATGTTGAGCTTTGGCGAACGAAAGGCGATCAGGAAGATGGGATCGCCGATGACCTCGATGTCGGGGAGTTGGCGCATCGCCTGGGTGAGCCAGGCTGTGGTCTCCAGGATGCGGCTGGCGGCATTCAGATAGCCATCCTCACCCATCGCCGCCATCGCCGCCCAGGCCGCCGCGCTCAGCCCGCCCGGCCGGCTGCCAGCGAAGGTGGGCGAAAAGTAGATGCCGCCGGGCCAGTCAGCCACGGCGAAGTACTGATAATGGCGTAGCTCTGATCCCCGGTAGAGGATGACCGAGGTGCCTTTGGCCGTGTAACCGTATTTGTGCGTATCCGCCGAGATCGAAGTCACGCCGGGCAGACGAAAATCGAACGGCGGCACCTCGTAGCCCAGCTTCTCGGCCCAGGGCAGGATGAAGCCGCCCAGACAGGCGTCGGTGTGGAAGCCAATCCCGCGCTCACGCGCCAGTTCCGAAAGCTCGGCGATGGGATCGACGATGCCATGCGGAAACGGCGGCGCCGACCCCGCCAGGGCGATGGTGTTGGGCGTGATGGCGGCGCGGACCGCAGCGACATCCGCGCGGAAATCTGGCCCGACCGGGGTGCGGATCATCTTGATGCCAAAGTAGTCGCCTGCTTTGTCGAAGGCGGCGTGAGCGCTGGCCGGCGCCACGATCTCCGGCGCGGTGATGCCCTTGCTCGCCCGCGCCCAATCCCGATAGGTCTTCATCGCCAGTAGGATGCTCTCGGTGCCGCCGGACGAGACTGTGCCGACGATGGGGTCGGGGGTTTTGTCGGCGCCCAACATGCCCGCGGTCATGCTCACGATCTCGGCCTCGAACTTGCTGGCGCTGGGCCATACATCCGGGTGGAGGGGGTTGCTCTGCGAGTTGAGGGCGTAGACGCGGTTGAGGAAGTCGATATGGGCCGGGTCGCCGTTGTAGACCCCGCCGGAGACAAAGCCATCCTGCCAGCGCGCTTTCTCCAGCGCGCTCAGCCGCTCCATCTCCTCCAAGATCAGTTCCCGGTCGATGCCCTGGCTGGGCAGGCGCTCGAAGCGGGCGAAATCGTCGCCATAGGGTTTGAGCATTTGGCTGATCTGAACGACCAGATCGGCGTCGAAAGCGATGTCCATGGGTTCCTCCAAAAATGGGGCATACACCTGTCAGGTCTGCGAGACCTGACAGGTGTGGTCAGTCGGGTGTGCTCAGTCGTTGAGTTCGTGGTACAGATCCTTCAGCGCCGGGTAGACGCGACGATAGGCGCTGTATTGGCGGTCGTAGATTGCTCGCGGCGCGGGGTCGGGCGTGATCGTGTGCGTCACCGTCACCAGAGGCTTGAGGGCTTCGAACGATGGCCGCTGGCCCAATCCGATGGCAGCGATCAGCGCCGCGCCCAGGGCCGAGGTCTCGCGCGGGTGAGCCACACTCTCCAGCGTGCGACCGGTGATGTCGGCGATGATGCGCAGCCAGGGCAGACCCTGCGCCCCACCGCCCAACACCCGCAACGGCTCGCACGAGAATCCGTAGAGATCGGCGATGGAATCCAGAATCCAGCGCAGATTGTAGGCCACGCCTTCGTAAATGGCGCGCGCCATCTGCGCCCGCGTATGGTTGGCGCTCAGGTTGAGGAAGGCGGCGCGCAGACGCGGGTCGGCCACAGGGCAGCGCTCGCCGTACAACCAGGAGGTGAAGATCAGACCTCCCGCGCCCGGCGTCGCTCCGGCCACATCCTCATCCATCCGCGCCAGTGTCTTGCCATCAGGTTCGGCGCCGTAGATTTCCCTGGCCGCCCAGCGCAAACACTCGCCCACTGTCTCGGATTCGGCGATGAGCAGCAGCTTGTCCGGGTCGGCAGCCTGGATGGTGGCGATGCCGCGTTTGCCCGTCACGCGCTTGCCGGTGACGACGCCGACGAAACCCGACGTCCCCAGGCAGAGACTTGCCTCGCCGTCGCCCACCGCGCCAGAGCCTACCGCCGCCGTCTGTGCATCGCCAGCCCCGCCAAAGACCGGCGTCCCGGCCAGCAGCCCCAGCTCGGCGGCTGCCTGCGGCGTCAGCCCGCCGGCCTGGTCGAACGAGCGCAGCAGCGGCGGGAATTTGTCCTTGTCCAGCCCCATCAGCCGGATCAGGGTGCGGTCCCAGGTCTTGCTCTTGAGATTGAACAGCCCGGTGACGCTGGCGACGCTCCACTCAGCCACCAGGCGGCCGGTGGTGCGGTACAGCAGATAACCGCTGGCGTCGAGAAGGGCCACGGCGCGACGGTAGACTTCGGGTTCGTGGTGTTTCAACCAGAGATATTTGGGCAGCAGGTCTTTGCCGGTCAGCTCGGCGCCGACGATGCGGGCGAAGATCGCCGGCCCGCCCAGCTTGCGCATGACCGCGCGCGCTTCTGCCCCCGCGCGGCTGTCCAGCCAATGGATGCAGGGGCGCAGCGGCCGGCCATCGCCACCGATGGGGATGGTGTTGAGCATTTGGGTGGAGAAAGCGAGAGCGAGCACATCTTTCGGGCTGGCCCCGGTCATTGCCAATACCTCCTGTGTGCTCAGGGCCACGGCGCGCCACCAATCATCCACGTTCTGTTCAGCCCAGTGCGGACGCGGGTAGGTCGTGGCATAGGGCGCGGCGGCGGTGGCGACGATCCGCCCATCGCTTGCCACCAGGACGGTCTTACAGCCGCTGGTGCCCACATCGTAGGCGATGATGTAATTCGGCACTGACAACCCTCCTCTCGGTATGTGGCAGCATCGACGGCGACAACCATAGTCCAGTATAAAGCCAAATCCCCGCCGCCGAAACTTCCGATTCGGTGTGGTATGGGATTTCGGCGAGCACGGCTACAGATGGACTTGACATTGCCATGTCGAAGGCATATGATTCGTCGTGCAAACGTTTGCATGATTCTTCGATTCTGCTCATCTATGCACTCCCGCGCCTCGATCAAAGACATCGCCCGCCTGGCCCAAGTGGCACCCTCGACTGTAAGTCGCGCCCTGGCCGGCTCGGATCGGATCAGTGATGACACTCGACGCCGTGTGCAAACGATTGCTCAGGAGCTTGGCTACACCCCCAGCCAGGCCGCCCGCAGCCTGGTCACAGGCGCCAGCCAAAGCATCGCCGTCGTCGCCCCCAGCCTGGCTGATCCGTTTTTGGCCGCAGTCATGGCCGGGATCGAGCGCGAAAGCCTGGCCGCTGGCTATCATCTGGTGGTGGCCAGCACGTCGGGCGACGCCGGACGCGAGATCGAGGGCGTGCGCATGGTGCTCGGCCAGCAGCCGGATGGACTCATCGTCCTCAGCTCCCGCGCGGGTAAGGCTTATCAAGAGGTGCTGCCTGGTCTGGACATCCCCGTGGTCTTCGTGAACAGCGACCAGCCGGGCGAGCAGGTCTTTTCCATCGCCACCGACAACGAACACGGCGGCTGGCTGGCCACGCGGCATCTGCTCGATCTGGGCCATCGCGGCATCGCCTATTTGGGCGGGCCGGCGCAGGGCCGGTCGCAGCAGGCGCGGGCGGCCGGGTATCGCCGGGCGCTGCAAGAGGCTGGATTGGGCTTCGACCCGCAGCGCATGTTGGCGGGCGATGGCTCGATTGCTGCTGGGCGTCGCGCCCTGGTCGAGTTGACCGGGCAACCTCCAGTGCAGCGACCGACAGCGATCTTCTGCTACAACGACCTCAGCGCCCTCGGCCTGCTGGCTGAAGCCCACCGCCAGGGCCTGCGCCTGCCTGACCAGCTTTCTGTCGTCGGCTTCGACAATGTCCCCTACGCCGAACTGAGCCTGCCGCCGCTCACCACCGTCGACCAGCGCAAGGAAGAACTCGGCCGGCTGGCCGTGACCACCGTCCTGGCCGTTCGTCGCGGCGAACCTGCCTCGGACATCCGTCTGCGCGGCGACCTGATCATTCGCGGCAGCGCCTTTCCAGCCGGTTGATGCTGCGTAACTACATAATCCACGCCTCACGTTCCACGCCTCACGTTTCACGCCTCACGCCTCACCTCTCACTCACTCATTCCCATCAAGGAGCCAACCATGTCCAAAAAGAAAGTGCGCGTCGCCATCGTCGGCGTCGGCAACTGCGCCTCTGCCCTCGTCCAGGGCGTCAACTATTACCGGGAAGCCGATCCCAAGGACTTCGTGCCCGGCCTGATGCACGTCAACCTGGGCGGATACCACATCAGCGACGTGGAGTTCAGCGCCGCTTTCGACATCGACGTCGATAAGGTCGGCTACGACCTCTCTGAAGCCATCTTCCGCGGCCAGAACAACACCTATCGCTTTGCTGAGCCTTCGCACATGGGCGTACCGGTGCAGCGCGGGATGACGCACGACGGCTTGGGCCACTACCTCAGCCAGGTGATCGAGAAAGCGCCCGGCCCCACCGCCCCCATCGTCGAAATCCTCCGCGACACCAAAACCGATGTGGTCGTCAATTACCTGCCGGTAGGCAGCGAAATGGCCACCAAATGGTATGTCGAGCAGGTGATCGAGGCCGGCTGCGCCTTCGTCAACGCCATCCCGGTCTTCATCGCCCGCGAACCGTATTGGCAGGGCCGCTTCAAGCGGGCCGGGCTGCCTGTGATCGGCGACGACATCAAGAGCCAGGTGGGCGCCACCATCACCCATCGCGTGCTCACGCGGTTGTTCGAGGATCGGGGCGTGCGCATCGACCGCACCTATCAGCTCAACTTCGGCGGCAACACCGACTTCCTGAACATGCTCGAACGCTCGCGGCTGCAGAGCAAGAAAGAATCGAAGACCAACGCCGTCACCAGCCAGCTTTCGACGCATAAATTGGACAGTCGCAACATCCATGTCGGCCCCAGTGACTACATCGAGTGGCTGGACGACCGCAAATGGTGCTACATCCGCATGGAAGGAACCACCTTCGGCGATGTGCCCCTGAACATGGAAGTCAAACTGGAAGTGTGGGACAGCCCCAACAGCGCCGGGGTGATCATCGACGCGGTCCGCTGCGCCAAACTCGGCCTGGATCGCGGTCTCAGCGGCGCGCTCGTGGCCCCCAGCGCCTATTTCAAGAAGTCGCCGCCGGTGCAGTACACCGATGATGTGGCCCACCGCATGGTGGAAGAGTACATTGCTGGCAAGAACAATGACACCTTGCCGCCATCGCAGGTCGCGGCGGTCAAGCCCGTGGCCGAGTTGGTAACGAACTGATCTCATAAAAGGAGCGCAGCGCGGCGGCTCATGCCGCCGCGCTGTGCATTGTCTGTTATGTCCAATTCCGCTCTCTCCGATCTCCCTATCGACGCGTCCTTTCCCCACCGCGATGCCTTGGTCACGGCTCTCGATCTGGCCCGAAGGGCGGGCGCGCTCCTTTTGGCCATCCACCAGGACGGCCCCCGCCGCGTCGAGCATAAGAGCACAGGCGTGGATTTGCTGACCGAGGCCGATCTCGCCAGCCAGGCGCTCATCCTGGAGGGGCTTCGCACGCGCTTCCCAGATCATGTCATTATTTCGGAGGAGGGGGGCGGGGATCAGGAAAGTCGGGGCGAGGCTGTGTGGTTGGTGGATCCGCTGGACGGCACCACGAATTTCGCACACCGCTTCCCGATTTTTGCCGTTTCCATCGCCTTGTGGGTGAGCGGGCAGCCGCAAATCGGCGTGGTGCAAGATGTCGTGCGTGAACGCACTTATTGGGCAGCGGCGGGGCAGGGCGCCTGGCTGGATGGGGAGCGACGGCTGCAAGTCTCGGATGCCAGCGAGTTGGGTCACAGTTTGCTGGCGACGGGTTTTCCCTATTACCGCGCCACGAATCCCGACAATAATCTCGCCGAGTTCGATTATCTGATGCCGCGCACGCGGGGGGTGCGCCGGGCAGGATCGGCGGCGCTGGATATGGCCTGGGTGGCTGATGGTCGATTGGATGGCTATTGGGAGGCGGGTCTGTCGGCCTGGGATTGGGGGGCGGGTATGCTGCTCGTCACCGAAGCGGGCGGCATGTTCTCGGATTATGCGGGGGAGCCATGTCGCTTTCCTGAAGGTCGCCAGATCGTCGCCAGCAATGGGCGCCTGCACGATGCCTTGCTGCAGGCGATCCAGACGGCGCGGCGTGGGCTGAGCGCGCGGCGCTAACGCCAACGGGCTTTCGGGCCTTGTCGTCTGACGGAAAAACCGATATGCTTGCGTTTATGACGATCTTGGATGATTGCTGGGACGCTTGAGTCGGCATGTACGTTACCGATAGCCGCAAGCAGCGCCGCGCCCGCCGCCGTAACCGCATCTTGATCTTCCTGGCGGTGGTGCTCTTTGTTGCCCTTCTCGTACTCCGCCAGCCAGGGCTGATCCCCAATCCTTTTCAGCCGACGCCAACGCCGACGCCTTCCCCGGCCAATTTCCTACTCCTGGCAGAGGTGGCTTATCAGGAAGGCAGGTTGGCCGATGCTATCGCAGCCTACAAGGATTACCTGGCCGTACAGCCGGAGGATGACGATGCCTGGGCGCAGATGGCCCGCTTGCAAATCTGGAATGGCGAGACGGCCGGCGGTCTGGAAAGCGCTCGTCAGGCTGTCAAGCTGAGCGAGGACAAGCCTTTCAATATGGCCGTCTTGGGCTGGGCCTTGGACTGGCACAAGGACTATAACGCGGCTTCCGAGCTGGCCATCAACGCCGTCGATCTCGATCCGCAATTGGCCGAAGCCCGCGCCTATCTGTCGGAAATCTACGCGGACGTGGGCAACTGGCCGCGCGCGGTGGAAGAGGCGCAAGAGGCGGTGCGGCTCAACCCCACAAGCCCGGAAGGACACCGGGCGTTGGGCTATGCCTATAATGTGCAAGGCGAATATGAGAAGTCCGTGGCCGCATACGATGAAGCGATCAAGGTGGCGCCGCAACTGGCGCGCTTGTATTACGAACAAGGTCAGAACTTCGCGGCCTTGACCGACTACGACGCCGCCGTCGAAGCTTATCGCAAGGCGATCAAGACGAATCCCCAATATGCCGCCGCCTATGATGCCCTGGGCTGGGCGTATTACTATCGGGACGATCCAGAACGAGCCATCATCGAGCTGCAACGCGCGGTCGAGCTGGACCCCAATATGGCTGAAGCGTGGGCGCATCTGGGCATGTCTCTTTATCGTCGCCAGCGTTATGAGGATGCGGTCGAGCCACTTACCAAGGGTATCGGGCTGGGGGCCAAGAACGAGGGCTATTTCTTCACCCTGGGCCTGGCCTATGTTTATGGCGAGCCGCGCGACTGCGCCCAGGCCAAGCCTTGGTTCGAGCAGGCGCTGGCGATGAATCCCAATTCGCAGCCGGCGTTGGTGGGATTGCGAACGTGCGCGGGGCAATGAACCTCTTGCGCTAACACTGTCAATCTATTTGACAGCCCCAACCCACGAGCGGGGCGCGCCCACGTTCCGCAAAATCAGGGAACGGAAATTTGACAGAGTGGTGGGGAGCGAGTAAGATTCGCCTTGCGTTAGCACTCTCGACGCTTGAGTGCTAACGCTTTATCTGTCAAGCGACACTCTGTGTCGCATTCCACAAGCTAAATCCATCTTATCATACCTTCCAGGAGGAAACCAAACCTATGAAGCTCCGACCTCTCGGCGACCGCCTTGTTGTCGCCCCCATCGAGAAAGAGTCACGCACCGCCTCGGGCATCGTGCTCCCCGAATCGGCCAAAGAAAAGCCCCAAGAAGGCCGCGTGGTGGCCGTGGGCGATGGCAATCGCAATGACGAAGGCGAACGCGTGGCGCTGGACGTGCAGGTCGATGACGTTGTCCTGTACGCCAAGTATGCGGGCACCGAAGTCAAACTCGATGACGCCAAGTACCTGATCCTGCGCGAGAGCGACATTCTGGCCATCGTCGAGTCCTGACGCCAACTGCGCGGAATCTCTTCACTCCCATCCAGCTTTCCATCATTTCATTAAGGATACCATCCTATGGCTAAACAGATTATTTTCGGCGAGGACGCCCGCAAAGAACTCAAGAGGGGCGTCGACTCGCTGGCTAATTCCGTCAAGATCACCCTCGGCCCCAAAGGCCGCAACGTCGCCCTGGACAAGAAGTGGGGCGCCCCCACTGTCACACACGACGGCGTCTCGGTGGCGAAGGAGATCGAGCTGGAAGAACCGTTCCAGAATATGGGCGCACAGCTGCTGAAGGAAGCAGCGACCAAGACCAATGACGTTGCTGGCGACGGCACCACCACCGCCACCGTTCTGGCTCAGGCCATCGTCAACGAAGGTCTGCGCAACGTCGCTGCGGGCGCCAATCCCATGCTGCTGAAGCGCGGCATCGAGAAGGGCACGCAGGCTGTCTCCAAGGCCATCACCAGCATGGCCATCCCCATCAGCACCTATGACCGCATCGCCGCTGTGGCCGCTATCTCGGCGCAGGACCAGGAAATCGGCAAACTCATCGCCGACGTGATGGACAAGGTTGGCAAAGACGGCGTCATCACTGTGGAAGAGGGCAAATCGCTGGGCTTCGAGACCGAGTATGTCGAGGGTATGCAGTTCGACCGCGGCTACATCAGCCCCTATTTCATCACCAACCCCGACCGCATGGAAGCCGTGCTCGAGGATCCTTATATCCTCATCTACGACAAGAAGATCAGCGCCGCTCAGGACTTGGTGCCGGCGTTGGAGAAACTGATCCAGATCGGCAAACGCACGCTGCTCATCATTGCTGAAGACATCGACGGCGAAGCGCTGGCGACTCTGGTGCTGAACAAGCTGCGCGGCGTTTTCAACGTCTTGGGCGTCAAGGCGCCTGGCTTCGGCGACCGCCGCAAGGCCATGTTGCAGGATATCGCCGTGTTGACCGGCGGCACTGTCATCACCGAGGAACTGGGCCGCAAGCTGGAGACTGTCACCGTCGCCGACCTGGGTCGCGCTGACAAGCTCGTCGCCAACAAGGACGAGACCACCATCGTCGGCGGCAATGGCGCCGACGCCGAGATCCAGGGTCGCATCAACCAGATTCGGGTCGAGATCGATGCCAGCACCAGCGACTACGATCGCGAGAAGCTACAAGAACGCCTGGCCAAGCTGGCTGGCGGTGTGGCCATCATCAAAGTGGGCGCCGGCACCGAGGTCGAGCTGAAAGAGAAGAAGCATCGCGTCGAGGACGCCCTGAGCGCCACCCGCGCCGCGGTCGAGGAAGGCATCGTGCCTGGCGGCGGTGTGTCCCTGATCCGCGCCGCTTCTGCCCTGGACGCTGTGGATGCTGACACCGTCGGCGATATCAATACTGGTGTGCGCATCCTGCGCCGCGCTCTGGAAGAGCCGATGCGCTGGATCGCCCAGAACGCTGGTTATGATGGCGCCGTCATCGTCGAGGGTGTTCGCCGACGCAATGCCGACCACGAGATGCTGATCGGCTTCGACGTGATGAGCGAAGACTACGTGAATATGGTCGACGCCGGCATCATCGACCCGGCCAAGGTCACGCGCAGCGCCGTGGAGAACGCGGCCAGCATCGCCGCCATGATTTTGACCACCGAATCGCTCATCTGTGACATCCCGGAGAAGGAAAAACCGATGCCGGGCGGCCCTCCGGGCGGCGGCATGGGCGGGATGGATTTCTAAGTCTGTAGATCGGAAAACCGGGAAACCGGAAGACCGGGAGAATAGAAGACCGGTGGAGCGAGATGGTTCGTCTTGTTTCACCGGTCTTTTTATTTTCTTCGACGCCTCTCCGCCTCCCGGTCTACCCAAACACCATGCCACAGACCGAAACGACCGACGTATTGTGTTCGTCTGCCGGGCAGATGGCGTAGCCCGTGCGTTGCCCTTCCACCTGCCCCAACAGGTTGAGCGTGAGATAGAAAGGAGCGAGGCCGCAGACGTTTTTGTCATCGCCTCGTTGCGCGATGAAGCGCCAAAAGCTCTCGGCATCCCCTGCCGCCAGGTGCGAGATGAGTTCGTCGTCGTGAGCGCGCAGGTCGGCGCGGGCGATGAGATCCACGGGTTCACCGCCGAAGGCTGGGCCGATGTGGGCGAGGTCGCCGGAGGCTATGATGAGGGTGCGGTGGCCGGCGATGAGGTGGGGGAGTGTGGTCAGCAGGGTTTGCAGCGTGGGGTCGGCGGCAGGCGGCAGGCTATCGCCGAGGAAGGGTTGGAAGGAGCCGGTGAGGATGGGGAGGACGGGGACGCTCTGGCCGCCGCGCATGTGATGCAGCCACACGAGCACCAACTCGATGGAATGCTCGCGGCGGTGGTATAGCTCGCCGGCAAAGGCTTTGTCTTCGCCGATGGCAGCGGCCAGGGCATCGACGAGGTCGAGGGCGGTGGGCAGGATGCCGTAGGGGGTGGCGTAGTTCTGGCGGGTGAGGGTAATCTGGTTGAAGCCGCCGTAGTGGTCGGCGCCGAGGACGATCACAAGCTCAGCTACGCGGGCCATGGCCGCCGCTTCTTTCCAGACGCGGGCGTAGACTTTGTGCCCGCGCTGGTAATCGATGTGGGGGCTGATCAGCGCCCGACCGCTGGGCGGCATGGGCCGGACGGGGCCGACAGCGTCGAGATAGCTATCGAATTGGGCGCGCAGTTCATCAGGGTCAGCGGGATAGCCGTTGCCGGCGATGGAAGGGGGGCGGAATGGCGCCGCGCGGTAGGTTTCCACCGCGGCTGTCAGCGCCGCCGCCGCCCGCGGGTTCTGCAAGAAAAGGGCGTCATCGAGCGCGGCGATGAGTTCGTCCACCACGTCCTGCTCGATGCGAATGCCGAATTCGTTGCGCAGCCGCAGGGTGATGGCGGGGGCGTCGTGGTTGCCGTCGCAGAGGAAAAGGGCGGGGCCGAGCGCCTGCGGGAGGATGAGGTAGCGATCGGAGAGTTCCAGCGGATCGCGCAGGAGCAACGAGGCCCGACGTTGGTGCAGGGTGGGTTGGATGTCGAGGGGGCGGAGGCGGGGAAGGGCGAGCACGGAAGTGGGATCGAGAGAGGGGAGGGCGGCGTCTTCAACTGCGGGCGCGCGGGGAGACGCGCGTGAGCGGTTTGAAGCCTTCGCCCAGGATTTCGTGGCTGGGCGTGATGACGACGAAGGCGTCGGGATCGGCCTGGCTGACGAGGCCGCGCAGCGCCGCCACCTGGCGCCGGTGGATGGCGGTAAAGAGGACGATGCGTTCGCTGCCGGTGTAGCCGCCCTCGCCGTGCAGGAGGGTGACGCCGCGATCGAGTTGTTCCAGGATGTCCTGGCGCACGCGATCGGGTTGGGAGGTGACGATGAAGGCGGTGTTGCCGGCAGTGACGCCAGCTTCGAGGAAGTCGATGACTTGGGCCATGACCCAGGCAGCGATGAAGGCGTAGAGTGCTGGGGCCAGACCGAAGAAGAAGGCTGCCAGGGCCAGAATCACGGCATCCATAGCCAATAGCGACCGCGACATCTTGACGCCGCGAAAGTGCTCCAACAACTTGGCCGGGATTTCGGTGCCGCCGGTGGTGGCGTTGGCCCGAAAAACCAGGCCCATGCCAGCGCCGTACAAAAGTCCGCCATACAGCGTGTACAACAGCGGCTCGTTTTGCACGGTGGGCAGATAGGGGCGCAGGAAATCGATGGCCAACGAGGTGAGCGCGGCGGCGAACAGTGTCTTGGGGCCAAACTGCACGCCCAGCGCGCGCATCCCCACGATCAGGAAGGGTGCGTTCAGGGCCAGCAGCGTCAAGCCCACGGGCCAGCCCCAGAGTCTATTGGCGAACATGGCCAGGGCCGTGAATCCGCCGGGGACGACATTGTTGGGGTCGAGGAAGATATCCACGGCCAGGGCCATGAGCAGGCTGCCCACGACGATCAACGCCAGCTTGAGGAGCGAGCGCCCGTTGAGATCGCCCCAACGGGTGCGTAGAAAGACGCGCTGACGCCAATGAGAGAAGGAGGGGAGGAAGGACATGCTATCCTGCCAAAGCCGCGGCCATGCGCTCCAGCGCCTGCATCATTGTCGCCCGTGGGCAGCCGAAGTTGAAGCGCACGCAGCCTTCGCCGCCGGGGCCGAAGATGGCGCCGTCGCTGGTGGCGACTTTGGCCTGCCGCAAGAAGAATTCGTAGGGGCTGGCGGGCAGGTCGAGAGCGCGAAAGTCGAGCCAGGCCAGATAGGTGGCCGCCGGGATGGTGACGCACACACCGGGCAGGTGGGCGTCTACGAAATCGAGGAGGACATCACGGTTGGTGGTGAGATAGGCCTGTAAAGCTGCCAACCAATCGTCGCACTCGCTGAAAGCGGCGCCAGCGGCGGCCAGGCCCAGCGCATTGACGTGGGGGATGATGCCAGCTTCGGCATGGTGCAAGCGCGCCCGCAGCTTGGGGTTGGTCACGACGGCAAAGCTGCATCCCAGGCCAGGGATGTTGAAGGTCTTGCTGGGCGCCATCAGCGTGATGCAGTTATCGGCGATCTCGGGCGACAGGCTGGCCATGGGCGCGTGCGCGCGCCCATCCAGCATCAGGTCGCAGTGGATCTCGTCCGAGCAGATGAGCACATCTTGTTGGCGGCAGATGGCTGCCAGCTGTTCCATCTCGGCGGCAGTGTATTCATGGCCGGTGGGGTTGTGCGGGTGGCAGTGGATGAATAGGCGGGTGCGCGGGGTGATGGCTTGGGCAAAAGCATCGAAGTCGATCTCGTAGCGCAGGCGGCGACCTTCGCGCACGGGTCGAAGCTGGACTTTGTCGGCTGCCATGCCCTGGTTGGGCGGCGCGCTGAGAAAGGGGGAATAGACCGGTGTGAGCATGATGGCGTGGTCGCCCATGTGGCCGTAGGCGCGGCAAACCAGGTTGAGACCGCTGACGAGGCCGGGTAAGAAGACGATGGCTTCAGGGTTGACCTTCCAGGCATAGCGTTTTTCCAGCCAGGCGCACACGATCTCGGTTAATTCCGAGCTGGGGTTTTCGTAGCCGAAGACGCCATGCTCGACGCGCTCGTGCAGGGCGCGCAGAATGGCGTCTGGCGAGGCGAAGTCCATATCGGCGACCCAGACGGGCAGCACATCGGGGTCATAGGATTTCCATTTGGCGCAGTCAGAAAGACGGCGATCGATGATGCGGTCGAAGTCAAAGGTCATGGTGGTGCACCAGGTTGGTAGAAGGAGGGTATCGCTATTCCTCAAACTGATCCAAGATACTGGTGGCGACGCCGCCTGCGACACGATTGATCGCCCGAACGGCGCCGTACACGCCCACGGTAATCAAGGTCTGAACCTGCTCGATCCCGCGCACCGGTTGGGCGATAGATTGGACCTGCGCCAGAAGCGCATAGGGTTGCCGCTCTATATCCTGATGAGCCGCTTCGATCTCCCGCGCCGTGGCGTCCACCATGTCGGTGATCAGGCCGACCGCGCCGCTAAGCTGCCGCAATGTCTCTGGTTCCATGATCAGTCGCTTTTCATGCTGCTGCGCACCAGTGTTTGATCTGTTCATAGACTGCCGGGTCGCGGGTGAGTTGCAGGTGGTGAGTGCGTGGGAGTAGCTTGATCTGGCTTTCTGTCAGCGCAGGGGCCGCATCTCCATCTCTTTGCTGTGGATGAGAACGCGGCGCTGATACCAAACCGTCGCCGAAAAGCTGAGTCGCCCAATGCTGCGGGTCGTCGGTCAGGGCGCCGGCGATCAGATAATGCCGCGCCTGGGGCAGCCACGGCGCCGGCTGCTGGTAAGTCGGCTCAATCCTGGCGGCGCTGTGGCCGAAACTGAGGTCCTTCACACCCTGGCTGCGCCAATCGAAGATAGCGCCGATGAGCCGGGTGATGGGATGAGGCACGGCGTGCAGGACGGCTGTGGCTGTGTGCGCCAATCTGGCCAGATGAGCGCCATCGTGTGGCGTGCCCAGATAGAAGACCCGGCTGACTCGCTCCACCCAACCTGCCTGCTGCTCGACTGCTTGATGGCAGGCGCTGTGTAAGACCAGGCCGCCCATGCTATGCCCAATCAGAGTGATTTCTTCCACCCGCGCCGGATAACACCCCATCAGATCGTCGATCAGCGTCGACAGAAGAGCACCGTTGGCGGCCAGCGCCAGACCCGTATTGTAGCGCACGAAAAATGGGGTGTAGCCAAGCTCAGATTGCAGCAAAGCGCCGTAAGAGGTTTCACGGTCAGGGTCGGCGTCGTCGCTGTAGGTCCATGTCCCTTCGTGGCAGCCAAGCCCATGCACCAAGATGCAAATTTTTGCTGTTGGCTGCGGGTGCGCCATCAGCAACGCCCCTGGTAGGAGCGGCAGGGGACGCCCGCGATGATAAAAGCCCATGTCGATGGCCAATCCATTCTGGCGTTCAGCCAGATAATCACCCACAGCGCCGTTGACGAGACTCGACGCCCATGCCGCCCATGTCGGCAAAGCGGAGGACGATTGGACTGGCTGACTGGACACGCTCATACTCCTTGACAACGCGTTGATCGCACTTTCGACTGGCTTCGCCCCGCCTGCCTCAGACAGCGGCGTCAGACAACCATCGTAGGGCGATTCTACCATTCTCGGCGGGCAGGCGTCCAAAACCTGCCGCGTCTTCTGGCAGAAGCCCGTCAATCCGAGTTGCTGGATAGCAGCATCGGTGTAGAGCGTGTAGGCCCAAATCCCGGTTTGCCCGACCACATGATTCTTGAGTAGATCCGACCTTCCCAAATGGCATAGCCGGGAGTAATATGGCATACTATACGATGTCTGATTGCTTTTTCCCGAATGATATTGCCCATGACCAGTCCACCAATCGCTCCTGCACAACCTTCACCCATGGCCCCCCACCTGGGCCGGCCGTCGGTTCATGTCGCCATGCTCGATGTCGCCGAGCGCAGGCAAGCTGAGGAGGAAAGGGAACGAGTGCTGGCCGAGCTGCGGGATAGCGAGATGCGTTTTCGCCAACGTTCGACCGAGCTGGAGGCGTTGCACGATGTGTCGCTCCAACTCAACGCCCAACCCGACACCTCCAAACTCCTCCAACTTATCCTCGACCAGTCTGTCAAGTTGATGGATGTAGAGGCGGGTCTGTTCTTCCTCTATGATCCTGAATGCGACCAACTCGTCGGCGAGATTGCCACTAACTACTTGACCGAGTTTATTGGCATGCGACTCGACCGCGGTCAGGGATTGGCGTGGCAGGCGTTCGTCAACCGGCGCGGCATGACCATATCTGGATATCCCTCCTGGTCGGGCCGAATTTCGCAGCAGGCGCAACGCCCCTTGTTGCGCAATCTGTTAGCCGTGCCGCTGCTGGGCAAACATGGTGTGCTGGGGGTGCTGGATTTGGGCAGCGAGCAGAAGGCGTTCACCGAGCACGATATTTGGCTGGCCGAGATGTTCGCCGCCCAGGCTACCGTCGCTCTGGAGAACGCCCACCTGGTGGATGAAGTTCAGCGTCAGGCCAGAGAGATGGCCGCGCTTGCCATCGACAACGCCCACCTTCTGGAAGCCGAGCGCCAGCAATACCAGCAATTGCAGGAATCACAAGCGCAGATGGTGCGGGTCGAGAAGATGGCGGCGTTGGGCCGTATGGCCGCGGCGTTGGCGCACGAGATCAACAACCCCTTGCAAGCGATCCAAAGCCATGTCGAGTTGGTGATGGATTTCCCGCTGCCGCCCGACCAGCAGGCCGAGTTCCTGAGCGTGGTGCGGGCCGAGATGGCGCGGCTGACCGAGATCGTACAGCGGGTACTGGATTTCTCCCGCCCGGCCCTGGCCCCCCGCCAGCCTGTGGAAATCGACGATTTGATCCAACGGACTCTGGCTCTGGCCAGCAAGCAGCTTCAGCGCCAGGCCGTCCAGGTCACGAGGATGTTGGATGGCGGGCTGACGGTGGCGGTGGGTCGCGACCAGATGGTGCAGGTGTTCCTGAATCTGGTCATCAATGCCATCGAAGCCATCGGCCGCGAGGGCCAGATCGAGATCCGGGCCGACCGGCAGGATGGCTTTGCGCGCATCAGCTTTGCCAACGATGGCCCGATCATTCCAGCCGAGCATCTGCCGCACGTATTCGAGCCGTTCTACACGACCAAAATCGATGGCAC
Source organism: Chloroflexota bacterium (assembly GCA_041918515.1). Classification (GTDB taxonomy): domain Bacteria; phylum Chloroflexota; class Anaerolineae; order J102; family J102; genus SSF26. The sequence goes on along the minus strand of JAYRVO010000068.1, from coordinate 12,129 downwards.
CGGGCTGGGCCTGACCGTGAGCCAGAATTTGGTGGCGCAGTACGGCGGCGAGATCGCGGTCGCCAATCGCAGCGATGGCCGCGGCGTAGTTTTCACGGTGCGGCTGCCGTTGGCGCGGCCATCAGGTGCAACCCTGGGCTAGGCGCCGCCCACCACGGCGCATCGGTGCATCCCGGATTGATTTGAGCGGGCGGGCGTCCTCCCACCTTGACGGTGAATGTTTGGACCGCCTGGTTACATCGCTGCCATAGTGCGACTTGCCAGCGCCATCATGTTCCGACTTATTTCTTTGGGGCTGAATTCGACCATCTCGCAATCTTCTTCCATCACCGGGAGATGACCCGGGGCCAAATAATAGGCCTCCCCTGCTGTGATGACTTCTTCGTGGTCGGCATATTTCACCCGCATTCTGCCCTTGAGCAAGTAGCCCCAATGGGGACACTCGCAACCGTGGGGCAACCCAGGGAATAACGGGGCGGAGTCAAATCCGGCTGGAAAAGCCCAAAAGCCTCCGTCCATGTCTCCCCATTCAATTTGCCGGCTGTAGTAACCGCCGGCCTGAAACACCAGGGGGATGTCTTCTCTGTGACCGTGCATGATTATTTCTCCTTTCGTCTGATGTTGACTTTATGGCTCACGCTTCTTGCTTCGGCCACTTCCACGCATACCAGGTAATCAGTGCTGTAGCCGCGGTAGCTGAAGCCAAAAGCAGGCTGTGATGTGCAGTCGGCCCTACCACGGGACCTGGCGGTATAAAAGACAAAGGCACGCCACACATGAAGAAGTGGTAGAGGCAAAGAAGCGTACCGATTATGCCCAGGACGAAGTTTGCCCAGCGATTGGACGAGCCTTTCACGATGATGGTTACAAATGCCATCCAAATCGGGATCAGCCAGTAAATTGCCCCAAACATCCATCCTATAGCATTGACCGTTGCTCCCATGTCCAGCATTAACTTCATGGATGCCGGGTCTATCGTCACCATAATCATATGCGCAGAGCATGCCTCCGCAGCTATGAGCCACAGCACCACAATCCTTGTCTTCCATCCCAAGGCTTCCATTGTCCATGGCCTCCTGTGATAGATAGGTTGTGAACGCACTAACCCCGCTGAAGTGGTCAGGAAACTGCTGGTGAGGGCTGATCGATCCGCTGAGCAGGGCGTCCGCTGACCAGGCCGCGCACGAAAATGAGCGTGCCGAGAACGAAGCACAGCGTCTCGATGAGAGAGGCAGCATAACTGCCGAAGCCGCCCTGAATCGACAGGAGAACCAGCACCGATCGGCCAACGCCGCCAACCAACCCTGCGATCAGAAATGACCAGCTTGCTATTTCCTTTTGCCGTTGGGTCAGGCTCAAGCGGTCGATGCAATAGCCGAAGAAGAAATTGACGAAAGCCAGGAAGACGCCATAGCCATGTACCACCTTCCAGGTCTGGTAGTGGGCGGCGGTTAGCATCGATCCACCCAGGAAATCCACGGTCAGGGGAATGCCAACCACGACGCCGAGGATGAGAAATAAGCCGATGCCAAAGGTGATGTTCTTCCTGCCTGCATTTGTATCTGCATAGATACTGTTCATGATTCACTCCTTATTGATCTTTCTGCTTACTTTATTCACAGAAAGTAAAGTTAGGTTCAGGTGGCTTAGTTTGTTCAAGACACCCATGAGAGCAGCTTGATCGACTATGGGTCCAAAAAGGATCATGTCTCCGTTTTCCAATAACTTCACCTCCAAACCTTCCAGCCACTCCGACCAACGGCTGTCAAGTTGACCTTTGACATGAATTTCAAAAAAGCCGCCATCCGATTGAGAGGCAAAGGAATTCCGACTTTCATCGTTCATGATAGTACTCCCAACCGGTCAGCATGCAGTTGATCCGTCATCGTTCCTCCACTTATCATTTTACGGAATCCATAGATTGAGCACATCGACTGAAGGATGTATCTGGGGTTGTATTTGGGGTTGTATGGACTCCGGCATCCAGCAAAAAAAACGGCAGTGGTCGCTCAACCACTGCCACATCGCCGTGTGAATAGGATGGCTTACCGCTTATTCGAAAAGTCTTAACTCTTTACCCAGGGAAACCGCCTGGGTCCGGTTCTCCACGTCGAGCTTGGCATAGATATTGCTGATGTGACGCTTCACTGTGGGCATCGAGATGACCAGCTTATCAGCAATATCCTGGTTGGAGCACCCAGCCTCAATCAATTTCAGCACTTCCAGCTCGCGCAGAGTCAACGGCTCGTTCAAGAGCTGGGCGGGAGGCAGCTCTATACGGGGGGCCTCGCCCGATGCTGACAATACTTCTGACGCATACCCTTGACCAATCCGGTGTGCTTTAGCCTGGAAGAGCAGTTTCACCATTGGCTCACCTTCATCCAGGAAAATGCGTATGTAACCTTCTGGTTGGGCGAGCGAGAGCGCCTTTCCCACAACCACAAGCGCCTGATCGATATCCTTTTTCTTCTGGAAGATGAGCGCTTGAAGAACCAGCAGCTCGATCACCCGCCCCGCTCGCTTTGCCGCTTCTGCCTTGTGCAGCAAGCGTTCCACTAAAGACCGGGCAGCATCATACTCACCCTGAGCCAGCAGCAGCCTGAGCAGGAGTAGATATTCAGGCTCGCGTGCGGATGGGAGATCATCATGCACCTGAAGCCCAAGTCGCTGAATCAGTTGGGAAGCTCGCTCCGGGCTACCCTGGATCATCCACCAGTGCGCTAAGGCCAATTCCACCAGGCTTGCTCGCCTGGCAGCAAGCCGTCGCTCGCTGAGCAGTTGTTCCGCGGCGCGCATCGCATGTTGGGCTTTTATGAAATGAGATCTTGCCTGCTCCAGCCATGCCAACGACACGTAACTTTTGGCCAGCAAGTTATCATTTCCCCACTGTTTGCAAAGCTCAATGCAGCGTTGGATATGCCGATCTGCATCTTCCAGGTGATTCCACTCGTAAGCTAGGCTTCCCAAGCCAGCAAAGAGACGGTCGGCCATAGGCAGCTCTTGCCCATCTGGATAACGAGCGGTCTGCAAGGTTTCTGCGTAAATTCTGGCAGCCTGATGAAGCTCCCCTTGCTCGATTAAAACATCGGCCAGGTTCGATTGCGCGATCATGGTCATATAAATATTTCCGGCTGCCTGGCTGATCTGTACTGCTTCCAGGTAGGCATTCCTGGCTTCCTCCAGATTGCCGTTCATCCAACTGGCATCCCCGTGGATAGAAGTAGCCACACTGCGCATGCTGCAAGAAAAATCATTGCCTACGGGCAGGTACTCCAGCGCCTTGTGAGCATAGTCTGCGGCAAGCTGTGCCTCCCCATGCACATTTGCCATATAAGCTCGAACTGCAGCGATGCTCCCCAACATGATCTTGGCTTCGAAAGAGGTCTCAAGCGGAGAAAATAATCCCTCAGCCAAGCGCAGTGTTGGCTCCACTTGATCCAGATGTCCGGTGAGTGCCAGTCCCCAGGATTTTAAAATCAATAGCCAGGGATGCGCCTGAGTATAGGGTGCGACGGATTCGACCCATTTTAGCAGGGTGAAGCCCTCGCCGCGCATGAGGAGCGAGCAGCCATTCTGTTCGACCAGCTGAGCGGCGCGTGCCTGATTTTCCCCCATGATGGCATGGTGGGTGGCTTCGGAGATCATGCCATTTTGCTCGTACCAATGCGAGGCGCGGCGGTGCAGCTCGGATAGCTGCTGTGGAAAGAGATGCCTAAGGCGCAGATTGACCACGTCTGCAAAAAGGTGGTGGTATCGATACCACTGCCGCCTGTCATCCAACGGAATGACGAACAGGTTCATTGCTTCCAGGGCCTCCAGCATGGCCTGTCCGTTTTCGAGGCCTGAATCCCCCGGTTCGATGACCGCATCACACAGCGAGCCACACATGCTGGTGAGTATGGAAGTCTGCAATAAAAACCTGCGCACCCTCTCCGGCTGGAGCTTGAGCACTTCTTCCGTCAGATAATCCACGATGTGGTGATGGCTACCGGTGAATGCGGAGACAAAACTATGGATGTCTTGACAGGCTTGCATGGATAGGGCTGCCAGTTGCAGGCCGGCTATCCACCCCTCTGTTCGTGCCACCATCGCGGCGATGTCATCGGCAGGCAGCTTCAACCCCATGACTTCATTCAAAAAGGCAGTCGTCTCCTCCCTCGTAAAGCGTAGCTGGTTAGCCCGGATTTCTACCAGTTGGCTGCGCACGCGGAAGCGGGAGAGCGGCAGCAGCGGGTCGGTGCGGGTGAGGAGCACCAGGTGCATCTGGGGCGGCATGTGCTCGAGAACATGGGTCACCATCTCCAAAACAGGTTGGGCGTGGATGTTGTGAAAATCGTCCAGCACGAGAACGAACGGTGCAGTCTGCCTGTCGATCTCGTTGATGAGAAGATTCAACAGGGCCTCGAATGCATCCGGATGCTTTTGCTGGAGCACGCCTAACAGGTCTGGCTGTATGGTAGGGACAATTCGTTGGAGGGCCGCAATGAAGTACTGGAGATAGCGAATCGGATCATTATCGCCTTCATCCAGCGAAAGCCAGGCTGAAGCGACATCGCTATCCCGCAGCCAGCTACTGACCAGCGTGCTTTTACCATAACCTGCCGGGGCAGAGACCAGTGTCAGGCTGCTGGTCAGAGCTTTGGATAAGGCTGCTGTCAGCCGAGGGCGAAGAACCAGGAGCTGACTAGGTGATGGCGTGTGCAGTTTGGTGGTCAGCGAAGTGGCATCCATCTTAGGCGTAATTCTTTTTCGGATCTCTCATTGCGTTCATAGTATTCCCTCCATAGGCTTATTTATAGAAATGTCAAGAGCAAGCGTCATCCTGCTCATCTTCCCCGGAGCACACTCTGCTCAATCTGTAGGCCGCCGATGTGCCGCGGGAGGCGGGTTATCAGGCCAATATGAAGCCCGCCGGATATGAATTTACCGGATGGCGATCTGTTCAAACCTGACAGATTTAAGTGCTGTCGGTGTACAGATGTCAAAGGCTGATTTCGACTTTGTGTCAATGGATATTCAACCGCCCAGCGGTTGGCGCTAGGGTTCGATGGTGACCTCCTTGTCAGGGCGCCGTTAAGCCAAAGTGATTGAAGTTGATAGCAATGAAGCTTCTCCATTTGTCGGGAACTTCTTCAAGTGGAAAAATAGCTTCTACTGGACAGGCATCGACGCATAGACCACAGTCAATACATTCATCTGGATGAATGTAAAGCTGTTGCCAGTCCTCATTTTTGCCATAGATGCAATCCACGGGGCATACATCGACACAGGCAGTATCTTTCACGTCAATGCAAGGCTCGGTAATGATGTGTGTCATGATCATCGTCTCCTGATATTTGTTATGTGCTCATCTGTTATCAGCAGATGCTGCATCGGGCGGTTAGTCTGGCCGCCAGGCTAACCGTGAGGTAGATGGGTTTGTCAAGACAGGGGAATGGCCCTGATTAAGGCATCTTGTCCTCCTATTAGTTAAGGTTGCTGGCAACGTTAGTTGCCGTTCTCCGGGAACTTGTTGGATGACCTGCACCTTTTGGCCAGAATGAATCCGCAGCGCCTGACGCACCGCGCGCGCGGGATCACCGCCTGAAACTTCGGGGAAACTAGAACTGCCTCCATGCTGCCTCCTCATCGATAAGCCTTTCGTCATACGCAACCAGATTCTAGCATACTTCGATGGGAAATGCACGATGGCTTGCTGGCCTGCTGGCCTGACGACAAGTTTCAGTTGGCGGCGTCCTGATTAGCGAGCGACTCCCCTGCGCCACCCGACAAGTTGATGTGATGTAGCCGAGTTCAGCGCTAACTGCCAGCCGTCAATTGCATAGGCTTACTTGGTTGCGCAGCACTGACAATCGGCGCGACGTGCAGTTTGAATTCTACTTTGATGGTCTCAAAGGGGAATTCGACACGACCATCCACCGTGCGATCCACCAAACCCGCCTTGAGCAAAGCCGTAATATCAGCGTGAACAGCCTTTACGTCGCGCCCGACGCGGCGAGCCGCCTCGCGAATCGAAATGGGGCCTGCACCACACATGGCTTTCAGCAGTTGCCATCGTTTACCAGTGAGTACCTGCCATAACAACTCGGGAGTGGCGAAACCAATGTGCGCCTCGTTTTCTGCACGGCCAGTATTCATTATCTGCGCTGCGTCAGCCAGCGTCTCGGTTAGTGAGCGGACCTCAAGCACGACCGTGTTCATCGTTCCACCTCGCAATATCGGCATTGAAATCAATCATGAGTTGTTCAGGCGTTGAAAATATGTAAGATAATTCTTCGGCGCCGATGTGCCGGTGATCACCCTTGCCGCGTTCGTTGTCATACCGTAGCACGCACTCATCATCAACCACATAAGCAAGCCGATACTTGAAGAAATGTGCAGATGGCGGCACCGGCTGTGGGACACGCCAAACTGAAATCTCGACAAATGCATCGGCTGCCAGAACGAAACGACGACGAATCAGTGCAACAGCTTTCATGTTGGACAGGATAATAGAAAAGGTGTGTGTTGTCAATTACTCCAACATACAAATGCACAGATCCACCCATAGACCAACGACCACGCCGTTCGCCTGAGATCACATCAAAGCCCACATTATTCACAAGCAGGCTCGGCTACACCGCCCCTGCCCGACAAGTCGCTTGCGGACCCCGCCCAACGGCTAGGTTCACCTGCGCCCGCGGCCGGCGAACCTCACGCTACCCCTGACCTTACCGCCGCAGGCGTCAGGTGCACCGCCGCAGGCGTCAGGTGATCCTTCATAATGGCGGGCCATCATTTTTCCTGGGAGAAACAGGGCTGTTTCCCAGGACGCCTTGTTAGGCAACGTCCAATAGACGGAGAAAATCACTTTCTCCAAGGATTCTTATGTTTTGCCCTTTACCAATTAAATCTTCCGCTTTTCGATGTTTTGAACTTTTTTCGTGACCTGCTAACCTGCTTATATCTTGGTCGCCAACTACTAAAAGCGTTGTTTTCTTGTTTACACCATCGCCAACATCACAACCTACATTTGCCGATAATTCAGCCGCTTGACTTCGAGGCATAGATAGTGTGCCTGTAAAAACTATCACTTCACCCGCAAGTACACCATCTCGATTTCCTTCTCTTACAAGGCCTGATTTTCCAGATACTGAGATTGGCTGATACGCCTGAATCACCCAATCATCAAGATTTTTTCCAGAATGGTCAATTGCTCGCAATAGAATTTCCCCTGCAACTCTTGCGTCTTCAACTGCATTATGGTGATCAAAGTTTATACCAAACTCTTTCGCTATATTTGATAAACCATACCCGCTACTTCGGAATTCTTCCCAAGCACGCCGAACCACTCTTGCGCTGTCCAGCCAAGTGCAAGCAATTGAAGAAAGATTGTATTTTTCAATTGCACGAAAGATTGCGATTTTATCAAACGATGTATGAATTACTATTACCTTATTTTCAATTAGCCTTTTCAGGTCTAAATATATCTGCTGAAATTTTGGGGCGTCTGTAACTTTCTCTTCTGTAATCCCATGAACATAGATATTCATATCATCAAAATAATCTTCTGGATTTACAAGAGATTGCCATTTATCAACAATAACGCCGTTTGAAAAAGTAACAACTCCAATTTGACAGATGCTTGCTAAATCGGGATTCGATGTTTCCACGTCAAGAGCAACAAAATTCATTTTTACTTCCTTTGGTATGAAGGCAGTTGCTTAACGGCGAAGTTCAACGGCAGGCGGCGGGTTCCGTCCGAAGGTCGGGAACAACTCGCCGGTGGGGTTCAAGTTCGCGTGCGGTTTCAGGAGGGCACAGCGCCCCTCCTGAGCACCTCGATAAACTCGGTACACTGCCTGTCGAAGAGCCTGCCCTGAGTCTATCGAAGGGACCGTCCGCTGGAACTGGGTGTTAGGCAGGGGTCGCAGTGACAAGTGTCGCTGGAAAGAGTGGCACGACGTGAAGATCGTCTTTGTGTTGTTCCACCTCCCACAAATCGTAAGCTGCTTGATGTCCTAGCCAGCTTTCAGCACTACTTCCCAAAGCAATAGATAGTCGCAGCGCGATCTCCGGCGTCACGCGTCCTTTGCCATTCACGATCTTGGATAGGGTCTTTCGACTCACTCCCATAGCCTGAGCAGCCTCAGTGATGCTGACGCCCATCGGATCGAGCCATAGGCCCGTGATAATTTCTCCGGGATGGGGAGGATTGTACATCTTCATCATCGCCTATTCCTCAATGATAGTCTTCGTAATCCACGACTTCTGCGTCATCAGCCACAAAACGGAATGTGATGCGCCAGTTGGCTTGCACAGTGACAGACCATGTACCCTTGCGATCTCCCTTGAGTTCGTGGAGACGCAACGTTGGGATACGCAGGTCATCTACAGATCGTGCCTGCTGCAGTTGAGCCAGGATCAGACGGATTCGCTTGGCATGTTGCGGCTGAATGCCTGCTTTGTTGCCAGTGAGGAAAAACTGTTCCAGCCCCTTGTGCGCAAAGCTTCTGATCATGAGTCAATTGTAACCCAACACCACCCAGAGTGCAACCTGATGGGTTACGCGTTACACGCGCCTAACGAAAAACGTCACCTGCGCCTGCGGCCAGATTACTCTCGCGACCCCTGACCTCACCGCCGCAGGCGTCAGGTGGGAGCGAGTGTGTGCGACCCGTTCGCCTGAAACCGTGCGATGAGGCACGGGGGATAGGCGGCAAAGGTCGTTTCGATTCCTTCACGTTGTTCAGGACAGGCCTTTGACAACTGTGTGTCCATGTCGGTGCGATGATACCGCAACTGGGGCGGGACATCAACTCCGACCGCCCAGGTGGCTGGGCGACGGCGCTGGCCCTCGGCGTGCGACTGGTTCTCAAGCGTCGAAAGCGGGCCAGAAAGGCGTTAAGCGGCGAACCAGACGCCGCGACACGTCGAGCGAGTGACTACGGGTAACGACGAGTCAAGGTACGGGGCAACCGTAGGTTGCACAGGCGTCGTCATCCACATCCTGCCGACGCTGGTTAACGGCAGGCCCAAACGGGAACGATTCCAGGTTGCGCTGCACATTGGAGCGCAACAGCCATCCAGACGGAATCCGGCGTAAAGTACCACCCTAACGTCACGACAAATGGACACACGGAACGGTGTAACCCGACGGCGGCTCTCTCGGTCACGAGAGCAGGTAACCAACCGCACGTCGCCGCCGGGTAGGATCGCCCAAGAAGCCAATGCCTCAAGCAACCTTGAGGATACGCTGACCCTTCGACTGCGCTCAGGGCAGGCTGTGGGCGCGGCATGTTGGACGGTAAAGGCACTCAAGGAGCTTGGATCTTATGGCAGATGTGATTCCACAGACTGAAGATTGGCAGACGTTACCCTGGCAGCAGTTCCAGCGCAACGTCTACCGGCTCCAAAAGCGCATCCTTCGACTGCGCTCAGGACAGGTTTTACCAAGCCGAACGCCGTGGCGACTTCAGGCGCGTCCGCAATCTGCAACGGCTACTGCTTCGGTCGCGATCGGCGCGGTATCTGGCTGTACGCCAAGTCACGCAAGACAACCGCGGTAAACGCACCGCCGGGGTGGACGGGGTTGCCAGTCTGACCCCCAAGCAACGGTTGGCGTTAGCCGGGCAGTTAGCTGATCTGAAACGCAAGCCGGATGCCGTGCGCAGAGTCTACATCCCCAGGCCGAACGGGGAGCAACGGCCACTTGGCATTCCCACCATGCGTGACCGGGCGCAGCAAGCGTTGGTCAAGCTGGCCCTCGAACCAGAATGGGAAGCCAGGTTCGAGCCGAACTCCTACGGCTTTCGGCCTGGACGCTCGGCGCATGATGCGGTGGCGGCGATCTACAACTTCATCCGACTCAAACCGAAGTACGTGCTGGATGCAGACATCGCCAAATGCTTCGACCGTATCAACCACGCTGCTTTGCTGGCGAAACTCGCTCCGCTCCCCCCGATAGCCCGCCTGGTACGTGGTTGGCTCAAGGCGGGCATCGTGGACAAAGGCGAGACGCTCTACCCAGAAGCGGGCACGCCGCAGGGTGGGGTGATCTCACCCCTGTTAGCCAATGTCGCGTTGCATGGTCTGGAAACAGCCCTGGTCAGGAGCCTGCCTTCCGGCAAACCACCACCGGGCGTGATCCGCTATGCCGATGACTTTGTCATTCTACATGAAGACCTGGCAACGCTGCATGAGCTGCGAACCGTCGCCGAAAAGTGGCTGGCGGACATGGGCTTGGAGGGTTGGACCGCAGAATGGCGGTTACGTTGCGGTTACGTTTTGGAGGGAGCGGAAGAGGGCTGCGGTTACGTTTTGGAGGGAGTGCGGTTACGTTTGCCAGGAGGAGGCGACACCCCCGGCGGAAAGGGTGTGAGATCAGGCGGGAGTCAGCGCCTCAGCCTGGCGTTGGCTGAGGCGCTGCAGGGCGCGCAGATTGATGAGGACGTAGGTTAGAGTGTTGAGATTGACGATGGCCTGGCCATTGCGCAGCTTGGGCCGCTCGATTCCCAGTTGGACGGCCTGGGCGTTGATGCGTTCGTCAGCCGAGCGCTGGCGGTAGACATCCTTGTAACCTTGACTCTCGCGGTCGAGCTCGTGGCGGGCGCGAGCGCCAGGAGAAGTGGGGAGCGTGGTGGTGCAGCCCTTCTTGGCCCAGTTCTTGTGCTGGACAGGGCAAGATTGGCCATTCGCCTGTGGGTAGAGCAAGGGGCAGGCGTAGCGCGCACATTCATGCGGAACGAGACAGTGCGATTGCTTGAAGAAAACGCCATGGAGAGGCATGGGTAGTCTGGCTGCGCAGAGGGGCAGCCCTTCCTGATTGAACTGCTTGCGGTGACTGGGACGATCGGCGAAGGGGATGGCGGCGAAGCCACCGGCTTTGTGGAAGTATTCGTAGATGTAGAAGGCGTCGAAAGCAGCATCCAGGGCGCCAAAACGAGGTTTTCGACCCAAACGACGCTCGACCTGGGCCATGAGTGGCAGGAAGTAGGAGACATCAGCCTGGTCGAAGGGCTGGGTGAGTTCAGCGAGGACGAATTCGCCAAGACATCGTGCTTCGTGCTCCACCCTGGTGACGACGATGCCGGAGGCATAGCCCCAGTAGAACTCGCCGACATCAACCTGGCTGGCAGGGACGCCCTCTTTGGCCGGCGTGGCGGGTGCAGCTTCCGTCCCCGGCGCCTGGCGGTTGTGCCGCTTCTTACAGCCTAAGCGGCAATCGGGGTCGCCCTTTGGCTGCCTGGCCTTGTCGAAGCGATCGGGGACGAACTCCTTGGGGTTATTCTCCCGCACCCAAGCGAGGATATGCTTGGTGTCGAGAGCGATGGTGTCGCCCAGAATCATGCCTTGGTGCGCCACAGCTTGCTCGATCAGGGCCACACAACTGTCAAGCAGGAACTGGAGCGCCTGATTGGGCAGCTGGCGCAGGAGACGGGTGAGATGCCGAGCGGTGGGCAGACTGGCCTCGGCGTCGAAACCCCAGGGAACAGAGGCGTCCGGCGAGAGGGGGAAGCCGCAGAGCCAGACCAGTTCGGGGTGCTCGATGAGGTAACGGCGCAAATGGCCGGCTGAAACTAGACCTTGTTCCAGCTTGATAAGGTAGGCGGCGGCCACCGCAGCATAGGGAATGACCGGCAGCGGGGACGGGTTTTCCAGGCTGCGCTCCGGAAAGTCGTGCCAGGCCAGTGGCCCCAGTTGTTCCAGGCAGCGCATGGCAACGGGCGAGGTTGCCACCCAAACCGGAAGCTGCTGCTGGTTGTGGTAAAGCGTGTGCAGGTCCGCCCTTTGCCCCAGCCCAACTTGGTTGTGCCGGGCGCCGTCTGGCGCAGGTTGTCGTTGGCGCAGCCTGGCTTTCCAGGCTACAATAGCGGTGTAGAACATGGTTCTTGCTCCTTGAAGGTGAAAAATGGGGTGTCGCCTTACCTTATTCTAACCCCGAGAGCAAGAACCTGCTCTTCGCCTGCAAACGTAACCGCACTTTTTGCCTTTCCCAAGTAAACGTAATCGCCATCCGCTGGCGGACGCTGTGCAGTACAGAAAACGTATCCGCTAAAACTGCGGTTACGTTTTCCCAATCTTCTCTCTCGCTGCGGTTACGTTTCTCCCCACCAAAACGTAACCGCCATTTTCCGTGGTCCAACCCTC
>JAYRVO010000067.1:0-10475 GCA_041918515.1 Chloroflexota bacterium | reverse complement strand
AGCATTGGTAAAACAAACCGAACGTTCGTATTATTCGGCCCGTAGCAAGTTGGTTCTTCAGGATTTAAAAAACTGAATACACCAGCAAAGCGTTACCGGATTGTCTTGACGGAATTGCAATTCGGGGGGCTGAAAACTCCACCAGGGGATTTTGGCAACCAGCTACCAGGTTCCGTCAAAAAAGCTTAAATTTTTTGTTGTTAATTTTTAAAGTGAGACCCATCATGAAATCCGTCAAATTGGCCGTTATCGCCGCCCTGTCTTCTTTCGCAGTTTCCGCTTTTGCCCTGTCTCCCATGCAAGATTCCGATTTGAGCGCTGTAAGCGGTCAAGACGGTGTGACGATTGCTGCTAACCTGAACATTGATGTTGGTTCATTCGTGTATACCGACACAGACGCGACCGGCGGCAAGATCAGCTTCAAGGGCATCGAAATCCGTGGTGCAATCGCAGTTGAAATCGACATCGTCAACAACGCAACCGCAAAAGGAATCTTGGCCTTAGCTGGTGTAAACGGTACCGACACAGCTACAACCAATTTCTTGCCTGCTGGTGACGTCGTGAAAATTGCTTTGCCTGACGTAGCAGTTGGTACATCTACACTGAGCAAACCAACCGCCGTTACTGGTGCCGCTCGCACAACGAACAACCTGTACTTTGGTGTTGCACGCATGGAAATGGGCAACAGCACCAAGTCGTTTGGTGCCATCGCTATGAACGACATCAAGATGCAAGGAACAACAGCTCTGATCTGGGCTCACTAAGCTCTTAGTCCTCTAAGAGTCTTCCCGGAGCGGTCAGTGACGATGAGTCACTGGCCGTTTTTGCTTTGTGCGGTCAACTTGTTTTTGCTGAAATGCTTCAGAAAACATAGCTTTATCCGCAAGTAATAGAAGGGCTATGAACGAAACAACATTTTTCAGCGCATCTGCTGCAGTGCTTGGGATACCATGCAACGGCGCGTGCAGGGTAAGCGAAACCCGGCACGCTCCTGACCACAACTGACGAAAGGAAATCGAATCATGGCTGCTGCAAAGGATACACCGGGAAACTCGCTGGAATGGCTGAAGAATAAGGCGGCGGAGGTTGCGGCTAATGCTGAACAGAAAGCGGCGGAAACAACCAAGGAACTGTTCCTGCCAGGCTTTGACTTGGGAGCGATGCCCAACCATTTGAACCGATCCAGTTTCATTGCACCCATTGCAAGGGGGCGGCGTAAGTTTCACCGGCAGACAAAAATGGTCAGCCGCTCCGATTGCGTGCTGGAGTACACCGGCGAGCAGCTCGACGAGGCTGATGGCGACATTCTCATGGCGTTACTCTTCTTCGCGCAACGTCATCCGTTGGGAACTCCTGTGAGACTCAACCGCGCGGAGCTGCTGCGCAAGCTGGGCCGCGACACTGGGAAACAGCAATACGAATGGCTACATCGGCGTATCAAGGCAATGACGGAAGGGACGATCTTCATAGAGGCCAGAAGACCAGACGGAGCAACACGCTACCGACTGGGCTATTCCGTCGCTTTTCACATCATTATCAGCTTCGTCTACGACGACAAGACGGACACATACAGTTACATCCTTGATCCACGCTGGGTCCAAATGTTCGGCAATCGGGAGTACGCGCTGCTGGACTGGGACAAGCGTATGCAGATTGGACGCGGGCAGGACATGGCAAAGACCTTGCAGCGGCTCGTTGCCACGTCAAACAACCCTGTGCAGTACTACACGCTGGATTGGCTCAAAGACAAGATGGAGTACGGCAGCCCCATGCGCAAGTTCCGCGAGGCACTGGAAGCCGCAGTGAGTGAGTTGGTACGTTTAGAGATTGTTGCCAGGGGCAGTATCGAGAACAGCACCAAAGGAATACCGCAGCTCGTCCTGTGGCTTCAGCCATCGGTATAGCGTCGCACACTTATCGGTATAGCGTTCCGCCCCATCGGGATAGCGTCGCGCTATTATCCACAGACTCCATCGGTATAGCGTTCCGCCCTCATCGGTATAGCGTTCCGCTTTATCGGTATAGCGTTCCGCTTTATCGGTATAGCGTTCCGCCCCCCACGCTGGAAGCCTTTATCCATGCGGGTTCCAGAGGGTCGCACCGCTCTTTACCTTCTTTTTACTTTTTATTTACCATCCGTGCCCTGTGGACAAGTTACAGATTTGTGGATAAGTCCGAAATCAACACCACCAGCAGCGCAATAAAGTCAAGGCACGTGCCACACGTACGGTCTCCTTGAATACCGCCAACAAGAAGAGAGAAATGCCAACAGCCAACTTGTTAAACGAACTGTAGCGGCAACACCAAGCAACTCAACCCCACCAACACCCCTACTTGGAGGAGGAGAAACAGCCATGCTTTTCAAAAGGAAGACAGAACTGCCGGATACCGATACAGGAAGTAAATGGAGTATTCGGCAACAGGAATATCTCAAAAACCGCTTTTAAGGGGGTTCTAAGCCAGAACCGCCGAAATTTCCGTCATCCCAGCTCCAGCCCCGCCACGAGCGCATCCAGGTCGATCATCTTGCCGTCGCTCTGGAAGGTGTAATGCCCGTTCAGCAGGATGTGCCGCCAGGCCGCCGGCGATATCTGGGTCAGGAGAGCGTGCGCCTTGGCGTTGCCGCTCGCCTCGTACTTCATCAGCAGCCGCGAGAGGATGGCCGAGTTGTAGAAGATGACCGCGTTGGCGATCAGCCTGGCGCACTGGTTGCTGATCTCAATTTCGATGTCGGTGCGCCCGGTCAATTCCTTCTTGCCGCCGACCTGGGCGATGGTTGAGCGTAGCTGGTGATAGGACTCGATGCGGTTCTGTGAGCGGTGAACGTTGCGCTCCAGTTGCGGATCGCGCAGGTAGCGCAGCGTGTAGATGCTGCGGATGAGCTTGTCGAACTCGAACACCGCGCGCCGCGTGGGGTTCGGCGCGGTGTAGGTGCATAGCTTGCGGATCAGCGTGCCCTGCGTCATCTCCTTCAGTCCGAGCGTGGCGACAATCTGGTCGAGGTTCGGCTTCTCGCTGACTATGAGATCGCGGTCGATTCTCCCGGCCGGCCGGATCAGGCACTGATCGTACAGCGCCGGATCGTCGGCACTGTAGAGTTCCTTCAACTGATCGCCAAGGTCGGTGAAGCGCGGCTCGAAACGCAGGCCGAACCAGTGCAGGATAGCGAAGTTGGCCTTGTTGACGCTGTGCATGTCGCCGGTGATCGCGGTCGGCACGATGTCCGACGTGTTGCGATACCAGATGTCGAACACGTGATGGGCCTCGTAATCGTGCGCGCCGATCAGGTAGCCGTTGAGCGGCACGTGGTTGCACAGCAGCGTGTAGGCGACCACGCCCTTGCCGCGCCCAAAGTATTTGCGCGAGTGGCGCGCTTTCACGGTCGGCCGCTCGACGCCGAATTTCTGACCATCGACGGCACCGTACAGTGCATCGAGGTCGAACGAGTAGTACGGGAAGATCGGCAGCGCGGCGATGGCGTTGCTGATGCAGTCGTTGGCCGCGTGCAGCGTTGCGTGGCGCAGGTACTGTTGGTAGGCGCTCTCCAGCACGTGGTACGGGATGTCGCTGGTGCGTGCCATGACCTGGTTGCCGTGGTTCATCGCCTGCGCGATGATGACCGCCATCAGGCTGTCGGCGTCGGCGACCTTCTTCGCATAGCGCGGCTGCAAAGGCGTCAGCGCCGACAGGAACTGGCACTGGCCGTTGACGAAGCGGAACACGTCGGCCACGTCGCAGAACGGCAGTTGCTCGTAGAACGCCTTCTCGCGCGCCTTCTGGTTCTCGCCCTTGGGCTTGCGCCATGTCAGCTTCTGCGTGTCCTTGTCGTATTCTAGGTGCGTCAGCTTGCCCTGCTTCAGCTCGCGGTTGAAGGCCAGCCACTGAGCGCGCAGCTCGGTCGCGAGCGCATCGAGCTGGGCATCGAGTGGCTGCCGCAGGAACGGGATGTCGATCTGCGCCAGCACGGCGGCCTTCTCCTCCAGCGAAACCAGCTCGTCGGAAAAATGCCGGTGCTGCAAGCTGTCGTCGAGGTAGAGTTCACCCGACTGGAAGCGCTTCCTGACCTGGCGGTACAGCCAGAACTCGTAGCGGTCGGCATGCAGGTCCGTCGGCTTGCCATCGGCATCGAAGGTCAGCAGGTACGGTCGCAAGCGTTTCGGCAGCGTGGCCGCTGGACATTCGGCGAGCGGCCGTTGCGATAGGCGCTGCTGTTTGGCGAACACGTCCTTGGCCCAGGCCAGCGCCACGAGCCACGGGCTGCCCGGATCAGTGCCAGCGAGGTCGAGCGCGACATACAGCGGCCGAAGATGGCGGCGGATGCGCTCAGCCAGGCCGTCCACCGCCTGCCAGTGCAAAGCCAGCTTGCTCACCGGCTTCACGCTCATGCGCTGCGCGGTGGTTTGCAGCGTATCGCGGGGCATGATTTTGTAGGCGCGCTGGCGCACATCGCCGAACGGCGTGGGATCGGGCACGCTGTCGTCGATGTAAAGCGACAGCAGGCGGCCGACCTGCGGTGTGTCTTGCTGACGGCGCACCTGCTCGGCGACAAAGGATTGCTTTGCGCCCGCACTGCTTTCGTCCTCCAACTGCTTCATGTGGTAGGCCATCGCATCGACCAGGTTGTCGGAAAGCTGCCGGTAGCGCACCCAGGCATAGCAAAGCAGGTAGAGGTAGGTCTGATCGGCCTTCAGGTTGCGTAGATCGTGGACGGTGTAGAAGTTCGCCAGGCTGGCGTAGTACAGCAGATTCTGCTGCGAGACGCCGAGCTTGGGCAGCAGCGCCTTGGCGATCCGGTGCAGCGGCTCCAGCGTGGCGCGCTTTTCGCGTTCGCGGGCCATCTGACGCCAGCCAAAGTCCTTGGCGTCCTGCTTGAGCGCCGCCAATTGCGACAGGGTGTCGTCACGCACTAGAAGCCGACCCAGCGCGGCCTTGGCCGATTCGTCCAACACTTCCGACAGCAGGCCAGCCAGCCGCCGACGCTCGGCGGACAGGGCTTCGCTCACCAGCTCTTGCAGGGTGGTATAGCCGGGCCGGATGATCTTGTGCTCGTTTAGCCAGACGATCAGCTCGGCGGCGATGAACCCCGGCATCACGTCGCGCCGCACGGTCTGCGCGGCCTGCTGCGCGAGCTGCGCCAGGAACTCGGCCGCCCACGGCCGGTAGCCGAACAGATCGGCAATCCACTCGCGCTGGGTGTAGTGCTCGTGCTTGGAGATTGGCTTGTGCTCGAAGGACTCGCCGTGGAAGTAGCGGCTCAGCACGAAGGCGCAATCGTGCTCGACCTCACTCCAGTCGAAGCGGAAGAAGGCATGCTTGGCCTTGAAGTAACCGATCTGCAAGATGCAATAGACCTGGGCATGGAGACCAGGCCGGCTGCTGGCGAGCGCCAGTTCGGTTTCAGTCAACGCCAAGTATTCCAGCCGCTGGGCGTCGTCGAAGTCCGGCAGGCCGTACAGGGCTTCCTGCTCGGCGTCCGACAGGACGGTCAATCGTTCGCTCTTGGTCGTCATCGCGATGACGCTCCACGAGAGCCCGTCCAACCAACCCGTGCCAGGGTCTCGATCAGCGTGGTTCGCTTGACGCCGAAGTTGCGGCACACCGCCGCCTTGGACATGCCGCCATCGAGCGCAGCGACGATGGCCTCCAGCTTCTCGCCGGTGATCGCCTGCGGCCGGCCGCCGATCCGGCCGCGTTTGCGGGCGGCAGCCAGACCGGCGACGACACGTTCCTGGATCAAGGCGCGTTCGTACTGCGCGAGCGCGCCGAACACCTGGAACAGAAACTCGCCCGAGGGCGTCGTGGTATCCAGGTTCTCCGTCAGCGAGCGGAACGCCACCTGCTTTTTCTTGAGCGAGGTCACGATGGCGAGCAAGTGCGACAACGAACGGCCGAGCCGGTCGAGCTTCCACACGACCAACACGTCGCCAGGGCGAACGAATTCGAGCGCCCGCGCCAGGCCCGCGCGGTCGTCCTTCGCGCCGGAAGCATGATCCTCGAACAGATGCCGCGCATCGACGCCGACGGCGAGCAGCGCATCACGCTGCAAGTTCGTGCTCTGGCGGTCGGAGTCCGACGACACGCGCATGTAACCTACCAACATAAGCGGAAAACCATTAAGACGAGGTTTCCGTATGGTAGCGTCTGGCGACAGAGTTTTCCGCACAATTTTGCGGCCACTCGGAGGTTGGTGCAGAGGACCGTTGAAGGCCTGTCGAAAAACAAATGTTTTCCGACAGGCCTTGGCCTAGCGCACGCCCGCCTTGCAGCGTTCTGTGAATAGCGCTTAGTAATGACGGCGTATATACTTTGTTAGTATCAAGTGGCAGGAGGCCCCGATCATGTCAAAACAAGCCGTTTTCACGATGAAGCTGGAGCCTGAGTTGCGCGCCGAGTTTATGGCCGAAGCCGAGGCGGCCCATCGCCCGGCGTCGCAAGTGCTGCGCGAGCTGATGCGCGAGTTCGTTCAGCGCCAGCGCGAGTCGCGCGAGTACGACGAGTTCCTGCGCCGCAAGGTCGAAGCCGGCCGGGCTTCGATGCGCGCTGGATTGGGGCGGTCGAACGATGAAGTTGAGGCCGAATTCGCCGCACGGCGTGCCAGTGTGGCGAGCCAGGCGTGAGGGTTGTTTGGACGCCCGAAGCGCAGCAAGACCGTGCCGATGTGTGGGACTACATCGCAGCCGACAATCCGCGCGCGGCGGCCCGGATGGATGAGATTTTCAGCGACGCGGCCGCCCGCTTGATCCAGCACCCCATGCTGGGCAAGCCGGGAAAGATTCCCGGGACCCGCGAGTTGATCCCGCACGAAAGCTATCGCCTGGTGTATCAGATCGACGGCGAAACGGTGTGGATACTGACGCTGGTTCATACTGCCCGCCTGTGGCCGCCTGTGCGCGATTAAGATATGATCATGGCAACAATGAAACGGCGCGTTGACAGACTGCTTTCGAGCCAGACCGCGGTCGGCGGCAGGCGGCCAGAAGCAGTCACTCATCGCTCCGCGATGCCGAGCCAATTTGCTATCAAATTTTTTAGAATCCCCAGCTCGTAGCGCTACAGCACTCAATTGCATCGCAAGTGCCAGCGTTGGCTTTCCTCCTTCACCCGTAAGGTAAAAATTGAAAAACCGTCTGTTTACTGTCCTTCTGACAGCCGCTGTCTTTGGTCTTGGCTCGGCTGTCAATGCTGCTGAAATTTCCAGTGCTGAAGCAATGAAAGCCATCTCTGCAGCCGTGCTGCCTGCCATGGAAAAGAACCAGATTCCTGGTATGGCTGTGGCATTGGTATTGGGGGACAAGACTTATGTCTTAAACTATGGCGTGTCAGATGTTGAGAAACAAACACCGGTAACTGACGAGACGATTTTTGAGATTGGCTCTATCAGTAAGACCTTCACAGCCACACTGGCGACGCACGCAGAAGCCACTGGGAAGCTGAAACTGACCGATACAGCAGCAAAGTATTTGCCTGAGTTGTCTGGTACGGACTTCGGTAACTTGCAGCTTTTCCATCTTGGAACGCACACCGTTGGCGGCATTCCTCTGCAGGTGCCTGATGAAGTCCAAACTCGGGAGCAGCTTCTGGAATACCTCCGCACCTGGAAGCCTGCGTACAAAACCGGCACGATGCGTACTTATGCAAACCCAAGCATCGGTGCTTTAGGGTGGATAACGGCGAAAAGTTTGGGGCAAGATTTCAGCACCGCCATGACTCAAACCATTTTCCAGCCCCTCGGTTTGACTAGCACTTATCTGAGCATCCCTGCACAGAAGATGTCCAGCTACGCTTGGGGCTACAACAACGATAAGAAGCCTGTGCGTGTCAATCCAGGCATGTTGGACAGTGAAGCCTACGGCATCAAAACCACGGCTACTGACCTGATCACCTTTGTGAAGGCCAACATGGGCATGTTGCCCTTGGATAGCATGCTGCAATCGGCTTTAAACAATACCCGCAAGAGCTATTTCAGCGTAGGCCAGATGACTCAAGACCTCATCTGGGAGGAGTATGCAATGCCTGTTGACTTGCCTATGCTGCAAGAAGGCAATGCTCCCAAACTTATCCTGAATCCAACCCCAGTAAGCGCTAAGGTTCCTGCAGCCACACCTAACAGCAATGTGTGGGTTAACAAGACTGGTGCTACCAACGGCTTCGGTGCTTATGTTGCGTTTGTGCCTGAAAAGCGCTTCGGGGTTGTGTTGCTGGCCAATAAAAACTACCCCAATGCTGAACGGGTAGAAATTGCCCACAAAATTTATAGCAATCTAACCGGGAAACAATGACAGCTTTGGGTCGGGTGCCGTCGCGTGCGCAGTGTCAAAGCTGACATGACTAATACATGAGATGGGCTGATGCTCGCCGTCCGGTCAGGCAGCTGCCCCCCTGCAGGACTCACAGCAGTTGTATGCCACCCGTCATCCGAGACGTCAGTCGGCCTCATCCAGACCGGAACAATCTGGACGTGACGTCCGGCTGGCATTGCCGTGATCGAAATGGCGGCTAGTGACACGACTGTTGGGTCTACCCCATCGACCGGGCGCGGGACAAGCCACGTTGATCGGCTGACGGAATTTTCGGCGGTTCCGGCTTAGAACCCCGTCAAACAACCCTGTGCAGTACTACACGCTGGATTGGCTCAAGGAAAAGATGGAGTACGCGGGCCGGATGCGGGACTTCAGGGATGCCATCAATCGTGCGGTGAGTGAGCTTGTGCGGCTGGAGATTGTTGCAAGAGGCAGTATCGAGGACAGCACCAAGGGAATACAGCAGCTCGTTTTGTGGCTTCAGCCATCGGGATAGCGTCGCGCCCTTATCCACAGATTCCATCGGTATAGCGTCGCGCCCTCATCGGTATAGCGCCGCTCTTTATCGGTATAGCGTCGCTCTTTATCGGTATAGCGTCGCCCCCCCCCCGCTGGAAGCCTTTATCCATGCGGGTTCCAGAGGGTTGGACCGCTCTTTACCTTCTTTTTACTTTTTATTTACTGACCGTGCCCTGTGGACAAGTTACAGATTTGTGGATAAGTCCGAAATCAACACCACCAGCAGCGCAATAAAGTCAAGGCACGTGCCACACGTACGGTCTCCTTGGATACCGCCAACAAGAAGAGAGGAATGCCGACGGCCAACGTGTTGAACAAGCTGCAGCGGAAACGCTCAGCTACTCAACCCCACCAACACCCATACTCGGAGGAGGAAAAACAGCCATGCTTTCCAAAAGGAAGACAGAACAGCCGGATACCGATACAGGAAGTGAATTCAGTATTCGACAACAGGAATGCCTCAAAAACCGCTTTTAAACGGCCTGGAATACCTCTTGAAGGTTTTGTGAGGGGGGTTGGTAGTCCTGAACTGCGAACGGCCTAAAAAGGCCGTTATTTCGCCTCCAGCCTGGGGCTACATCTTTTTCACTCGGCAACGACTTCCCACAAACCGTCAGGACGGACGGTTTTCTTGTCCAGGATGGACTGCGGGAGCTGGACTTTCAGGGCTGCTACGCGTTTGGGGTCGAGAAAGACACTGGGGGTTTCCTGCCTGAGGATCGGAAGGGTGTCGGCAATCTTGCGTTGTTTGAGGATTTTTATGGCTTGCTTGCCGGCAAGGCTGCCTACCACCCCGAAATCAGCCCCGACGTACAGCACCGCTCCGGGGACTGGCGTCAGTGCAAAGGCAACAATGGGGATATTGCGTTCGATTGCGAAGTCGCTCAGGTCGTTGGTAGGCTCGAACTTGCGCATGGCGTAGTAGGTGTCGAGCGGGACGGCAAAAAGCTGCACCCCGCGCCCTTCGTTGTACAAGACTTTCAGCGCTGGGACGATGTTGTCCTTCTTGTTGACCTGTTGCGATGTAACCGTCACGCCAAAGGGTACTCCGCTGTCCCTGGCGGCCTGGACGTGGGTAACACCGTTTTCATCGTCGGTGTGCACCATCCCTATGCTGGTGACAGAAGGGAATATCTGCTTGAACATTTTCATGGAATTGGCCATGTCGATGTGCAAAGTGGAGCCGGTCGCCCCGGTGCCTGCGTCGGACATCGAGGTGGCACCTGCATCCAGCGGGTTGGCCACAGCGGTGAATACGGTGGGTATCTTGCTCAGTTCCAGTATCCGTCGGGCGTATTTTGTGGCTGGTGTGCCTATGGTGAGGGCTAAATCGGGTTTTGCGGACGCAACACGGTTTGCTTCATCCCTGATGCGCCCGAGCAAAGAAAGCCTGTCCCAGAAACCGCCATTTTCAACGTCAAAATCAATAATGACGCGGTTGACGATCAGGTTTTCGCCTTCCTTGATCCCGTTATCACGCAGCGTTTTCAGAAAACCATTCAAAGCCTCACGATACGGCCCGATATCCGTGACTTGCAGTACTTCGATCTTGTAGGTCCTGGGTGCCTCCATCGACTGGGTTGAAAGCATCTCCAGTGCCCAGCCAGGAGCTGCGAAAAATAACATCAAGGATGCCAGAAAACCCAGGATTTTTTT
>JAYRVO010000066.1:0-19432 GCA_041918515.1 Chloroflexota bacterium | reverse complement strand
GTACGCCGAGGCCCGCCGCCGCTACGAGGAAGCCCTGCCCGTGTACCGGGACATCGGCGCCAGACTGGGCGAAGCCAACTGCATCAGCAGCCTGGGCGACGTGCATCTGAGGCTGGCCGAGTACGCCGAGGCCCGCCGCCGCTACGAGGAAGCCCTGCCCGTGTACCGGGACATCGGCGCCAGACTGGGCGAAATGAACTGCTATTTTGGCCTGGCCGATCTTGATCGCCAGGCGCAAGACTGGCCGGCCGCAGCGCAGAAATACGAGCAGGCCCTGGCCTACTATCGGGCGACAGGGATGGCGTTCAACATCGCCCTGGCTCTGCAGCGCCTGGGTCACACCGCCCGCAGCGCTGGCAATCTTGGGCAGGCGCGCGCTTACTATCTTGAGTCGCGCGACCTCTTCACCCGCATTGGCTCGCCAACTGCCAAAGAGGTCGAAGAGAATTTGCAGGCTCTGGCGGTCTCCGCCCATTCCGACTCCCCTTAGTCGCTCTCCGGCCAGGCGGTGTATACTGATGCCGATCCCAGGTTTCGCTTGCAGGAGCCATTCTATGGTTACCGCTCTCAAGATCCCACCCACAACTTCACTCGGTCTGCCCCCGCGCCTGGCTTTGCTCCTGACCCAACTCGCGCCTACCCCTGATCCCGAGCTGGCCTTGCGTAAGGTGCTCTCTGACTACATCGACCTGAAGCTCGCGGTCTACCAGGCCGATATCGATCGCTTCGAGGCAAAGTGGGGCATGGAGTTCCCAGAGTTCGCCCAGGCTTGTGCGCAGAATACGCTTGGTCAGGATCCTTATTCCTACACGGTTGAAAGCGATTACTGGGAGTGGGAGGCCGCCCATACCCAACAGAACCACTTTCTATCTTTGCGCGGTCAATGGATCTGAACGCCTTTGTCCGCGATCTGCTGCGAGCAGTTGCCGACGCCGGTTGGCTTGAGTCGCTCGAGATCGAGATCGAAGGCCGTCTTGCCCAGGGTTACGTTCGCTTCGGCGAAGGGATGTTCGTGCGGTTCTTTTTCAACGAGGAGACGCTGACCCTGGCCGTGGCCTTGATAGCCGGGCAACAGCGAATTTGGGGCGTGGACCACGACAAACGGCGGGGCTGGCACAGACATCCCCTGGGAACCCCGCAGAAGCACGTCGCCATTACTCCGCCCTTGTTGGCCGACATCATCCGCGAACTGGCAGAAGTCGTGCAAACCATCGATCTACAGTAGGCCAGGGGAATGCCGGCGACGCCCTCTACCAACTGGAACAACTCCAGGCCGAACACGGCGACCTCCCCGGCCTCACCGAGGCGCTGGCCCACCTGCGCGCCTGGAAGAAACCCTAAAAACGCCCCCCCATCTCCCCCCCTCCCCCCGCCAATTACCAATAACCAATAACCACCCCCCCATGCCCGACCTCTTCGACGCCCGCCGCCAGGAACTGATCGACAAAGAACAACCCCTGGCCGCGCGCATGCGCCCGCGCACCCTGGACGAATTCTTCGGCCAGGAACACATCGTCGGCCCCGGCCGCCTGCTGCGGCGGGCCATCCAGGCCGACCAGCTCTCCTCCCTCATCTTCTACGGCCCGCCCGGCACCGGCAAGACCACCCTGGCGCGCATCATCGCCAACACCACCCGCGCCCACTTCATCGCCATCAACGCCGTCCTGGCCGGCGTCGCCGACATCCGCAGCGCCATCGCCGTGGCCCAAGAACGGCGCGGCATGTACAGCCAGAAAACCATCCTCTTCGTCGACGAAGTCCATCGCTTCAACAAAGCCCAACAAGACGCCCTCCTGCCCTGGGTCGAGAACGGCACCGTCATCCTCATCGGCGCCACCACCGAAAACCCCTACTTCGAGGTCAACAAAGCCCTCGTCTCCCGCTCGCGCATCTTCCAACTCAAACCCCTCGTCGCCGCCGACCTCTACCGCATCGCCCAGGCCACGCTGAGCGACCCCGAACGCGGCTATGGCCGACTCAACGTCCGCCTGGACGACGACGCCCTCGATCACCTGGTCAACGTCGCCAACGGCGACGCCCGCGCCATCCTCAACGCCCTCGAGCTGGCCGTCGAGACCACCCCGCCCGGGCCCGATGGCGTCCTCCACGTCGACCTCGCCGTCGCCGAAGAAAGCATCCAGCGCCGGGCCGTGCTCTACGACAAGGAAGGCGACGTCCACTTCGATACCATCAGCGCCTTCATCAAATCCTTGCGCGGCTCCGACCCCGACGCCGCCCTCTACTGGATGGCCAAAATGGTCTACGCCGGCGAAGAGCCGCGCTTCATCTTCCGGCGCATGATCATATTCGCCGCCGAAGACGTGGGCCTGGCCGACCCCGACGCCATCGGCGTGGTCATGAACTGCGCGCGGGCCTTCGAATACGTGGGCCTGCCCGAAGGCCGCTTCCATCTGGCCGAAGCCTGCCTCTACCTGGCGACGGCGCCCAAGACCAACACCCTCTTCTCGTTCTTCGACGCCCTGGGCGTGGTCGAAAAAGAGCGCGAAGCAGAGGTCCCCACGCATCTGCGCGACGCCAACCGCGACCGCGAGGGCTTCGGCCACGGCGAGGGCTACCTCTACCCCCACGCCTTCCGCGACCACTGGGTGGCCCAGCAATACCTGCCCTCCGCCCTGCAAGGCAAAGTCTTCTACCAACCCAGCGACCAGGGTTACGAGGTCGGCATCAAGGCCGAGGTCGAGCGGCGCCGCGAAGCCCAGCTGGCGGCCATGGTCGAAGGCAGCTACATCGCCCTCCCCGAAACCCTCACCTTCGCCGGCGACATGGTGGACCGCCAGGCCGACCGCTGGCTCCAGCGCACTATCTCCAATGCTGGCGAACGACTGGGCGAGTTGCGCGATCGGTTGCTCCAGGCCGCCAACGTGCAGCGCCACCACCTCATCCTTGACCTGCACGCCGCCAGCGGCTTGCTGACCTGGGAGGCGCTGCGCCGCGCGCCCGAAGGCGCCGTCTACGCCCTCGCCTACACCCCCCAAGACGCCGACGCCTTGCGCCAGATGGCCGCCAACCTGCCCGAGCTCCGCCGGCCGCTGGTGCTGGAGGGCGACCTCGCCGCCCTGCCCGCGCTGCTAGCCGCCCACGACCCCACCACTCCGGCCCCTCGCTTCGACGTCCTCCTCGGCCGCAACGTCCTCCTCGGCTGCCCCGACAAAGCCGCCGCCGCCCGCCTTCTGGCCGACTTGCTGGCCCCGGGCGGCCGCCTGGTCCTGGCCGAGACTGTCCCCGCCCACACCCAGCGCCTCTACCGCCTCATCGATCTCAAATTCCTGCCACCCGACCTGGCCGCAGCCCTCATCGCCGCCGAGGAAGCCATCTACGAGGACGCGAACGATCCCATGGTCAACTGGGACGCCGGCGATCTGGCCGCGGCCCTCGACGCCGCCGGGCTGGAGACGACCACCAGCCTCGAAACCGAGACCGTGGCGACGCGCCTCACCAGCGCGCAGATCGATCGCTGGTTCGGCGCTGGCGGCGACGGACGCCTTTCCTATGCCCAGCGCCTGGCCGCGCGCCTGACGCCAGAGCAAATCCTCCAGGTCGAATCCCTCTTCCGCCGCCAACTGAGCGAACAGGTGGTGGAGTGGGCGAGCCGGGTGGTCTACGTGGCGGCGACGCCGCGGACAGCAAAACATATTAGATTCTACAAACCATAAAGGCAGATTCGATGCGATTCAGCAAACGCCAACACTATCGCCAACACGGCCACCGCCAGCCGTCGACGCGTTCGCCTCTCCCCCACTCCGCGGCCGCCAACGACCCGGACGTAAACATCCGGAAGAAAATCCAAAGCTTCGCCTATCAGCCGCGTTTTAGCAAGCACCTGGACGCGGCTTTGGGCCAATTCTTCGGCCAGGAAGCCCTTCGCAAGCGCGAGATTGTTGCCGATGAGGGGGAGATCGCCGAGTTCCAGGAATGGATGTTCAACGACTTCCTCCTCCCCTCTGGCGAAACCATTCTCGATATCTTCAGGCGTGAAATGGGCCCGCAGCTCTCCCCAATCGAGCGCGAGCTACTCGACGCCCAGCATCGTTGGAATCGTTATCGCCTGTTCGAGGTGGAAGAGGTCATGCCGGGCGTCGGCATCGTCGCCGTCGACTTGCTCAGCGGCGAAACCTGGGAGATTCACGACCGTTCGGCCTCGCGCAGCCTGCAACGCTGGATCATCTTGTTGGGGCGGCCTTCCTACACGGATCGACTCCATTTCGCTGGTGGGATCGTGGTGCTGCCCCCCACCAAGAAACAGGCCGTCGTCGCCTACAGCCGTCAATTGCTGGCAACTTTCCTGGCCAAACGCCCAGGCGCCACCCTCGATGACTTCTATCGACAGCATGGTCTTGATATCCGGCAGTTCATACATCAGAAAGGCGAAGAACGCCCGATCATGATCACGCCCGAAGGTCATCCCCTCGAACATTGCGAGGCTCGTTACCTTGTGAAGAGCGCGCAGGCGGTGATGGAGCGTCTTGGAGACGCCGAGGAATTCAATTTTGCAGGCCCGGCGGATGACCAGCCTGGAGCTTATCTCTTCAACTGGCTCCTGCGCGGGCGCTCGCATGTGCCAGAGGAAGCCAGACCACCAGAGGAGGAAGCGCTTGTGTTCACCAACGAGTGGATTCCGCCTGACGACGAACAAGCTCGCTTTCGCACCTTGGGCGACGTTATCTTGTGGCCCGGCAGGCTGGAGTTGATCTGTTTCTCACGCCCTCGCCTACAAGCCGGCAAACTCTTGCTTGAATCTCTGGCCGGCGACCTTGTCCGTCATCGTTCCGATCATTTTGAAGCGTTTGGCGAGATGGTAGCGCGCGAACAGGCCAAAGCGCCCCCATCCCAGCCTCGACGCCGGTCTCGACCCGATCCGCATCTAGAGGC
Source organism: Chloroflexota bacterium (assembly GCA_041918515.1). Taxonomy (GTDB): domain Bacteria; phylum Chloroflexota; class Anaerolineae; order J102; family J102; genus SSF26. The sequence goes on along the minus strand of JAYRVO010000066.1, from coordinate 14,542 downwards.
AATGGATCGTCGCATCTTCGAAGAGACCTTCAAGACCTGGCCTGATCAACCTGTACCAGCTCTGGATGGAAAAACGCCGCGCGAGGCCGTGCGTAGTCCCGACGGCCGGGCCAAAGTGATCGAGATGCTCAAAGTCTTGGAATATCACCAGACCAAAGCCCGCCGGAGCGGCGAGAAATGGTACGACATCAATCTGATTCGGCGTGATTTAGGACTCCCCGAAAGCTGATCTCGCTCCTTCGTCTTCCGTCTTTCTTCACTTTCAGCCCACGAGTTGCTTGAGCGCGGCCACGCGGGCGATGCTGACAGGCGCGTCGATGGCGGCGGGGTCGCGGGCGGCGCGGCCCACGTGGAACTCCCGAATACCAGTGTTGGCTCGGATGAGGGCGATGGCCCTGGCATCCACGCCGCCGCCCAGCAGGATGCTGATCTCCGGCTGAGCCGCCCGCGCCAGCGCCGCCAGACCGGCCACTTTTTCCGGCCAGGGGGCATCGCCGCCGCTGGTGAGGATGCGGTCGATTTGGGGGAAGGTCTTCAGCCGGGCGACGGCGGCGACGGGGTCGGGCAAGGCCTCGAAGGCGCGGTGGAAGGTGGCATGCACATGGGGCGCGCGGGCCAAGAGGCCGGCCATCGTCTCCATGTCGATTTGGTCCTGGCTCAGGAAGCCGAGCACAAGGCCATCCACCGGCAGTTGCGCAAAGGCGAGGGCGTCAGCCGCCAGGCGGTCGCACTCGACCTCGTCACTGACAGCAAAGCCGGCGTTCGCGCGCAGCATCACGCGCACGGGGATACGCACAGTGGCCAGCACCGCGCGGGTAAGGTCGAGGCTGGGAGTCAGGCCGCCCACCTCGAAATGGCTGATGAGTTCGATGCGGTCGGCGCCGCCTTGCTCTGCGGCCACAGCATCGGCCACAGAACAAGCAATGATTTCGAGTAGGGACATAGGACGCCTCTGGGAATTATAGATGGCGAGCCAAAGAAATGATGCTCGGCCCTGAAACGTGAGGCGTGAAACATGAGAAAACGACGACAATTTTCACGCATCACCCTTCGACAGGCTCAGGGCAGGCTGTTTCACGGGTTACGACCTTCATAACAAATCAACCTGGCGATCAATAGAGCAGGCGCGCCCTATTCAGCACGCGCTCGGCCGCGCGCAGCATGGGCGCATCCACCATTTTGCCGTCCAACGTGAAGACGCCTTCACCGGCGGCGGCGAAGGCTTGGTAAGCGTCCACCAGACGTTGGGCGGCGGCAACCTGTGAGGGCGTGGGCGAAAAGGCCGCCTGGATGACGGCGACCTGGCGGGGATGGATGGCCATCTTGCCCTGATAACCCATGTCAATCGCCTGCCGGCACTCGGCTGCCAGGCCCTCCAGGTCGTCCAGGGTCACGAAGACCATGTCGATGGCTTGCAAGCCGTAGGCGGCAGCGGCAGTGACGACGGCGCTGCGCGCATAGAAAACTTCCCACCCGGCCGGAGTGCGCACCCCGCCGATGTCCCCCATCAGATCCTCGGCCCCGAACATCAGCGCTTCCACCCGGCGGCTGACCTGGGCGATCTCGCGCAGGTTCATGATCCCCAGCGCCGTCTCGATAATCGCCAGCACCCGAATGCTCCCTGCCTCCCAGCCATGCGCGGCCTCGGCGACGGTCAGCTGCTGGTCGAGCCAGCGGATGTGGTCGGGCGAGGCGACTTTGGGCAGAACGTAGGCGTCGGGATGCCCGGCGATGGTGCCAGCGAGATCGGCCGCCTCCAGCCCCGACCCGACCGGATTCAGCCGCACCGCGCGTTCGCTGCGCCCGAAATCCACGGTTTGGAGCGCGTGCAACGCGGTCGCGCGCGCCGTCTCTTTGGCGCTGAAGGCGACGCCATCCTCCAAATCCATGATCACGCTGTCGGCGCCGAGCGTGACGGCCTTGGCGATCTTGCGCTCACTATCGCCGGGGAGGAAGATGAGGGCGCGGCGGGGGCGGAGGTCAGGCGGCATGTGGTAGGTGGGGGTCAGGACGAAGGGCGGCGTAGAAACAAGGCCGTGCGTGTGAAGTCGATGACGATCACGCCGTCCTGATTGCGGCCGATATGCCGGAGCTTGACGACGCCGCGGTCGGGCTGGGAGCGGGAGGGGCGCATGTCCAGCACCTCGGTCTCGACGTAGAGGGTGTCGCCATGAAACATAGGGTGAGGATGTTGGACGGATTCGTAACCCAGGTTGGCGACGATGGTGCCCTCGGTCAGATCAGCCACGGTCAGGCCCACGGCCAGACCCAGAGTGAAAACGCCGTTGACGATGCGGCGGCCGAACTGGGTCTTGGCCGCGAAGTCTTCGTTGATGTGCAGCGGCTGGGTGTTCATGGTCAGGGCCGAGAACAATACATTGTCCATCTCGGTGATGGTGCGACCCAGGCTGTGTGGGATGCGCTGGCCGACGGCCAGATCGTCGAAGTATTTACCGGCCATAGGAAGAGGCTTGGTGGAGAGAGTTGGTTGGGGTAGACTTGGGGTGCGCGATGCAAAACGTGAGGCGTGACACCGTGAACCACAGCGGGAGTCTTGTCGCCAGAACATCACATTTCAAATTTTTCGTTTCACGTCCACCCATTCTATACCAAAAACGGAGCAATCACCCCAATGACGACGCTACAAATCGACGATCTTGCCCCTGATTTTGCCACCATCACCGACGCCGGGCAGCCGGTGCGCCTGGCGGATTACCGCGGCAAACGCGTGGTGCTGTATTTCTACCCGCAAGATGACACACCCGGCTGCATCAAGCAAGCGTGCGGGTTCCGCGACAATTACCTGGCCATCGAAGAGAAGAACGCTGTCGTGCTCGGCGTCAGCCCGGACGGCGTTCAATCCCACCAGAAGTTCCGCACCAAATATGACCTGCCTTTCACGCTGCTGGTCGATGAAGACCACCAGATCGCCGAGCTGTACGGCGCCTGGGGCGAGAAATCGATGTATGGCAAGACCTATATGGGCATCCTGCGCAGCCACTTTGTCATCGATGAGGCGGGGCGCCTGGTGGATGTGCAATACAAGGTCAAGCCGGAGGATAGCGTCGAGCGCGCGTTGGCGGCAATAAACGACTGAGGGAAAGAGAACCCATGCCCCAAGCCCTCCTGAACCCGATCCCCGGCTTCGAGTGGGTCGCCCGGCTGGTTGACTGGCGCGTCGATGGCAGCCGCCTGACCGTCGTCGCCGAGACCTCGGCCGGGAGCAGGAGCGATATCGTCTTCAGCGCCGAGTCGCCGCAGGTCTGGCGCATCACCTGCACGCCGGACGGCGGCGCCTTGCCGGACTTGCCGCTGGTCGTGGGCGAGATCGGACCGGCGGGGACGATCGAGGTGGAGGAAACGCGGGAGGGTTTGGCCGCGCGTGGGCCAAGCCTGACGCTGGAGATTGGTCGCGACCCGTGGTGCATCAGCTTCCACGACGCCGAAGGGCGCGTGGTCTGCCGCGAGAACCCCTTCGACGTGGATGGCCTCGACCGGCTCTTCATCCGCCCGCTGGGGTTCAGGCGGGACGAGCAGGGTGGGGTCGTGCAGATGACCGAATCGTTCCACCTTTGGCCCGACGAGCATCTCTTCGGCCTGGGCGAGAAGTTCACGCCGCTGGACAAGGTCGGGCAGCGCATCGTCTCCTGGACGGCGGACGCGCTGGGCGCGGCCAGCGAGCGCGCCTACAAGAACGTGCCGCTGCTGATCAGCACGCGCGGCTACGGCCTTTTCCTCAACACCGGCCGCCGCATCACCTACGACCTGGGCACGGAGTCGTGCGAGACCTACACCCTGGCCATCGACGGCCCCTATCTCGACCTCTATCTCATCGACGGTCCCACGCCCGCCGCCATCCTCGAACGCTACACCGCTCTCACCGGCCGCGCGCCTGTCCCACCCAAATGGTCTTTCGGATTGTGGCTTTCGGGCAGCGGCGTGTATCGGGACGAAGCCGCCATCCAGGACCTCGTCGCCGGCCTGGCCGCGCACGACATCCCCTGCGATGTCATCCACGTCGATCCGTGGTGGATGCGCTGGCGCAAGTACGCCGACTTCGAGTGGGATCGCCAGGCCTTCCCCGACCCTGAGCGTTTCGCCGCTGACCTGCATCGCGTGGGTCTCAAGCTCAGCGTCTGGCAGCACCCCTATCTCTCGGTCGAAAGCGAGTTGTTCGGAGAAGGCGCGGCGAAAGGCTATTTCGCCCGCAAGCCCGACGGCTCCGTCTACGTCATCGACTACGGACTCTCCTTGTCCACGCTCCCTGGCGGCGGGGATGAGTACATCCACACCCAGATCGCCAGCCGCGAGACTTCGTGGAACGCGCCAGTCGCCATCATCGACTTGGCCCACCCGGAGGCAGTCGCCTGGTACAAAGCGCTGATGCGGTCGGCCCTGCAGACCGGCATCGACGTTTATAAAACTGATTTCGGCGAGGACATCCCCGCCGACGCCCTCTTCGCCAACGGCATGACCGGGGCCGAGATGCACAATCTCTATCCCCTGCTCTACAACCAGGTCGTCTTCGAAGTAACGGAGGAAGTCACGGGCGCGGGGGTGGTGTGGGGACGGTCGGGCTACGCCGGCAGCCAGCGTCACCCCACCTGCTGGTCGGGCGACCCGGCCTGCACCTGGGACAGCCTGGCTTTCACCATCCGCGGCGGGCTGAGCCTGGGGATGTCGGGTGTGCCGTTCTGGAGCAACGACATCGGCGGCTATCGCGGCCATCCCTCCCCTGAACTGTACATCCGTTGGGCGCAATTCGGCCTGCTCTGCTCGCACGCCCGCTGCCACGGCGAAAGCCAGCGCGAGCCGTGGCACTTTGGCGAACAAGCCACGGCCATCTTCCGCCGCTACGACCGGCTGCGCTATCAGCTTTTCCCGTATCTCTACTCGTGCGCGCACGAGGCTGCAGCCACTGGCCTCCCCGTGCTGCGGGCCATGCCCCTGGCTTTCTCGGACGACCCCAACACTTACGACAAAGACCTGCAATTCATGCTCGGCCCCTGGCTGCTGGTCGCTCCGATCTACGACGAGAGCGGCAAACGCAGCGTCTATCTGCCCGCGGGCCGCTGGATCGACTACTGGAACGGGCAGACCTACGATGGCCCCGCCAATATCACCGTGCGCGCCGCCCTCGACACGTTGCCCCTGTTCGTGCGCGGCGGCGCCATCATCCCCATGATTCCGTCTCGAGAACCGTCTCGAGAACCTTCTCGAGAACCCCCCGCCAACCGCATCCCGGCCGGCCTGCTCGACCCGCTCGTCCTCGATATCTACCCGCACGGCCAATCGAGTTACCGCCTATACGAAGACGAAGGCGTCACCAACATTGTCTGCACGCACGATGGCTCCAGCCTGACCCTAACTTCGACCGGCGGCCCTGTGCGCCGAACTATCGTGCGCTTCCACCTGACGCCGGGCGCCGCCTTCCGAATTTCGGGTTCCGACCTTCCGGTGCAGGTCGGGTCGAGTGGCGTCATCCAACTGTCGTTTCCGTCCCGCTCCGAGCCAACCACCATCCGTCTGCTCCCTGATAAAACGACCCGGTGATCTCGTCTGTCCCCCTGTCCCCCCATCACCCCATCACCCTGTCACCTTGTCACCTTGTCACCCTGTCACCGCGCTGTACTCAGCGCCGTCACCTTGTCACCGCGCTGTACTCAGCGCCGTCACCCCATGAACTCCCGTGACCGCGTCCTCACCGTCCTCAACGGCGGCATCCCCGACCGCGTGCCGTTCCTGGAACTGTACGTGGCCGAAGCCTTTGGTCTGCGCCTGCTCGGCCTGCCGCCCTCTACTGAACCAGCCTTCGTGTCTGGCTCGCTGCCGGTCACATGCGCCTACTTCGGCGGACACAAATACGACCCCGCCGACCTGGCGCAAGCCCTCGGACTGGACGGCTTCTGCATGAGCGTTCAGCCGCGCATCTACTTCGTGGGCCGCGTGTCCGAGGGCAACACTTTCTTCGTGGACGGCATGATCAAGAAGCGCGCCGATCTGGCATTGGTCGATCTCCCCGACCCCGACGACCCCAGCATGTACGAACCCGCGCGCGCCTTTCTGGCCCGTTACCGACCCCTGGGCTATGCCATCGGCTGCTTCATCAACCTCGGCTCCGACCCGGTGGTGCTGAGCATGGGCTGGGAGGACTTCGCCTACTCGCTGTATGACGACCCCTACATCCCAGAGACGCTTTTCGACATCTACACCGATTGGTACAGCCGGGCGGTCAAGCATATCTGCAGCCTCGGCTTCGATTTCATCTGGGCCGGCGACGACATCGCCTTCAAGACCGGGCTGATGATCTCGCCCCACACCTTTCGCAGCCTGTTCCTGCCTTACTGGCGCCGCGTGGCGGAGGCTATCACCATCCCCTGGATTTTTCACACCGACGGCAACTTCCTGGCCGTGCTGGACGACCTGCTCTCGCTGGGCATGAATGCGCTGCATCCCATCGAGCCGGACGCCGTGGATATTGTCGCTCTCAAACGCCGTTTGAGCGATCCTTCGACAGGCTCAGGACAGGCTCCTTCGACAGGCTCAGGACAGGCTCCTTCGACAGGCTCAGGACAGGGCCGTCGCGTGGCGCTGGTCGGCAACATCGACGTGGACAAGCTCGCAGCCGGTACGCCGGACGAGGTGGAGCGCCTGACGCGCGACACCATCCGCCAGGTCGCCCCCGGCGGCGGCTACATCCTCTCCAGCAGCAACTCTATCGCCGGCTATTGCGAGGTCGAGAACGTGCTGGCCATGGTGCGAGCGTGCCGGGAATATGGGCGGTATCCGCTTGCGGGCCTGGCCAGCCCACAAGCCATCCCCAAGTAGCACAGCCCCCGCTCCCCGCCTCACGTTTCACGCCTTCACGTTTCACTCCCCGGAGACCCCATGAAACCCTATCACGCCACCGTCATCAGCCACACGCACTGGGATCGCGCCTGGTACGTCACCTTCCAGGAGTACCGCATCCGCCTCGTGCGCCTGGTCGATCGTCTGCTGCACCTGCTGGCCACCCGGCCCGACTATCGCTTCTACATGCTCGATGGCCAGATGGCGGTGCTGGAAGACTACCTGGAGGTGAGGCCGCAGCGGGCGCGTGAGCTGCAAGAGTTGAGCAAGTCTGGTCGGATCAGCGTGGGGCCGTGGTATGTGCTGGCCGACGAGTTCCTGGTCAGCCCCGAATCGCTCATCCGCAACCTCATGCTGGGGCATCGCATGGGCGCCGATTATGGCGGCGTGATGAAGATCGGTTATGTGCCGGATGGCTTCGGCCACGTCGGGCAGTTGCCGCAGATTCTGCGCGGCTTCGGCATCGACAACGCCTTCTTCTGGCGGGGGCTGGGGGCTGAGGGCGAGAGGTTGGGCACGGAATTCGAGTGGGCCGCGCCCGACGGCTCGACCGTGACCACGATCTGGATGCCCCACGGCTACCACAACATCTCCAACATCGGCTATCCCATCCACTGGGGCGACACCTCGCAGATGGAATTCGACGAAGACCTGGCCCTGGCGCAAATTCGCAAAGCCCTGGCTGCGCTTCAACCCATGTCCAACACCCCGGCGCGGCTGCTGATGAACGGCATCGACCACGCCGAAGCCGAGCCGCGCATCCCCCAGATCATTGCCCGCGCCAACGCCGAAATCGCGGACACAGAATTCCATCACGGCGCCCTGGACGAGCACCTGGCCCGCGTGCGCGCGTCCGGCGTCGAGCTGCCGGTCTTCGAGGGCGAATTCCGCTGGGGTCGCTACTCCGAAATCCTACAGGGCGTGTACGCCGCGCGCATCCACCTCAAGCAGATCAATCACCGCGTCGAGACCCTGCTCGAGCGCTATATGGAACCCCTGGCGGCCCTGGCCTGTCTGGCTGGCGCCGATGCACCCGAAGGCACAGAGGACGTGATGTGGACGGCCTGGCGCTGGCTGCTGAAGAACCATCCCCACGACGACATCTACGGCAGCGGCATCGACGCCGTGCACGAGGAGATGTTTTATCGCTTCAGCCAGGCCGAGCAGATCGGCCAGTTCGTGGTGCGGGATAGCCTGCGCCAACTGGCGCGCCAGATCGATTTCACCGCACAAGATGGCACGCCCCTGCTCGTCTACAACCCCCTGGGCTGGGACCGGCAGGAGATGGTCACTGGCGACATCGATTTCGAGTTCGATGACCCGACCGCGAACAGTTTCCAGCTTGTCGACAGCCAAGGGGCAGTGCTTCCCCATCAGGTGCTCGGCGATGAGCAGGTCTTTTGGATGGAGACGCTCAAACCCAATCGCAAACGCCGGGTGCGCGTCGCCTTCCCCGGCGATATCCCTGCCTGCGGCTATCGCGCCTATTGGGCGCAACCCAATTGGGCGCAACCCCTGGGGCGATTCGTGAATCGCCCCTACGGTGATGATTGGCGGATACGCGCAGACGGCGCCGAAAACCGCCATCTCGCCTTCACCATCACCGCCGATGGCGGTCTGGACGTGACCGACAAGACCACGGGGCACACTTATCACGGCCTGGGCCATTTCCAGGATGTGGACGACGCCGGCGACGAGTATTCGTACTGCCCGTGCACCCACAGCCAGACCTTCAGCACCGTGGGCCGGCCCGCCGCCGTCCGTTTGATTGCCTCCGGCCCCTGCCTGGCGACTTTCCGCATCGAGCGCGTCCTGCGCATCCCCGCCGGCCTCACCCCCAACCGCCAGCGCCGCAGCCGCAAACTCGTGAGCCTGCCCATCACCTCCGAAGTGACGCTGTATCACGGCCAGCCTGGTCTGTACATCAAGACACAGATCGACAACCAGGCCCGCGACCACAAGCTCAGCGTGGTCTTCCCCACCGGTCTGAACCCGGCGCAATGCACGGTGGACGAAGCCTTCGCCATCATGCCGCGCGACATCGACCTGCCTGACTCGACCGGCTGGGTCGAAGACCCAACATCGTTGATGCACCAGCGCGCGTTCACAGATGTCAGTGATCCTTCGACAGGCTCAGGATCGGCAGGCTCAGGACAAGGGCGGGGCCTGGCCGTCCTCAATCGCGGCCTGCCCGCCGTCGAAGTGACGCGGCAGGAAGGCGGGACGCAGATCGCTCTCACGCTACTGCGCAGCGTGGGCTGGCTCAGCCGCGACGACCTGTTCAACCGCCGCATCGCCGCCGGGCCGCTGGTGCCCACGCCCGGCGCTCAATGCTTCGGCCCCTACACCTACGAATACGCCATCCTGCCGCACGCTGGTGACTGGCGCCAGGTCTATCAAGCCGCCTACGATTACGTCGCCCCGCTTCTGCTCGCCCGCGCCGACACACACGAAGGGCTGGAACTACGCGAGATGAACATCACCCGCGACGACCCCAATCAGGTCAAAGCCATTCCGTGGCCGCGCGGCGGCGCCCTTCCCCCCAGCCAGAGCTTCGTCCGGGTCGAGCCGCCCACACTTGTTCTCAGCGCGGTGCGGCGGCCTGTCCTGAGCGGAGTCGAAGGGTCAGCCGGCGGCCTGGTCGTGCGCTTCTACAACCTGGAGCGCGAGTCCGTCGAGGCGCGCCTCACGACCTCGTTTCCCGTCCAGGCTGCCTGGCGCCTGAACCTGGCCGAGGAGCGGCAGGAGGCGTTGGCTGTGCAGGATGACTACGTCCTTGTCATCCCCACGCGCGGGGCCGAGATTGTGACGTGTGAACTTGTCTTGAAAGGTTGACCTGGCGGCTCTTGCCTCAGCCCGCAGCGCGCTCGTGACTGCTATCGCGTTCGGGTGTCACATAGGCCTTGATCACAGCTTCCTTGATCAAGGCCTGGTAAGGTACACCCGTTGCGTTGGCGCGTTCCTTGACTGCATCCAGCACATAGTCCGGAAAACGGATAGAGATGGCGCGCGAGCTGGGCTTGAGGTTAGGAAAAGAGACACGCGCCAAATCGGCGGGGTCGAGATGGTCCGCGAGGTCCACGCCTGCCCAAAACTCTCGTTCTTCGTCTTCGTTTTCAAACTTGGGTAGCTCGATAGGCTTCGTCATAGAGTATCCCTTCTCTCCTGCTCATCACCCTGGCTGAGATGACGCGCACCCTTTCTCCTCGTAAGGTGAAAATGACAGTCAGACGTCTACCCACGCGCGTTTGGCCCAGGAGGATATACCTGGCTTCGCCTTCGGCAGAATGAGCGACATCCAAAGCAAGCAACTTGTGCGCGTCGAAGAAAACTTCCTCAGCTTCGTTGTTACTCACCTGGTGCTTCAACCAGTTCTTGTCACGATTGCCTTCGTCCCAGTCAAAGTCGATAGGTTCGGACAGCCTGATCATGACGTAATCGTATCACAAAGTTCATTTGTGCGCAACAGATTGGCGAACGATCGGCTGGCAGTCGGCACTGGATCACACCACGTAGGCTGAATTCGATATGCAGGCTTTACTTCGCACACCGGCTCAGGACAGACGCCGATGTGCGAAGTAGCCTTGCCGCCTGATAGAGCCAGCCGAAGATACGGCTCACTCCGACCTGCTCAGCGCTGCAGCCGTGGCAGGAACAGACGCTGGTTGACCTGGTTTGCCGGTGTCACTTCGAAGGGCTTGGCGTTCGAGATGCGTTCATGCGGCAGTTGATTGCGTACGGCGACACCCGCGGTTTGCCCAACCGCCAGCAGCGAAGCGGCAAGCTGCACCTTCACCTGCACCGGGCTGACGAACTGGGTTGCCAACGGCGCGCCATTCCACAGCATCTGTGCACCGCTGGCAAAACCGCTGCCATGAACTGTCAGCGTTGTGGCCGGGCTGCCTGCCTGTACGCTGCTTGGCGAGAGGCTGGTGATGGCAGGGGGCGGTGCTTCGACCTCGAACGGAACTTTGTTCGATTCCAGATTTCCCGGCGCCGGTGAACGTACACTCACCAGGGCAGTCCCGGCGCTGGCTGCTTTCTCTGCAGTCACTCCCGCTGTGAGATGGCCAGCATCGAGCACAGTTGTCGCCAGTTCGTCGCCGTCCCAGAGGACCACGGCGCCGCTACTGAAGCCGCTGCCTTGGACGCTCAAGCTAAAGGCAGGGCCGCCAACGGTCGCCGTGTAGGGATCGATGGCGCTGATCGAGGGTTGGTCGCCCAGCGCCGTTGTCGCCCAGGTCCTCGGTCTTGCCATCAGCGCTGTGAGCGGCCAGACGTAATCATCCCCTTGGGCGGCGACCGCATAGTGGCCGGCCGTCAGGCCAACCAGGTGATCCCAGTCGCCCAGCACGGCTTTTTCGATGCGGATTTCGCCGCTCCAGGTGTTGGCCCCCGTGCTCACTTGCGCCTGCAGACCGCCAGGGCCTGGTTCGGTGAAGCCGCCGGCGCCATTGCCGGCATAGCTGAAGACGGAGCCATCTTCGCCGATGAACAAGCCATAGTCGCTAGTCTGCGCCTGGGCGCTGCGGCTGTGATCCACATCGACGCGCAGGCCGGCGTAGTCGCTGGATCCCAGCGCTCCTTTCTGCAAACCTGTGAAACACGCCCACAAGAAAGCGTCGGTGCGTACGAGCCGCACGCTTGCCTGCGAACCGTCGTCATAGGGTGACAAGGACAGGGGAATGCTGCCGGCATAGCCGCCATCTTCGCAGACGCCATCCAACGCCATCGAAGGCGTTGCTGGCACGCTGAGGGGCGTGATGGTGAAACTGACTTCAGCAAAGCCAGCGTTGCCGTCGGCGTCGGTCGCCGTCAGCATGGCCGTATGTGCGCCCGCAGCAAGACCGGCAGCCAGATCGTCGCCGCCGCTGCCAACAGGGGCGCCATCAATCGTCCAGGCCAGGGCCGCAGCGCTCAAACCCCCGTCTTCGGCGTCGGTGGCGCCACCCCGCAGCACCACGGTCTCGCCAGCTGCAAGGGTCTGATTCGCCACCGGCGCGACGATGAACGCGTCCGGCTTACGATTCCTGACCGTGAACGGCGGCGAGATAGCAATGCCGGTGTTGTAGCCGTCGCTGGCCAGGACGCGGATACGCGATTGGTTGGGGGCGCCGCCCGGCAGCGAGCCGAGATCGTTCAGCGCCAAACCGCCGCCGTTGGGAGAGCCGGGATTGTTCGTCGTCAGGGTGTGCCAGCTGGCGCCATTGTTGTGGCTGTATTGCACTGTGTAGAGCAAGGGGTCGCGGTCGGGATCGCTGGCCGTCCATTGAATGGTGAGTTGGTCTTCGATCAGGGCGCCGGCTGCTGGCTGCTGGATCGCAACAATAGGCGATTGCAGACCGGGTGCTCGGCTATCGACCACCGCACTATCGGCCAGCAGTTGGACCGTCGCCACCTGGCCGCCGGGTTGAGTGAACACGTCGCTGAAGAGCGCTGAGGCGCTGCCGGCGTCGTGGTCGTCTGTTTCGATCAGGGTCAACGTGCGATTGGCCAGCACAGCGCCGTTGGGATCGAGCAGCCGCAGGCTGAATGTCGCCTGGGGACCCTGCCCATGCTCCGCTCCGGCCGCTGATGCTTCGGCCGCCTGCCGCGTGGCGGGCGGCACCGAAGTGGTAGGCAGCACCAGAAGGGAGTTGATCACACCCCGCCGGTTCTGGCTGTCCACCCAGCCCGTGACGAATACGCTGTTCCCTGCATCTACCCCCGCGGGCGCTGTCGCCGCTGCGTTCGCAGCGGCGAAGTCATTGATCAACGCCCGCCAGGTGTAGTCGCTGATCCACTGCGATGAGCCATAGGTCATAAAGTCTGAAGCCTGGTCAGGACGGATGGGAGTCAGGGTCCTGCTGTCGAAACCGTAATACTTGTCTGCCCCTGTGTCGCTGATCTGGCAGGGTGGATAGGGATAGTTGCCGTCCACGTCGTCCGGGTTGCCGCAATCGATATGCTTGCGGCCATAGTTGTGCGCCAATTCCTGCGCCATCACCCGCCCTGGCCGCACATTGTTCCACCCCGGCGGGATGGGATTGGGTGTATGGGCGGGCAACTGCACCCACGATTGGTTGGAGTGCAAGCTGGCATAACCTGAAGCGCCGCCGTTGTTGGCGTCAGGATGCACCATGCCCATGAAATGCACCGGCGCGCCGATGTCATCACACGAATCCGGGTTGAACGTAAGCTGCGCCCGCGTCCACAACGAGACGATCACCTTGTCGCGATCAGGCGGCCCGTTGGTGATGCCCCATTCATCTTCCATCTCGTAGGGTCCGTAGCAGGGATAGGGGATGGGGCCAGCCCAGCAGACTTGCAGCTCTTCCACCGCCTCGGTGTCGCGGTATACCCACGTTTGCGGCACAGGCCAGCGGCGGTCGAAATGATCGACCATGCTCCAGAAATTGGGGTCGGTGGTCGAAGGCCGCGGCGTGTGGGTGCGTACGGGCACCGTCCAGACGCAGACCGGGGGCTGGTTCTGGAAGCCGACCGTCCGGCTGAGTTCGTTGTCGGCGCGGTTGGGGTCGGTGTGGATGTGGCGCGGATCGACTTCGAATCGGAGCGATATCGACCCGGCGTTGATCCAGGAAGCCGGCAATTGAAAATACCAGCCATCGTTCAGGCGGGCGCGATCATAGCCCGCGCCGGTCGCCAACGCTCGCACGCCGTTGACCGGCGCCAGCGGCGACCCGGGGAGAGGGCTGCCATTCCTGATGCCTACCAGCCGCGCCTCCACGTTGGGCGCGTTGGGGCCTGAGACCTGTTTACCGTAAGCGCGCACATAGGTGCCCTTGCTTGCCACCAGCGGGGCGGCGTTGGCGAGGTTCTGAATTGCCTGCGTCACCTCCATGGCGTCGGCGGTGAAATCGCGCAGGATGGCCGCGGCGTTGAGGGCCAGCGAATAAATGCCGACGTTGCGCCGTGCGAAGAAGAGCAGATCGTTGGCCACGAAAAGTCGGGGATCGATCCCCGACTGACCAGCGGCAATCGTATCAGCCCCGCCCGATGTGTCGGTGCGCGCTTTGCGTTTCACATCACCGGTGGCATTATTGGGCGTGCTGATGTCATGCTCGGTCCAATAAAGGTTGTTGTTGGCGAAGACAGGGCTGCCGATCTGCCAGTTGGTGGTGGCAGTATAGAAGGTGCTGGGCGGCACCAATGTACAAATGGTGATCTGCGTGCAGGAGCGATAGCGTATTTGGTAGGTGGAGATGCCGCCGCTGATGGAACGTTGCACCCAGTAGACGCTGTACCTGCCCTGGACGCCGCCAGTGTAGATGTAGAGGAGGCCGTAGCCGCTAGTGTTGGCGCCGAACGGAGCGAACTGGCTCTTGGTGCTGGTGCACGGTAGGGCGCCGCAACCGATGCTGATTGTCCATACGCCGGTGCTGTCTGTCCAGAAGACCGTATCCCCTACTAGTAGCACATCCGCCGGTGAAGAAGCGGTATCGGCGACGGTTTCGATGCTGCCCGTGCCATCTTTGAGGGTGCGGAAGATCTTGCCAAAAGGATAGATCCAATAGAGATAGCCCCCTGCTTCCACCAGCGCTTTGCCTATATTTTGGACTTTTGACAAAAGGAGTCTTGGCCCGACGTAAGTTGGGCTGAAGGAGAACCTTTACAATTGAGTAATCGAGCCGAGATCAGGCAGGTTTGGCGGCGATTTTGGTCTTGATGACCGGATTGAGGCGTGGTCGCCGGG
>JAYRVO010000065.1:0-32445 GCA_041918515.1 Chloroflexota bacterium | reverse complement strand
GATCTTCATGCCGGGCGCAATCGTGAGTGTATTGTCGGCTGCCACGTACACCGTACCACTCAGATAGTAAACGACTGAGGTGTTGTTCCACGTCTGCGTCGTCCAATTGCCCCCAGCCAGCGCCACAGCATTGATGTAGTTCTTGTAGAACGTAATATGATCTAGAATGGGCGTGACGTTGCTGACACGCAGGGGGCTGTAGTAATAGGAGCCATAACCAGACACACCGCCATAGCGCAAGATGGCGCGCTGCACACTGCTCGTCGGGTCGCTGCCAGCGTCAAAGGTAATGCCGCCCCAATCACCCGCAGCCGGCATCGATACTGCACCGTCCTCATTCGTATCACCGCACAGAGTATCATCCTTCCACGAGGTGAAGTAGCGCGGCCCACTCTCAGTCCCTAGTACAATTAGCTTGCCTTGCACCAAGATGCTGGCACCGGGTTTGGCCTTGACCACGCTAGCGACGACTCGAAGTGTCACGCCAGGGTTGACCTTGACGTTGGAATCCAGTACGTACACATAGCCTGCATCCCAATACGTATCCTGGGTGATCGTTCCGCTCACATGGCGGGTGGGGCCACAAACAACATCTGCTGGCGAAGCTGCCTGCGGATTGTCGAGCGAAGTATCTCCTTGCGCTCTACTGAACCCGAGATCAATACTAGCAACAAAGAATGCAATTACCAGCATAACTACAGGAATATGTAAATATTTACTAATCATCGTAAATCACCTATAGTGCGATTTGATATCAGATTTCCTTTCAGGAGAAAAACCATTTCGCCATGTTATCAAAAAAACGCCCGCGCATCAATACGGATAGCGCAGGCGAGAGAGTGGTCGTCTAGTTCTACTCACTTACCTTCCTACTGGCGAGAGGGAAGACAAGTAAAGCGCTGTCGTGGGGCGGACGATTTCACGGCAACACGTATGGGAATCTACCAAAAGCCTTGATTGGCTGTCAAATTTGCAGTAACACATTTAGAGGCACTCGCCGCAGGGACGGGGGAGATCGCGATACAATGTGCCAGGCGGATGAAAAAGATAGATTACCGCCCAGTGCGCTATACTGAACCCCCATGATCACTCCCCTATCTGCTCCACCCCACATCCTTCTGATCGAAGATGACCCCGCCATCGGCGAGAGCCTGGTGGACGCCCTGGAGACGAACGGCTTCCGCGCGGCTTGGCACACCACCGGCGGCCAGGGGTTGGCCCATGCGCGCGCAGCCAACCCGAGCCTGATCCTGCTCGATGTGCGGCTGCCCGATGGCTCTGGCTTTGATTTCTGCCGCCAGATGCGCCAGGCCGGCTTGCGCCAGCCGATCATCATCCTCACCGCGCAGCGCGATGAGATTGACAAGGTGCTGGGGCTGGAGATGGGTGCGGACGACTACGTGACCAAGCCGTTCGGGCTGCGCGAGCTGCTGTCGCGTATCCGCGCCCAACTGCGTCGCGCTTACGGCGAGTTGGCGCCCTCCGCTGCCGACGCCGATCTGCTGGCCGCGGGCGATTTGATGCTCGACCTGAACCGCAGCCAGGTGCGCCGTGACGAGAACGTACTCAACCTCACCCCCACCGAATTCAAGCTGCTGGTTTTCCTGGCGCGCCACCCCGGCCAGACGTTGAGCCGCGAGCAGATCGTGACCAACGTCTGGGGCTACGACGCCGACGTGGAGAGCACGCGGGCGGTCAACGTCCACATCTGCCGCCTGCGCGACAAGGTGGAGCGCGACCCCAGCCGCCCCAGCCTGATCCTCACCGTGCCCGGCCTCGGGTATCGGCTGGTCGGGTAATCTGAACTTGCGCCCGCGCTTCACCATACGGCCGGGACAGCCAGTTCAGATTTTTAGGGAGCAGGCTGCTAACCACCGCGGAGCTGACCAGGAGCTATCAGCCCGCCCCTAAAGTCTACTGACTAAAACCCTTCGAGCAAATTGCCAAGAGCGAGGATAACGAAAGCCACCACGACCACCCAGAACGCTAAACCGGAAAGAACGGGGATCGTGACAAAGGTGGCGAGCACACCAAGCACTGCCAGCAGTACAGCAACCCAGAACGTGACATTCTTCGGAGTACTGAGATTCATGATTTTGCCTCCTACGAAAACATGAGAAAGGGGATAAAGATGAGGTGGCGGGCCTCCGTTGCTCCGCAGCCATTCCGCCAGTCATGGAGGCGTCCTTATTCCACCAAGCTGAACAGCATTTTCGCACATTCCAGCCGAAACACAAATCGGGATGTTACGAAGGGGCGCCGCCGCGCCGCCGCGCGTTCTTGACAAAACGGAGGGAAATGGAATAAAATCAACATAAAGTGAATGTCCCCCTGAACCCCCATTCCCGACCGGAAAAGGAGCTTACGATGGAACCACAAACCCTACCCCCGACCGCGCCGCAGACTGCGGCGCCCCCCGCGCCCCGGCGGCCCTACGCGCCGCCCACGGCGACTTTTGTGCCCCTCAAGCTGGAGGAGAGATTGCTGGGCTGCGGCAAGACGTCGCTGCCTGCGTGCATGCTAGTACTAGTTGCGTCTTGACGCTGACGGCTGCCAAGCCACTAGCCCTTGATCCCTTGGTTTTTGGCGCTCTTGTGGTGAGCGCAGTCGAACCATGGGAATCCGTGAGGTAGGGCAGGGTCTACGGACCGTGCCGCGGAAGGCAAGGGCTATGAGCTTCCTTCGGCACAGCCCTTCGGCAAGCTCAGGAGAAGCCTCAGGACAGGCCTCCGGCGTCATGCAAGGGGCGGGCGGGGATTCTGGAGCAGGCTCACCGGTTTGATCGAGCGAATCAAAACAGCTATCGTTGCACCGACCAAGTAGCGCCGTCGCGCGTTCTTGACAAAACGGGAGCGAAATGGAATAAAATTAACATAAAGTGAATGTCGCCCTGAACCCCCATCCCCAACCGGAAAGGAGCCTACCATGAAAGAACAACAGACCCTACCCCCGACCGCGGCGCCCCCCGCGCCCCGGCGGCCCTACGCGCCGCCCACGGCTACTTTTGTGCCCCTCAAGCTGGAGGAGAGATTGCTCGCATGCCCTAAGATCGATTTATATACATGTTACATTACTTCATTCTTGACAAGTTAAGGTCAGGGCGAGTTTGTCAAATTGCAGAGTCAAGGGTAAATTGAGCGGATGACTACGCAAAAGAAGAGAAACCCAGACCATGTCAGAGGGCGGCAGAGGTCGTCCGTGAACAACGAAGCCATCGAAGAACGGCTGAAGGAGTTATTGACGCCAGCGGTGGATGGCCAGATGAGCTACTATCGGCAATTGGGAATGAGGTGGGCGTGCTGCCCCCTCTAGCCCTTGATCCCCTTCGGCTTCGCTCAGGGCCGGCTCTTGGTTTTTGGCACGCCTGTGGCGAGTCCTTCGACTGTGCTCAGGACAGGCTTCCGGCGTCATGCAAGGGGCGAGCGGGGATTCTGGAGCAGGCTCACCGGTTTGATCGAGCGAATTAAAAAGGCTATCCTTGTACCGACCAAGTAGCGCCGCCGTAGCTCCTCGCATTCTTGACAAAGTGTGGGGGGGTGATAAAATCTATTCAGGGCGAATGTCGCCCTGAACCCCCATCCCCAACCGGAAAGGAGCCTACCATGAAAGAACAACAGACCCTACCCCCGACCGCGGCGCCCCCCGCGCCCCGGCGGCCCTACGCGCCGCCCACGGCGATTTTTGTGCCCCTCAAGCTGGAGGAGAGACTTATGGGCTGCGTCAAATCCACCGTCGGGCTGCCAGATTGCTTTGGTCAGCCAGGAGCGATGGTTTCCTGAGCTTGTCGAAATCGCACCGCGCTAACCCTTGATCCCCTTCGGCTTCGCTCAGGGCCGGCGCTTGGTTTTTGGCACGCCTGTGGTGAGTCCTTCGACTGTGCTCAGGACAGGCTGTGCCGAACCATGGGGATCCGTGAGGTAAGGCAGGGTCTACGGACCGTGCTGCGGATGGCAAAGACCTGACAGGTTTCAGAAACCTGTCAGGTCTGTTTATCCAGGAGAAACAATGAAACGCAAAGCGGACTTTGCTATGCAAAACGTCGGCGGCGAGTGGATGCTGGTGCCGCTCGGCGCGCAGGTCATGGACATGAACGGCCTGGTGATCCTGAACGACACCGGCGCCTGCGTGTGGGAACTGCTGGCCGAGGAGCGCACGGCCGACGAACTGGCTGCCGCCGTCGCGGAGCAATTCGAGGTGGACGCGGCCACCGCCCGCGGCGATGTGCAGGCGTTTCTGGCTGAGATCGCGCGGCTGGGGACGATTGAACAGTGACGACCCTCCCCACCGACTACGGTCCGTTGGTGCGCGAGCTGCACCGCCGCGCCGCCGCCAGTCGCCAACCCGTCAACGGCACGTTCGAGCTGACCGAGCGCTGCAATCTGGCCTGCCGGATGTGCTACGTCCGGCAATCCGCCGGCGATGCCGCCCGGCGCGCCGGGGAACTCTCCGCGGCGCAGTGGCTGGAGCTGGCGCGCGCCGCGGTGGACAACGGCGTGGTCTTCTTGCTGCTCACCGGCGGCGAGGTGTTCCTGCGCCCCGACTTCTTCGAGATCTACACCCCACTCACGCGGCTGGGCCTCATCCTCACCCTCTTCACCAGCGGCACGCTGATCACCGAGGCGCTGGCGGCGCGCCTGGCGGAGGCCCCGCCCAGCCGCACCGAGATCACCCTCTACGGCGCCACCGCTGAGACCTACGAGGCGGTCACCGGCGTACCGGGCAGTTATGCGCGCTGCTGCGCCGGCATCGAGGCGCTGGTCAAACACCGCGTCCCGCTGGGGTTGAAATCCACCCTCACCCGGCGCAATGTGGGCGAGCTGGAAGCGATGCGGCAGATGGCGCACGCCTGGGGCTTGCCCTTCACGGCGGGCTGGCTGCTCTCCAAACGCCGCGACGGCGTGTTGTCCGAGGTGGAAGACTGCCGCATGTCGGCCGCCGATTGTGTGGCGCTGGAAGCGACCGACCGCGCTTCGGCCAGCGAATGGACAGAGGCCGCGCTGCGCGAAACGTCCGCCGGCAACGACCACAATTTCTACTGCCAGGCCGGCAAAGCCGCCTTTGTGGTCAACCCGCGGGGCGAGATGAACGCCTGCATTGACCTGCCGTATCCCGCCGCGCGGCCGCTCGAAATCGGCTTTCGCGCCGCGTGGGAACAGGTGCAACGCTTTGTGGAGGACGCGCCGCCGCTGGCGCCGCTCTGCCTGGCCTGCGATGCGCGCGGCTACTGCCCGCGCTGTCCGGCGTGGTCGCAGTTGGAAAGCGGCACGCTGACCGAACCCGTGCCCTATCTGTGTGAAATCGCCCGCGCACGCCAGGAGCGCTATGCCCAACCCCGCGCAGCATAACATCCCCATCACCATCGCCAACATCGCGATAGACTTGACCAGCCCGCTTTCCGCCGTGGAGCTGGGCATCGCAGGGCGGCTGGGGCCGTTTTACACGGCGGAATCCCCAGAAGCACCGCTGGCCCGCGTGGCGCTGCGCTGGGAAGAGAGCGCCGCACCGCCCGTCCCGCGCGGCGATCTGATTTACGACCCTGGTTCCATCTGGAAAATGCACCGCGCGGGACAAGCATATTACGCCGCCTTGACCTACCAGAGCGAAGGTCGCGCGGCGCAGGCGCAAAGTGTCCTGCGCGCCAACCCTACGTGGGACGACCTCACCTTGACCGAACAGCGCACCGGCCCGCGCTGGCAAAGCCTGCTCAACATCGGGGCGGGCGAGTTGATCCTGCGCACCGCCATCCTCTTCACCGGCGGACTGGTCTTTCATGCCTCCGGTCTGGATGATAACGGCAAAGGCATCGTCTTCATCGGGCATTCCGGCGCGGGCAAAAGCACGCAGGTGGGCCTGTGGAGCGAAGAGCCAGGGGTGATCGCCATGAACGATGATCGCATCGCCGTGCGAGTCGAAGCCAGTGCCCCGATGTGTTACGGCACGCCCTGGGGCGGCACGGCCGACATCGCCCGCAACCACGCCGCGCCGCTCAAAGCCCTGATCGTGCTGGAGCAGGCGCCGGAGAACGCCATCCAGCCGATTCCGCCCATCGCGGCTGCCCCGTTGTTGGCGGCGCGCGCCTTTCTGCCCTACTGGGACCCGTCGCTGATGCGACGCGCCCTGGCCAACCTCACCGCCATCCTGGCGCACGTGCCGGTCTATCGCCTGCGCTGCCGGCCGGAGAGGGCAGTCATCCCCCTGGTGCGGTCAGTGCTGTGATCCTCCCCAGCCGCGCGTTGATGCCCGTGATTCGCGCCGCATTGGGGCGCGGCCAGCGTGTGCGGCTCACCGCCAACGGCAGCAGCATGATCCCCTTCATCCGCGACGGCGACGTGGTGGAACTCGAACCGCTGCACGCCGCGTGGACGCTGGGGGACATCGTGCTGGCCGAATCCGCCGCGGGACACTACGTCATCCATCGCATCGTGCGCCTGGTGGGGGATCACGTCTGGCTGCGCGGGGACGCGCAACCACAGCACGAGGGGCCTTTGCCGCGCCAGGCAGTGTTGGGACGGGCCGTCGCCGCCAGCCGCAATGGCCGCGTCCGCGGCCTGGATCGCGGTGGATGGCGGCTGGCCGGACGGGTGTGGATGCGCTGCGCGCCGCTTGGTGTCTGGCTCCTGCGGCTGATCGGCTTTGCGCGGCGGGTCGGCGGATGGGCGCTACGGTGTTTGCAACGGTTCCCCCTTTTTCGCGCCTGGGTCAAACGCGTCCGCCCGATCTTTGTCATCCAGGAAGCCAGCCAGAGCGATCTGATGGCCCTGTATGCCTGGCTCGATCCGAACGGTGAGCGAGCCTTGCCTGCTTCCGAGCGGAATGCCAATCCAAATTTGACGAACTATGTAGCCAAGCGCGGTTCAGAAGTGTTGGGCCTTGTGCGCTTGATGCGACATCCTGAGGCGGATTTCCCGCACGTTGGCTATTGGCTCTACAGCCTGACGGTCAGGCCGCGCTATCGCGGCATGGGTATCGGCGAAGCGTTGACCCGGCGCGTGATAGAGCAGGCCGAGGCCGAAGGCGCCCCGGATTTATTCTTGCGCGTGTTCGAGGACAATGCCCCCGCCCTCGCCCTGTACGGCAAACTTGGCTTTGAGCCGGTCACGCTGCCGGCGCTCGAAGATGAACTTGCCGCTGACGTGCAGAAATACGGTCGGCGGCGTGTGCCGCTGCGGAAAAGATTGTAGAACAGTGGATAAGGCCACCGGAGTTTCGGTATAAAGGAGCGCTCCGACCGCAGGCAGTGGTCGGAACGTTGGGTGCATAGAAACCTACAACAGCCGCGCCGAGATCAGCCAAATTCCAACAATGGAACCACCAGCCGCAACGCCTCGGCTGGCGGAGTTTGCATCAGCCGATCCATCTCGCGCACCACCGTAGCTGAGAAATAGCGCTCGCCACAGCGTGGACACACCCGCGCGGGGACATGCTCGAAGATGATATGCTGGCCGTGGCGATGGCGGTAGATGGTTACCGTTTTTTCGGTTGTTTCCAAGGGGTGCGGCAGTATTCGCAGAGATCGGGCATGGTCATTTCACAACGTAAACAGTGATGCTCCGGAGTAAACCCGAAGGGAGAAAGCGGCAGACAACTTCGATTTTGGTAAGTGTTCACTTTGCCCAGAAAACAGCTCACGCAAAGCCGCAAAGGCGCCAAGAGAACGGCAGAGCCTTAGTATTACAACGCAAGGTTAGGTGAAAGGGCAGCAAGGCGAGCGAGCTTGGACTTACGATGAGAAAGATAAGCCCGATAGTTCCGAACCTGATAGTAGTGCACCCTGCGCAAAGCAGCGAAGACATCAAAGACTGGTTTGGGCAGCACACTGGTTAAGAGAAGACGAACCTGATAAAGGGTTAAGGCAGGCGCGAGGTGTTGGAAGCGAACTCGCAAACGGACCAAGAAATGATGGGCCAAAGCGACGAGTAGCATATGATGATGCCAACCGAGCCAACTACGCAATTCGTAATGGTCGAAACCGACTTCGCCTTTGGCTTCCTCGAAGATCGTTTCGATGGGCCAGCGCATGCCACTGAGACGAACGAGTTCGATCACAGGTGTGCTGGCCGGGGCATTGCTGAAGTAGAACTTGATCTCGGTCGGATCATCGAGGTTGCGGCGGATGATCAACCAAACTTCCGGGCCAGGCAGATTATTGCGCGACTCGACGATGCGCAGGAAGGCAAAATCACAGACAATTGGACCTTTACTGCCCTCTTTGATGACGGCCGTGGTCCAATCTTCTGCCGGGATAGCGATAGCCACTTCTTTGACACGGATGGGGCGGTCTGTCGGGTTGCGCAAACGCAGGCGAGTAGGGTGACGACCGCGACCTCTCCGCTTGGGGAGATGCACTTCTGGCCGGCGGCGCCAGAGAAGGGTGGTGGATTTGATTTCAGCGAAGTAGTATTTGTTCAGTTCGGCCACGCCGTCCCGAAAAGCAGGCGAATCGCCGTACAGTTCATCCACTGCTACCCATTGAAAGGGCAAACTCCCCCTTTGGAGGGTGCGCCGCAGCAGTTCCAGCCCGATTTCAGGCTTGGTTTGTGATTTCAGAGCAGTGGGCACACCAGTAGCAGCCCATTTGCTCGTGTGTTGTTCATCGAACCAGGTTTCTGGCATGAACAACTGCCCTTCGATCAAACTATAACCCTTGCGACTGGCATAGCCCAGGTACACCCCCACCTGGCTATTGGCAACCTTCCCAACCGAACCACAATATTGCGCCGCTACTCCAACCGAGTCATCGCCCTGTTTGACAACCCCTGATTCATCGATCAGGACAACGCCGTCCGCTTCTCCCAACGTTTCGGCGATCAGCCCTTGATGAATCGCCACCACCGGCTCCGTCTGCCACAGACTCTGGCCCATAAAATGCTGCAGACTGCGCACCTTCTCGTTCAACTCAAGCGCTATCCGTTCGCTGTTTTTGCGCGACGCATCTCCCAGCAAGCCTCGCAGATAGACTTTGCTCCATTCCGACTGCTCGATGCGCTGAAAAGCTGGCTCAAACAACTCCGTGTACTGTCTCATTTCGTCCAAGAACTGCTCAACATCTTGCGCGGTCAAATTGAATTCTGGCCCAGGGCAAGTCTCGGTTACAATTTCCATCGGCATGGTTTTCTTTCTCTCCTTCCCACTTCCTGGTGGTCGGAGTAAGATACCATGCCTTTCCTTTTTCGGTTACTCGGCCACCCGGCCGTCAACCTTGCGTTGTAATATTAGAACCTTTGTGTCTTTGCGCCTTTGCGTGAGCACAAACAGGATGGCTGAACAGATACCGATTTTGCTCATGCGACTTGGCTCGCGGTCGTTGGTGATGGGACCGGCGCTTGGTGATGATCTCGTCACCTCGAACGGTCTTGGCTTATCAGTGCGCTGGGCGGGAAAACCCCTAATCACGCAACCCCAGGTAGGTCTTTGACGTTCGCCGGGCGACACGAATTATTTCTACGGTGATGATATCGTTATCGATGCTGTAGATGATGCGATAGTCAGCCAGCTTGATTCGCCAAAAACCTGCCAATTCGTCTTCTAACTCACTGGCGTCTGCCGGGCGTGGCTCGATCGCCAATTCTGCAATCGCGCGTTTGACGCGTTGGCGCATATGGCCGGGCACGCTCTCGATTTCTTGTCGTACGGCTTTCGGAATTTTAAGCCGATATGGCGTCATCGAGCCATTCCTTCACTTCTGCGGACGATAGCTCTGTTATCTCGTCACGCCCCAGCGCCAATTCCCATTTCTTCTTGTAGACGGCAACCGCGTCTTCAAGGAATTCCAGGCGCTCACAGATGTCGTTCCACTGCGCCGGCGAGAGGACGACCAGCGCCGGTTTACTGCCGCGCTCGATGAGCACGACGGGGCCTTGTTGCGTTTTCTGCATGATTTCGGCCTGGTGCACGCGCATATCACTGACGGGCGCCATTTGTGGGAGTCTGTTCATAGCATCTCCTTCTAGCAATGAATTAGCTGTTATGGCTTATTCTATGCTAGGGGAACGGCGCTGTCAAAGAACGAGCGACCGCTGCTGGCAAGCGAGGTGCTGGGCGCACGGAAATTTCTACCCATGCACCAAGCGCCTACCCAGCCATGCCATGCCACCCCAAAAGGTCTGCATGGCGGGGAAAAGGAAGGCGGAGGCGCGGTAGATGGGCGGGTTGACCGCACCAAGCCGGGTTTCAGGGTCGTCGTTTTCGCGGGGGAGGCGGGTGGGGAGGTGTATGAGAGGTAGGGAAGGGGGAAGGGAAAGAGGAAGATACGGAGAAAGAAAAGCGGGTTATGAAGGGGCGAGTGGAGTATTCGGGGATGAACGATATTCATGGTATCATGCCTCACACTTGATTCTTGGCACAATGCGCGGGATGCACGACGATGATCGCTCCTGTTGTAGAATTGCTGCATTTTCTGCTGCTTTCGCACTCCAAAGCCTGTCATGAACAACTTCCAAGAAAAGGTAAATCTCATCTGGGCCATCGCCGACTTATTGCGCGGCGATTACAAGCCGCATGAATACGCCGATGTGATCCTGCCCTTTACTGTTTTTCGGCGGCTGGACCAGGCTATCGAACCCACGCGACAGGCTGTGCGCGCGGCCTATGACAAATACCAGGGGCGCCTGGATAATCTTGACAGCGTATTGCGCAGTGCCGCCGCCGCTTTGCCGATCTACAACACGTCGGATTTCAATTGGCAGCGACTGCTGGATGCACCCGATGACATTGCCCACAATCTGGTCAACTATCTGAACGGCTATAGCCCCCAGGTGCAAGACATTGTCGAGAAGTTCGATTTCCGGCGACAGATTGGGCGGTTGCAGGGGTCGAAATTGATCTTCCCGATCATGCGGGAATTCGTCAAAGTCGATCTCCACCCCGACCGAGTGAGCAACACCGAAATGGGCTATGTCTTTGAGGAGTTGATCCGGAAATTCGCCGAGCAATTCAACGAAACCGCCGGTGAGCACTTCACCCCGCGCGAGGTTATCCGGCTGATGGTGCGTCTGCTGTTCAGCGAAGATGAAGCGGTCTTGCACCAGCCCAATCTTATCCGCACGATCTATGACCCTGCTTGCGGCACTGGCGGCATGTTGACGGTTTCGAAGGACTTCATTCTTGAGAAGAATAAGCGCGCTCAGGTGATATTGTTTGGGCAAGAATTGAATCCCACAGCGTTCGCCGTTGCCAAGTCGGACATGCTGCTCAAAGGCGAGGACCCGGAGCGGATCGTCTATGGCAACAGCTTCAGCGAGGACGGCTATCCTACCGACAAGTTCAACTTTATGCTCTCCAATCCACCCTTCGGTGTGTCGTGGAAGAAAGTGGAATGGGTGATCAAACAGGAGTACGAACGCAAAGGCGGGCGCGGGCGCTTTGGGGCCGGGCTGCCGCGTATCAACGACGGCTCGTTGCTGTTTCTACAGCACATGCTCAGCAAGATGAAGGACGACGCCGAGGGCAGCCGTATCGCCATCATCTTCAACGGCTCGCCGCTTTTTACGGGCGACGCCGGCAGCGGCGAGAGCGAGATCAGGCGCTGGATTCTAGAGAACGACTGGCTGGAAGGCATTGTCGCTCTGCCCGACCAGCTTTTTTACAACACGGGCATCAATACCTATATTTGGATCTTGACCAATCGCAAGAGCGCCCGGCGCAAGGGCAGGGTGCAGCTTATCGATGCGACCCGATTCTACGAGAAGAAGAAGCCTAAAAGCCTGGGTGACAAGCGCAACGAGATCAGCAACGCCCAGATCGACATGATCGCCCGGCTCTACGCCGACTGCAACGCCAGCGCCTTCGAAGTCCCGGTGGAACTGCTGTACGCGGAAGCACCCGCCAAAAATGGCGGTAGGCGCGAACCGGCCGGGCCAAAAACGTCGGCTGAGTTTAGCCTGGTCTTCGACACAATTGCCTTTGGTTATCGCAAAGTCCGCATCGACCGTCCCCTACGCTTAAATTTTCAGGCCAGCTCGGAGCGCATCGCTCGCTTGGAGGATGAAGTGGGTTTTCGCAACCTGGCCCAGAGCCGCAAACAGGACGAGAAAGAGAAGCAAGCAGAAGAGGCTGCCGGGAGGTCGGAACAGGAAGCGGTACGCAAGATGCTGACCGACCTTCCTGCTCACTTATTCAAGGATCGCAGGGAATTTGAGAAGGCACTGCGCATGTCGGCCCGGCAGCATGGGCTGACGCTCAAAGCCCCCGTCTATACAGCCATCCTGTCAGTGTTGTCGGAGAAGGATGAAACCGCCGAGATTTGTTTCGATAAGGCAGGGCGACCGGAGCCGGATAATGATCTGCGCGATTATGAGAATGTGCCTTTGGTCGCAGCCGACGAACCAGCCGCGTATACATCTGGCGATTCCTGGCTGGACGAGAAAGTGCCGCTGACCGAAAGCGTGTGGGACTATTTCTTGCGCGAGGTTCGGCCTTATGTGACGGACGCCTTCATCGACGCCAGCTTCGTGGACGAAAAAGATGGGCAGGTGGGGCGGGTGGGGTATGAGATCAACTTCAATCGCTACTTCTACAAATATCAGCCGCCGCGACCGTTGGTTGAGATCGAGGCGGACATCCGTCAATTGGAACAAGAAATCCTGGAGATGCTGCGGGAGGTGGCGGCATGAAACCCTATTCGCCCCAACGTTTGCCGCTTGATAGCCTTGATTGGGTTTCACTGGTGCCGCTGATTGGCAAGGCCAATGCCGCTGTGGCTCGCTACGATGGTTTGCTACAGGCCATCATCAATCCTGCTGTGCTACTTTCACCGCTGACAACCCAGGAGGCGGTGTTGTCTTCACGCATTGAAGGCACCCAAGCCACCCTTAAAGAAGTTTTGGCGTTTGAAGCGGCGCCGGACATCAAAGAAGGACGGCGGTATGAAGATATTCAGGAGATCATGAATTATCGCACCGCCATGGCTTATGCCGTGCAGGAAATGCAGCAGCGTCCTTTGTCACTGAACCTGATCAGAGGGATGCATGATATCCTGCTCAATAGCGTGCGGGGGCGACATATGAGTCGAGGTCAATTTCGTAGTAGCCAGAACTACATTGGCGCGCCTGGTGGCATCGAACTGGCCACCTACGTGCCACCCGAACCAGGTCAGGTGTTCGATCTGATGGCGAATTTGGAGACCTATATGCACTCCGAAGAAAAAGATCGTTTGGTGCAGGTTGCCCTTCTCCACTCCCAATTCGAACTGATCCATCCCTTTCTCGATGGCAACGGCCGTGTGGGTCGTATCCTGATTCCGCTATTTCTGTTCGAGAAGGGAGAGCTCTCCAGTCCCATGTTCTACCTGAGCGGTTACCTCGAGTCGCATCGAGACGCGTATTACAGCGGGTTGCAGGCGATCTCGCGTACAGGTAACTACACGACTTGGGTGCGGTTCTTCTTGACAGCAGTCATCGAGCAGGCACAGGAAAATACAAGAAAAGCGCGAGCGATTCATGATCTGTACGAAGAAATGAAACGCGAACTGACACCTATGCTGCGTTCACAGTTCATGATCCAGGCTCTCGATGCGTTGTTCCATCAGCCGATTCTGTCTACGGCGCAGTTCATACGGATTTCGAATATTCCTGATGCCAGCGCCAAGCGCATTTTGCGACAAATGCAAGATGGGAATATCTTGGCGTCACTGCAGCCTGCTCAAGGCCGGCGCCCAGCCGTACTCATGTTTGCAAGGCTTGTTGCCATTGTGGAGAATTGATTTTGTGGATCGTCAGTGCGCCACAAGCAAGTTTGCAGTGCATGTATGACAAAATATGAGCCACAAAGACCATTGACTCCTATCCATGAATCACAACGCCGGATTATGTCTTTACCTGACACTGTCCCGTTTCCGTCCGAACCAATGCTGGCAGATCGCTTCCGCCCCTACCCCGCCTACAAGCCATCGGGGAGCGGGTGGCTAGGAGACATCCCCGACACATGGAGGACAAGACGTCTGCGGTTCATCGGCTATGTAAACCCTTCAAGGTCCGAAGTGACGCATTTGTCCGCCGGGACTGCGGTTTCGTTCTTGCCAATGGAGGCGATTGGGGAGGACGGAACGCTATCCCTGAATCAAACCCAGACCCTTGGCGAGGTAGGTAGTGGTTACACATATCTTCGCGACGGGGATGTTATTGTGGCCAAAATCACTCCTTGTTTTGAAAATGGTAAAGGCGCTCTTTGCAATGGCCTAATCAATAGCATCGGATTCGGAACAACTGAATTGCACGTGCTACGTCCTGGAAGTGAAATTCTGCCCCAATTTCTTGCCTACCTGACGAGATCACACATTTTTAGAAGCCTGGGAACTGCTTCGATGTATGGGGCAGCTGGTCAGAAGCGTGTACCGGAGGAGTTTGTCAGCAACTTCGTAGTAGGGCTTCCACCCCTCCCCGAACAACGCGCCATCGCTGTCTTCCTCGATCGTGAGACCGCCCGTATCGACGCGCTTATCGCCAAAAAGCGCCGCCTGATCGAGTTGCTGCAAGAGAAACGCATGGCGCTGATTAGCCAGGCTGTGGCCAAGGGGTTGGACCCGAACGCACCAATGAAGGACGGCGAGGTCGAGTGGTTGGGGGAGATTCCGGAGGGGTGGCAGGTTGTGCGGCTAAAGAAAGCGCTGTCGAGAAATGATAGTGGGGTCTGGGGTGAAGAAGCAGACGACGAGAGGGGCATCATAGTTCTACGTTCTACGGATATGACGGTAGGCGGGCAGTGGCAGATTGACTCGGGTGCATTTCAATTTGGGGGAGAGCGTTTGATGGTGTCCCAGAGAGAGTCGAAGCGTTTTGAGAGGACAGCGGAGCGGATGGAGATGAGGTTTTCAATGCCCTTGCGGGACCAGTGCATGCCGGGGCCCGTGAGACGGTGTTTGTATTGCTTGGCGCCACTCTCGACGGTGCCGCTGCCGATAAGCCAGCGGCCTTCCCGCAACTCCATGTAGTTCATCCGCCGCTGATGGGTGCGGAAGTAAGCGGCTTCTTGCTGCAGACCAGCCGCGAGTGCAGGATGTGAGGCGGCGGCATGGTCAAGGCTGTCGGCGAGCTGGCGAGCATGCCCGCGATAGAGCAAGGTCTCGAGATGGGCGAGCTTTTGGCTGAAGGCAGTCCCGTCCTCAGGATGCAACAGGCGTACGGCGGTGACCAGATGGTCTTTGGCATGGTACCAGTCGACGACCTGATGGCTGTCGCCAAAATGGAGGTTAGCCAAGTTCCATATCCAGGAGGCGCCATCGCCCATGATCTGGGTGTCCAGGGCCTGGTCCCAGCGTCGACGCCGAGCTTCCTTCCACACCAACTCTCCAAAGGGGCCAGGGCCACCGAGATGGGCCACATAACTGGTGTCAGCTGCACTTGCCACCTCCACGGGTTCGCCCGTGCTTACGCTCAAGGCAGATGACACGGCAATGCCAAATACGCACCCGACCTTCAACTCCTTCCACCCCTCCCCGCGCACATGCACCATTCCCCCGTCCATGGCTGCGCCTAGTCGTTGGCGTTCCGCCGCCACTGGCTGCGGCTGCTCCCATCGCATTGGCAACGCCATCGCCTGCGCCCGCTCCTTCTTCTCTTGCTGTTTCATCTGCTCTCCCCACGTCTGAGTCTGTCGCCACACACTCGTCGTCGACACACCTAGCCCACCCACTCGCTCCAGTATATCCGCTGCCGCCTCATACGACACCTGCCCACTCAGCCACACTCCCTGCCGTACGACCTCTTCACTCCAGTACTCTCCCACCATCCCCAACTGCCGGTCCAGAGGGGAAAAAACCTGCCTCGCATCGCGGGCAGTAGTAGTACGCTCGCTCCACCGCCAGCGCTCCCACTCGTGTCCCCACCCCTCGCTTCTTCTGCCCTTTGTACCCCATCACGACCCCGCATTGCTCACACCGCAGCCCTGCCTCCGGCTTCACCGCCTCCTGCTCTCTCACCATCAACTCCAGCATCTGCCGCCCCACCCGTTCTCGCAGTCTCAATACCACCTCCTCCATCTCCGTCAACGTCGGCTTGTCCTTCACACCCTGCCAAGCCAACCATTCATCGACCAGTTCTCCAACCGCCGCCATCATCTCTGCGCGGATGTCTTCCTTTCCTCTTCTCATTGTCCTGGGCCCTCCCGGAGCCGCCTTGTTAAGTGTTGTAAATCGACTGATGGCACTACCAATCTCGTGCTACCACACTCTCTCTATCTTGCCACTCCTTTACCCCAAATCTGAAATGCACCCGATTGACTCCCCTGCGCGCCGGAGACTTTCCCACAGCGAATACCAGGGTGCACGTCTCGTTGCTGGGGATTTGGTGATGACAAAGTCGAGTGGCAGTTCTTTACATCTTGGAAAGACTGCACTTGTAACGCCTGAGATTGCCGCTCTGGACTGCTGTTTCTCCAATTTCATGCAGCGACTGCGCACAAGCCGGTCTCTCGATTCATCGTTCCTCTATCGCTTGCTGAACAGCCCAATTGGCAGAGAGCAACTGAATTTCTGGGGTACTACGACGACAGGCCTCGCCAATTTGAACGGGACTGTTATCGGGAACCTCTTTGTAGCTTTACCTAGAGTTGATGAACAACGCGCCATCGCGGCTTTCCTTGATCGGGAGACGGCTCGTATCGACGCGCTCATCATCAAGATTCAGATGGCAATCGATTCGCTCGGTGAACATCGCATTGCCCTGATCTCGGCAGCGGTGACGGGAAGGATCGACGTCAGAAACGAACTGTAGCGCCTTCAAGATATGTCCCGACTCGACGATATCACCGACCTAATCCAGACAACCAATGAAGTCTATTTCATCACGGCGCCAGGGCGCGTGCGCACGGCGTATATCCTGGTTGATGACATCATCGAGCTTGCCCTGAAAACCTACCTGCAGGAGCAGACCTTGCAGCGGCGTGTGGCCAGTCTGGCGGCGCTGGAGTCGGCGGGGTGGGCAACCTCACCCAGCCATAAGTCGGCATTTGAACGGTACTGCAGGAGCGAAATCGATGCGACGGAACTTTGTCAGAAACTAGGTCGTGCTAAATCCGACGTGAGGAATCTGGAGACCATCTATCTGCAACCCTTTGACCCACTCCAACACTGGAGCGCCAACGATCCGAACGCGCGCAAGCAGTTTGACGAGATCGTGGATGAAGTCAAAGACCTGCAGAAAGCAAGTCCTCGCGTTCTGACATTGCTCGATCACGCTTTGGAGCGTCACGGCCAGAGGAACAAGTTCTTCCATGATCACCACCAGAGCGGCTTGACGGTCGACGACGATAAATGCCTGCGGGCGCTCTGCGATCTCTTCGCACTCATGGAGGCGATCTTTTCCGACTTCCTCTCCCATGTGCAGGCCAACAAGACAGTGCGCTGCCAGGTGGGGGTACTCCGCCTCAAACTGTCCTCAAGCGGTTCCAGCGATATCAAGGACACCTACAACCTGGCTTTGGAAGAGTTCAGTACCAATCACACATTGAATCGACGTTCCGATAATTTCGAACACAGCATCCTTCATACGATCAGTGAACGCTTCTTTATGGTCCTGCGCAAGCAGTTTGAAGACACAATTGCCGAACTTGAGGTCAGGGCAGATAAGATCGACAACATGCAACGCCCTCGCAAGAAGCACAATCGAGAGCGGGTCGACATCACGCAACGCCTGGACATGCTTCAGCAGCAATTGTCTGCTATCAAGCTGCTTCTGGGAGCACCTTGACAGAAGGTTCAGGATACAAGAGAAAACGAATGCCCGTTCCTTCACCAACGCCGATCGTGCGACTCATGCACCTCGACAACCTGCCGATCCTTTTGCAGCGGGGTGAATTGCACGCGCCTAATTTCGCGCCGGACGATGGCCTCATCTACCACCCCATCCACAACCCCGAAATCCAGCGCCGACGGCAGCTCCGAGTTATCCCTTGTGGGCCTGGCGGCGTCATCCACGACTACGTACCCTTTTACTTTGGCCCGCGTCCGCCCATGCTCCTGCAATTGCACACTGGTCAGGTGCAGGGCTACAATGAGGGCCAAATGCCGTTAATCTACCTGGTCTCTACGGTCCAAATAGCGCAAGAAAGTGGAGTAAAGTTCGTCTTCTCGGACGGCCATGGCATCGCCGCCTATACAAGCTGGTATGACGATCTCGCTCACCTCGACCAGGTGGATTGGGAGGTCGTCCGAGCCAGGCACTGGAAGGACACCCCAGACGACATGGATCGCCAGCGGCGTAAACAAGCTGAATTCCTGGTGCATCGTTTCTACAGTTGGTCTCTTGTTCAGGGGATCGTCGTTCTGAACTCGCAAGCCAGGGATCGCGTCGAGACGATCCAGGGAAAGTTCGCCCAGGAACTGCATCGATCCGTGAGCATTCAAAGTGCCTGGTATTATTGATTACGAGGCAAACCCATGATCGAACTCACCAAAGATAATCTCCTTGAAGCTGATGTAGAAGCATTGGTCAACAGCGTCAACTGTGTTGGCTATATGGGCAAGGGTATCGCTTTACAGTTCAGAGAGGCGTATCCCGAGAACTTCAGGGCTTATCAAGATGCTTGCCAGCGTCAAGAAGTACAGCCGGGCAAGATGTTCATTTTCAACACGGGTTCCCTGCTCAACCCGCGATACATCATCAACTTTCCCACCAAACGGCACTGGCGCCAGCGATCGCGGATGGAAGACATCGAGGCCGGCTTGGTGGCGCTTGTGGCCGAGGTCAAACGGCTTGACATCCGTTCGCTGGCAATTCCGGCGCTTGGCGCTGGTTTAGGTGGGCTCAACTGGCGCGAAGTGCGGCCTAGAATCGAGGTTGCAATGGCCAATCTACCAGATGTGCGCGTACTGCTATTCGAACCGTCGGAAGCGCCTGCAGCCACCGTCAAGCCGATTAAGACACAGCCCCCACAAATGACTGCGGCGCGTGCGCTGTTAATCTTGCTCATGGATCGCTACGCCGAACTGGCCTATCGCCTCACCCTTCTGGAAATACAGAAACTGGCCTACTTTCTGCAAGAAACAGGCGAAGATTTGCGACTTCACTACGAAAAAGGTCTGTACGGACCCTATGCCCATAATCTCAACAAGGTGCTGGAGGTACTGGAAGGTGACTTTATCGACGGATATAGCGACGCCCAAAGACCCGACATCGAGATCAGGACATTGTCAGGCGCAGTAGAGACAGCGGACGCCTACCTGCAAGACCACTCCGCGTCTCGACAAAGGCTGGAAAGAGTCGTCAACCTGATCGAAGGCTATGAGACACCCTACGGCATGGAGTTACTCTCATCCGTGCATTGGCTGGCCAAGCGCGATGACCAACCTGCCGCCACTATTGTTGAGGCTGTGAACGGCATGAAAACATGGAATTCACGCAAACGGAAGATGTTCCAGGCCAAGCATATCGAACTAGCCTGGGATCGCCTAACTGAGGCTGGTTTACTCCAATGATAGGGCTGGCACGGTAACTTCTTGCAAATATGGACATCAGCGAAGCAGGTTTCGAGAATTTCATCGAGGAACATCTGGTCGATGTTCACGGCTACCGCCGCCGCGACGGACGCAAGAACCTCAAGCAGCCGCACTACGATATAGGCGCTTGTATCGACTGGGATTTGTTACTCGAATTCTTGATCACGACGCAACCGGAAACCTGGAAAGATCTGGTGCGGCAGCATGGCGCGGGGGTGAAGGAGAAATTTCTGAACCGGCTCACGCGCCAACTGCAGAGCAAAGGTGTGCTCCATGTGCTGCGCGAAGGTATCCGCGATTACGGCTGCTATTTCCATCTGGCCTATTTCCAGCCCGCCAGTGGTCTCAATCCCGAACACCAAGCCAACTACGGGCGCAACGTTTTTTCGGTGATTCGCCAGTGCCATTATAGCGCCAAAACTAACAATAGCATCGATCTCGTCTTCTTCCTCAATGGCTTGCCGATTATCACGATTGAGCTTAAGAACAAGCTTACCGGTCAGGCAGCCCTCGATGCTATCATCCAGTATCAGAAAGACCGCGACATCCGCGAAGAACCGTTGCTCCAATTCAAGCGCTGCCTTGTACATTTTGCGGTAGATGGCGATGAAGCCTGGACGACCACACGGCTGCAAGGACCGTTCACCCACTTCCTGCCTTTCAACCAGGGTCGAGATCATGGCGCTGGCAACCCCGTCAACCCGACTGGATATGCCACCAGCTATCTTTGGGAAGATGTTCTGTCCCCGGCCAGTCTGCTGGAATTGATCGGCTCGTTTATGTTTATCGAAGTGGAGGAAGATGAAGAAGGCAGGGCCATCGAGAAACTCATCTTTCCACGTTATCACCAGCGTGATGCCGTGCGCCGCCTGCTCGATGACGCCCGCGCCCACGGCCCCGGCCAGCAATATCTGATCCAGCACAGCGCTGGCAGCGGCAAGAGCAAGACGATTGCGTGGTTGGCTCATCGCCTGGCCGCGCTACACGACGAGCATAACCAGCGCGTGTTCGACTCCGTCATCGTCATCACCGACCGCCGCGTGCTAGATCGACAGCTCCGAAACGCTGTCAAACAGATCGAACAAACGATCGGCGTTGTCAATGCCATCGAAAAGCATAGCGGGGAGTTGGCCGAGGCATTGGTAACCGGCAGTCCCATCATCGTCACCACACTGCAGAAATTTCCATTTGTCGTAGACAAGGTGAAGGAATTGGCTGGAAGCAACTTCGCCATCATCGCCGATGAGGCCCACTCCTCGCAGACGGGCGAAGGCACAAAAAGCCTGAAAGAGGTTTTGCGCTGGAATCAGGGCGCCGATGTGCCCGAAGACCAGGAGGATGAGCCAGACCCACCCACGGGTGAAGATCTGATACGCGAGAACATGGCGACCCGTGGACGCCACAGCAACCTCTCTTTCTTCGCTTTTACTGCTACACCCAAGGACAAAACACTCGAAACCTTTGGCATTGCCCAATCAGATGGCTCTTTCCGTCCTTTTCATCTGTATTCCATGCGTCAGGCCATCGAAGAGCGCTTCATCCTGGATGTGCTAGAAAACTACACCACTTTTGCCACCTATTTTCATCTGCTCAAGACCATCGAGGACGACCCCCGCTATCCCAAAAGCCGGGCAATGCGTCTGATGCGGAGCTATGTAGATGGGCACGAACACACAATCGCCCAGAAGACGGCGCTCATGGTTGAGCATTTTTGGGAGCATGGCCGCCACAAGATACCGGATCAACAGGGCAAAGGTCAGGCTAAAGCCATGATCGTCACGCGCAGCCGGCTTCATGCCGTGCGCTACAAGCAGGCAATCGATAAATATCTCAAGCAACAAGGCTATGGCGCCAGAGCGTTGGTGGCTTTTTCGGAAGAGGTGACGGATGGAGCAAAGAAGTACACTGAAGCAGGCATGAACAAACTGCCCGAGACACAAACGGCTGAGGCGTTCAAGCAGCCGGAGTATCGCTTCCTGATCGTCGCTGAGAAGTTTCAGACCGGTTACGACATGCCGCTGCTGCACACGATGTACATCGACAAATCGCTGAGCGGCGTAGCCGCCGTGCAGACGCCCAGCCGTCTGAATCGCACCCGCGCTGGCAAGACCGACACCATCGTGCTTGATCTCGTCAACGAAGCCGAGCACATTCGAGAGTGTTTCCAGCCCTATTACGAAACCACGTTGCTGGAAGAAGGAACGGATCCAAACAAGCTATACGATCTTTATGATGCCCTGGCTGATTTCGATCTGTACCGAGAACACGAGGTAGCCGAGGTCGCCGAACTCTTCCTCCACAGCGGCGAAAAAGCGACCAGCCTACAACCGTTGCTGCGAACGGTGGTCGATCGTTTCAAGGCCATCCCAGAACCGCAAAGCAAGGAAGACTTCAAGGGCAAGCTGCGAAGCTACATTCGTCTGTACGCATTCTTGTCTCAGATCATCACGTTTCAGGATCCCAATCTAGAACGATTGTACTTGTTTGCCCGTCTCCTCAGCCGTATGTTGCCGAGAGAGCGCGAGCAATTGCCGCTCAACGTTCTGGAGAAC
This sequence comes from Chloroflexota bacterium, assembly GCA_041918515.1. Lineage (GTDB taxonomy): Bacteria > Chloroflexota > Anaerolineae > J102 > J102 > SSF26. Next base: position 10,464 of record JAYRVO010000065.1, on the reverse strand, counting down.
ATAGATTTGGAGAGTTATCGAATCCAAAAAACGTTCGGCGGTCGCATCAGGCTGAAACCGGGAAACGGCTGGCTTGAACCGATCTCCGACCTGGAGGTTGCAGCCACCACTGATCCGGAGCAAGAAGCGCTCTCGAAGATTATCGCTGAACTCAATGAGCACTTTGGCACCGACTTCGATGATGGCGACCGTGTGTTTTTCGCTGAACTAAAGACGCGCTTGGCCGAACATGGAGGTTTGCAGGAAAGCGCCAGGGTCAACACGCGCGACAACGTGCGCTTGCTACATGACGCGCTCTTTGCCGCCGTTCTCCAGACCATGATTGAGAGCAACTTCGATATGTTCAAGCGGATCAATGATGATGAAAAGTTCGCGCGGGCGGTGAAAGAGCAGATTTTCGAGCAGGTTTACCAACGGCTCGTCGAGCAGATGAAGATCGCTACGGCATGACATGATCACTGGGGAGCATCTTCGCTCCTTCCGCTCCCTCATCTAGCCATCCTCTCTGCCGAACCTTCTATTCGCACAACCTCGGAGGGTTTCTGCGTTGGCATTTGCCCCTTCCCCCCTTTGACTTTTGCCTTCCGCCTTTTGTCTTGTCTCCCCTCTCTGCCACACCCATTTCCTCTGCAACGCTCGGAGCCTCCCGCACACGACAGACACGTTCGCAACCTAACCCCGTCTCCCTCTCTCATCCGCCGGTGAGTCCACCACCCTCAGCCCGACCTTGCAGATGGCGTTTAAATCGACGAATGACTCGATGCGGTCGACGTATTGATTGACGAAGTCGCGGCGTTTGACAATGCCGGCCTCCAACGCTACATCCAATGGGATTTTGACTACATATCATCGGTGGTCAAGCCGTTGATCTCGTCCTCGATCCGGTTGGTCTCCTCGGTCAACAACAGCGAGCCACCGCCGTTGAACACCTTGAGGCCGTTCCACTCCCGCTGGTTGTGGCTGGCGGTGAAGGCCAGGCCAAAGGCGGAGTAATGAGAAGCCCGTAGGCAAGTCTTCGAGTCGCTGGAAAACACAGGCCGTGTCGCATCGACGCTCGATAGTGCAGCCAATGCGCTCGCGAAAGGCTTGTTCGATAGTTTCGAAAATCACAAAAACTACTTTTTTGTTTCAAGCCGCCGTAGCGACTACCAACGCCCGCGGCTAAGACGATAAGCGCAACATGGGATTGTTTCATTCGCTCTACCCTATCATTTGATAACCGTTCGGGTTCGCCGATTGCCAGCGCCACGAATCGGCGCACATTTGCGCCAGATCGCGCGTAGCCACCCAGCCGAGCTCGGCGCCAGCTTTCGACGCATCTGCATAAGAGAGAGCGGCGTCCCCGGGCCGCCGGCCCACGATTTTGTATGGCACTTTCCGGCCCGAAGCCTGCTCGAAGGCAGCCACCATTTCCAAGACAGAATAGCCGCGGCCGGTGCCGAGATTATACGTAACCACGCCGGGGTTTGTCGCCAGCTTATCCAGCGCCGCCAGGTGGCCCAGGGCCACATCGACCACGTGGATGTAATCGCGCACGCCGGTGCCATCGGGGGTGGGATAATCGCCGCCAAAGACGCTCAACTCCGGCAGTTTGCCTGTGGCTACCTGCGCCACGAAGGGCATCAGGTTGTTGGGGATGCCGGCGGGATCTTCGCCGATGCGGCCGCTGGGATGTGCGCCCACCGGGTTGAAATAGCGCAGCAGGGCGATGTTCCAGCTCGCATCCGACACAAAAAGGTCGCGCAGAATGTCCTCGATCATCAGTTTCGACCGGCCATACGGGTTCGTGGCCGCGAGGGGAAAATCTTCGGTGATGGGCACGGCGGCGGGAACGCCGTAGACGGTGGCCGACGAGCTGAAAACCAGGTTGCGGACGCCGTGCGCCTGCATCGCCTCGCACAAGACCAGCGTGCCGGTGATGTTGTTGTGGTAATAGCTCAGGGGGATGGCCACCGATTCAGCGACCGCCTTCAGCCCTGCGAAGTGCAACACGGCCTCGACCTGGTCGCGGCGAAAGATGGCGTCCAGCGCCTCGGCATCGCGCAAATCCGCGCGGTGGAATACCACGGCGCGGCCGGTCAGCTCTTGCACACGACGCAGCGATTCCACCTTGCTATTGCTCAGATTGTCCACTACGACGACTTCGTGGCCAGCCTGCAAAAGTTCTAGGCAGGTGTGGCTGCCAATGTAGCCAGCGCCGCCTGTTACTAAGATTCTCATCCAACCTCCATGCATCCACCACCCGCCCCTCGCGCCGCGCTTGCTCGGCTGCGAAGACCATGCGGTGGGATTCCAGAATGACGTCTGGGCCAGAAAAGATCAGGTTTTGGTCGTTAATGGTGGAGAGTGTAGTATAATTCAAAGGCGCGGCATTGGAGAGTACATGAACCCCACCATTACCATTCGCAACGCCCGTCTGCATAACCTCAAAAACGTCACGCTGGAAATCCCCAAAAATCAACTCGTCGTCATCACGGGGCTATCGGGGTCGGGGAAATCCACACTGGCCTTCGACATCCTGCACAAAGAGGGGCAGCGCCAATACATGGAATCGCTGGGTATGGTTCCGTGGGGGGTCACAAAACCGCCCGTGGACGCCATCATCGGCCTGTCGCCCACCATCAGCGTGGATCAGCGTCTGACCAACCACAGCCCGCGCTCGACGGTGGGAACCGTCACCGAGGTCTTCACTTATCTGCGCGTCTTGTTCGCCCGTCTCGGCCATCGTCCCTGTCCCCACTGTGGCAAAGATATCCCGCCACCCACCTCTGAATCCTCTGGCGAAGACTGGCAAGACGAATCCGACGAAAGCCCTGATGGAACCTATCCCTGCCCGCATTGCGGTGCGGCGGTAGCCGAAATGGGCATGGCAAATTTCTCGTTCAACAAACCTGCGGGCGCCTGCCCCACCTGCACCGGCCTCGGCGTGGTGCGGCAAGCCATCGCCAGCCGCCTGATCGACGAAAGCAAAAGCATCTCCGAAGGCACGGTGGAGGGATGGATCGAGCTCCAAATCAACTACTACAGCCAGATTTTGCGCAGCGCCGGACAATATTACGGCTTCGAGTTCGATCCCACCGTGGCGATCAAGGACTACACCCTCGTCCAGCGCGACCTGCTCCTCTATGGTACAGAAAGCCCGCAGTTCCGCCGCCACTTCCCGCACGTCAAACCGCCCACCACCAACGCGCAGGGACGATTCGAGGGCGTGGTGACCAACCTCCAACGGCGCTACGACGAACACGCCACCAACGCCGACTATCTCGAAAAGCTCGACCCCCTCTTCACCACCCAGCCCTGCCCGGATTGCGAGGGCGCGCGCCTACGCCCTGAAAGCCGCGTCGTGCGCGTGGCGGGTGAGACGATCATCGCTATTGCGAATCTGTCGCTCGCTGACCTCGACGCCTGGCTCAAAAGCCTGCCCGATCACTTCAGCGCGGACGAGATGCTCATCGCCCATCCCCTTTTGGATGAACTGGCGGAACGCGTCGGTCGTCTGCTGGAAGTGGGCGTAGGCTATCTGACCCTCGAACGTTCCTCGCCAACCCTCTCCGCGGGCGAAGCCCAGCGCCTGCGGCTGGCGGCGCTGCTCGGCTCAGGGCTGACAGGTGTACTGTACATCCTTGACGAGCCGACCATCGGCCTGCACCCGCGCGACACGCAGCGCCTCATCGATGTCTTGCGCCGTCTGCGCGATCTGGGCAACACCGTGCTGGTGGTCGAGCACGACCTCGAATTCATCAAGGCCGCCGACTATCTGGTGGACATTGGCCCCGGCGCCGGCAAACACGGCGGGTGCATCGTTGCCGCCGGCGCGCCGGCCGCAGTGGCGCAAACCAAAGGCTCGTTGACCGGCGCCTTCATCGCTGGGGTCATGACCGTCCCGGTTCCTGAACGCCGCCGCGCGCCAAATCACAGAACGCTGACGATCCACGGCGCGCGCCAGTTCAATCTGAAAAATCTGACCGTGCACATCCCCCTCGGCCTGTTGGTGGCGGTGACGGGCGTCTCTGGTTCGGGCAAATCCTCGCTGATCTTCGACATCCTCGACCGCGCCGCCCACGCCCGTCTTAGCGGAGCCAGCGACCAGCCCGGCGAGCACGACGCCATCACGGGTTGGGAACATCTCGACAAAGTCATCACCATCGACCAGGCGCACATCGGGCGCCTCCCGCGCTCGAACGCCGCCACCTATTCCGATACGTTCACGCCCATTCGTGAAGCCTTCGCCGCCACGCCCGAGGCCAAAAAGAACAAAATAACGGCGCGCCATTTCTCGTTCAACGTCCCTGGCGGTCGCTGCGAACGCTGTGAGGGTGCGGGCGCGCTGATGGTCAAGATGCACTTCCTGCCCGGGGTCGAAGTGCGCTGCCCCGCCTGCCGCGGTCGTCGCTTCAAACGAGAGACGTTGGCGATCAAATATCGAGGTTATGACATTTCGCAGGTGTTGGACATGACCGTCGACGAAGCGCTGGCGTTGTTCACGGATGCACCCGCCGCCGCTGCGCGCCTGCAAGTGATGACGGATGTGGGTCTGGGCTACCTGCAGCTCGGCCAGCCCGCCACCACCCTCTCCGGCGGCGAGGCTCAGCGCGTCAAGTTGGCCAAGGAACTCGGACGCCGCGCCACCGGCCGCACCCTCTATCTGCTCGATGAACCGACCACCGGTCTACACCTTGCTGACACCGCCCGCCTCCTGCTTCTGCTGCAACGACTGGTGGACGCGGGCAACAGCGTCGTCGTCGTCGAGCACAACCTCGACCTGGTCAAAGCGGCAGATTGGGTCATCGATCTCGGGCCCGAAGGCGGCGCCGGAGGCGGACAACTCCTTGCCGAAGGTGCGCCCGAAGAAGTGGCCCAGGTGGAAGAGTCGTACACGGGGCGGTATTTGAAAAGGATTGTGCAGAGCAGATAGGAGCCACTACGCCAGCAACACCTGGCGGGGCGCTGCACATGTGGACGCTGTCGCCACAGCAGCTAAACTGCTCGGAGCCAGCAAAACCATCACTGCCCCGCCTCGCGCAACGCCCGCCACACCCGCTCCGGCGTGAACGGAATCTGGCGGATGCGGACGCCGGTGCCGGCGGCGCCGGTCGCGTTGTAAATGGCGCTGGCCAGGGCCGGGGCCACGCCATCTTTCGGGATTTCGGCCACCGCCTTGGCGCCAAACGGCCCCGTCGGCTCCAATGTTTGCACCAACGTTACGTCAAGTTCGGGCATCTCGTCGGCGCGATAGATTTTGTACGGACCGAGGGCAGGGTTCAGCATCCGCCCGGCCTCATCATAGACCATCTCCTCGCAGTGCGCGTATCCCAGCGCCTGCACCATCCCCCCCTCCACCTGCCCACTGGCCGTGATCGGGTTGATGGCCACGCCGCAATCCACCGCCATCGCCAGCTTCTCCACCGTGATCTGCCCGGTCTCGATATCCAGTTCGATCTCGGCAAACTGCCCGGCAAAGGGCGGCGGCGAATCAGGCGAGACATACGAGGCCGTTGCCATCATTTGCCGCTGCTGATCTTGGTGCAACGAATGCAGGGCGATAGCCGCCAGCGTCAGCGAGCGACCATCGGGAGCGTGGGCGCGGCGGTCGCGCAGGGTCACACCCGACCAATCATCCAGCTTCAGCATCAAGCCCGCCCGCTCTTTGATCTGCTCGCGCAGTTCTTCGGCCGCGCGCTTCACCGCCGTGCCCGAAATATAGGTCGTGCTGGAGGCATAGGCGCCGGTGTCGAAGGGCGTGAAGTCGGTGTCGGAAGAATAGATGACGATGTCTTCCAGCGGCACGCCCAACACCTCGGCGGCGATCTGTGAAAGCACGGTGTCGGAGCCAGTGCCCAAATCGGTGGCCCCGACCAGCACGTTGAAACTGCCGTCATCGTTGATCTTGATGCTGGCCGCGCCCATGTCCAGGCCGGGGATGGCGGTGCCGTGCATACAAACGGCCATGCCGATCCCCCGGCGGATGTGCGGCCTGTCAACGGGCATGCGCCAGACGGGGTCATAGCGGCGCTCCCAACCGATGGCCCGCATCCCTTGCGCCACGCACTCGGCCAGGCCGCTTGTTTGGATGATAGGCGCCACGGCGTGGGCGTCGGCCTCACCCTCGCCCAATTGCGGCGCGATGTCCAATGGATCGCCCACCTTTACCCAATTCAGGCGCTTGAACTCGATCACGTCCAGGCCGAGGGCCGTGGCGATCTCCTCCATGTGACTTTCCAGAGCAAAGAGAGCCTGCGGCGCGCCATAGCCCCGATATGCACCCGGCACTGGGCGATTGGTGTAAGCCACCAGGCAATCGAATTCCTTGTGCGGGCAATTATAGGTGCTGAGGCCGCGCAATCCGGTCACCGTTTGCACCGTGAGGCCGTGAGTGGCATAGGCGCCAGTGTTGGCCACCACCGTCATCCTCATCGCCACCAGTTTGCCATCTTTGTTCACGCCGGTGGTGTAACGAATGCTTTGGGGATGCCGCGAGCGCGAGGAGATGAATTCTTCGGCCCGATTCAGTTCCAACCTGACCGGTTTGCCCGTAGCGATGACCAAATGCCCGACGATATCCTCGATCAGCATTTCCTGCTTGGCGCCGAAGCCGCCGCCGATGCGGGGCTTGATCACCCGGATACGTTTGACCGGCAAGCCCAACAACGGGGCCACCATGCGCCGGGCGTGAAACGGCACTTGGGTCGAGCTGCGCAACACCAGGCGTTCGTCAGCATCCCAATAGCCAATGACGATGTGCGGCTCAATGGGCACTTGCTGCACCTGATGCACGCGATAGTTGTGCTCGAACACGTAGTCGGCCTCGACCAAGCCTTTTTCCACATTCCCCGACCGGGCGTGGATATGATGGGTGATATTGCGGCCGGCGTCGTAGGCGCCGATCAGGTCCGGTTCGTCGTGGATGATGGGCGCGCCAGGCTGGATGGCTTCGTTTTCATCGAACACCGCTGGCAGCACCTCGTAGCTGACGCGGATGCGCTTGGCTGCTTGTTCGGCAATCTCCGGCGTCTCGGCAGCGACGGCAGCCACGCGATCGCCCACATGCCGCACTTTGTTATCGAAACTGACCTGATCCCACGGCTTGGGGTTGGGATAGGTCTGCCCGCCAGAGGCATAGCGCACGCGGGCGATGTTCTGGTAATGAATGACAGCGTGCACGCCGGGCATGGCCCGCGCCTCGCTATCGTCGATATCGAGAATGCGGGCGTGGGCGTGTGGGCTAGTTAGCAATTTGGCGTGTAGCATCCCCCGCATTTCGATGTCATCGACAAAGGCCGGGTTGCCCTTGACCAGTTTCAGCGCATCCACTTTGACTTCGGGCTTGCCCACCACCTGCAAATCTTGCGGCGCTGGCGCCACCACGAACTTGGGCAACACCCGGCGCTGTGTACGCACATCGCCGCCGCCCGGAAACTCCGGCGTCTGCCCATCTCCGCCCTGCGCCCCGCCTTCGTCATCATCTCCGCCCGGCAACACAATCGGCGTCAGCACGTTCGGCTCGATGGGCGTTGGCTCTTCCCCGCGCAGGATAGCCGCCGCTTCCAAGATTGCCTGCACCGGCTTGAGATAGCCGGTCTCGCGATCGAGGATGCCGGAGATGGCGTCACGCACCTCGGCCTCGGTGGGATTCGGGTTTCGCTCCAGCAAAGCTTTGGCGGCCAGCACCGTGGCCGGCGTGGCATAGCCCGACTGGATGGCCCCTGTGCGCATGAAAGCTTCCTGGATGGGGTGCAGCTTCAGCCCCTGCGACAGGCCCTCGACTGTTTCGACTCTGTGTCCGTCTGCCTGGGCGGCCAGCAGCACGTCGGCGCTGACCAGCTTGCCATCCAGCAGGATGGCGGCGGCGCCGGTCTCGCCCGTATCGGAGCCATAGCGCACGCTGAAATAACCCTCGCGGCGCAGCACCCGGCGCAAGTTTTCGTGGGGCTGGCAAGCAAGGGATTTGTCGATGCCGTTAATGGTGAGGTGAATTTGCATGAAGGCCACTCCCGTGCAAAGTTTATAGCGCTAAATCATTCATTCCGATGATCTGCCGCTGTGTGAAGTCCAAGAATTTGTGCAACAAACAATGTACGCGCATAAAAAGCCCTGCTCGCACTCCCGTGCCCCGCTCCTTTAGTTCTCGGCTGAACTAGAACTCCCATCGAACCACTCAACTGCTCAAATCCATGTTCGATAATACATTGGCGAGTTTCATTGTAGTCACGCTTGACTTGCTCATAAATTGCCGGATCTGTGAGATCAAATGTAGAAACACGGATCATCTCCGACCTTTCTTCCAGTTGGGACTCAAAAAGTCGGGCACAAACTACTGCCTTTTGAAGTTTACGCAGCAAATGGCTATCTTCGAATGGCGTAAGACTGACATTGATAGAATCAATCATCGTGATAGCCATCGTTTCTTTGACGCCCAATACCCCGGTCTTCAGCCTCTTGAGAGGTACAATCTTCAATTCCCATGAGCCGAAGTTCGGAGATTGTGCAGAGTTGAGCGGTAGACCAAGGTATCTTTCAAGAACGTGCCCAGCCCAGCCTTTGTTCTTCTTCCCATCTTTCCATATTGTTACACGATAGTGGTGAGCAAGCGGAACAAGGTCAACACCTTCTAATTCTCTTAGCCTCTTAACGGCATCGCTTCTTTCCATCGACGTTACCAAAGTTTAACCCAGATCAAATGAAGATTGGCGTATTCTTAGTGCATGTTCAAGTCTTTTCTGTGATAAATCTATATATGAAGCATCTAATTCTAAACCGACATATCTGCGCCTGAAATTAATCGCAGCCACACCTGTGGTTGAGCTACCAGAAAATGGATCGAGAATGAAGTCGCCTTCTTCTGTACAAGACAGAATAATTCTTTCTAGAAGCGCTACTGGCTTTTGAGTTGGATGTTTCCCCAAATCCTTCTCATTGCCATTAGGTGCGGTAAAATTCCAGACCGTCTTCATCTGCTTACCAGAATTCAATTCTCGCATTTTATCATAATTAAATTTATGTTTTGACTTCTCGTTCTTTGCCGCCCAAATAATGGTTTCAGTCGAATGGGTGAAATAACGACATGAGAGATTAGGTGGAGGGTTCGGTTTTTCCCAGGTAATGTCATTAAGAATTTTCATTCCTAATTGTTGCATGGCAAAGCCGACCGAATGGATGACATGATGGGTGCCGGAAACCCAGATCGTGCCGTTTGGCTTGAGAAGGCTCTGGCAACGAGACAGCCATGCTGTGTTGAATTCGTGGTTGAGTTCCGGCCCTTTCGATTGATCCCATTGCCCTTTATCCACCCGCACCATTTTTCCAGCATGGCACGTGATGCCGCCGTTGGACAGGAAATAGGGAGGATCGGCAAAAATCATATCGAAGACGCCGTTTGGGTACTCATTGATCAGAACATCCATAAACTCCAGACAATCAGCATGGTATAACCAAACGCCAAAGTCTTCGTCATGAAAGGCACACTGATTTGGTGAGTATTCAGTGCTCGGCACATTTATTGGGGAACTGAATTGACTGCGAGACATCATTAATCCTCAGTGTGATTGTTTCGGGCAATCGCAAGTGTATTCAAAACCCGCCCCGCCAACAACACCGCCATTTCGCGCCGATATTCGCTACTGCCGCGAAAATCGGCGGGCGGGTTGAGCGAGGAAAGCTGATCGGGTTCAACGAGGATGGGCGTGGCGGCCACTCCGCACAGGGCCAGCAGCGTGCGGCCATCTGGCCTCTTCCGGCCCAACACCGCCACGATGGGCTTGTCGGCAGAGGTGCGAGCCACGCGGTCGGAGGCAGTGACGCCGCAGCGGAATGGCTGCCACACCGGTGGTCGAGCTACCGGCGAAGGGGTCGAGGATGAGATCGCCTTCAGCCGTGCAGGCCAGGATGATTCTTTCGAGGAGAGCAATGGGTTTTTGGGTCGGATGTTTGCCAAACTCTTTTTCATTACCGTTCGGGGTGGTGAATGTCCACACAGATTTCATTTGTTTGCCCCGATTCAGCTCACGCATGGCTTCGTAATTGAAGCGATGCCGAGATTTTTCGTTTTTGGCCGCCCAGAGCAGGGTTTCGGTGGAATGGGTGAAATAGCGGCATGAGAGGTTGGGCGGCGGGTTTGGCTTTTCCCAGGTGATATCGTTGAGGAGCTTCATCCCCAATTGCTGCATGGCGAAGCCGATCGAATGAATGACATGGTGGGTGCCCGAAACCCAGATCGTGCCGTTTGGCTTCAGCAGCTTTTGGCAACGAGAAAGCCAGGCTGTGTTGAATTCGTGATTTGCTTCCGGCCCGCTCGATTTGTCCCACCAGCCTTTGTCGACTTTGGCAATCTTCCCGGCCTGACACCTTATTTTTGCACAAACAGAAGGCATTTCTATTCTGTAGTGCAAACAGAGGTGGTTTCTAATCGGTCGGGAGCCGGTTTTAGCCGGTCGCCCAGTACTTTTCCAAGCAAATAGCGAGGTCCTT
>JAYRVO010000064.1:0-151856 GCA_041918515.1 Chloroflexota bacterium | reverse complement strand
GAAGGCGTCGAGGTTGAAGGCGACGCGTGGGAGATAGCCGAAGTCTTCGAGCAGGGTGAAGAGCGGGAAGAAGATGGCCATGGGGGGTAGCATGACGCTGACGACCCAGGCCGTGGCCAGGTACATGCCGTCGATCAGCAGGCCGCTGAGCCACCACGGCAGTCCGATGATGTCGGCCACCTGGTGCAGCCAGGGGTAGATTTTGCCGATGAGCAGGTCGGCGAGCATGGCGGAGGGGATGTTGGCGCCGGTGATGGTGAGCCAGAAGACTACGGTGAAAAGCAGCAGCATGAGCGGGAAGCCCCACAGGCGGCTGGTGACGAGGCGGTCGATGGTGCGGTCGAGGTCGAAGCGGGGTTTTTGGCCGGGCCGGATGACGGCGCGGTCGGCGATGTTGGCGGCGTCGGTGTAGATCGCTTCCATCAGCGATTCGTGGAAGTCGCCACCAATCTGCCAGCGCAGGTTGCGGGCGGTCGAGAGGAGGTTTTGCACCTGGTCGGGGCCTTGATCGCCGCTCGCCGAGGCGGGGCCGGGCCAATTGGCTGTGAGTGAGGATGTGGTCATGCTGCGGCCTCCAGTTTCAGGGTCAGGTTTTGGGTGCGGTCTTCGATGCTGCCGCGGTGCAGATCGCCCAACTCGCCTTTGCGGATGGCTTCGGTGATGCGTTCGTCGCCATCGAGCAGACGCATGGCCACCCAGCGGGCATTGGGGAGGCTGGGAAAGACGGCTTCGACTTGGGCGGTCAACTGCGACAAGGCCCGTTTGAGCGCCGGCGACTCATTCTTGAGGCGGTGCGGCTTGCAGGCGGTGCGACCGCTGGCGACATCACTGACTGCTTGCAGCAATTCAGGCAGGCCGCGGCGGTGGCGCGCTTCGGTGGGGATCACAGGCACGCCCAGGTCGCGGGCCAGGCGGCGGTCATCGACCTGGAGTCCGTGGCGGCGGGCTTCGTCCATCAGATTCAGGCAGACGACGACGCGGTCGGTGATCTCCAGCACCTGGATGACCAGATTGAGGTTGCGCTCCAGGCGGGTGGCGTCGGCAACCACGATGGTGACATCGGGTTGGCCGAACAAGATGAAATCCCGGGCTACTTCTTCGTCCAGGCTGGTGGCCAGAAGCGAGTAGGTGCCGGGGAGATCGACCAGTTTGAAGCGTTGGCTGCCATATTCAAAGCCGCCCTCGGCGCGGGTGACGGTTTTGCCGGGCCAGTTGCCGGTGTGCTGGCGCAGGCCGGTGAGGGCATTGAAGACCGTGCTCTTGCCCACGTTGGGGTTCCCGGCCAGTGCCACCACGTAATCCCAGTTTGCCATGTCGATGCCGAGTTTGAGCAGATTCGAGGCGTTGTGGGTGGCGCAGGTGGTGCAGCCCGGCGCGGCCATGCTCGCAGGCAGCGGATCGATGTTGATGATCAGCCCATCGGCGTCGCTGAGAATATCTTCGTAAGTCAGGGGTTGGCCGCTGCCGGGAGATGAAGCAACGGTTTGATTGTCGGTGCGGTTGGTCATCAGATGGCCTCGGCTTGGCGGGTGATGTGAATGAGTCGGGCTTGTTCTTTGCGCAGGGCGATGGTGGCCCCGCGCACGATGTAGGCGGTGGGGTCGCCGCTGGGGCTGATCATCTCGGCGCTAATGACGGTGCCGGGGAGGATGCCCAAATCCATCAACCGCCGCCGTTCGGCGCCACGACAGCGGGGAGAGATGCTGGTGACTTTCCCGTTTTGGCCGATGGTCAGGTTGGCCAGGGTCTCGGTGGCGCTTTGCGCGGCCTCCAAGCGTTTCGCCTCGGTCAGCGCCGGGGCTACGGCGATGTTGGCGGCCAGCAAGGGCGCCAGCACGTGCTCATTGCCGTCGCTCCAGAAGCGTACGCGTTGGGGTGTGGCCTCGGTCAGGCGCAGAATCTGGCCGGGGTAGAGGCCCTCTGCCACCAATTGGGCGAAGATCGTCTCCGGTTCGTCTTCGATGTGAACGATGCGGACGGGCTGGTCGACGGGAGCAGTTGGTAAAGGCAACGCTTCGGGGGCGATGAATTCTCCGGCGGCGTCGGGGATGGGGTCGCCATGGGGGTCGTTGATGGGGTTGCCCAGCATGGCCGATAGGGATTCCACCTCGTCCGGGCGCAGGGCGTGTTCGTGGCGCTCGGCCTGTTCGTGCCACTCTGCCGGGGTGTAGCCGGTCTCGTCGGCCAGATAGCGTTCCCACAGGCGGTGAGCGCGGATGATGTGCAGCGCGGCCTCGCGGCCTTGCGGGGTGAGGCGGACGCCGCCCTGGTCGCTGATCAGGAGGTTGGCGCCCGACATATCAGCCAGCAGCAGGGCCGCTTTGTCGCGGGTGATCTGGAGCGCGCCGGCCACGCTTTCGGTGGTGGCCACTTGCCCGCGCATCTCCCAGGCGTGAACGTGTTTCAGCGCGTCTTCGGTGAGCACGTGTTCAGTAGCCTGGCGGGCGCGTTGCCAACGGTGGAAGAAGCCGCGCCGGGGCCAGAAAACAAGCAAGCCCAGGCCGGCGATGAGGGCGGCGATGGTCAGTGCAAGCAGGGGATCAGGCATGGTGGTGCTCCTTTGCCGATGAAGGCGTCAAAATTTAGGCTTGACTAAATTATCTTCATCGGGGCGAGATTTGTCAAGGGGGAATTTTGGGCGCGCGCAATTTCAGAAAACATGAGGCGTGAAACGTGAAGCGTGAGAAAACGTCGACAATTTTCACGCATCACCCTTCGACGGCGTTGAGTACAACGCACGCAGGGCAGGCTGTATCACGTTTCAGGGCTGAGCATCATTTCTTTGGGAATCCGTGCTCTTTCCCTCCGCGTCTACAAATTTAGAATTGCTGATGCGGTTGGTAGGGCCGGCTCAGTGTGAGAGCAACAGGCCCTCCGGCCCCTCGATCAGATCTATCACCGTCTCGACCAGGCGCACGGCTTCATCCCCCGCCAGGGCCGAGTCATCGAACGAAAACGAAAGCGTGGCATGCCCCGACTTAGCGATGCGCCCCACAACCAGACAGGCGATCTCCGGCGGCAGAAGCGAGGGCAGGAAGGCGTCGATGCGACTGGCGCTGAAGTCATGGATGCGGAAGATGGGCGCGGCAGGGGGCGCGACGATCGGATCGGCGCGGCTGCGTTCGGCGGCGATCTGCGCCAGGGATTTGCGCGCCATGCCGGACATGGTACGCTGATGAATGCGGATGGATGCGGAGGCGATCTCAGCGGTCACGCTCGACTCGTCCAGAGCCGCGCCCACGATAAACGCCAGCCAATCGACCAGGTGCAAGCCCTGCACGAATGGCGCCAGGCGGCGGTGGGCGTCGAGCAGGTTGGACAGATCGACTTCGGCAGTCAGAACACCAGGCAGGCGCGATGCACGGCGGTCTGTGGCCGCCAGCACATCCCGCTCGACCACGCGCCCGCGCGGTCCGCTGCCCGATAGCGCCCGCCAGTCGATGCCATGCTCGCCGGCGACTTTGCGGGCGCGGGGGGAGGAGAAGCGGCGAGGGGGTGGAGGGCGGAGGGCGGAGGTCAGAGGTCGGTGAGATTGTCCTGAGTCTGCCGGGGGGACGGAGGACGGAGGACGAAGGACGAAAGCGTCGTCTTCCGTCGTTCGTCCTTCGTCTTTCGTCAATCGTCCTTCATCTTCCTCACCAATGCGCGCCAACACCGTCCCCACCGCCACCTTGCGCCCGGCCTCCACCAAAACCGTACTCAGCACACCCGTCGCCAGCGCTTCGACTTCGACGCTGACCTTGTCGGTCTCGACCTCGAACAGCGGCTGGCCGGCCTCCACCTGTTCGCCGGGCGCGACCAGCCAGCGGGCTACTGTGCCTGCTTCCATCGTCAGCCCCAGGTTGGGCATGATCACGTCGATTGGCATGGGGGGGGCTCCGAGTAGGGGTGGGGATGAAGGGTGGGAGACGAAGGACGAAAGACGAAGGACGAACTCTTCGTCCACCGTCGTTCGTCCTTCGTCCATCGTCTACCTCCAATACAGCGCGTCCAACGCCGCCCGCACGATGTCATCCACGCTGGGAAGGGCTTCGAGTTCGAGGCGGCCATTGTAGGGCAGGGGAACGTCTTCGGCGGCGACCTGCATGATCGGCGCATCCAGCCAGTCGAAGGCTGCACGCTGCACGCGCGCCGCCACCTCGGCTGTGAACCCGCCCGTCAGCGCGCCTTCGTTGACGACGACCAGCCGGCCGGTTTTCTCCACCGAGTGCACGATGGCGTCGAGGTCAAGCGGCTTGAGCGTGCGCGGGTCGATGACCTCGGCCTGGATGCCTTTCTCGGCCAGGCGTTCGGCGGCTTCGAGAGCGAACAACACCAGGCGCGAGGTGGCGACGATGGTCACGTCTTTGCCCGGCCGCTTGACCTCGGCCACACCGATGGGGATCAGATATTCGGCTTCGGGCACAGGGCCGGTGGTGTTGTACAGCAGCTTGTGCTCGATGAAGATGACGGGGTTGTCGTCGCGAATGGCCGACTTCAGCAGGCCTTTGGCGTCGTAGGGCGTGGCGGGCTGGATGACGACGAGGCCGGGGGTGTGCACGTACCACATCTCCAGGCTTTGCGAATGTTGGGCGGCGTTGCCCCGTCCGCCGCCGCCCTGCGTGCGCACGACCAGCGGCGCTTTGGCTTTGCCGCCGAACATGTAGCGCGCTTTGGCCGCCTGATTGACGATCTGATCCATAGCCAGGGCGCTGAAATCGATGTACATGATCTCGACCACGGGGCGTAGCCCGGTCATGGCGGCGCCGACGGCAATGCCGGTGAATCCGGCCTCGGAGATGGGCGTGTCGCGCACGCGTTTCTCGCCGAAACGGTCGAGCAGGCCCCGGCTGATTTGCAGCACCCCGCCATAGCGCCCCACGTCCTCGCCGAGCAGACAGACGCTGGGGTCGCGCGCCATTTCTTCGTGCAGGGCTTCGTTGAGGGCATCGCGATAGGAAAGTTCACGCATAGGTCATGCTCTTGGGGATTTGTACCAAATAGGGTACACTATCAAGGTGAATGAGGAGCCAATTCTTCGTGTCGTCTTTTTTCGCACCGAAACTGGTCGTGAGCCGGTTCGCGAGTGGTTGAAAGAATTGAGCAAAGAAGATCGGACCACAATCGGCGAGAGTATCAAGCTTGTCCAATTCCGGTGGCCGCTTGGTATGCCGTTGGTGAGGAAGCTCGAACCAAACTTGTGGGAAGTTCGCATCCATCTATCCGACGGCCGTACTGCCCGCGTCTGTTTCACCGTAGACGCTGTCGAAATGGTGTTGCTGCATGGTTTCGTGAAGAAATCGCAAAAGACACCGGGCGATGACTTGGAATTGGCTCGCAAACGCAGAGACCTTTGGCTTCGAGGTTAGTGATATGAATCCATACTCCGGTAGCAATTTCGACGATTTTCTCGAAGAAGAAGGCATCCTTGACGAGGTGACGATGAGAGCGCACAAGCGCCTGCTCGTGCTGCAATTCCAGGATGCCATGCGCGAATCCAATCTCAACAAAAGTCAGTTGGCTGTGAAGCTCGACACCAGCCGCTCGCAGATCGATCGTCTGCTCGATCCCGAGAACATGACAGTCACTCTGGAGTCGCTGGAACGTCTTGCCCGCGCTGTGGGGAAAGAACTCAGAATCGCATTGGCGTGATCGGTGCGGGGCATAGCCTGACCGGAATCTGCGCTGCCTCTCTCAGGCATAGACATCTTGCCATAAAGCCACCATCTCTGGCTCTGGGCTGGCTTGGGCGAAGGCGATGGCGTCGTCGATGTCGGCGCGGGCGCGCTGGCGGAGCGATTCGAGTTGGGCGGCGGTGAAGCCGAATTCGGTCACGAGGCGCTGCCCGAAACGGGCGATGGGGTCGCGTTCGGGTGCTTTCCACTGCTCGGTCTCGCCTTTGGGCCGGTAGCTGAGCGGGTCGCCGACGGTGTGGCCCTCGATGCGATAGGTTTGGGCGACGAGGAAGGTGGGGCCGCCGCCCGCCCGTGCTCCCTCCACCGCCTGGCGCGTGGCCTCGTGCACGGCCAGCACATCGTTGCCATCCACGGTGACGCCCGGCATCCCGAACGCCTGCGCCTTCATCTCCAGCCGCTCAACGGCCAGGAAGGGGGCGACGGGGCTGAATTCGGCATATTGGTTGGCTTCGCACAGATAGATGATGGGCAGTTTCCACAGCGCCGCCATATTCGCCACCTCCATCAGCACGCCCTGGTTGCTGGCGCCATCGCCGAAGAAGCAGACGACCACCTGGCCGGAGCCGCGCAGGTCGGCGGAGTAGGCGGCGCCGGTGGCGATGCCCATGCCCCCGCCCACAATGCCATTGGCGCCGAGGATGCCCAGGTCGAGGTCGGCGATGTGCATCGAGCCGCCCTTGCCCTTGCCGTAGCCCGTGGCTTTGCCCAGCAATTCGGCCATCATCCGCCTCGGGTCGCCGCCTTTGGCCAGACAATGGCCGTGGCCCCGATGCGTGCTGGTGATGAAATCATCCCGGCGCAGAGCCGCACAGGCGCCCACCGCCACCGCCTCCTGCCCAATGTAGGTGTGCGTGGTCCCGCGCAGCAGGTTTTGCATGAACAGTTCCCGCGCCGACTGGTCGAAGTAGCGGATGAGCCATAGGCGATGGTAGAGGTCGGGGAGGAGAGAAGAATTCAGTTCCATCAGAGATTCCCAGGAAAGGATTTTGCGGTCGGTTCACATTTGTGTTAACTTTGCGTCGTGCGCACGGTTATTTTCTATCGAACTCATTCAGGTCGAAGTCCGGTCGAGGAGTTTCTGGACTCGTTGACCGGTAAGCAAGCTCAGAAAGTCGTCTGGGTTCTGCAACTGATCGAGGAATTGGCGGTCGTGCCGGGCCAGTATTTCAAAAAGCTGGTGGACACAGAAGAAATATGGGAAGTGCGTGCTCAACATGGCGCCGAGACTTTCCGACTTCTTGGCTTCTTCGACGGTTCAACATTGCTGATATTGACGAATGGTTTTGCCAAGAAGACTCAGAAGACGCCACGACAAGAGATCGATCTTGCGATTCAACGCAAATATGACTATCTGATGAGGAAGAAATGAGCGATATTCGGAAGTATATCGAGAAACGAAAACAAATCGACGCGGAGTTTGCGGAGTCCTTCGATGTTGGCTATGCCGATTTCAAGATCGGCGTGCTCCTGCGTCAGGCGCGTGAGTCTGCTGGATTGACGCAGGAGCAGGTTGCTAGTGAGCTGGGTACTAAGAAATCAGCCATATCACGCATTGAGAATCATGCCGATGATGTGCGTCTGTCAACATTACAGAAGTATGCCCAAGCGGTGGGGGCCAACCTACAGATCTTGTTGCGCTATGTACAGTCCGCATAGTTCGCGAGTTTGCGCTTTCTGAAGTTGGTCCATAGGCGTCTTTCAACAGCCGAAATCCGATCTGCCCGATGCCATCCTGCAGAAACGGCAGACGGTCTTCAGATGGTTCATCTGGGATAGTATACCAGTTGGATAGCAGAAAAACCGACCTTCGGCGTCGCCCCCGCACCAACGCCTTCGATACATGCTCGCTATGCCCCTCCCACCCATCGACACCATCCTCCACGCCGCCCTTGCCGCGGTCGATCCCGCCATCGCGGTCAGCCGGGCCTTGCGCCGCACCGGCGACATCCTGCACGCAGGCGAACGCCGCTACGATCTGGCTGACTACGAGCGCGTCCTCGTTCTGGGCGCAGGCAAAGCGGGCGCGCCCATGGCGCAAGCGGTCGAGGACATCCTGAGCGATCGCATCGCTGCCGGTTGCGTCGTCGTCAAATACGGCCACGACGCTCTCACCCACCACATCCGTCTCCTCCAGGCCGCCCACCCGACGCCCGACCAAGCCGGGCTGGACGCCGGGCTGGAAATCTTACGGCTGGCGGGGCAGGCTGGCGCGCGCGATTTAGTCATCTGCCTGCTTTCCGGCGGCGGTTCGGCCCTACTCGAATGCCTGCCGCCAGGCCTGACCCTGCCCGACCTGCAAACCACCACCGAGCTGCTGCTGGCCTCCGGCGCCGCCATCCCTGAGATCAACACACTGCGCAAACACCTCTCTTTGGTCAAGGGCGGCCAGCTTGCGCGCGCCATCGCACCCGCCGCCTTGCTCACCCTTGTCCTCTCTGATGTGGTGGGCAGCCCGCTGGATGTCATCGCCTCTGGCCCCACCGTAGCCGACGCCACCACGTGGGCCGACGCCTGGGCCGTGGTCGAACGTTACGACTTGATCGCGCGCCTCCCGTCCGCTGTATCTACTCGTCTCCAGAGCGGCTTACAAGGTGCTCTGGCCGACACGCCCAAGTTGGGCGACCCCGCCTTTGCTCGAACCCAAACCCTTATCGTAGCCGACAATGCCATTGCCGCCGAGGCCGCCCGCGTGGAAGCCGCACGCCTGGGACGCCACAGCCTGGTGCTCACGACCTTCCTCGAAGGCGAAGCGCGCGAGGTGGCGAAGATGGCCGTCGCCATCGCGCGCGAAGTGCAGACCCACCAACGCCCTGTCGCCCCGCCCGCCTGTCTCATCTTGGGTGGCGAGACCACTGTCACCCTCGGCCCGAATCCTGGCCGCGGCGGTCGCAATCAGGAATTGGCTCTGGCCGCCGCCCTCGCCCTCGAAGGACAGCCCGGCGTCACCCTCATCGCCCTTGCCACCGATGGCAACGATGGCCCCACCGACGCCGCCGGGGGCATCGTCGATAGCGAGACCGTGGCGCGTGGCGCCGCCCGCGGCCTCGACGCCCGCGTCCACCTGCGCGACCACGACGCCTACCCTTTCCTGGAAGCCGCTGACGCCCTCTTACGAACTGGCCCTACTCGCACCAACGTGAATGATCTGTTGATCCTTCTCGTTGACCGCTCTGACTTTATGTTCGCCCGCTTGGAGATTTGATGCGCAAGCCCAACTTACTCCACCTCGCCCAAACACCCCTCCTCCTCGCCATCGCCGCCCTCCTCTCCCTGGCCGCGAGCGCCTGCTCCCCCGCCCCCCGGCTTCCCGATGGCGCCCGCTCCGCCCTCGAACAAGCGTGGAACGCCATCCCTGCCGGAGCCGGCGAACTCCACATCGTGCGCGCGTGGCCAGGCAAAGCATCGCCCAAAGAACTGACGCCGTGGGCGCCGGAGACGGAAACATGGTGCGTAGAAGTGGAGCTACCGGCCACATTAGGGATCGCAACCCCATCTGAGCTTGCGATTTGGGTCGTCAGCCGGCCCGACGAAAAATCCGAATGGGCCGCGGGCATGCTACTCACCATGTCATCCCTCTGGCCCTACCAGGCGTGCGGACTGACGCCCTGAAAGCCCTCGCGCCCTCGCGCCGGAAACTTGACAGCCCCCCACCCCCATGCTATCCTCCCGGCACAATTTCACACCCCCACAAAGGCTGTGAACCGGGCAAGTACCTGTCGAAGCGGGATTCAGAGAGCCGGCGTTTGCTGCGAAGCCGGCATCAGCGCCGACAGCGAATGGGCCGGGGAGCCGGATGGTTGAAAGAGCGAGAACGATCATCAATCCATCGTTCTAACGAGGGTGGCACCACGGATGCCCACATTCGTCCCTCACGCCATGATAGGCGTGGGGGATTTTTTTGTGCTCTTACAACCCCCTCGACACCTTCCGCCCCCTGCGCCCCACCGCCCCCGCTGGCGACTACTTCGTCCACGACAAAGGCGACAAACTCGACTGGAACCACCCCACCCGCCGGGGCGACGAAATCATCGCCAACTTCCTCATCGCTCACGCCATCTTCGCCAACTGAACCACGCCGGAGGCGCAGCGACGGCCCCCCGCCAGCCTCCAACCACCAATTACCAATAACCAATTAGCCATCATGTACCTCCCCACCCTCGACGACGTCCGTCAACTGGCCGCCACCGGCAACCTCATCCCCATCTACCGCGTCCTCCCCGCCGACCTGGAAACACCCGTCTCCGTCTACCTCAAACTGCGCCAGGCTGGCAAATCCTCCTTCCTGCTCGAATCGGTCGAAAAAGGTGAACAACTGGGCCGCTACTCCTTCATTGGCGTCGAACCGCCCCTCAGCCTGACCCTGGTCGGGAACCAGGTCACGCTGGGAGGAGCGGGCGGGGCCGTGCTCGAACGATTCGAACGCGACGATCCCCTGGTCGAGCTGAACCGCCTTCTGCACCAACGCCAGCCCATCCCTGTCCCCGACCTCCCGGCCTTCACCGGCGGCGCCGTCGGCTTCTGGAGCTACGACGTGGTGCGCCACTTCGAGCGCCTGCCCGCCACCACCCCCGACGACCTCGGCCTGCCCGACGCCATATTCCTCCTGGCCGACAACCTGGTCGTCTTCGACCACGTCAAACACCGCCTCATCGTGCTCAGCAACGCCCGTCTGGAAGGAGACCTGACAGCCGCCTACGCCGACGCTGTAGCTCGCATCGAGGCCATCGTCGCCAAACTTGCCCAACCTCTCGTCCCGCCCACCTTGCCCGACGTGAGCGGCAAAGGCGGCTGGTCGGCCAGCCACAGCCCCATGGAGTTCGCCGAACTCGTCCGCAAGGCTCAGGAATACATCGCTGCTGGCGACATCTTCCAGGTCGTGCTCAGCCAGCGCCTCAGCCGCCGCACCCAGGCCGATCCCTTCGCCATCTATCGCGCCCTGCGCATGACCAACCCCAGCCCCTACATGTTCTTCCTCGATCTGCCCAATGGCTTGCGACTCATCGGCGCCAGCCCCGAAATGCACGTCCGACTCGAGGGTCGCAGCGCCCGCCTGCACCCCATCGCCGGCACGCGCCCGCGCGGGGCCACACCCGACGAAGACGCCCGCCTGGCCGAAGAGCTTCTAGTCGACCCCAAAGAACGGGCCGAGCACATCATGCTGGTCGATCTGGGCCGCAACGACCTCGGCCGGGTGTGCCGCTTCGGCAGCGTCCACGTCCCCACCATGATGGCCGTCGAGCGCTACAGCCATGTCATGCACATCGTCAGCGACGTGACCGGCGAGCTGCAAGACGGTATGGACGCGTTCCAGCTTCTGCGCGCCACCTTCCCCGCCGGCACCCTCAGCGGCGCCCCCAAAGTGCGAGCGATGGAGATCATCGAGAAACTGGAGGGCAGCCGTCGCGGCCCCTATGGCGGCGCCGTTGGTTGGATCGGCTACGATGGCAACATGGACACCTGCATCACCATCCGCACCATCGTCATGAAAGGCGACCACTGCTACATCCAGACCGGCGCTGGCATCGTCGCTGACAGCGACCCCATCGCCGAATACAACGAAACGCAAAACAAAGCCCGCGCCCTGGCCGTGGCCGTCGAGCGAGCAGAGAAGGGATTGTTGTAATTGGAGATTAGAGATTGGATCCAATCTCCAATCTCTAATCTCCAATAGAAAACACTCATAAGGTATAGACAACACATGACCACTCGCAAACGCATCCTCACCGGCGACCGCCCCACCGGCCGCATGCACCTCGGCCACTACATCGGCTCGCTCAAAGCCCGCGCCGAACTACAACACGAATACGAGACCTTCCTCATCATCGCCGACCTGCATATGCTGACGACGAAGAACGACAAAGCCGACATCGAAGCCATCGACGAAAACGCTCGCCAGATGGTGCTCGACTACTTCGCCTGCGGCATCGACCCCAACCTGGTCACGGTCTACCTGCAATCGGCCATCCACGAAGTCTACGAGCTGAACACCCTCTTCCAGAACCTGGTGACGGTGCCCCGTCTGGAGCGCCTGCCCAGCCTGAAAGACATGGCCCGCGCCGCCGATAAAGAAGAAATGCCCTACGGACTGCTCGGCTATCCCGTGCTACAAGCCGCCGACATCCTCACCCCCCGCGCCCATCTGGTCCCCGTTGGTAAAGACAATCTGGCCCATGTCGAGATCACCCGCGAGATCGCCCGCCGCTTCAACTACCTCTACGGCGAGGTCTTCCCCGTGCCCGATGCCCTGGTGCCGGAGATCGGCACGCTGGTGGGCACCGACGGCCAGGCCAAAATGAGCAAAAGCCTGGGCAACGCCATCTTGCTCAGCGACGACAGCAAAACCCTGCGCAAAAAGGTCTTCAGCATGTACACCGACCCCAACCGCATCCGGGCCGACATCCCCGGCACGGTGGAGGGGAACCCCGTCTTCGTTTATCACGACGCCTTCAATCCTGACCCGGCCGAGATTGCCTTGCTCAAGGAGCGCTACCGCGCCGGCCAGGTCGGCGATGTCGAGGTCAAAGAGCGCCTGTTCACCGTCCTCGACGCCTTCCTCGAACCCGTGCGCGAGCGCCGAGCCAGATACGAGGCCGACGCCGGCTTCGTCGATGAGATCATCTACAACGGCACGCTGCGCACGCAGAAGGAAGCGCAAGCCACGTTGATGGCCGCCAAGAAAGCCATGGGTCTGACGGGCGTATGGAACCGCATCGGGCGCCGAGTGGAAAAACGCCACAAGCGGCTGGGCAAGCTGGAGTAATAGCGATTGTCATGGTTTATAGATGGCTGGCCAAAGGAATTATGCTCAGATCTGAAACGTGAGGCGTGAGGCGTGAAACGTGAGGCGTGAAAATTGCCGACGTTTCCTCACGTTTCACGTTTTACGAGCTTCATAACAAATCAACCTGGCGATCTGTCGTCTGCTCAGTCACATGAAAACGACTGAAGTCGTCACTGTTTTTATGTTTTCTTGGCGTCTTTGCGCCTTTGCGTGAGATAAAAAAAGCACAGGTGAACAGTTACGGAAAAAGCGGAAGATTTGGTACAATAGAAGGAAGTTGGTATGTCGTTTGGAGATTTCTATGCTAGATTTCCTGGTCGAGCACCCCCTGCTTCTCCTTTTTCTGGTCACAGCCATTGGCTATCTCCTGGGCCGCATCAAGATCAAAGGTGTCAGTCTGGGTGTAGCGGCGGTGCTTTTTGTTGGCCTGGCCATCGGCTCTCTCGACCCGCGGCTGAAATTACCCGATGTCTTGTTCGAGTTGGGCCTGGTGATCTTTATGTACACCATTGGCATTGCCAGCGGGCCTGGCTTTTTTGCGGCGATGCGGCGCAAGGGTCTGCGCGATAATCTGTTGGCGCTGGGCGTGCTCCTTTTCGCGGCGGGCCTGACGGTGATCTTCACCCTCCTCCTGGGTTTGCGGCCCGCCCTGGCCGCGGGTCTTTATGCAGGCAGCCTCAC
Source organism: Chloroflexota bacterium (assembly GCA_041918515.1). Taxonomy (GTDB): domain Bacteria; phylum Chloroflexota; class Anaerolineae; order J102; family J102; genus SSF26. The sequence goes on along the minus strand of JAYRVO010000064.1, from coordinate 138,719 downwards.
CAATACGCCGGCTTTGGCTGCCGTGCTCGACGCCATCCAGCGCACGGCGCCCCCGGATCAAGTCGAGGCCTTGCTGACACAACCGGCGATTGGCTATTCCATTGCCTACCCCATGGGCGTGTTGGGCATGATTGCCAGCATCCTCGTCTGTCAAGGGCTGTGGAAGGTGAACTACACCGCCGAAGCAGCGAAAATCAAGGATATGCGCGCAGCTTCCCAGAAGCTTGTCAACCGCACCATCATCGTCACCCAGCCGGGGGTGATGGGGATGGCGTTGGAGCAGCTTGTGACCAAGCACCGCTGGGATGTCGTTTTTGGGCGCATGGAGCGAGAGGGCAAGGTCAGTTTGGTGGATGGCGCCGTGCGGTTGCAGGCTGATGATCTGATCAGCGTCATCGGCGTCGAAGAAGGAATACACAGCGCAGCTGCGGCTTTGGGCGAAGTCACCGACAAACATTTGGAAATGGATCGCAGCGAGTATGACTTTCGCCGGGTGTTCGTTTCCAACCCGCGCGTGGTCGGGCAGCGTTTGCGCGATCTCGGTCTTCCCCAACAATATGGCGCCATCGTCACCCGTGTGCGTCGCGGCGATATCGAGTTTCTGCCGCAGGGCGATACGGTGCTGGAGCCGGGCGATCGCGTGCGCGTGGTGGCGCGACCCGAAAACATGGAGGCGGTCAGCAAGTTCTTCGGCGATTCCTACCGTGAACTGAGCGAGGTGGACATGCTATCATTCGGCCTGGGCCTGGTGCTGGGCATTCTGCTCGGCCTGATTCCTTTCCCCCTGCCGGGCGGCGGTGTGTTCCGCTTGGGATTGGCCGCTGGGCCGCTGATCACCGCCTTGATCCTGGGCGCGCGCGGGCGCTCTGGCCCCATCGTCTGGCAACTCCCCTACAGCGCCAATCTCCTTTTGCGCCAGATCGGGCTGATGATCCTGCTGGCCAGCATTGGCTTACGTTCGGGATATACTTTCTTCACCACATTTGCTGACAGCGGCGGTTTGATGCTCTTTCTGACCGGGGCCTGCGTCACGGTCCTTTCGGCTCTGGTCACGCTGTTCGTCGGCTTCAAATTGCTCAAAATCCCACTGGGCTTGCTGACAGGTATTTTGGCTGGGATCGAAACGCAGCCCTCGGTGCTCAGTTTTGCGCTGAACCAGACCAGGAACGAGCTGCCGAATATCGGCTATGCCACGGTGTTCCCCCTGGCCACCATCGGCAAGATCATCATTGCGCAGCTCTTGTTACGATTGCTTTAGCTCTACCTCACTCTCACTCTCCGCTCAACGCCGCCATGGCCTTCTCGATGGCTGCTGCTTCGGCATCCGTCAGGGGTTCGTGGCGAAAGCGATAATCGTGTTTGCGGATGAACTCGCTGAGGTGATCGCTGATCTGACCCCAGGCGACTTCGTGGATATGCACGAGCGTGGCCTGCGTTTGGGCGTCGGGGCAATGGGCCAGGGTTTGTTCCAGGTGGGAAAGACACAGGCCGCCGGCTGCTTGGAGTGGCTGGTCGAGGTCGCCCACCAGGTGTCGGAGAAGGACGACACGGACGCGTCCGGCGGCTGCGTCCTCCTCGTTGCAGGCCGGGCAGCCGCCGGCGCCCGCGCGCAGCAACATCCCCGCTGGCGCCTCCTCACGCCTTCGCCATCCTGCCCAGGGTGATCGTTCTTGGAAAGGAGCGTGTGCGCGCAGACGCCGCAGCGCTTCTTGCAGCAAGGCGCGCTCGATGATGGCAATGCCCAAACGCTCGCCCCGGAAAGTCAGCATCTCACGATGGTGGCGGGCGCAGAAACCCAACGAGGCCGCCAGTTTGGCGCGGATGTCCGGGTCATTGACGCTCTCGAACAGCAGCGCGTCCAGATAACGACGCCCGGCCGTCCGCCCGGCCCGGCAGAGAGGGCAGCCATCCTGGGCCAACGAGTCCTTCAATTCCTGGTAAGCAGCGCTGGGCTTGGACACGGCTTGGCGTCTGCCTCAAGGGATGACGAGCAAGGGGCGATCGATCTGGATGATGATCTCGTGGGCGATATCGTCGAGCAGAAAGCGCTGCCAACCGTGCTCGCGATGCGCGCCGATCACCACCAGGTCGTAATTGCCCTCGCTGGCTTCAGCCAGGATCTCATCTACCACGAAGCCGTGGCGCACCTTGGGTTGGGTATGGCCGCCTACTCGCGCCAACGTTTGCACATCTTGCTCCAGCAATTCGCCTTCGGGGGAATGGACGCGCATCAGCTCGGCGGCGTCAGCGCGCAGTTGCGCGCCATCGATGCCAGGACCGGCGCTGATCTGCGACATGACATGGAGGACGGTGACTTCGACATCTTTCTCGATCAACTTGCCCAGGCCCGAAGCGATAAAACGCTGGCGCAAGGGCGGCTCGACGACGCCGCTATCGCAGATCAGCACGCGGCGGCAAAGACGCGCGCTGCCTTTGACGATGAGGATGGCGCATGGCGCCTGTCGCGCCAGCCGCTCGCTGACCGACCCGCGCAGCCGCGTGGCCATGCGGTGCGCCTGGCGGTCGCCGACGACAAGTAAATCGTAGTGGCCATCCGTAGCTTCGTGCAGGATGGTCAAATCCACCTGGCCGACGCGAATGATCTCGCGCACATCGATGCCTTCGGCCTCGAACTGGGCGCGCGCCTGGCGCTGAATTTCTTCGGCGCGTGGGCGATCTTCGGCGCGGCGAATGACGGTGAGAATGGTGGGCGGTTCCTCGGTGAGGTAGGCGAGCTGCACGCTCATCTGGAGCGCCAGCGCCGAATGGGCCGAGCCGCCGGTGGCAATCAAGAGCCGCATTGATTCAACTTCCTAGAGCAGTAGGAGTAGCAGAGGCACGACAAAAATCGTGATCATGAAAATGGCCAGGTGTTTGTTGCTTTCCGTCACCCAGTTGACGAAGGCGAGCATGGCGCGCACGTAAGGCTTATACATCGTCACCAACACGATCAGGGACACGATGGCCACGCTCGACATCTCGGTCAAGACGACGGTGAACGCTGGCGGGTTATTGAGAAGGACGGCGGCCAACAAGGTGTCGATGAACGTGGTGATGTTGGCGCCCATGATGTAGGGGATGACGTTTTCACGTCGCACAAAGCCACGGTTGCTGAGGGGCACGAGGACGGTCAGGGACACGCTGACAGACATGGAGATCATGGTCACACCAGCGCCCAACAAAAACATCACCAACGGGCGATAGACCATGCGCGAAACGCGGCCCACCTGGCTTTCCTTGATCGCCATCTGCGGTAGGCAACGATCGAAGAGATTGAAGCTGCCCAATATGATCAGAAGGCCGAGAGGGAAAAGGCCCCAGCGCGGGATCCAGAACAGTAGGAAGTTCGTGATGGGGTCGAAGACGACATCCACCACTGAATTCAACGCCGCGCCGCGCTGCAATTGCACGCTGTCGAGCGCTCCTGACAACAGCAGCAGAATGCCAACGAACATGCCCACGAAATAAGTCGTGCCCGTCACCGAAAGCGAAAGCAAGCCCATGCTGAGGCTGGTGGAACGATTGCGCCCGCGCAACACGTAGATGAAGCCGATGAACAAGACGATGAAGCTGGCGCCGAGCCGGCTGCCCGTGATCATCGTGAAGGTCGAGAGTTGGTCGTTGATGACCCCGGCATCGAAAAAAGTCAACGCCGCCGCCGCCACTGGCGAGCCGCTCATCACGACGTAAGCGAACAGCCAGCCAAAGCCAAGACTGTTGAGGGGATTGGTGACATGAAAGGTGCCACGCACCAGGGGCGCCAGGCTCTTGGCCCCCTCTTTCATCAACAAGATGGCCAGAATGAAGAGGAAGAGGCTGACGACGAAGAGGATAACCTTACCTGGCTGCACCCAACGTGAGCGAAATACCCTGGTCGGCGTCTCTTCCGGCGCCATCGGCAACAAGTCCGGCGCTTGAGAAACAGCAGTGGATTCAGTGGTCGGATTGGTCATGGTCGCAAGATCGAGGAGGGAAGCGACGCCAGCCGGCGCAGGAGGTGGGCGAATTGTACAGCGCGGGCAAACTATGCCCAAACCTCGTCGCGGCTGGGTGTCGCTGCGAGCGAGGCGGAATGAATCAGTCGAGAAATTTGACCGTCGCTGGGGTTAGCGTAGAATGCTCTCACTTGGTTCTAAACTTTCGATCGCATCCCTACAAATGTGATCCCGCCCCTCCCCCAATCCTTCGCTCTCATCCCTGACTGATTATGCACTCCCACGAAAAACATCACGGCACCACTGTCCTGCATCGGTCGGCCAAAACCGGCCCCCCCGCCTCCTGGCGCACCCTGCTGATTGGGCGTCCTCTGGCCACGGCCGACGCACCACACCAGACCGTACGTAAGATTGTAGGGCTGGCCGTTTTTTCTTCCGACGCCATGTCGTCGGTGGCCTACGGTCCCCAGGAAATGATGCTGGTGTTGGCCGTGGCGGGTGTGGCCGCGTTCGCCTACGCCTTCCCTCTGGCTATCGCTATCGCTATTTTGCTGGTCATCCTGACCATCTCCTATGAGCAAACCATTCATGCCTATCCCAGCGGCGGCGGCGCCTATATCGTCGCCCGCGACAACCTGGGAGAGTATTCCGCTCTGGTTGCTGGCGCCGCCCTGCTCACCGACTATATCCTCACAGTGGCCGTATCGATTTCGTCCGGCGTGGCCCAGATCACGTCGGCGTTCCCGGCGCTCTACTCTCTGCGGGTAGAGATCGCTGTGGTGTTGGTACTCTTTGTGATGCTCATTAATTTGCGCGGGGTAAAGGAGTCAGGCGCTATCTTTGCCATCCCGACCTACTTCTTTATCGTCATGATGTTCTTCACCGTCGGCGCTGGATTTTTCCGTTACCTGACCGGCGGCCTTGGCACTGTGATCAACCCCCCGGCTTTGGAAGAACAAGCGGCGCTGCTAGCGATTACCCCTTTCCTTCTTCTTCATGCTTTTTCGAGCGGCACCTCGGCCCTTACCGGCGTCGAAGCGATCTCGAACGGCATACCCGCCTTCCGCGAGCCGAAGAGTCGTAACGCCGGCGTCACACTGCTGTGGATGTCCGCTCTACTAGGCTCGATGATGCTCGGCATCACCTTCTTGGCTGTGAAGGCCGGGGCCATTCCCGCCGAATCCGAGACCGTGATTTCGCAGTTGGCCCGCACGGTGTTCGCCAATCAGGGAATTTACCTGGCAGTCATTGCGGCGACAACCGTCATCTTGATCATGGCGGCCAACACCTCCTTCGCTGACTTTCCCCGTCTCAGCGCCCTCGTAGCGCAGGATGGTTTCCTGCCTCGCCAATTTGCCTTCCGCGGCAGCCGGCTGGTGTATTCATCTGGCATCGTTGCCCTCGCCCTCTTCGCTTCGTTGCTCATCATCATCTTTCAAGCCAGTGTCACCGCACTCATCCCGCTCTACGCTATCGGTGTGTTCTTGTCCTTCACCTTGTCGCAAGGGGGTATGGCCCGGCGCTGGTATAAGAGTGGGCATATGGAAGCGGGCGCCGAGCGCAAAGAGCGCGGGTCGATCCTGCACTACGACAGCAAGTGGTCACTCAAGATGATCATCAACGCCGTCGGAGCGTTTCTAACGGCGGTGGTCATGGTGGTTTTTGCTATCACGAAATTCAGAGATGGCGCCTGGGTCGTCCTGATCCTGATCCCCGTCATGGTGCTGATCTTGCTTGCCATCCATCGCCATTACCGCGCCCTGGCCGATAGCCTCTCACTCGATCGTTTTGGCGGACCGCCGCCCACCCGCCGTCACCGCGTCATCCTCCCCCTCAGCGGCGTCCATCGCGGCACCCTGGCGGCGCTGCGCTACGCCCACACTCTCTCGGACGACATCACCGCCGTCCACATCTCGGTCGACCCCGACGCCACGGAAAAGCTGCGCCAAAAATGGGAGGTCTGGGGCGACGGCGTGCGCCTGGTCATCCTGGATTCGCCTTATCGCACCCTGGTCGAGCCGTTGTTGGAGTATATCCAGGAGATCAACGCCCTTCGCCAACCCAACGAAACCATCACCATCGTCGTGCCCCAATTCGTGCCGGGCAAGCGCTGGCACAACCTGCTGCACACCCAGGCCGCCGCCGTCCTGCGCGACGCCCTCATCCGTGAACGCGGCATCGTCGTCACCGAAGTGCCGTATTTGGTGGAGGCGAATGGGAATGGAGGGGGAGAAGTAGGAAGTAAGAAGTAAGAAGTAGGAAGTAAGAAGTAGGAAGTAAGAAGTAGGAAGTAAGAAGTAAGAAGTAGGAAGTAGGAAGTAAGAAGTAGGAAGTAGGAAGTATGTGCGTAAAAAGGAGAATTTCTACACCATGAATGTCATCATCGTTGGTTGTGGTCGCATGGGCGGAACGGTGGCTTACCAACTTTATCGCAAAAATCACCGCGTCACCATCATCGATCTGTACCAGGCGGCCTTCGCCAATCTTCCCGCCGATTTCCGAGGGCGGACGATGGAAGGCGAGGCGCTCAATCAAGATGTATTGCACCGCGCCGGCATTGAACAGGCCGATGCCTTCATTGCCGCCACCAATTCGGATTCGCTCAACGCCAGCCTCTGTCACGTTGCGCGCGTCGTTTACAAAGTGCCGAACGTGATCGCCCGCAATTATGACCCGCGCTGGCTGCCGATGCTAGAAGCCTTCAATTTGCAGACGGTGAGCACAGCCCTGTGGGCGGCGTTACACGTCGAGGAACTCATCGCCTCTTCTTTGACTTCGGTGCTCTCGACCGGACATGGCGAGGTGGAGATCTATGAGGTGATCATTCCCGGCGCGTGGGCGGGCAAAGCGCTGGGCACGGTCTTACCCAAGCAGTGCATGCCTGTTGCGATCACACGCGCTGGCAAATCTTTGTTGCCAGCGGCAGATACGGTGCTCGAAGCTGGCGATGTGATCCACGTCAGCGCCACGCTCGAAGGTGTTACGAGTTTGCGCGCGGAATTGCCCGGAAATCAGGAGGCTTGAGCTATGTTCGTACTGATTGGCGGCGGCGGCCGCACTGGCACCCAACTGGCCTTGCTTCTCATGGCCCAAAATCATCATGTACACGTGGTCGAGCATCGGCCCGACGTGTTGCATCGTTTGCATCGCGACTTGCCGAGTGAGATTATCTTCGAAGGCTATGCCACCGAATTGGCGGTGCTAGAACAAGCAGGCATCCGTACGGCGGACGTGGTGGCGGCGGCGACCTCGGATGACGCCGACAACCTGGCGCTTTGTTACGTGGCCCGCGCTGTCTATGGCGTCACCCGCACCGCCGCCCGCATCAACGACCCGCGCAATGCCTGGCTTTTCAACCAGACGTTCAATGTCGATGTGTCGCTCAACCCGGCAGAGATGATCGGCGGCCTGATCATGGAGGAAATTTCCCTGGGCGATATGGTGACGCTCTTGAAGCTACGCCGGGGTCAGTACATCCTGGTCGAAGAAAAGATCGCGCCGAACTCCCAGATCATCGGCGTCCCTCTCAAGGACCTGCCGTTGCCCCAGCACTGCGTGATCGCCGCCATCATCCGCAATGGCGAGGTGGTTGTGCCGCGTGGCAACACCGCCTTCGAGATAGACGATGAGATGCTGGCGGTCACGAACCAGGAGAGCGCGCGCCAATTGGCGGCGCTGTTCGGACCAGCGAAATAGAGGAGATAAAGAAGCCGGTAGACCGGGATTCTGGTCTACCGACACTTCCTACTCCTGATTCGCAGCAAAAAGGGAGGCCAAACGTTCCGCCCCGGCGCGATTGGTCACGGCCAGAACTTCGTCTCCCGGCTCGAAGGTCGTGACCCCGCGCGGCACGATGACCTGACCGTTGCGAATGATGGCGGCGATGACGCACTCGTTGGGCAACGCCAGGTCTTTGATAGCGACGCCGGTAGCGCGGGCGCCCGGAGGGATGGTTTCTTCCACCAGTGCATATTCGCCGCGACGCAGCTTGAGCAGCGTCATCATGTCGCCCAACGCCATTTCTTCCTCGATCAAAGTGGCCATCAAATCGGCCTGGTTGATGGCGGCATCGACGTGGAATTTCTCATCGAAAAGCCAGGCCGTGCGAGGATTGTTGATGCGGGCGATGGTGCGGGGGACATTGTAGCGGGCGCGGGCCAGGAAACAGAGGGCGAGATTGTCGGCGTCATTCGTCAGGCAAGTCGCCAAGACGCGCGCCTCGCGAATCCCGGCCTGTTCCAACACATCGGGGTGGACCGGGTGTCCTTCGACGATGATCTCGGTGGGCAATTCGTGATGCATACGGGCCAAAATATCGCGTCGATCCTCGATGATGCGCACCTCGTGGCCTTGTCCCAGAAGCAGCACGGCCAGTTGCGTGCCCGTGCGACCGCCGCCAGCAATGAGCGTGAACATATTTTCAATCCTCCGCCGCCAGATACTGTCGCAATGACTCGATGGCCTCAGGGGTGGCCGTCAGATAGAGCAAGTCGTTGGCCTCCAGAAGGGTATCGGCGACAGGCATGATCGCTCGCCCCGCCCGCGTCAAAGCCGAAACTACGCAGCCACAGCCCAGGTGGATGTCCTGCACCGAGCGCCCACGCCAGGCCGAAGGTGTTTTCACCTCATAGAAAGCCACTTCACCATTGCCGGCGGCAAAGAGGGGTTGCGCCGGCGCTGACGTCAGCAATTCCTCGATACGCTGCGCTCCCCAGCTGCTGGAGCCGACGATCTGCAAGCCAAAGGTTTCGAGCAGCGACCGCCAGGCGGGGTCATAGTTGCGAACGACGACCTTAGGCACGTTGTAAACGAGCCGGGCCGTGCGCGCCACCACGGCATTCAGCGAATCCGAGGTGGTTACAGAGGCCAGGCCGAAGGCGGTTTCGATGCCGGCGCGATGCAGCAGATCGCGCGAAAGCAATTCGCCGGCAAAGATGCGCCCACGAAAATCGAGATGCAGGCGATTGAACGCAATCGCATCCTGATCGAGCACACTGACCTGATAGCCACGGTGAAAGAGACGATAGGCCAGTTCCGCGCCGACGCGCCCGCAACCGACTACGATCATATTCTTGGGGACTTCCATAGTTTCTGTCGAACCTCGCCAGATACTCTACACCCCCCGCAGAGTGCAGGCAAATCGCGCTGCGCCCTCCCTGGCGTTGCCCGCCCTCATACGCTACACTCCCCCCATCCCCCTGTCCCCCCGTCTCCTTGTCACCTTGTCACCTTGTCACCTTGTCACCCTGTCCCCTTGTCCCCTTGTCACCCTGTCACCTTGTCACCCTGTCACCTTGTCACCCTGTCCCCTTGTCCCCTTGTCACCCTGTCACCCTGTCACCTTGCCACCCTGTCACCCTGTCACCCACATGCCCACCGACCCCCTCCTCACCCTCCTCCACCGCCATCTCCAGAGCATCTGGGACGGCGATATCGAGACCTATCGCGCCACCACCGCCGAAGATGTCTCGTTCTTCGAGTGGTACATCTCGCCCCAACGCATCGATGGCCTCGACTTCCACCTGCGCGAGATCACCGTCCACAGCACCGTCATTGGCGGCGGCAACCAGCCCGGAGAGCAGCGCATCGAGCACGAGGTGCTGCAACCACGCGTCCAGGTCTACGGTGACACCGCCATCCTCACCTACACCTTGTTCGTGCGCAGCCTCGGCCCGGCCGGGATCAGCCACAAATCGCACCACGAGACGCGCGTCTTCCACAACTTCGGCGCCACCGATGCGCCGGACTGGAAGCTGGTGCATTGCCACAAATCGCCGGTGGCGACGGCCGCCAGCATGCAGGTGCTGCGCTGACGATGCCAAGCCCCTGTCATCGCCGCCGAATCTCGTTGTGGACACGGACAGGGAAACACGGAATTCTTCCGGTTCCGTTTTACAGTCGAGTGCGCCTCGCACTATGTTGCTGACGGCCGCATCTCTTCGTCTTCTTCTTTGTGTTGGAGCAGTTACACACCGGGTCTCTTTGGCAAATTCCAGCATCGATGCTAAACTAAATACACAAACCCCATACACGCTGGTCGAAACGTGCGCGAGAGCATCCACACCGCTGTGGATCGCCGAAGGGGCAAAGAGCTTCCGTGGGCGGAAGCTTTCAATCTCTCAGGCAAAAGGAGCGCACGCCCACAGCACTCTGGAGAGCTGGCCCCAACCTGGGGTTGCCGGCACCGAAGGGGAAAGCAGCGGCAGATGACTATCTACCGCCGCCTAATCTCTCAGGTTCAAGGACAGAGACAAGAGCCCGGTCGTTTTCCGACTGCGGCTCTTTTTTTGTTGTAATTTGGTTATTAGATATTGGTTATTGCTAAGTTCCCAATAACCAATATCTAATAACCAATAACCAATTACCAATTACCAACAGAAAGGTGAGGCAATGACCACTCTCCAACAAACCCCTCTCTACGATCGCCATGTCGCCATGGGCGGGCGTATGGTGCCCTTTGCCGGCTATGAACTGCCGGTGCAATACCCCACCGGCCCCCTGACCGAGCACCAGGCCGTACGCACCGCCGCCGGCTTGTTCGACATCGACCATATGGGCCAATTCCGGGTCATTGGCCGCGACGCCGAAGCCTTTCTGCAATACGTGCAGCCGCGCGATCTCGCCCAGATGCAGGAATGGGACGCCGAATACAGCTTTCTCTGCTATCCTGACGGCGCCTTCGTGGACGACATCTTCATCTATCGCCTGCCCGACGAATGGTTCGTCGTGGTCAACGCCTCCAATCGGGAAAAAGACCTTTTCTGGCTCGACACCCTGGCCAGCGGCTTCGACTGCGACATCGTCGACGTGTCGGAAACGACCTGCATGGTGGCCTTGCAAGGCCCCAAAGCCCAAACGATCTTACAGAAGCTGACCAGCCTCGATCTGGATCAAGTCCGCTTTCACACCTCCGCCCAGGCCCAGGCGGCCGGGATCGACACCCTCATCGGCGCCACCGGCTACACCGGCGAATACGGCTACGAGCTCTTCTTCCCCGCCGAGCAAGCCGTGGCGATGTGGGAGAGCCTCCTGGACGCAGGCAAGCCGGAAGGGTTGCTGGCGTGCGGGTTGGCCGCGCGCGACTCCCTGCGCTTCGAGGCCTGTCTGCCCTTGTACGGACACGAAATCAATGCCGATGTGGAGCCGGTAGGCGCGCGCTTGGCCTGGGTGTGTGACTGGGACAAAGGCCCCTGGGTGGGCCGCGAGGCCGTGCTCAAAACCAAGCTGGAAGGACCGAAGCAGATGCTTGTCGGCCTGGAAATGGTGGACAAAGGCGTCCCGCGCGAGCATTACCCCATCGCTGTCGGCGGACAAATCATCGGCCACGTCACCACCGGCATGAAATCCCCCACACTCGACACCTTCCTGGCCCTGGCCTATGTCCCGCCCGCCTTCAGCAAACTCGGCTCCGAAGTCGATGTCATCATCCGTGACCAGCCGAAAAAGGCGAGAGTGGTCAAACGACCGTTCTACACGCCGGCCTATCGCAGGTGAGGCGTGAAACGTGAAACGTATTCCGTAATAACGCTGCTCTTGCACAATACTTAATACTACAACCGCACATCGCCTGAAGTGTCATTCTGAGTGACGCATGCCTCGTGGCGGCATGCGTCCGAACAAGAAACTCTTGATGTGTCATGCTGAACGGGTCGATCACACGACTTTGTTGCAGCGATCAGCCAGTGAAGCATCTCCATATTCGAGAGTTTCTAAGCAGCGACCAGCGGGAGCGAAGAATCTCCAACTTACACCAGCGAAAACCACAGATTCTTCGTCGTTTCACTCCTCAGAATGACAAAGGCGGTTGTAGTATTAATACGCAATAATCGACAATTCGCAATCCGCAATCCGAATTTCGCAATCCGCAATCCGAATTGCGAAATCAACCAATAAGGAGCCAAATCATGTCTTTTTCCTATGATCCCGAAGCCCGTTACGCCGAATCACACGAATGGGCGCGGCGCGAGGGCGACCTCGTCGTCGTCGGCGTCAGCGACTACGCCCAGGACTCGCTTTCCGATGTCGTCTTCGTCGAGCTGCCGCAAGTGGGGGCCATGCTGAGCGCCGGGAAACAGGCCGCCGTGGTGGAGTCGGTCAAAGCCGCCGAGGATGTCTACAGCCCCATCTCCGGCAAGGTGGTGGCGATCAACGACAGCCTGGGCGATCAGCCAGAGCAAGTCAACAGCGATCCTTACGGCGCCTGGTTCTTCAAGGTGCAGCCATCCGACCTTTCGGAACTGGATGAGCTGATGGACGCCGCCGCCTATGCAGCCCATGTTGCTGCCCAGGAGCATTGATCATGCGCTATAACCCCCACACCGACGCTGACCGCCAAGCTATGCTGGCGACCATCGGCGTTCAGGATGCCAGCGAACTCTTCGCCGACATCCCGGCAGCCTACCGCTTTCCCCAGCTCAACCTGCCGCGCGCCTTGACCGAGATGGAAGTCGCCCGCGAGCTGCAAGCTCTGGCCAGCGAAAATACCAACCTGGACGATGTGGCCTGCTTTCTTGGCGCTGGCGCCTATCGCCATTTCGTGCCTTCCGTGGTGGATGTGGTCATCAGCCGCAGTGAATTCTACACCGCCTACACCCCCTACCAGCCTGAAATCAGTCAGGGCACCCTCCAGGCCATGTTCGAATACCAGAGCATGGTCGCCGCCCTGACCGGCATGGACGCCGCCAATGCCTCGCACTACGATGGCGCCACTGCTGTCGCCGAAGCTGTCGTCATGGCCCTGCACAGCCATCGCAACCCACGTTCCAAAGTACTGCTGTCGCCGACGCTCCACCCGCAATACCGCGCCGTCGTCCGCACCTACACCCAGGGCATGGGCCTGACCATCATCGGCGACGAAGACCAGGACAGCGACTTCCACGCCCTGCTCGAACGTTGTGATGGCAACACCGCCGTCGTGGTCGTGCAGAACCCTGATTTCCTGGGTCAACTGCACAGCCCCGCCGAAATGCGCGACCTGGCCAACAGCGTCCACGCCCACGGCGCCCTGTTGGCAGTCTCCGTCGATCCCATCTCGCTCGGCCTTTTCGCTCCTCCCGGCGAGTACGACGCCGACATCGTCACCTGCGAAGGCCAGAGCCTGGGCAATGGCCTCAGCTTTGGCGGACCTTACCTGGGTATATTCGCCTTCCGCAACGACCTGGTGCGGCGCAGCTCTGGCCGTCTGGTGGGTGAAACGCTAGACGCAAACGGCGCCTGTGGTTATGTCCTCACCCTCAGCACCCGCGAACAACACATCCGCCGCGCCAAGGCCACCAGCAACATCTGCACCAACCAGGGCCTCAATGCACTGGCCGCCGCCGCCTATCTCTCGGCCATGGGCAAGCACGGGCTGCGCCAGGCCGCCGAACTGTGCTGGCACAAAGCCCACTACGCCGCCAACCGCATCGCCCAGCTCGCCGGTTACGAGGTCCTGGATACCAAACCCTTCTTCAAAGAATTCGTGGTGCGATGCCCCCGCCCCGTGGCCGAAATCAACCGCTTCCTCCTCGAAGAATATGGCATCATCGGCGGCTACGACCTCAGTCGCGATTACCCCCATCTGGGCGACGCCATGCTCCTCTGTGTGACCGAGATGAACACCGTCGAAGAGATCGATGATCTGGCAACCGCTCTCTCCGAAGTAGCGCAGGACCAAGACGAAGTCGTCATCCCCCTGGAGGTGGTGTTCTGATGGAAACATTCATCTACGATCTCAGCCAGCCCGGACGCCGCGGCGTGGACATGCCCGACGCCGATGTGCCCCTGACCCCCCTGCCCGGCGACTACCTCCGCGCCGACTTACCCCTGCCTGAAGTAGGCGAGCCGGAAGTCGTCCGCCACTATGTGCGCCTGAGCCAGCTCAACTACGCCGTGGACAAGGGCTTCTACCCCCTCGGCTCGTGCACAATGAAGTACAACCCCAAGATCAACGAACGCGCGGCCCGAATGCCCGGCTTTGCCCAGATTCACCCCCTGCAAGACCCTGTCACCGTTCAGGGCGCTTTGCAACTGATGCACGAGCTACAGTCCATGCTGGCCGAGATAGCGGGCTTTGCCGCTGTCAGCTTGCAGCCGGCCGCCGGCGCACATGGCGAACTGACGGGCGTCCTCATCATGCGGGCGGCACAGTGTGCGCGCGGGCAAGGGCATCGCCGCAAAGTCCTGGTGCCGGATTCAGCCCACGGCACCAACCCGGCCACCACGACGATGGCGGGCCTGGACGTGGTCGAACTGCCCAGCGCCCCCGACGGCAACGTCGACATCGAGGCCCTCAAAGCCCATCTCGACGACCAGGTCGTGGGCCTTATGATCACCAACCCCAACACCCTCGGCCTCTTCGAGCAGAACATCGCCGAGATCTGCCGGCTGGTGCACGAAGCTGGCGGGTTCGTGTATGGCGACGGGGCCAATCTCAACGCCATCATGGGCATCGCCCGCCCCGGCGATTTGGGCATCGACGTGATGCACTTCAATCTGCACAAAACCTTCAGCACGCCGCATGGCGGCGGCGGCCCCGGCAGCGGCCCCGTGGGGGTGGTGGACGAGCTTATCCCCTTCCTCCCCGGCCCGGTCGTGGGAACCAACGCTGAAGGCGAATATGTCTGGGACATGCCGTCACAGAGCATTGGCCGCGTCAAGAGCTTTCACGGCAACTTCGGCATGCACGTTCGCGCCTACACCTACATCCGTATGCACGGCCCCGATGGCCTGCGCAGGGTAAGCGAGGACGCCGTCCTCAACGCCAACTACATCCAGGCCCTTCTCCAGCAGCGGGGCGATTATCCCGTGCCCCACGGCGACCGCTTCTGCATGCACGAAGTCGTGGCCCAGGGCAAGATCGTGGGGGCCGAGGGCGTGCACACACTGGATGTGGCCAAACGCCTGATCGACTACGGCTACCATCCCCCCACCATCTACTTCCCCCTCATCGTCCCCGAAGCCCTCATGATCGAGCCGACCGAAACCGAGACCAAAGAAACCCTCGACGCCTTCGTGACCACGCTCACCACCATCGCCCATGAGGCCCGCACCGAACCCGACCTGCTGCACTCCGCCCCGCACCACGCCCCCGTCCGCCGTCTGGACGAGGTGCGCGCAGCGCGTAGCCCGGTGCTGACGCGCAAAACAGCCTAGCACAGCCCATAGCCCATAGCCCCAACCACAGACCAGCAAACTTGACCCCATCTGGCGACCTCGCTAAGATCAGGGGCCATGCCAAAACAACGCCACCACGCCGCCGGAGGAAGCAGCCATATCCTCCGGCGGCGATCTTGAGAGGGCTGATGTGAATATGTTGCGCCCCCTGCTCAAAACCATGCGCGTCCACCAATGGACGAAAAACGCCGTCGTCTTTGCCGCTCTGATCTTCGACGTCAAATTCACCCAGCCAGGGCTGCTCCTGCGCACGGCAGCGGCCTTCCTCTTATTCTGCCTGATTTCCAGCGCCGTCTATTTGCTGAATGACTTGGTGGACATGGAGGCGGATCGGGCGCATCCCGACAAACGCCATCGCCCGCTGGCTTCGGGTGCGCTGAAACCCGGCTTGGCCATCGCCGTCCTGATCATATTGCTGGCGCTCTCGCTGCCGATGGCGTTCTCGATCGATCTCTGGTTGGGCGTCATCCTTTTGGGCTATTTCCTCCTCAATCTGGCTTATTCGTTCAAGCTCAAGCACGTTGTCATCATCGACGCCCTCGTCGTGGCCGCGGGCTTCGTCCTGCGCGTGGCCGCTGGCGCCGCCGTGGTCGAGGTCGAGCGTTTCTCGCCCTGGCTCTATGTATGTATCACCTTCATCGCCCTGCTCATCGCCCTGGGCAAGCGTCGCCACGAGCTGACCTCACTCGAAGACGAGGCCGGCAACCATCGCGCCATCCTGGACGAATACACCGTCGTCTTTCTCGACCATCTCATCAGCATCGTCACCGCGGCGACCGTCATCTGCTATTCGTTCTACACCTTTTCGGCCACGAACCTGCCCCAAAACCATTTGATGATGCTGACCATCCCTTTCGTGGTCTATTTCCTTTTTCGCTATCTCTACCTCATCCACGTGCGCAAACTGGGCGGCGCGCCGGACGAGCTGCTTTTCGAGGACAAACCGCTTTTATTCTCAGCCATCGCCTGGGGTTTGGCGGCGATGGGCGTATTGTATTTTTCGAATCATTGAATTGAATTCGTATCCTCTCCCACTTCCTCTGCTTCGGGGACGACGACATTCGGGGTAGAGTCGTCGCCATTGGGGTCAGCTTCCAGTCCGGGCGGCGGCAGTTGGATCACCTGCGGGCGGAGCGCCAACGCCCAGGCGTCCTCGATAGTGCGGACAGGATGGAAGGTCATCTGCTCGCGCACCTCTGCCGGCACATCTTCCAAATCGACCTCATTGCCTTCAGGCAAGAGCACGGTGTGCAGACCATGGCGATGCGCCGCCAACGCCTTCTCGCGCACCCCGCCGATGCGCGTCACCCGTCCGCGCAGCGTGATCTCGCCCGTCATGGCCATTCCCTCGCCCACGGCCCGCCCCGTCACCAACGACAAAATCGCCGTGGCGATGGCGAGACCGGCCGAGGGGCCATCCTTCGGTTGGGCGCCCGAAGGGACGTGGATGTGTAGATCGTGCTCCTCGAACCATTTCACCGGCACATCATAGCGGCTGGCGGCGCTGCGCACCAGACTGACCGCCGCCATCGCCGATTCCTTCATCACGTTGCCCAATTGCCCGGTCAAAGTCAGACGCCCCTTGCCGGCCATGGCGGCGGCCTCCACATAGAGCACTTGCCCGCCCACCGGCGTCCAGGCCAGCCCGGTGGCAATCCCTGGCGTTTCCACACGCTCGTGCTTCTCGTCGAGCATCTTGGGCCTGCCCAGCCAGTCCACGAGTGATTCCGGCGTCACCACCACCTGGCCGTTATCTCCTGCCGTCACCTTGGTTGCCACCTTGCGGCAGACGTTGCCGATCTGCCGTTCCAGATTCCGCACCCCGGCCTCCAGGGTGTACTCGTGCACCATCCGCAGCAACGCCGGATCGGTGAAACAGATCTCGTCCGGGCGCAGACCGTTCTCGCGCACCTGGCGCGGCGCGAGATGGCGCTGGGCGATCTGCACCTTCTCGAAATCGGTGTAGCTGGAAAGCTGGATGATCTCCATGCGGTCGCGCAGGGGACCGGGGATGGGGTCGAGCCAGTTGGCGGTGGTGATGAAGAACACCTCCGAGAGATCGAAGGGCACGTCCAAATAATGGTCGCGGAACTCCCGATTCTGTTCGGGGTCGAGCACCTCCAGAAGGGCGCTGGAAGGGTCGCCGCGAAAATCGTGGCCCAGCTTGTCGACCTCGTCCAACATGAAAACCGGATTGCGCGACTCCACCCGCCGCAACGATTGAATGATGCGCCCCGGCATCGAACCGATGTAGGTGCGGCGAAAGCCTCTGATTTCGGCCTCATCACGGATGCCGCCCAAAGCCAGGCGCACGAATTTGCGGTTCATGACGCGGGCGATGCTGAGGCCCAGGCTGGTTTTGCCCACGCCCGGCGGCCCCACAAAGCAGAGGATGACGCCCTCGCGCTCGCGGCGGATCAGATCAGTGCTGGTTTCGTTTTCGCGCTCGGCTTTGCGCTCCTGCCGTAGTTTGCGCACGGCCAGAAATTCGATGATGCGATCTTTGATGTCAGCCAGCCCATAATGGTCTTCGTCGAGGACGCGGCGGGCATGGAGGACATCCAGATTATCCTCGCTGCGTTGTTGCCAGGGCAGCGTGACGAGCCAGTCGAGATAGGTCTTGATCACCGAGTACTCGGCGGCCTGCACCGGCATACGACGCATACGATCCAGTTCGCGCCGGGCTTCTTTGTCGGCTTCGGCGCTCAGCCCAGCCGCGGTGATGCGTTGCTCCAGATCGGTGATCTCGATGGCCTGTGCATCTTCCTCGCCCAATTCTTTCTGGATGGCCTCCATTTGCTTGCGCAGATAGAAATCCTTCTGCGCCTTTTGCATCTCGCCCTGGGCTTCTTGTTGGATTTTTTGGGCGATCTCCCGCGCGTCCACCTCACCTTTGAGGATGGTGTTGAGTCGTTTGAACTTCTCGGCCAGCGGATCCGTCTCCAGAATGGCCTGGGCGTCGGTCAGCTTCAGGTTGGCGCTGGCAGCGATGAGGTAAGCCAGCTGGCGGCCATCCGTGACATTGCGCACCGCCGATTCAAGCTCGTTGGGCAATTGGGGAACGAGGGCGACCAGGCTGGCGAAGAGATCCTGCGCGGCCCGGCCCAACGCCTGCTCGATAGCGTCGTTGACGACCTGGTCGGGAAGCAGGGTGCAGGCGACTTGCAGATAGGGTTCGGCGGCGGTGAAGCGGTCGATGCGCAGACGTTCGGCGCCTTGCACGATGACGCGCATGTTGCCATCGGGCAGCCGCATCAGCCGTTCGATGCGCGCCACCACGCCGATGCGGTGGATGTCATCGGCGCCAGGCTCCTCCAGGTTGGGGTCGAGGCTGGCGGCCAGGGCCAGCAAGCGTTGGCGGCGGGTGCTGAGGTCTTCGAGCAGGCGGCGCGAGCGGGGTTGGCCGACCGTGATCGGCATCCACATGAGGGGGTAGAGCACGACCCCGCGCAAGGGTAGCAAAGGCAGTTCGGGGGGGAGGTGCAGCCTTTCTTCGTCCTGCGCGGCATTCTGACCCTCTATGCCACCCTCGTTGCCCCGATCAGGGGAGCGGACAAAACGCGGATGAACGACCATGTCGCCTCACTCCTGTCTAGATTTGCACGAGGCGCGCGGCTTCAAGGACGAAGACGGTCGCGCCGTAAGCCGTCCCCTCGTGGGATTGTTTGTGGCAATGCGAGCGGATGATGGCCAGGACTTCTTCGGTCTTGTTCGGTTCGACGCCGATCAAAAGGGTCACATTCCCCCGCCGCAGGAAGCCTCCCGCCGTGTTGATGCGGGTCAGCCGATGATCCGCCGCCAGCAGCGCCTGGCTGACGGCGGAAGCGTCTTCATTGGGGACGATGGCGAGGATAAGGTGCATGGGGCTGGTTCCTTTCTCCATCTCAAAAGTCGCAGCAGGCTGTGGCGGGACAGGAGCGGCGGCTGTGCGCAGCCAGTGTACGACAGGCAGGCAAAATATAGCGGCGCCTCCCACTTCGGCCTCCAGCGGCGTGACCGGAGCAACCAGCGATCCCTGTCCTGGCTCCACAGCCCAGGGCATCGGATTGACGATGGTGCGCCGAGTCTGACAGGTCGCCCGGATGACTGCCAGCGTCTGCTCGACTTCCTGGTCATCGACGCCAAGCAGGATGGTGGCATTGGCGACGCTGAGAAAACCCCCGACGCTAGGAAGACGCGTCGCCCGGAGCCCAAGCGCGATCAGTCGTTTGAGCAAGGCGTCGGCGTCTTCGTCTTGGACGATGGCGATGAGAAGTTGCACGGGGGATGACCGAGAGCGTCAAAAGGGCGTGTCCGGGAAGTATTGTCTGCGCGTTGCTATAAGTCTACCAAAAGATTTCGTCAAGTCTTCCATCAGCCTTATCTCATCTTTCGCTCTTCTATCCTTCTGTCGCGCACTGGAGACAATGCCTGGGATCGTCCAACTCGATCATGTGCTTGGCGCAGATCGCATACACCTCTACGCGCTCGATGAGACCCCATTTACGCGTGACCGTCGCTTCCAGGGCAATCTGCTGGGCGTTGGTTTCGCGCAGGATGGCGGGAACCGGGCAGGAATCGCACAAGGCTCGACGCCACGGGCGAGATTCGGGGTTGCGCTTGATCAGGCGGCATTCCTCGTAATCCCGTCCGCGAAAATAGTCGGCATAGTAATACCGGCAATTCACCGGTGGGCTGGTGTTCATGGCGACAGGTGGCGTTGTGTCCTGGCAGCAATGTTAACGGATGACGAGCAGAATGCCAAGCAAGGTGACGATGGCGCCAGCGATTTCGTTGGGATGAGGGATCTCGCCTAGCAGCAAGGCGCCCAGGAGGATGCCGCCGATGACTTCCTGTGTAGCAATGACATTGACGGAGGTGGCGTGGGTGTGGCGCAAAGCCGCGTTGTAGAGGGTGTGACCCAAACCTAGCGGGATGAGGCCCAGGGCGATGACGCTGAGGATGACGGGGAGGCTATAGCCCTGGGGTGTGAAAGATAGGGCCGCAGGCAGGGCAAGCCAGAGAGCGGCGGCGCCGTAGACGGTTGTAGCATAGGTGAAAAGGCTGTACCGCTCTCGTTGCGAACGCCCGGCCACGCTGTACAGCCCGAACGTGATCGCTGACCCCAACGCCAGCAGGTCGCCCAGCAGCATGGACGCCGTGAAGTGTGGTTGGAACCCGACCAGCACGGCGATCCCGCCGACGGCCAGCAGGATGCCCAACCATTTGCGCCGGGCCAGCGACTCGTGCAGGTAAAGCGACGAAAACAGAGCAACGAAAATGGGCGCGGTGTAGACGATGGCCAGGCTATGAGCGATGGTGGTGAAGCTCAGCGAGGCGATATAGAACAGGAAATGCAGTGCCGTGATCAGGCCAAAGCCCAGGAAACGTCCCCAATGCTCGCGCGGTGCGGCCCAGCGCTCGCGACGAATGACCATCATCAGTCCCAACGCTGTTGCTGCCACTGCCAGGCGCCAAAAGGCGATCTCAGTGCTGGAAATGGCTCCGGCCCAACGTACGAACACCGGGCTGGTGGCGAAAAAGAGGACGGCGAGACCGGCGTAGACCAGGCCGCGGCGTGAATGGTCCTGGATCGAACTCTTCATAGCGATCAGGGATCAGCGAACGCCGGGCAAAATAAAACCGTCGCCAGTGAGCAGAAGCAACACGGCGACGGCGCGCGGAAAAAGAGTGATCTAGCGAACGAAGGCGGTGGCGACCAGCGAGATCACCATCGTCAACACGATGAGAAGGCCGATGACATACCAAATGATGGTGCGCCAGTCGCGCTTTTTGCCTTGTCTCTTGGCAGATTGATTGGAGCGAGCCATGAAAGTACCTCGATAGGATGAGACGGATGGATGAAGACAAAGTGTAGCACAGGGATGAAGAAAGGCAGAAGCCAAAGATCAAAGATCAGAAATCAGAGGGCCTGCCCTGAGCTTGTCGAAAGGTCAGGGGGCGGGGCAGAGGGAATTGCCAAGATGAAAATCACATGAAAAAATGGACGAGTGATTGACATGAGCTTTAGCGTCTGCTACAGTAGGCTTCGGTTTGGGAGTAGCCTCCTGCCATTTAGGTCGATCAGTCGTCAATACGGAGCCTGTCTCCCGGCTGGTCGGTGGCGAACCTGCTGATGGGTGCGCACACAGGCGAGACAACCACGACATTTTCCCTTTGCGGAACCTTTGCCGTGGCGTCGCGCTTTTGTGACTGCGCAGCGGTTCCACCTGTACTACTCGACAAGGAGCAACAACGTGTTCGGAGACATGATCTGGCTGTGGATCGGTTTCAATGCTTTTGTGCTGGCCATGCTGGCGCTCGACCTGGGCGTGTTTCATCGCCATGCCCACGCCGTCAGCGTACGCGAGGCTGCGACATGGAGCGTCGTCTGGATCAGCCTGGCGCTGCTGTTCAATTTGGGCATTTATCTGGCTTGGGATTGGCTGGCGCCCTCCAGCGCTTATACAAATTCAGAGGCGGCGCTGGCCTTCCTGACCGGCTATCTGATCGAAAAGTCGCTGAGCGTCGACAACATCTTCGTCTTCGTGCTGATCTTTTCCTATTTCGCCGTCCCCGCCATCTATCAACACCGCGTCCTCTTCTGGGGCGTGCTGGGGGCGTTGGTCATGCGCGGGGTGCTGATCGCGGTGGGGGCCACGCTGCTCAAAGAATTCCACTGGATCATTTATGTGTTCGGTGCATTTTTGATCTTCACCGGCGTCAAGATGGCCCGCCACCGTGACGAAGAACTGCGCCCCGACAAGAATCCGATGGTCAGATTGTTCCGACGACTGATGCCGGTGACCGGCGAATATCAGGGCGACCATTTCTTTGTACGGCAAGCGGGCAAGCTGCTGGCCACCCCGCTGTTTCTCGTGCTCTTGATCGTCGAAAGCACAGACCTGGTCTTCGCCGTCGATTCCATCCCCGCCATCTTCGCCGTCACCAGCGATTCTTTCCTGGTTTACACCTCGAACATCTTCGCCATCTTGGGCCTGCGCTCTCTCTACTTCTTGCTGGCGGGCGTGATGCACAAGTTCCACTATCTCAAGACCGGCTTGTCGGTGATCCTGGTTTTTGTGGGGGCCAAGATGACGTTGGTCGATATTTACAAGATTCCAGTGGGGCTTTCGCTGGGGGTGGTGCTGAGCATTTTGGCGGCGGCCGTGGTTGCCTCATTGTTGCGAGCACGCCGGCTGGAAATGGCGGGCAGCCGCCCGGCGGTGGCCGAAGCTTGATGCGGGGTAGGGCGTCGTGCGTGTTGGCGTAGTAGGGGCGAGGCCGGCGGAAGCGCCGTCTGAGCTGCAACAAAAGCTCATTCCGTCGACCTCGCCCCTATCCTTACCGCAAGATATTGCGCAGATGCCTTCAGATCTCAATTGTGCAAACAAGACATCAATGGCCGCGCCAACGTAGCAACGGCCAAAGCAATATGAGGGCTATGGCCATCACCGCCAAATAGCCTGTGGCGATGTATTCAGAGGCGGCCACGAAAAACCACGGCAGCAACGCCTGGGCGATGAGAATGAACAGAGTGACCTGGCTACTGGCGCGACGATAGAAGTTTTGATCTTCAACCTGGCTGGCTCCAGCTTGTACTTTTAGTCCTCCCGCATAGGCGAAAATTACGCCCCCGCCGGTGAGCACGAAAGACAGCCAGCCGGCGGGAGCGGCGCCAAAAACAACTTGGTGGAAAGCGCTACCGAAGAACAACAAACCTATCGTCACCATCACGCCCGCAGACGTGCCCGAAAGCCGGTAAAGCTTGAGCCAGCGCCAATTGCTGCCAGTGGCGTCGCCCTCGGCGCCGCTGGGCGGCCAGGCCAGCAACAAATTGCAAGCCCATTGCGCCAATACCAGCACAGCTGCATCGAGCCAGTGGTTGCGCCATAGGCCAGGGGATCGCCAGGTCGATGCCAGCAGCAAGGTGGCGAGAATGATCACGCCTGCCGCCTGCCGCGCTTCGGCGCGCTCGAAAATTTGCACAGCATTGCTCACGCGCGCGATGAAGTGCTGCGCCCAGGCTTCTATCGGCGCATCTGCTACGGTTTCTAAAGGGTCATTATCATCGAAAGCAGGCGTTTTGTGTTCGATTCGCTCGTCGCTCCGCGCCAGGCTGGGGAACCACTCGCCGATCTCTCCTGTGTGCAAAGCGCCCTGCTCAGCACATTGCAGAAGTTGGTTGATAGCGGCGAGCGAGTTCAAGCCTCCAGCGCGGTGTAATGCCTGGCAGAGGGCCAAAAACATCCTTCTGTCTCCGGGAAGGCTCTCCCCCCGGCACCAATTCGAAACCATTTGTTGGCTGACGACGATTCCCAACACCTCGCCTACCTGATCGGCCAATTCTTGTTGTGTTAGTCCGGCTCGCTGACGAGCCTGATTCAGTTCTTTTCCAAAGTCGGGCCATTTGTTGGGCATACAAACACCGTTTGTGCAAATACAGTGCAAATACAAACGTTGGGCGTTGGATCAGCGGTCGGGCATATGCTAGGGTGGGGATGTGCTGCAGACACAAATCGCATAATCAACCATCGAGCTAGCGAGTGCTCCCGGGAGAGGTAGCGCTACCCACTCGACGAAGCTCATCACTCTCTCAAACAGAGGTGCGTGATGAATCGTCGTATGAGTTCTCGCCTTCGTAGTGATTGGCATTCCAAGCTGGTGATCATCGCCCTGCTGTTGGCGATGGCCCTGGCCAGCCTGAGCCTGAATGGGACCGGATCATCCGTCCGAGCCGATGACGCCACCCCTACACCCACACCGGCCACAACGCAGGGCAATGGCGGTGGGATAGGCGGTGGCGGCTGAGAGGATGACTATGTTGAGGGCTGCTCCAGGAATACTTGAGCAGCCTTCAACCTCTCGCGGCATTGCTGCAACAACGACATGCGAAGATCGGCAGGCAAAGTCGGATCAGTCTCGACAGAATCGGCAAGTTGTTGCAGAGTGCGGCTCGTCGTTTCGACAAAAACTGGCTGGCCCATCAATAAACGCATTTCGAGCGCCAGGGCGAAATGGTCGTAGGCAAGCTGATGCTCGTGC
Organism: Chloroflexota bacterium; assembly: GCA_041918515.1. GTDB lineage: Bacteria > Chloroflexota > Anaerolineae > J102 > J102 > SSF26. Next base: position 114,606 of record JAYRVO010000064.1, on the reverse strand, counting down.
AAGCCCAGATAAGCTTCACCTATATGCTGCTGAGCCGTGGCCAGATGGTGCACATTACCTGTAGCCCGCGCTTGCGCCATAGCGCGCGCCGCCAACTCTTTTGCCCGGAGGTAGTCGCCTCGTTCATAAGCATTGTAGGACTGGTTCAAATCGGTTCGACTCAGGCCAAAAGGATCATCAGCCAGTCGATAATAATGGCGAGCGATTTCTTGATGGGCATCCGCGGCGTCGAATTGGGCTAAAGCCGTAAGCGTCATGCCCAGGCCGCACTCCGCCAGGGCGCGGAAAAAGGGATCGGGCAACGACAAAGCTACTTCGATGGCACTCTCGAAGGCAGCTGTTGCTTTCTCGTAATTTTCGGAAGCGAAGTACATCTCGCCGAGATTATTGTGGATAAGGCAAACAAGAGATGGATCTTGCGCCATCTGCGCCTCTGCCAAACCAACTGCATAGATCGTTTCCGCTTGTTCGTATGCGCCGTAACTGTAGGACAGATAGCCCTCGCGATTGTACAGACAAGCGCGTAGCCGCGGTGTATCGGCGTAGGGCCAGGCCGCGGCCAAGGTAGCCCTCGCTTCGGCTGGTCGCCCCAATTGGGTCAAAAGCTGTATGCGGCGCTCGGCCAGATTGACGCGACGCGCCCCCGGCAGCTCCTCATGGGTCAGTACAGCGGCATAGCAGGCATCGAGCCGCTCCAGGTGGCTCTCGCGTCGCAGCCGCAGCCCGAAGTGCTCGAGCAAGCGAGCGGCAGTATCGATGTCGCCGAGAGCCTGGCTCTTCTCGGCCAGCCCCAGCACCGTCTCGATCAACCGCTCGCCGCTGATCGCCGCCCCCGTCTCGCTCATCAAACCTTCGGCGAAAGACCGCAGGATGCCGTGTGTTCGCGCTAGTGCATCCTCACTCACGACATCCTACTCCTCACCCGCCGACAAACCTATCCGCGTCGCCAGGAAGCTATAGGTGAGCCGGTGCAAGCTATAATTGGGAGACTGGTCGGGCGCACGGCCCACCTGGATCAAGTTGAGTGCGGTCAGATCCTCCACAACTCTTTCCAGCGCTACGTCATCGGCCGGCAATCCTCCTGCCGCCACCGCCACTCGCAAACCTTCCCAGGTCGCGCCCGCCGGAGGCAGGAGGAACATCCCCAACAAGGCTTGCTGCGCTGCCGGAGCCAACAACTGCCACGAAGTCTCATAGATATGGGCGAAAAGCTGCTGCACTGTGTGCGATTCACCGCCGAACCCGGCCAAAACCTGCGGGATGGGCAGCTTGCCCAACTGCGCCACGACCAATTTCAGCGCCAAAGGATTGCCCCCCACCGTTTGATAAATCTCATACGCCCGCGCCTCAGTGACGCCCTCCACCTCCAGGCGTTCGCCTTCCAACACCAGCAAGCGCACTGCATCCGGCTCCGGCAGATCAGTCAGCGCCAGGATTTGCCCGCATGGATGCTCCAGGCGGCGCCGGCTCGTGACCACCATGTGCGCCACCGGCGTCAGATGTTCCACCATGGTCAGAGCCACCTGCGCTTCGATAGGCGTCTCGACATTATCGATCACGACCACGGTCGACGCCTCCTGCAAACGTTTGGCCAACATCCGCAGTCGCTGCTCGTTCGTAGGCAGGGCATCGACTGGCTCGCCCAACTGCTTGCCCAGATCGCTCAACACCTGATCGAGGGCGTAACTGTGTCGTTGCGCCTGCACACCCTCTGGCCCCCATAGCGCCGCTTGCACCACCGCCACCCATGCGACCCGCTCGACCGTGGATTGCCCTTGCTGCAGCCAGGTGAACAGCGCTTCGCGGGCCAGGCTGGTCTTGCCGATCCCCCCCAAACCAGTGATGAGCAGTGGTTGACCCATCCCGGCGCTGGCGGCATCGAGCGCCTTGCTGATCTCGCGCAGATACGGCTCGAAGCCGACCAATTGCTGATAACTGGGCGCCGGCAGCATGGCCGCCAACGCCCGCCGTCGCTGCGCCCACTGTTCGGCGGCCTCCAAACGAATCACGATCGTGGCCAACATCTCCAGCGCTCGACGCTGATGATCATGCAGCGTCGAAGAGGCCGCGCTGATGACCTCGGCGATATCGTCGATGGTGTGGCCCTGCACAAAACGCTGTCGCAACAACTGCGCAGACTTGGGTTGCGCTTCGGCCAGCGCATCCAGAGCGCGGTCAAGCAGCCTTTGCACCGCCACCCCCGTGGCCTGATTCAGCAACCAGGGCGAGACAGCATCACTGGTAAACGCAGCGACCAGGTGAAGCTGTCCCAATTCGCTTTGTTGCAAGGCGTCGATATTGTGATAATTGCGCAGCGCCTGATGGATGGCTTTGCGCCAGTTGAAGTCGGACATCGAAGGAGCAAAGACAAACGTAATCGTCGATCTACTGTGTATCGCGTACTACGTATTCCGTCGAAGCGTCTTACGCAGCATGGAGCACGTAGTACGTAGACGCCGATATTACAAATCAATCCGGCAATCACCATGATCGTAACATCGCCGGTCGGGCAGGTCAAAGACCGCACTTGTAGAAAAGTCGTAGATTTTTCGGAGATTCGCGCGACTTGATTTCGTGTTATGATACCATCATTCAGCCTTATGATTTTTTTCAAGGTTGTGGTCAGCCTACTCTCGTGGCGAGAGGATGGATAGCCGAAGGAGGGCGCCGGATGGCGAGAGCCGGCGCCCAAATTTTTGGGGGCGGGGAAGGGCAAGACAGGGAGCGTGAGCGACCCATCCATCGTAAGAATTACCCCGGCGCGGGCGTCAAGAGACCGTAACCTTCAGCCGCGCTGAAGCATCTCAACCTTGCGCTTCACCTCATCCCTCGTTCCATACCCTTTCTGGAGTCTCATCCATGACCTCATTCCTGAAAAACCTTTTCGGCGCGCAAGCGTCCGACAGCCCAACCGGCGCCCTCGCCGCCGACCGCTCCCACCCCATTCACGTCAGCGACGGCGATTTCGTCGATATCATCCTCAAGTCCGACAAGCTGGCTATCGTCGATCTCTGGGCCGATTGGTGCGGCCCCTGCCACATGCTGGCCCCCACCATCGAAAAACTGGCCGCCGAATACGATGGCCGCGTCGTCGTCGCCAAATTGGATGTAGACGAGAACCCCAAGACTTCCAACAGTTTCAACATCCTCGGCATCCCCACCGTCCTGTTCTTCCGCAATGGCAAAGAGATCGACCGTGTGGTGGGCGTGCAACCCTACCCGGCTTTTGCCAATCGCATCGAACGCTATCTAACGTTGTAATGCTAAACTGAAGCCACGATGAGAGCAGAAGTTTTCGTGGTGACGAACGACGAAGGACGAATCGCCTTCGTCTTTCGTCGTTCGTCGAGCTAAACGCAGAACTGATGTTCTCGAACTGATTTCAGTTTAGAGGCGACCCGGTTGGTCGCCTCTAACGCATTTTAACTCACAACGATATTGACCATCCGCCCCGGCACGACCACAACCTTGCGCACCGTCTTGCCATCCAGCCATTTGGCAGCAGCAGGGCTGGCCAGGGCCAGGCGCTCGGTGTCGGCGGGGTTGGCGTCGGCGGCGACTTCGATATGGCCGCGCACCTTGCCGTTGATCTGGATGGCGATCTCGACCACGTCTTCCTTCGCCAGGGCGGGATCGGCCACCGGCCAGGCTTGCTGATGGATGCTGTAGGGGCCACCAATGCGGCTCCACAGCTCTTCGGCGATGTGGGGCATGGCCGGGGCCATCAACAGCAGCAGGGTCGAGATAGCCTCGTCCCAGGCTTTGGTGCCGAACACGGGCGTGGTCTTGGCCTCGACCAGCGTATTGCTGAAGCCCATCAACGCCGCAATCACGGTGTTGAACTTGAACTGCTCGATGTCGGCCGTCGCCTTCAGGATGGTTTGATGCGTGGCCCGGCGCAGGTCCCGCCCTGAGCTTGTCGAAGGGTCGGGGTTGCGTTTGGCCGGGGCATCCACCACCAATGACCACACGCGTTGCAAGAAACGCTGCACGCCCTCGATGGCACGCGGGTTCCAGGGGCCGCCCATTTCCCACGGGCCGATGAACATCAAAAACGCGCGCACGGTGTCAGCGCCGTATTTGCCCACGTAATCGTCGGGGTTGACCACGTTGCCGCGCGACTTCGACATCTTCTCGCCGTCTTCGCCCAGGATCATGCCCTGATTGAACAGCCGCAGCATAGGCTCGTCGAACTCCACCAGCCCGGCGTCGCGCATGACCTTGGTGAAGAAGCGCGTGTACAGCAAATGCATGGTGGCGTGCTCGATGCCGCCGGTGTACTGATCGACCGGCAGCCAGACTTCGCCCTCGGCGGGATTCCAGGGCGTATCGTCGGGGCTCAGCGTCTGGCCCGCCTTCCAATATGGCGTGACGTAGGCGTATTGGTACCACGACGAGCACAGAAAGGTGTCCATGGTGTCGGTCTCGCGCTCGGCCTCGCCGCCGCATTGCGGGCATTTGACGTAGCGGAAGCCCTCGTGGAATTTCAGCGGGCTTTCACCGGTGGGCTTAAATTGGGCGTCTTCGGGCAGCAGCACCGGCAGGTCGGCGTAAGGCACGGGCACAGTCCCACAGGTGGGGCAATAGATGATGGGGATGGGCGCGCCCCACATCCGCTGGCGGCTGATCAGCCAGTCGCGCAGGCGATAGTTGACCTTGCGCTCGCCGGCCGCATGTTCCACCAGCCAGGCGGCGGTGGCGTCGAAGCTGGCGGGCCAGGGCGAGCCGTCGAAGGGGCCGGAGTTGACCATGACCCCGCCCTCTTTGAAGGTGAAGGCGGCGGGCAGCGCCCAACCAGCCTCCTCGCTCCAGACATTGGCGTCGCCGGCGCTGTAAACTTCTTCGCCGACGATGACAATGGGCGTGGGCAGCCCGAATTTGCGGGCGAACTCGAAGTCGCGCTCGTCGTGGGCGGGCACAGCCATGATGGCGCCTGTGCCGTAGCTCATCAGCACATAGTCGGCGATCCAGATCGGCACGGGCTGGCCGTTGACCGGGTTGATGGCATAGGCCCCGGTGAAGACGCCACTTTTCTCACCGGCCTCGGTCTGGCGCACCAGATCGCTCTTGCGCTTGGCCTCGGCCACATAGTCCTCGACCGTCTGGCGTTGCCCCGGCGCCGTGATCTGCTCGACCAGAACATGCTCAGGCGCCAACACGGCGAAGCTCATGCCGAAGGTGGTGTCGGGCCGGGTGGTGAAGACGCGGAAACTCAAGTCCTCGCGACCCTGCACTTTCATGGCAAATTCGACGCCTTTGCTGCGGCCAATCCAGTTGCGCTGCATGGTCTTGACGCGCTCCGGCCAGTCGATCTTGTCCAGGCCGTCCAGCAGTTCGTCGGCGTAGGCCGTGATGCGGAACTTCCACTGCGCCAGATTTTTGATGATGACCGGTGTGTCGCAGCGTTCGCAGTGGCGATCGTCGCCCCACACCTGTTCGCGGGCCAGGGTGGTGTTGCAATGCGGGCAGAAATCGACCGGCGCTTCCTCGCGATAGGCCAGGCCCATGTCGTAGAACTTGCGGAAGAACCACTCGGTCCATTGATAGTAGCCGGGCAGGCAGGAGATAGCCTCGTGTTCCCAATCGAACATCGTGCCCATCTTTTGCAGTTGCGCCCGCATGGTGGCGATGTTCCCCATTGTCCACTTGTGCGGATGGGCGCCGTGTTTGATGGCGGCGTTTTCCGCGGGCAAGCCGAAGGCGTCGAAGCCGATGGGGAACCAGACGTTGTAGCCCTGCATGCGCTTGTAGCGCGCCGCCGCATCCGAGGGCGACATGGCGTACCAATGTCCGGTGTGGAGATCGCCGCTGGGATACGGGAGCATGGTCAGGAAGTACCATTTGGGTTTGGCGGACGCGTCGTCGCGGCGGTGCAGCCCGGTGGCTTCCCAGTGCTTTTGCCATTTCGATTCAATGGTGGCGGGATCGTAGCGTGTGGACATGGGGACCTCGGAGGAGGCGGGGAGATTGGAGATTGGGGATTAGAGATTGGTTATTGGAGATTGGTTATTGCGGTGTCTTCTTTCAGAGATAGACAAGCGTCCTCTTGATGTCTTGGGCGATCTCAGGGATGCGAATGTTTTCCAGACCTGCGGGTGTGAGAAGATCGACTTCTGCGCCCAACGCGTTCTCCAGATAATCCGCCAAATCAACGAACTTCAAGCCAATGGGACGGTCGAACTCGACCAGCAGATCGACATCGCTCGATTCGTTGGCCATGCCGCGGCCATACGAGCCAAAGACGCCGATCTTGCTGACGCCAAAGGTCGTGGCCAAATAGGGCTTTTCATCTCGTAGGATGCGCGTGATCTCGTCCGGTGTTCGCATGGTGCAAATTCTTGTCGGCGGATTACTGTGCGACCGGCCACTCGCCCTCGGCATAGACGTAGTCCAGCCAGCCGTGCGGGTCCATTTTCCCTTCGGTGATGGCGAAGAAGTGAGAGTAGACGCTTACAGGTTCGCCGAGAAATCATCGATCGACACTCTGGCCTGGCGCAGGACGCCACGCAAAGTGCCGGCGGCTAGCTCGCGATGTAAAGGCACGACGCAGCCAATATCACCCTCGGGCGTACGCTTCTGGAGAATGACGTGGCTTCCACGTTGCCGAACTTGCACGAAGCCAAGTCGCTCCAGTGCGCGGATAGCATCGGCGCCTGATACGAGTTGGTGTTTAGGCATAAACCGGGGTTTCGGCTTCGAAAGTCGTCATCAATGGGCGAGCGACCTCAGGTAGGGGGAAGACTTCGAGATAAAGTTCGGTGGCTTGGCGCAGGTTGGCAAGGGCTTCTTCGATGGTATAGCCTTGACTCACGGTGCCGACTTCAGGACAGTCGGCCACGAATATGTCATCTTCACGATGCAGAACCGCGGTGAATGTTCGTATTGACATTGTCGATCCTCAATGTGAGAGCTTCCTGCTTGGGCAGCCACGAAGGTTATCTGCTAACGACTATCGGCCAATCACTGTGCGACCGGCCACTCGCCATCGGCATAGACGTAGTCCAGCCAGCCGTGCGGGTCCATTTTGCCTTCGGTGATGGCGAAGAAGCGTTCCTGGATGGCTTTGGTGATGGGGCCGCGCGAGCCAATCCCGACCGGCATACGGTCCACCGAGCGGATGGGCGTGATCTCGGCGGCGGTGCCGGTGAAAAACAGCTCGTCGGCGATATACAGCATCTCGCGGGTCAAGTAGCCGTATTGCACTTCGTAGCCCAGGTCGCGGGCCAGGGTGATGGCGCAATCGCGGGTGATGCCGCTGAGGATGGAGGCGGACAAGGGCGGGGTGACGATGGCGCCGTCACGAATCAGGAACAGGTTCTCGCCAGAGCCTTCGGAGACATAGCCGTGGATGTCCAGGCTGATGCCTTCGTTGAAGCCGCCGTCGTGTGCTTCCATGGCCACATATTGGCTGTTGACATACTGGCCGCCGATCTTGCCCAGCGGCGTGAGCGAACCGGGCGGCATGCGTCGCCACGAGCTGATGTGCACATCTACACCCTGCTCGATAGCCTCTGGCCCCAGGTAGCGGCCCCAGGGCACGGTGCCGATGGCGATCTCGACCGGACATTTGCGGCCATCGACGCCCAGGGCTTCGTAGCCGCGAAAGACAATCGGGCGAATGTAGCAAGAATCCTGCTGGTTGGCGCGGATCGAGGATTTGGTGGCCGCAATCAGATCATCGACGTTGTAGCTCAAAGGGATGCGCATGATCTTGCACGAATCGTGCAGGCGGCGCATGTGCTCGCGCCCGCGGAAGATGGCCGGGCCGCGCGGGGTGCTGTAGGCGCGGATGCCTTCGAAAGCGCTGGAGCCGTAATGGAGAGCGTGGGTGAAGACATGGACATTGGCCTGATCCCAAGGGATCAACGAACCATTCATCCACATCCAGTCTGCGCGCATGGGCATGGGATTACCTCGGTGTGATGATAGGGGATTCGAGATTAGAGATTAGAGATTGGGGATTAGAGATTGGAGCATCCTGCAATCGCTAATCTCCAATCTCCAATCTCAACAAAAAATCCCTCCGTCCATACAGGGACGAAGGGATCTCCGTGGTGCCACCCTGGTTGTCGGAAGGAGAGGCCGGTCGTGAACAAGCGACCGGCCTCAAAATTGGTGGAGCAGAAGGGACTTGAACCCATGACCCCCACAATGCCATTGTGGTGCTCTCCCAGCTGAGCTACTGCCCCAAAAAGGGAATTTCCGACCACTCTGCGCTGTAACGGGCTGACCCGTCGCCGGCTAGTTAAGGCGTGGAGACCACACCCCTTCACCGGCGCCGCTCCCAGGCGAGTTCGGCCTTTGCGGACTCGTGACCGCCTTTGCCAGACTTGCACTCTCTCTGGCTCGCTGCCGAGTTGGCTTACTGCTCCTGTTCGCTGCGATGTTGATGTGAAATTGTTGCCCGGGGAGCCAGGCTAGTGGAGCTGAGGGGATTCGAACCCCTGACTTCTACAGTGCGATTGTAGCGCTCTCCCAGCTGAGCTACAGCCCCGGAAGCAAAGTGAAGTCTATTGATTCCAGGGGGATTTGTCAAATCCGACTCGGTTCTAAAGCCTGAGCGAGCCAATTACCATGGGATATCCGGCGCCGTCTGTATGTCCGCCTTCATGCCGATGCGCTTGATCAGCTTGATGCCGTCCCAGGTCTCGTCCAGGATGCCGTCGTGGATGGCCCAGGAGCGGCCACGGATGCTGGCGGCCTGTTCGAGTTGGCGAAAAGGCGTGCTGCCGTCCAACTTCTGCGCCAGGATGCCGCCGGGTGCAAAGCCCTCATGGATGCGGTGCATCATCTCGCGGCCCCGCAGATAGTGGAAACCAAAGCGCTCGAAGAGGATAGCATTGTGGTAATACAGCGGCTCGACCTCGTATTCATACTGGTGTAGCGCGGCCAGGAACTGCTCCACATCGCCCAAGAGCTGTGGCAACATACCCAGGCCAGCGCGCATCTGACCGGGCGCCAAGCCCGCCACCTTTGCCGCTGCCTCTGCCTCGAGGTGGCGCGACGCGGTGCCGCGCAGCGTGTTGGCGCCATCAGGTGTGCGGTCGATGTCGAACCGAGGCGCGCGGGGATCGTTGACGCCGATCCAGGTCACTTCGATGCGGCCAAAGACCGTATCGTTCATTTCGACTTCGATCAGGGGATCGCGGCGGTCGATGTCGTTCAGCAACCGTATCCCCCAGGCGTGCCCTTGTTCGGCCTGGGCAACATGAACCATCACCTCGCCGCCTTGGTTGTGCCAGGTGATGGGATCGATGCCGTACTCCACCAGCAGGTCGATAGGCAACAGAAAGTGTGTCAGCAGATGCTGGAAGTCAGGGCTGCGTTCCTGCAAATCGTGCAAAAGCAGCGGGCGCGCTTCGTCGGGCGCGGTGGGAATGGGTCGATGCGGTTGCTCGTGGACGGGGTGAAAGTGAAGCCGGGGAAGTGGTTGCATGAGAGAAGCTGGCGAGAGAAGGAGAGATGGAGAATCTACCAGGCGCGTTGGGGATCGATGCCCGCTGCCGCCAGAACGGGAATCGTCAGGCTGATGATGCGGGAGTGACTGCGCCCGTTCGAGGCCACGATACCGCCGTGGCGAGCCACGTCGCGCTGGTTGTAGACGAGCGCCCGACCCCAGCAGTCGGTCATCCTGCCGCCTGCCCCGATCAAGATGGCTTCCGGAGCGCAGGTATCCCATTCTTTGATGCCGGGACCAGGGTGCAGATAGAGTTCGGCATCCCCACGGGCGATAAGTCCGCACTTCAACCCCACCGACCCCGAAATCCGCTCCTGCCTGATCCCCAGCGTTTGCTTGATCTCGTCCGTGATCGGGTTGCGATGCGAGCGACTGACCACCAACCGCATCTGCCCGGGATCCTCGATCTCACTGGCGCCCAGACGACGTTCACCCTCCGGTGTCGTCAGCCAGGCGCCGCCTGCGCGGATGCCGCTGTACATCACATCCTGAACGGGCTGATAGACAACGCCCAGCATGGCCACACCAGCGATGGCCAGCCCAACCATGATGCTGAACTCACCGTTGCGGGCGATGAACTCCTTGGTGCCATCGAGTGGGTCGATGCACCACACCCGGCGTCTTTCCAGTCGCTCGCTATTGTCCTTCGATTCCTCGGCCAGGATGCCATCATCGGGGAAGGTAGTGCGCAGGGCCTCGACGAGAAACGCGTTCACCGCCTGATCGGCCAGCGTGACCGGATCGTCAGCGCCTTTCCAAACGACTGTGTCCGGCTGATCATGGTAGGCGCGGACCATTTCGCCCGCACGTCGCACAAACGCCTTGATCTGTTCGAGTTCAGAAACGATATCTTGCATTCTTCGTCTTTCGTCCCTTGTCCTTCGTCTAGTACAGACTCTGCACGCGCCCGCCATCCACCTGCAAGGCCACGCCATCGATGAACGACGCCCGTCCTGAGGCCAGGAAGGCAACAGCGGCGGCGAACTCCTCCACCTCACCCATGCGCCGGGCGGGGATGGTGGCGCTGATCCGGGCGGCCTCGGCCTCTGGCGTGGTGTTCTTGATGCGCGCATTGCTGTTCAGCAACTCCTGCACCCGCTCTGTGCGCGTCCAACCCGGCAGCACGGCGTTGAAAGTGATACCGGTGTGCCCAAGTTCGTTGGCCAGCGACTTGATGAAGCCCAACACGCCCGCGCGCGTTGTATTCGACAACACCAGATTCTCCAACGGCTGCTTGGCCGACATCGAGGCGATGGCGATCACCCGACCCTGGTCGGATTGCCGGAGATGCGGCAGGGCGGCGTATATCATGCGGATGGTCGAGAGCAGGTTCAGGCGAATGGCCTGCTCCCACTGCTCGTCGCTGAAGCTATCGGCGGGGCCAGAGGGCGGGCCGCCAGCATTCGTCACCAGGATGTCGAGCCGCCCGAAATGCTGCACGGCGCGGTCGATGAAAAAATCGCACCCGCTCTTGGTGCTGACATCACACTCCACCGGCAGCACTTCCTGTCCGGTGGCTTCGTGAATGTCCCGCGCTGTGTGCGCGATGCGATCCAAATCTCGACTGCAGATGGCCACCCGCGCGCCCTCGGCCGCCAGCTCCTGCGCCACAGCCTTGCCCAGACCCTTGCTGGCGGCCGCCACTGCCGCCACCCGTCCGGCTAACATCAATTCCATAAGAAAGTTCCTTTTCGAAAGAGAATTGTTACAACGATAGGCCGATTATAGCCCACGCGCTGGAAAAGGGGGCAAGTGGCAAGTGGCAAGTGGCAGGTTTTGCCGTTGATTGTTGGCTGTTGATTGTTGATTGTTATCCGCGTTTCCCCACCCGCGTCCACAAAAGCAAGAGCCTTCCGCCAGGTGGCAAGAAGGCTCTTGAGGTGGAGATGCGGGGAATCGAACCCCGGTCCGAAACAGCCGCCCACGAACGCCTACAAGCTTAGTCACTACCATAAAATTTCGCCCGCCGGACGATAGGGACCAGATCCAAACTGCGGACTAGCCGAGAACCTTAAGCCCCACCCATCGGCGTCGGTGGAACCGCACCTTACAGTTTATGACGGTGACTGGAGGGCGCTGTCAGGGTCCACCCTTCAGGCCGTGACCACCGTAGCGGTCAGGGTGCCGTGGCTACGATCTCTTAGGCAGCAATCGCAAGGGCGTTGCTGCGGGCGAAACCGAAGTTGAAGGCGTTGCCAGTGTTTTTGGCACTTGTGTTTTGCCCGTTTTTACGAGGTCAGGCGCCTCGGCTTGCGGTCCGTGACCGGAATCTGCCCCGTCGAAACCTTTCATCCCCACGGGGCATCCTCTATTCTACAAGAAGGAGGACTGGATGGCAAGTGAGGAATCTCCGTTTCAGCAATTCCAAATTTGTGGACGCTGATGGAAGGAACACAGATTTTTGACCAAAAACTATCCGCTCCTTCGTTGCACTCAGGACATGGTTTCCCCCATCCGTGTCCACAAAGCATGTTTCCTGATGGCAAGAAAAGCCATATTTGGAATTGCTGTGCCCGTTTTGGCCTCATGTTTTGGCGAAATGCCGGGATGGGCGTACAATTCTGCCGCAGGAAAACTCGAAAAAGCCACCGGCGGCACTCCCCGGCCGTAGCTTCCGGCGCCTCACGCTTTCCTGACCCTGCCATGGAGGCCGGACATGACCCGCGATGACCCACGCCTGCACCGCCTGCTCGAAGAAGAACATCAGCGACTTCAGGTCGAGCTTGAACACTTCAGCACCATTGCTTACGAAGATGTTGGCGCCAGCAACCATATGGCCGATGACGCCACCACCGCCTTCGATCAGGCCAGCGATCTGGCGCTGCGGCGTCAGGCCGAACACCGCCTGCAGCGCATCGACCACGCCCTCAAAAAATTTACCGACCAAACCTATGGCTATTGCGAAAGCTGCGGTGAGCCTATCGATTTTGCCCGCCTGAAAGCCCTGCCCGATGCGCGGTTCTGTTTGGATTGCCAGCGCAAACGCGAAATCGTCGGCGGCTCCTCGGCTGGCCCCCGCGCCTTCGAAGAAGGCAACTTCCACACGCCCGCTGGCAAAGGAAGAAGCACTTGAGAGCAAAAAATCGTTGGATCTTCCTGGTCTTGGGGGTGGCGACCTGTATGCTCGTCCTCGACCGCCTGAGCAAGCAATGGGTCATCGAAAACATCGAGCTGTTCGGGGCTTGGGCGCCCATCTCGGCCTTGGCGCCTTACTTCCGCATCATCCATACCACCAATACCGGCGCCGCCTTTGGCCTGTTTCGGGGTGGCGCCCTCCTCTTCATCATCGTGCGCACACTGGCCGTCATCGCCATCCTGATCTACAGCTATCGCCTCGTCCACCCCTCGCGGCTCATCTACATCGGCCTCGGTTTGATCCTGAGCGGGGCCGTCGGCAATTTGTGGGATGGTCTGGCCTTCGGCGCCGTCATCGACTTCCTGGATTTTCGCATCAACGACCGTTGGTACTGGCCCACCTTCAACGTGGCCGATTCCTGCGTCGTTGTTGGCGTCATCCTCGTCCTCTTCACTTTGTGGCGCAGCGAACGCCAGGCGATCGTCGCGGGGAATGTCGCCAGCTAGAGCCTATACGTGAACGACACGGTGATAACATTGGTCGCTACCAACACAGGCGACCGGCTGGATAAATGGTTGGCCGGGCAGATGCCCGATCATTCGCGCGCCGAAATTCAGCGTTGGATCGAAAACGGCCTGGTGACGATCAACGGCCAGCCCGCCAAACCCAGCCGCAAGCTCATCCCCGGCGATCAACTCACCCTCGCCATCCCCGCGCCCGCGCCGAGCCGTCTCCAACCCGAAGCCCTGCCTCTGACCATTCTCTACGAGGATCGCGACCTCCTGGTCATCGACAAACCCGCCGGACTGGTGGTGCACCCCGCCCCCGGCCACGCCAGCGGCACCCTGGTCAACGCCATCCTCCACCACTGCCCCGATCTCGAAGGCGTCGGCGGCATCCAGCGCCCTGGCATCGTCCACCGCCTGGACAAAGACACCTCCGGCCTCCTCCTCGTCGCCAAAAACGACCTCGCCCACCGCCATCTCCAGACCCAATTCAAAGCCCGCACCGTGGAGAAAACCTATCTGGCCCTGGTGATCGGCCATCTCGCTCCCCCGGCCGGTCGCATCGATGCCGCCATCGGCCGCGACCCCCGCCATCGCCAGCGCATGGCCGTCCTTCCCACCAACAACGGACGGCCCGCCATCACCGATTACGAAGCCCTGACCTACTACGCCAACGCCACCCTGATCACTGCCCACCCGCGCAGCGGCCGCACCCACCAAATTCGCGTACACCTGGCGGCATTGGGCCATCCCATCGTCGGCGACCCCATGTACGGCCCCCGCCGCGACGCCTTCGGTTTGGGGCGGCATTTCCTGCACGCCCAACGCCTGCGCTTTCGCCGACCCAGCGACGACGCCTGGCTCGACTTCGCCAGCCCCCTTCCCGCCGACCTTCAGGCTTTGCTCGACCGCCTCGCCCCCCGCCCATGCACATCCGTGACCTTCGCCGCAAGCTGCTTTGGGGCCTGTTCTTCGGCATCTTCGTAGGCTTCGCCCTCGCCCTCTACGGCGACCTGCACGACCTGGGGGGACGCCTGGCCACCTTCGCCTGGCGACTCGCCCCCCTCATCGTGGCCCTGACCTTGACGAACTACGGCTTGCGCTTTGTGAAATGGCAATACTACCTCCACATCATCGGCGCCCAGCTGTCCTGGCGCCGCAGCCTGGGCATCTTCGTAGCCGGGTTTCCCATGGTGCTGACGCCAGGCAAAGTCGGTGAATTGCTCAAAAGCTTCCTGCTCAAGGCCAGCAACGGCGTCCCCATCGCCCGTTCGGCGCCGATCGTGCTGGCCGAACGCATCACCGACGGCCTGGCCATGTTCGTGTTGGCGCTGGCCGGGCTATTCACCTTCGCAGGCAATGGGCCGATGGCCTGGATCATCACCGGCGTGGCTGGGACGATGCTGGCCTTCGTGCTCCTCACACGCTGGCGCTGGCTGGTGGAAGCAGGATTGAAAGGATGGCAACGCCTGCCCGTGATCGGCCGCTTCGAGCCGCAACTACGCGTCGCCTACGTCAGCACCTATGATCTCTTCTCGTTCAAGAATCTCGCCCTGGCCATCAGCCTGGGCATCATCTCCTGGGGTTGCGAGTGCCTCGCCCTTTACTTCACCCTGATCGGGCTGGGCGTGGCGCCGGGGTGGAACGTACTGGAGGCGGCCATATTCACACTTGCCGTCTCGACGCTGGTGGGCGCCATCAGCTTCTTGCCGGGGGGATTGGGCGCCACCGACATCTCGTTGACCGGCCTGCTCGCGCGTCTCCTGCAACTCCCGTCCGGTCTGGCCGTGGCTGCGACCCTTGTCATCCGCTTCTTCACCCTCTGGTTTGGCGTCGCCATCGGTCTGGTCGCCATGGTGGTCGTCTTCCGCAGGCTCGGCCTCAGCCAGGAGACACAGATCGACACCTCCGAACTCGCCCCCGTCCCCGCGCAAGATTATGTCTAGATCAGCAACCAACTCCTCGGCCATGGGCCTATCCAACCACCTGTGGCGCGTCGAATTGCACTGCCACACCATGTTCTCTCCCGACTCACTGGCCCGGCCCGAGGCCATCGTCGTCGCCTGCCGCAAACGCGGCATCGACCGCATCGCCATTACCGAACACAACAACATCGCCGGCGCCCTGGCCGTGCGCAACCTGGCCCCGGATCTGGTCATCGTCGGCGAAGAAATCAAGACCACGAAAGGCGAGATCCTAGCCTGGTTTCTGACCGAGGAAATCCCCCCCCATTTGACGCCGGACGAGGCCATCCGCCGCCTGCGTGATCAAGGCGCCGTGATCAGCCTCTCACACCCCCTCGACCCCTCGCGCGGCTCCTCGGCCATGGGCAGGGAGGCGACCCTGGACATCATCGAACAGGTGGACGCGCTGGAGGTATTCAACGCCCGCTGTCTGACCAACGCCGCCAACGACGCCGCCCGCCAGCTGGCGACGGAACACGGCCGCCTGATGACCGCTGGCAGCGACGCCCACGTCCCGCGCGAGATCGGCGCCGCCGTCATGCTCATGCCCCCCTTCCACGACGCCGACAGCTTTCGCCGCGGCCTCGCCCAGGCGCGCATCGAAGGCCAGCTGAGCGGCTCGGGCGTGCGTTTCTACTCGCGTTACGCCATGTTTTACAAGGGCCTGCGCGGGCAACTACCCGCCCCGGGCGCTTCGGGATCACCAGATTGATTCGACGAGCGATCACTTTCTTATGTCGACCCTGATCCCACTCTCGCTCCTGGCTGCGGTTGGCCCCGCGCTCATCTACGTCTACCTCGTTTGGTGGAGCGACCGTTACGAGCGCGAGCCGACTTGGCTCCTGACCACAACGTTCCTATGGGGCGCCATCCCGGCTATTCTACTCTCAGTGCTTGGCGTCGTGGCGTTGCGCAGCCCCCAGGCGATCTTCGACACCAGCCTGGCCGGCAGCCTGGTGCAAGCCAGCCTGGTCTCGCCGGCGATCGAAGAAATCACCAAAGGATCGGCGCTGGTAATCGTGTTCATCTTTGTGCGCGAAGAGATCGATGATTTGCTCGATGGCATCGTTTATGGCGCCCTGGTGGGGATCGGTTTTGGCATGACCGAAAACTTCCTCTATTTCCTGCGCGCGGCTTGGGGCGAGAATCAGGCGGGCTGGTTGTTGGTGACTGGCCTGCGCACGGTGGTCTTTGGCCTCAACCACGCCTTCTACTCAGCTCTTCTCGGCGGCGCCATCGGCTACGTTGCCCTGAGCAGGCGTCGCTACGCACGTTGGCTGGGGCCGCTGGTGGGCTTGGGCGCGGCCATCTCCGTCCATAGCCTGTACAATCTCAGCGCCACCCTGGCCGCCTATCATCCGGTCCTCCTCCTCCTCAACGTCCTGCTCAGCTGGGGCGGCATCCTGATCGTCGTCTACATCATGCGGCTGGCGTTGCAAAAAGAAAAAGGGTGGCTCCGCACCTATCTGGCCGATGAAGTCCCCGGCATTCTGAGTGAAGAAAGCTATCGCTTTGCCCAAAACTATGCCCAACGTTGGGGTCGCTGGCTGGCTTTGTGGGAAGGAAAAGGCCGTCATCGCGCCCAGATCGAACACGGCCTGCACCACGCTGCCACCGAGCTTGCGTTTCGCAAACATCGGCTCGACCGTCTCGGCGTCAAGGCTGGGCCTCATGTCCACCACGACATCGCCAGCTTACGCCTGCGCCTGATGCGGTTGGATCGCGAGTTCCTGAGCCTGTCATCTTGAGCGCGGTCTTGTCAATCGTTTGGCTCTATGATAAGCTCTCACCCATTGTCCATGCCTTTTTCGCTGGAGGTTCTCTCTTGAAGCCCAAATCCCTACGCTCCCTCATCCTCATCTTACTCCTTGCCTCGTCGCTGGCCCTGGCCTCGTGTCGCAGCAAGAACGACAAGGAACCCACGGTCGCTCCCGCCGCCACGAAGGCCCCTGCCGTTCAGGTCACCGTCGCCCCCACGACTCCACCCACCACAGCCCCCGCAGCCAAGCCAACCGCCGAAGCCCCTGCTGGCGAAACATTTACTTCGCCCGTGCCAACGCCGACGGAGTAAACAAGCACGTCTCTTCGAAGCCCTGGCGGGCGTCTTATCGATCTGCCAGGGCTTCGCTCTGCTATTGGGGAGTCGCTGGCGCCAGGATGCGGCCCCCGCTGGCGCGTGTTTCGGCGATCCAGCCCTGCTGTCCCTGCCATTCTACGTTCCACCAAGTGAGGCCATCCATCAAGGCCGGGCCGCCGATGATCTTCAGGCGATCGTTCGCTGGCACCAGGGCGATGCGGTCGCTGGCAGGCTTGTTCTGATAGCCGGGCGTCTTGCGCAGATTGACGGCGCCGTCGTTCACATTCACGGCGCTGTCGCCCACCTGGAAGGTCTGGGGGCCGGTCGGGGCGGGGTAGGAAGTGGGAGGAAGGGGCGATGGGAGGACGGTGGGCTGTTCGACCACGATCAGGGGGGGAGCGGGGGTGGGCGGCGTCCACGTTTGGCCGGGACTGGCGCTGATATTGAACAAGCGCATCAGTCGCGGCAAGGCCAGCGTGCCGACTGTGCAGAGGGTGAACCCGAAGAGCAACAGGCCGACGCCAAAACCGGCGAGGAAAGGGTTGGGAGAGCGAGTGAAGGACATAGGCGGGAAAGGTAATGGGATAGTGGGTATTGTACCGCGGCGGTGGGGGTGCTTCCAACGTGTGAGGAGGCTGTGCTAAGCCGTGCGCTTGCGTACAGGATGAGCGGCGCGATAATGTGACGCTGCGCGGACGTTATTGTTCCCAAGCCACTTTGTCGCCGCTTCTGCGTTTGACTATGAGACCTCTCGATCGGTTACATCTCCGCTGATCCGCAACATGATCCCTACTTGAAGGCCGCTCATCTCACTACAATAGATGGAAAACATGGAGACTCCCGTTCTACTCCTGATCGATGTTCAGCGCGGGTTCGACGAACCGGTGTGGGGCCAACGCAACAACCCTCAGGCCGAGGCGAACATCGCCCGCCTCCTGGCGGCGTGGCGAGAGCGGAGGCTGCCGGTCGTTCATGTGCAGCACACCTCGGTCATGCCCGGCTCGCCGCTGCGGCCTGGCCAGCCCGGCTGCGAGTTCAAGCCCGAGGCGGCCCCGCTCACGGGCGAGAAGCTATTTCAAAAAACGGTGAACAGCGCCTTCATCGGCACCGGCCTGACGGACTATCTGCACGAAAACGGTTTTACGTCGCTGGTGGTGGCCGGGCTGACCACCGACCATTGCGTCTCGACCTCGGTGCGCATGGCGGCCAACCTGGGCTTCGCCGTCACCCTGGTCTCGGATGCGACGGCGACCTTCGACCGCACCACTCCCGATGGCGCCTCCATCGCGGCCGACGAGGTGCACCGCGTCCACCTGGCCAGCTTGCACGATGAATTCTGCCAGGTGCAGCCAACCGTGCATGTGCTCGACGCCTTCGCTGGCTGATGAAACCTCATTCCGGCGAGACCGAAGGTCGGACGGGTGGTCGGGCGGATGGCCTACCGCCTGGGCAGCCAGTGGTATTCCGACGCCTCGCCAGCCATCACCTCGCCGGCGTCGCCTTCGAGCAGCCGGATGAGGTCGTGCGCTGGATGGGCATGGTGCAGGCGCAGGATTTTCTGGCGGCGCTGTGGGCGGTGGGTGTGCGAATGCGCGAGGCCACCGAGGCTGGGGTCGAGCAGGCTCTGGCCGAGCGGCGCATCGTCCGCACCTGGCCGGCGCGGGGGACATTGCACTTTGTTGCGGCGGAGGATGCGCGCTGGTTGCTCGCCCTCCTAAGCCCGCGCACCATCGCCGCCGCTGCCGGTCGCCATCGGCAGCTTGGCCTGGAGGAAGCCGACTTCGCCCGCGCCCGCGACCTGTTCGTCACCGCGCTTGAGGGCGGCAGGCAACTGGACCGCGCGGCCATGTTTCAGATCTTGAAGGGGGCCGGGATTGCTACAGCCGAACAGCGGGGCATCCACATCCTGGGGCGGTTAGCGCAAGAGGGCCTACTCTGCTTTGGCGTCCGCGAGGGCAAGCAACATCGCTTCGCCCTCCTGGACGAATGGCTGCCGCCCGCACCGACCAAGACCCGCGACGAAGCCGCTCGGCTGAGCGCTCGCGACGAAGCCCTGGCCGAGCTGGCGCGGCGCTATTTCATCAGCCACGGCCCCGCCAGCCTGCCGGATTTCGCCTGGTGGTCGGGATTGACGATGGCCGAGGCCAGGGCGAGCGTGGACATGGCCGTTCGGCTGAGCGCTCACGACGAAGCCCGGCCCCACCTGCTGTCAGAAGTAATCGGCGACCAGACCTGTTGGATGTCGTCATCTACAGCCCCCGCGCCCGGCTCACCCCCGGCCATTTTGCTCCCCGCCTTCGACGAATACTTGGTAGGCTACAAAAACCGGGACGCCGTACTCGACCCCGCCTTTGTCAAGCGCATCAACACCGGCGGCGGCCTGTTGAACCCGGTCATCGTCATCGACGGCCATGTGGCGGGCGTGTGGAAGCGCACCCTCAAGAAGACCAGTGTCGCCATCTCGCCCGCCTGGTTTGCCCCGCCCGACGCCGCGCAGGAAGAGGCGTTCAGCCGGGCAGCGCAACATTACGGCGCTTTTCTGGGCCTGACTGTAACGGGATGAAGCATGGGCAAAACCGACGACTACCGCAGCAAACTACATGCAATCGCTTCCTGGGACGCCTTTCTCTTGCAGGAATCAGGACTGCCAGGGCCGCGCGGCAATCTCGAACTGGCGCAAGTCGTGGCCGACGAAGGTGACTTGTTGCTCTTCCGGCGCTACCTGACCTACACCGCCGAACTGGCCCCCACCAACTCGCCTTACGAGTTTCTGGCCTTCTGCGGCGTCGTCGGCCTGGGCCGCCTGGTGGCCGAAGGCGAATACGAGCACCTGGAAACGCTCCGGCAGTGCGCCACGGACCCGCGCTGGCGGCTGCGCGAGGCCGTGGCGATGGCGCTGCAACGGTTGGGCGATGCTGACATGGATCGTCTGCTGGCCGAGATGGAAGCCTGGGCGCAGGGATCGCCGCTGGAGCAACGGGCGGCCGCCGCTGCCATCTGCGAGCCGCGCTTGCTGACCGATCCCCGGCACGCCAGTGCCGCCCTGAAGCTCCTCGATGCCATCACCGACTCTTTGGCGGCGGGGAATCGGTCTTCTCGTGACGATCTCCTGACGCTACGCAAAGGTTTGGGCTACTGTTGGAGCGTGGCCGTGGTCGCTTTGCCCGCCGAAGGCAAGCCGCTGATGGAGAAATGGCTGGCTCACCCCAACCGCGATGTACAATGGGTGATGCGCGAGAACCTGAAAAAGGCGCGATTGCAGCGGATTGATCTACAACACGCACCGGAGGCCAAAATGGCAGAACTAAAGACCAAGCTCAACGACGCCAGCGTCGAAGCATTTTTGAACGGCGTCGCCGACGAAAGGAAACGCGGCGACGCTTTCGCCCTTCTGGCGATGATGCAGGAGATCACCCAGGCCGAGCCGAAGATGTGGGGTGATAGTATCGTCGGTTTTGGCAGCTATCACTACAAATATAGCAGCGGCCGTGAAGGTGATTGGTTCATCACCGGTTTCTCGCCACGCAAGCAGAACCTGACCCTCTATTTCATGCCCGGATTCGAACAACAGGGCGATTTATTGGCGAAACTGGGCAAATACACCACCGGCGTGGGCTGCCTTTATATCAAGAGGCTCGACGATGTCGATCTGCTGACGCTGCGGCAGATGATCGAGCGGGCGATCAACCGCTAGATCACCATGTTCTCGGTCTCATCCCCGTGCGCGAAGGGGCGGTCGGGCGCAAAGGGATTGTCCGCGAGCGGTCGAGCGCCTGTCAGCAGGTCGGCCAGCAGTTTGGCGCCGCCGGGCGCGGCCATCACGCCGTGGCCGCTGTAACCAGCGTTGACCCATAAGCCCTCGATCCCAGGGACGGGGCCGATGAGGGGGTTGTGGTCGGGCGTCATGTCGTATTGCCCGGCGTGCAGGAAAACCTGGCTGCGCGGCAGCGTCTCCGCCACATCGCCCCAGAACGGGCAAAGGCGATAGACGCCCTCCAACACGCGGAAGGGAAAGTTCGGGTCGGGCCGCACATCAAGGCTGGGGGGTGTGGCTGGCTCCGGCTCGGCCCAGGCCAAGGCCGCGCCCGGCCCCTCTGGCCGCCAGTGGGCGCCGGTGTCTTGGTCAATGGTCATGGGCGCCCAGCCGGGGATGAGGTGATGTTCGCCGATGACCAGGCGATGCCGGCGCACGGCCTCGATGGCCAATTCGGCGCCTGCCATCAGCGCCACCTCGCGGCTGAAGGGGCCGCAGGCGATCACAATCGCGTCGGCCTCTAGATTGCCCTCGCCTGTGACCACCCCCGTCACCCGGCCCCCGGCCTGGACGAGGCCCTCGACGCGCGTGTTCAGCCGGAACTCGGCCCGCCGGCCATCGTCCAACCGCCGCGCCGCCCGCCGAAAGCCGTCCAGCGCCTCGTGTGCTGACAACCAGCCATCGCGCTGGCGGAAGGTGGCGGCCAGGGCGGCGGGCGCAAGGAAGGGGAAGCGGTGGCGCAGTTCAGCCTGAGCCAAGAACTCGACATCGGTCAGGCCGTGGCTATGCTGGAAGGCGACGCGCTCTTGCAGCGCCGGGATGGCGGCTTCCTCGCTGGTGATGAAGAGATAGCCCTGTTGGTGGAAGCCGATGTCGTAGCCGGGCAGGTCGAGGTGCTCGCCGAGATGCTCGTAGTAGGCCAGGCTTTCGCTCATGAAGGCGATGTTGACCGGGTCGCTGAACTGCGCCCGCACGGCCTGCAAAGATGCGCCCGTGGTCAGCCAGCCGAAGGTGTTGCCCTGTTCGAGCAAGAGGACGCGGGCGCCGCTCTGGGCGAGGAACCAGGCGCTGGCTACACCAGCCATGCCGCCGCCGATAATGATGATGGATGGGGTCATGGGAGTTGTTCGTGTTGCGTATCGCGTGTTGCGTAAGGCGGTTGGCTGGGTTAACGGGGATTTAGGCGGGCTTGAGCTGCATCCGAGAGCAGGAAGTCGCGCAGGGTCAGGGCGGCGGGAGAAGGGGAAGGGGGGAGGACGAAGTCGATGGTGCGGGCGAGGGGGTAGCCTGGTTGGTCGGGGAGGCTGTCTTCGATAGCGACGATGCGCACTTCGGCGTCGCCGATGGCCCGAACGCTGGCATAGCCGATGGCGCCAGGATGGGCGGCGATGTAGGCGACGATGACGGCGTCGTCGGGCTTGAGCAGCAGGGTGCGGGCGATGGGATGCTCGCCCATGACGCGGCTGGCGAAGGTGTTGGCGGCGTCGCTACCCTCTTCTCGCCCGATCAGTTGCACAGGCCCGCTCGGCTGTCCAAACGCCGACCAGTCTTGTACGTAGCCACCAAAGAGGTCGCGGGTCTGGGTTAGCGTGAGATGAGATAGTGTAATGTTGGGGTGGACGACGATGGCCAGGGCATCGGGGGCGATGGGGGTGAAGCTAAGGTCGGAGTAACGGGCAAGGGCGGCGGGGTCGGCGCTGAAGGCGAAATCCCAACGTCCCGCGGCCAGTTCGTCCAGCGCCAGGCTGCTGGGGAGGGGGGTGAAGCTGAGGAGGTAGTCAGGTTGGTGGGCTTCGTCGCGAGCGCCCCTCGGCCTGAGCCCCTCGGCCTGAGCTCGGGACGAAGGCTCGGGACGAAGGCTCAGCCGAGCGGCGGCGGCGCTGGCGGCGTTGAAGTCGGCGGCCAGTTTGGGCCAGAGGGGGGCGATGAGGGTGCTGCCAGCCCCACGCAAGGGGATGGGGGCGGGAGTGGGGAGAGCAGGGCTGCGGGCGCAGGAGGAGAGAAGGTAGAGTGCAAGGACTCCCAAACAAAGGAGGGGAAGGCGATGACGCCAAACGGCTGGGGAGAGGGGCGACATCTCTAGGCGAGAAAGAAACGGGCGAGGGTCAGGAGGCCGAAGAGCCAGACGTAGACGGCGAAGATGTAAAGGCTGTGGCGTTGCAAATAGCGAAGGAGGTAGCGGATGGCGAGAAAGCCGGTGATGGCCGCGGTTACAACCCCAACCAAGAGGGGTGTGCCGCCCATGGCGCCAAAGCCAGTGTCGACCAGGTCTTTGAGTTGCGAAACGCCAGCGCCGAAGATGATGGGGGCGCTCATGAGGAATGAGAAGCGGGCGGCGGCGGGGCGGTCGAGGCCGCGCAGGAGGCCGGCGGCGATGGTGCTGCCGCTGCGGCTGATGCCAGGGAGGATGGCGATGGCTTGGGTGATGCCGATGACGAGAGCGTCGCTGAGGCGGATGTTGGTTAGCGGAAGGCCGCCCCGTTTCCAGGTTTCAGCGAGGACGAGTAAGATGCCGGTGATGAGAAGGAAGCCGGCGACGGCGGCCGGGCTGGCGAACATCGCTTCGAAGAAGTCCGAGAGCAGGTAGCCGAGGAGGGCGGCGGGGATGGTGGCGACGATCAAGGCCGCCAGGAGACGAAGCCCCTCGGGCTGAGCCTCGGGACGAAGCCTGGCTTCGTCTTTGTGTCCGCGCAGGCGCGCGAGGAGGGCCTGGAGCAGTTCCCACCAGTCGCGCCAGAAGTAGGCGACGACGGCGGCAAGGGTGCCCAGGTGGAGGACGGTGTCGAAGGCCAGGCCGGGTGATTTCCAACCCAACCACCAGGGGACGAGGACGAGATGGGCGGAGGAGCTGACGGGCAGGAATTCGGTCAGGCCCTGGACGAGGCCGAGGATGAGGGCTTGGAGGATGGACATGGGGTGATGGGGTGACGGGGTGACAAGGTGACAAGGTGATGGGGTGACAGGGTGATGGGGGGACGTAGCGTCTCACGTTTTACGTTTTACGTTTCACGTCGTATTCCGCCAGAAACGCGTCTTTGAATGCGGCGAAGGTCCCGTCAGCGATGTGCTCTCGGATCGACTGCATCAGTCGTTGCAGGAAGCGCAAGTTGTGGAGAGTGGTCAGGCGCAGGCCGAAGATTTCTTCGGCGCGGATCAGGTGGTGGACGTAGGCGGCGCTGAAGTGGGTGCAGGTGTAGCAGTCGCAGCCTGGCTGCAAAGGCGCTGGTTCGTCGGCGAAGCGGGCGTTGCGCAGGTTGCGCCGGCCCTGGGGGGTGAAGAAGGCGCCGTGGCGAGCGACGCGGGTGGGGAGGACGGAATCGAACAGGTCGATGCCGCGGGCGACGGCCTCGACGATGTCGTCCGGCGCGCCGACGCCCATGAGGTAGCGGGGACGGTCGGCGGGTAGGGCGGGGGTGGTGTCATCGAGGGTAGCGTACATCTGCGCTTTGCTCTCGCCCACGGCCAGGCCGCCAATGGCGTAGCCGGGCAGGTCGAGGGCAGCGAGGACGGCGGCGCTTTGTTGACGCAGGTCGGGGAAGATGCCGCCCTGGACGATGCCGAAGAGGGCCTGGTCGGCAGGTCGCTGTTGGTTTTCAGCGCAACGGAGCGCCCAGGCGTGGGTGCGTTCCAGAGCGATCTCGTTGTAGGCGCGGTCGAGGGGGTTGGGGCATTCGTCGAAGCACATGATGATGTCGGCGCCGAGCTTGGCCTGGATGTCCATGACTTTTTCAGGCGTGAAGCGGTGGCGGCTGCCGTCGATGTGCGATTGAAAGGTGACGCCCTCGGCGTCGATCTTGCGCAGGTCGTTGAGTGAGAAAACCTGGAAACCGCCGCTATCGGTCAGGATAGGCCCCTCCCAGGCCATGAAACGATGCAGGCCGCCCAGCCGGGCCACGCGCTCGGCGCCAGGGCGGAGGTAGAGGTGGTAGGTGTTCGCCAACACCAGGTCGGCGCCCAACACCTGCACTTCTTCGGGGCTGAGGGTTTTGACGGTAGCCTGGGTGCCGACGGGCGCAAAGCCGGGCAGCCGGATGTCGCCGTGGGGTGTGCTGAAGACGCCCAGGCGGGCGCGGTCGTCGGCGGCAAGGAGGGTGTAGCGGAAGGGCACGGGGCGGAGGGCACGGGGCGGAGGGCGGAGGGCGGAGGGCGGAGGGCGGAGGGCGGAGGGCGGAGGGCGGAGGGCGGAGGGCGGAGGGCGGAGGGCGGGGGGCGGGGGGGCGGAGGGCGGGGGGGCGGAGGGCGGGGGGCGGAGGGCGGAGGGCGGAGGGCGGAGGGCGGGGGACGGAGGGCGGAGCAACTGATCGCCAGTCGCCTTTTCGGAGTTTGGCGGGCGTCATGATACCATGCCAAACGTTGACGGCCATTATCGCCAGCGATGGATAGAAGCGTGTTCTTTACCCGTAACCTACGCCCTTTTCGTTTTTTCCCAATCCGTTTTGGCGGAACGTTAGCGCATGCGGCGTGGGTGATATTCCTGGCCCTGGCGAGCATCGGCGCCGGGCCGCCTGTTCTGCGCAGCGGCCATACCGCGCGCCCGCTGCATCTCAGCGCCGGCCAGATAGAAGCGCTGCTGGCCGAGCGATCCGGCCCTGCCGTAGACGCCAGCGCCGCGGCGCTGGTGGACCGCCCCAGCAATACGGTGTTGTTCGCCAAGAATGCCGACATGCCCTTGCCCATGGCCAGCACGACCAAATTGATGACGGTGCTGAAAGCTTTGGAGACGCTGGCGCCCGACCAGGTTGTCATGGTTCCGGAGGCGGCGTTGGTGGGCGGCGCCAGCATGGGCCTGCGGGCAGGCGAGCGCCTGAGTGTGCGGGCGCTGCTGTACGGCGCGCTGCTGCCTTCGGGCAACGACGCCGCCATGGCTCTGGCCCTGAACGCCGCCGCTTCCGAAGACGCTTTCGTGGCGTGGATGAACGAGCAGGCCGCGGCCTGGGGTCTGCAGAACACACATTTCGCCAACCCCACCGGCCTCGATGCGCCCAACCACGCTAGCAGCGCCCGCGATTTGGCTGCGTTAGGTCGCCGAGCGCTGGATGATCCCCTTCTCGCCAGCATCGTGCGCCAGCCCGAAGCGACTATCGAGGGTTACAATCTGAAGAACACCAACGATCTGCTGACGACGTTCGCGGGCGCTTATGGCGTCAAGACCGGCACCACTGACGCCGCCGGCCAGGTGCTCATCGGCGCGGCCAAGCGCAGCGATAGCGACGCTATCGTCGTCGTGATGAATAGCCCCGACCGCTACACCGAAGCCGGCCGCCTGCTCGATTTCTATTTTGGGCATTGGTTCTGGCTTGATCCTGGCCTCCGGCGCGATGTCCTCAATCGCGTCACCGCACCCGACGGGACCAGCTACCTCCTGCACACACCGTCCCAACCGCTTTTCCTTAGCCGTTGGCAAGCGAGTCAGTTGCGCACTTTTCGGCGCTTCAGCTTCGATAAGGTCAACCAACCAAATGGCGTCTATGAGGTGTGGCTGGGTGATCAGAAACTATTGGAGACGCCGATTCAGTTCATCCCGCAATAAAAACGACTGAAGTCGTTACTACGAATATAAATTACACTCCCATGCCCCCTACTCCTACCCCGCCTGAATCCATACGACTGAACAAATTTCTCGCCCATGCCGGCCTGGCCTCGCGCCGCACGGCTGACGCGCTCATCCAGCAGGGGCGGGTGCAGGTGAACGGACGGGCGGTGGAGGCGTCGGGCGTCATGATCACGCCGGGTCGCGATCGGGTGACGGTGGATGGTCAGGAGGTGAAGGGGGCAGCGCGGGAGTCGATCACGCTGTTGTTGAACAAGCCAACCGGCTATCTTTGCACACGCCAGGATCCCGGCGGCCGCCCTACCATCCTCAGCCTGGTGCCCGCCGAATATCATCACCTCTACCCCGTGGGCCGGTTGGATGCCGACAGCGAAGGGTTGGTGTTGCTCAGCGACGATGGCGACCTGACCTATCGCCTCACCCATCCCTCGTTCGAGCACGACAAGGAATATTGGGTGCAGATTGCCGGGCGCGTGCCGGCGCCGGCGCTGCGCAAACTGGGCAAGGGCGTGGAACTGGAGGATGGCATCGCCGCCGCCGAGGTGCGGCCTTTGCTGCGCATCCCCATCGAGCAGCGTTTCTGGATCGAGCCGGAGCCGGACCCCCGCCATACCTGGCTCATCTTCCTTCTGCACGAGGGTCGCAAGCGGCAGATCCGGCGCATGTGCGAGGCGGTCGATCTTGAGGTCAGGCGCCTGATCCGGGTGCGCATTGCTTCGTTGCACATTGGCGACCTGGCTCCCAGTCAATGGCGTCCCCTCACTGCGCGGCAGCGTCGCGCGGTCGCTGCCATCAAGGGTGGGGGGGAGCAGCGATGACGCCATCCCGCGCGCAGCCGGCGTTTCCTGTGGTCATTGCCATCGATGGTCCCGCCGCCTCGGGTAAGAGTACGGTGGGCGAAGCTCTGGCGCGACGGCTTGGCTTTTTATATTTCGATACGGGCGCCATGTATCGCGCCGTCACCCAGGCGGCGCTGGCGCGTGGCATCCCCATCGACGATGAAGAGCGGGTCACCTCTCTGGCCGAGCAGGTCGATATCGACATCCTGCCGCCGACGCAGGCGGACGGACGCCAGTATACGGTATGGGTCGATGGCGAAGATGTCACCTGGGCGGTGCGCAGCCCCGCTGTCGATGCCAATGTCTCGCCGGTCAGCGCCTATGCGGGCGTGCGCAAAGCAATGGTGCGGCAGCAACGCCGGATTGCCATCGCCGGGCGGGTGGTCATGGTCGGGCGAGATATCGGCACGGTGGTTTTCCCCGAAGCGCCATTGAAAATCTATCTGGATGCGTCGCCCGCCGAGCGGGCGCGGCGGCGTTATCGCGAACTAATTCAGCGCGGCCAGCCTGCCGACTACGAGAGCATCCTGGCCGGGGTGCGCCAGCGCGATGACATCGATAGCCACCGCGCGGCCTCCCCTTTGCGCGCCGCGCCCGATGCTGTGGTCATCGACACCGATGATCTAACCATCGCCCAGGTGGTGGAAGCCATCCTGGCTTTGATCGACGCGCGCCTGCCCCAACTCGTTCTGCTGACTCCTCCCTCGCGCCATGACTGACTCGACCTACAGTCCTTTCGACGCCGTTCACCCCGAAATCGTCACCCGGCGGTTCAGCCGGCGCTTTTGGTTCTTTACCTTGTATCGGCTGGTGCACCTGCTCATGCGCATCGAAGAGGAGGGACGCGAGCGAGTGCCGCGGACAGGGCCGCTGATCATCTATTACAACCACATCCACTATACCGATCCCGCTGTGATCATGGCCAGCCTGTACCATCTGCGCTACACAGCGCCCCTGGGCAAGCAGGAGTCCATCGACATCCCGTTCATCGGTCGCTTCATCCCCAGCTTCGGCGTCATCCTCGTGGCGCGCGGCCAGGCCGATGTGGACGCGCTGCGGGCCAGTCAACAGGTGTTGGAGCATGGCCACGCGCTGTTGATCGCGCCGGAAGGCACGCGCAATCAGGTCGATTTTTCGCTGCAAATGGGCCGACGGGGGATGGCCTTCCTGGTGCGGCGCACACCGGCTGTGTTGTTGCCGGTGGCTGTGTGGGGCACGGAGGACTTTCCTGTCACCTTGAAACGCGGTCGACGGACGCCCATTGCCATGCGGTGGGGGAGACCGTATCGCGTGGAGATGCCGGCCGGGTTGCCGCGGCGGGAGGCCGAGGCCGTTGTCACTGATTTCGCCATGCAGGAATTGGCCGGACTGCTGCCAGCGACGATGCGCGGGGTGTACACTCCGCCGGCGGCCACGCCCGATTGGGTGCATTACGTATGAGACCTGGTGATGATGGCAGGCGAAAATGGGATTCGGTCATGGTCAGCCGCCGTTCTTTGCCCCCGACGGCGGCTCGGAAGTATAATCGCCTTCATCGCTCGTGAGACGCGAGAAAACATCGGAAATTTTCACGCCTCACCCTTCGACGGCGTTGAGTACAACGCACTCAGGGCAGGCTGTTTCACGTTTAGGAGACGCCTATATCTTGATGAATCGAACCAGTGGAGCAGACGAAGCGCCAGTGCTGCGACGAACTCGCCTGAGGCGGGCGCAGTAGACGAGGTGGAGGTTCTCACACACGCGTGTGAGCCAACCCCTGGGATCGTCCCAGCGGGGAAAAGCGAAAGATCGGCGGATGCCTCCCCGGGAAGCCACACCCGGACGTCTCTTCTCCCAGTACCAACGTTGCCTGCTCGAGCGGGATGCTGCGAACGCGCGCCCGCGGCGGTCAGGCTGTGGCCTCCTCACCATCCACTTTTACCAACGGAGAAACGCTATGTGTGGTATCGTTGGGTATGTTGGCCCGCGCGCGGCCACGCCCATCATTCTCGAAGGTTTGCAGCGGCTGGAGTATCGCGGCTACGACTCCGCCGGCCTGGCCGTCATCGAAGTCAATGGCCATGTTGCCGTGCGCCGCGACGCCGGTAAGCTGGTCAATCTCGTGCAGCGGGTGCAGGAAGACCCTATGCAGGGCAACATTGGCGTGGGCCACACCCGCTGGGCCACGCACGGCCCCCCCACCGTGCGCAACGCCCATCCCCACAGCGATCGCAGCGGGCAGATCGTGGTCGTGCAGAATGGCATTGTCGAGAATTTCCTGGCCCTGCGCAACGAGCTGATCGACGAGGGCTACGAATTCAGCTCGGACACCGACACCGAGGTCATCGTGCAGCTCATCAGCCGGGAATTCGATCACAGCGAAGATTTGAGCGAGGCCGTGCGACGGGCGCTCAGCCGGCTGCGCGGGCCATCGGCGGTGGTGGCGCTCAGCAGCCATGAGCCGGACAAGTTGGTGGTGGCCAGGTTGGGCAATGCCGGCGGGGTGGTCATCGGCCACGGCAAGGGGGAGATGTTCGTCGCCTCGGACATCCCCGCCATCCTCGAACACACCCGCGCCATGAGCTTCCTGGAAAGCCGGGAGATGGCGATCGTGACGAGCGCGGGCGTGACTTATTCCGACCTGGACGGCAAGCCCCTGGCGCCCAAACGCATCCACGACATCCCCTGGGATGCGGTGGCAGCGGCGAAAGGGCCGTATCGCCATTTCATGCAAAAGGAGATCTTCGACCAGCCCAACGCTATCACCGACACCATTCGCGGGCGCATCGATTTCGTCAGCGGCGAGGTGACATTGGCCGACCTGCATCTGGATGGCACCACCGCCCGCAGCCTGAGCAAGCTGACCATCGTCGCCTGCGGCACCTCGTACTACTCGGGGCTGGCCGGCAAGTACATGATCGAGGGCCTGGCCCGTCTTCCCGTCGAGGTGGACTATTCTTCGGAATATCGTTACCGCCAGCCGATTGTGGACAAGAACACCCTGGTGTTGGCGATCACGCAGTCGGGCGAGACGGTGGATACGCTGGCGGCGCTGGAGGAAGGGCGTATGCGCGGAGGGCGCACCGCGGCCATCGTCAATGTAGTCGGCTCGCAGGCCGCGCGCGTGGCGGATGGGGTGATCTACATGCAGGCCGGGCCTGAGATCGGCGTCGCCAGCACCAAAGCCTACACGACTTCGCTGGTCGATTTGTTCTTGCTGGCGATGTATCTGGGCCAACAGCGCGGGGTGCTGGATGCAACCACGTCGCAGCACCTGGCCAGCGAGCTGGCGTTGTTGCCGGACAAGGTGGGGCAGGCGCTGGCCAACGACGATCAGTATCGACAGCTGGCGCGCGCCTATGCCAACTACCACAATTTTCTCTATCTGGGCCGAGGCATCAACTATTCCACCGCCCGCGAGGGCGCGCTCAAGTTGAAAGAGATCAGCTACATCCATGCCGAAGGCTACCCCGCCGGCGAGATGAAGCACGGCCCCATCGCCCTCATCGACGAGACCATGCCCACCGTCGCCATCGCCTTGCGCGACAGCGTTTACGACAAGATGATCAGCCAGGTCGAGCAGGTGAAGGCGCGCAATGGCAAGGTGATCGCTATCGTCAATCCCGGCGACGAAGTGGTGGCGCGCAAGGCCGACAGCCTGATCGAGACGCCGGAAATCGTCTCCTGGCTGGCGCCCGTGGTGGCCGTCGTGCCCCTCCAGCTTCTGGCCTACCACATCGCCGTCTGGCGCGGTTCGGATGTCGATCAGCCGCGCAACCTGGCCAAGAGCGTGACGGTGGAGTGAGGCTCTGCGTGTGGTCAATCTGTGGACGCGGATAGGGAAACGCGGATAGTTCTTGGTCAAAAATCCGTGTTCCTTCCATCCGCGTCCACAAATTTGGAATTGCTCTGCGTGTGGTCAATCTGTGGACGCGGATAGGAAAACGCGGATAGTTCTTGGTCAAAAATCTGTGTTCCTTCCATCCGCGTCCACAAATTTGGAATTGCTCTGCGTGTGGTCAATCTGTGGACGCGGATAGGGAAACGCGGATAGTTCTTGGTCAAAAATCTGTGTTCCTTCCATCCGCGTCCACAAATTTGGAATTGCTCTGCGTGTGGTCAATCTGTGGACGCAGATAGGGAAAACCTTGTCCTGAGTGCAGCGAAGGAACGGATGATTTGTCACCCCATCACCTTATCACCTTGTCACCTTGTCACCTTGTCACCTTGTCACCCTGTCACCTTGTCACCTTGTCACCCTGTCACCCTGTCACCCTGCCACCTTGTCACCCTGCCACCTTGTCACCCTGTCACCTTGACTGCTAAACTGCACCCATGCGAGCCGTCATCCAGCGCGTCAGCGCCGCTTCGGTCACGGTCGACGATCACATCGTCGGCGCCATCGGGCGCGGCTACCTGGTCTTGCTGGGCGTGACCCACAGCGATGGCCGCGAGCAGGCCGAGTGGATGGCAAGCAAGATCGCCACGCTGCGCCTGTTCGCGGACGAGCAGGGCCTCACCAACCTGGCCCTGGCCGACGTGGGCGGGACAGTGCTCGTCGTCTCGCAGTTCACGCTCTACGCCGACGCGCGCAAAGGCCGCCGCCCCTCCTTCACCGAGGCGGCGCCTCCCGCCGTGGCCGAGCCACTGGTCGAGCATGTCGTCGCCAGCCTGCGGGCGCAGGGTCTGGCCGTGGCCACCGGCGTCTTCCAGGCCGAGATGCAGGTCAGCCTGGTGAACGACGGGCCGGTGACCATTCTTCTCGAAAGGTGATGTCTGATCATGAACTGGCTCCAACGCCTCTTCGGCTCCCGACCCCCGTCGCCCTTTCCCTCCTGCGATTCCTCACCCGACCTGGCCGCCGACCTGCTCGAGGTCGAGGCCATGGCCGGCGAGCTGGTGGACTATCTGCTCAGCAACCGGCTGTTCTGGCAGATCGATGTGGCCACGCCCCTGGGCGAGCGACAACCCAAGATGACGTTGGGCGGGCTGTACGAACGCCTCAAGCAACTCGAAGCCGCCGACCTGGGCCCGGGCGACCGTCGCCGTCTGGCCGCCGTGAGCGAAGCCTGGGCCGCGGCGCGGCGCCGCTATCCCGCGCAGGTGACGGCCAAGCTCAAGCGCGAGCTGGACAGCTATGTCAAGAACTGGAAGTACTACCTGGACCAGCGCGCCCGCGACCCTGAGCGCTGGCAAGAAGAGTACGAGGTGGAGCTGCGCAACCGCCGGCGGGTGGAACTGGTGCTGCGCCTGCTGGGGCCGGAAGCGCCGGCAGGGCTGCTGGAGGAGCTGGCGGAGTTGGAGGCGAAGAGGCCGGAGGAGTAGATGCCCCCCAACCTCCTCCTCCTCGTCCTCGACTGCGTGCGCGCGGATGGCCTCGGCTCTTACGGCAATCCCTTGCCCGTGACCCCGCGCCTCGATAACCTGGCCGCGGCCAGCCGGCGCTACACCCAGGCCCGCGCCGCCTCTGTCTGGACGCTGGAGAGCCACGCCAGCCTCTTCACCGGCCTCTTCCCCCGCCAACACGGCGTCAATGTCGAGCAGCGCCTTCTTGACCCCGCCCTCCCCACCCTGGCCGCCGCCCTGCGCGAACTGGGCTACCAGACGGCGGCCTTCTCCACCAACGCCTGGGTGGGACCGCACTTCGGCCTCGACCGAGGCTTCGAGCGCTTCTACTCACTCTGGCGGCTGCTCCCCAGCCAGGGCCGCCTCCCCTTCCCTCGCTGGGAAAAAGCCCTGCGCAAGCGCGTGTTCGAACGCCACGACAAAGGCGCGGCCAAACTCAACACCTATGTGCAGCGCTGGTGGGCGCGTGAACGCGACCCCGCTCGCCCCTTCTTCCTCTTCGGCCTCTACCTCGACGCCCACCTGCCCTACCAGCCGCCCCCCGGCTACGCCGAGCGCCTCTTACAGCCCGCCGCCCTGCGCCGCGCCCGCCAGGCCAACCAGGACGCCTGGGCCTACATGGCCGGCGAAATCCCCATGACCGACCTCGACTTCCTCGGCCTGCGCGCCCTCTACGACGCCGAGATCAACTACGTCGACCACAAACTGGGCGAGCTGCTCGACTTCCTCGGCGCCGTCGGCGGTCTGGAAAACACGATGATCATCGTCACCGCCGACCACGGCGAAAACATCGGCGACCACGGCCTCATGGACCACCAATACTGCGTCTACGACAGCCTGGCCCACGTCCCCCTCCTCATCCACTACCCCAGCGTCTTCCCCCCCGGCGACGACGACGCCCCCGTCCAACACACCGACCTCTTCCCCACCCTCCTCGACCTCGCCGCCGCCCCCCCCGACCACCGTCCCCCCCCTCGGGCTGAGCCCCTCGGGCTGAGCCTCGGGACGAAGCCTCAGGACGAAGCCCTCCCCGGCCGCTCCCTTCTCTCCTCCGATTTCGCAATTCGCAATTCGCAATTCGCAATCATCCAATACACCGCCCCCCACCGCCATCGCTTCGCCCGCCGCCATCCCCGCTTCGACCCCGCCAGCAAAGGCTACGACCGCACCTTCGATGCGCTCGTGCGCGGCGGCTACAAGCTCATCCGCAGCAGCCGCGGCGAGAGCGAACTCTACGACGTGGAGGACGACCCCGGCGAATGCCAAGACCTGGCCGCGGCCCAACCCCAGCGCGTCGCCGACCTTGCGGCCGCGCTCGACGCCCGCCTCTCCTCGCTGACCCCAGCCGCCGCAGCCGCCGCTCGGCTGAGCGCTCGCGACGAAGCCCCGGCCGCCACCCTGGACCCCGGCCTGGAACGGCACCTGCGCAGCCTGGGCTACCTGTGATGGCAACGCTCTACCTCGTCTCCACGCCCATCGGCAACCTCGAAGACATCACCTTGCGGGCGCTGCGCGTCCTGGCTGAGGCATCGTTGGTCATCGCCGAAGACACCCGGCACAGCGGGCGGCTGCTCGAACACTTCGCCATCGACCAACGCCTGCTCAGCCTGCACGAACACAACGAAGACAGCCGCATCCCCGCCATCCTCGCCATCCTGGATCGGGGCCAAGACGTAGCCTTGATCAGCGACGCCGGCACGCCCACCCTCTCCGACCCCGGTTACAAACTCGTCCGCGCCGCCCTCTCCGCCGGCCACGCCGTCACCCCCATCCCCGGCCCCAGCGCCGTGCTGGCCGCGCTCGTGGCTTCGGGCCTGCCCACCGACCGCTTCCTCTTCCTCGGCTTCCCCCCGCGCAAAGCCACCGCCCGCGCCGACCTCTTGCGCGCCGTGGCCGCCGAACCGGGCGTCCTCATCTTGTTCGAATCCCCCCAACGCCTGCCCGCCCTCCTGCACGACATCGCCGCCCACCTCGGCCCCGACCGCCCCCTCGTCATCGCCCGCGAATTGACCAAGCTGCACGAGACTTTCTGGCGGGGAACGGTCGCCGACGCCAGCGCCGCCTTTATCGAACCACCATTGGGCGAGATCGTCGTCCTGGTGGGCGGCGCGCCAGCCGCAACCACCCCCGCCCTGGCCGAAGATGTCGAGATGGCCCTGCAGACGTTGCTGGCAGGCGGCCTGCCCGCACCCGAAGCCGCACGCCTCCTCTCCGCCCTCACCGGCCTCCCCCGCCGCGACCTCTATCGCCGCGCACAGATGAGGATATAGACATGCCCCAATCCCTAATCTCCAATCTCCTTGTGGACACGGATGGGGGAAACACGGATAGTTTTATGGCCAAGAATCCGTGTTCTTTCGATCCGCGTCCACAAATTTGGAATTGCTGATCCCCAATAACCAATAACCAATCCCCCCGTAGGGCAAACGTAGGGCGGGCGTCCGCGCCGGGGGTTTGACAGCGCACCCCCTCAGCGCTATACTGCATTTATCAGGCTTGACTGACAAGGCCTGAGCCATGAGGAAAAACCAACGTGAAAATGGCTACTTCCCCTTTCGACACACTCATCTGACAGGCACCCGCACCTTCGCGCCGGTGCCTGTTGCTTTACCAGGAGGCTTTGCATGGATTCAGCGATGATCAGCAAGATCATGAAGGCCAAAAAGTATGCGGAAGAGCGGGATCGGATGCACTTCCGGTCGTTCACTGTGGTGTTTACCGGCGATCACCGCGACCACACCGTGACGTACAACGTGGGACGCTGGGACTGCAACTGCGATTTCTTCCTCCAGCGCGGGGTATGCAGTCACACCATGGCGATGGAGAAGGTGCTGGAGGGCATGTTGCCCGCCCTCGCCGAAGCAGACACGGCGCTGGCCCCAGCCTAGCTTCCGATCAAGGAACAACCATGCGCCTGGGCCTGGCATCTCTGCCAGGCCCTTCGTTTTCCGTTGCGGACCTTTACTGCCCCCGTTGCACCAACCACACCCCTGCCAAGATCAGCGCCCCGCCGATCACAATCCAGACTGTCAGCGGCTCGCCCAAGACCAGCACCGCCAGCGCCGAACCGACCAGCGCCGTCGCGTACAGATACACGCCCGCGTGCGCAGCCGGGGTGGTGGTCAGCATGTGCAGCCACCATGTATTGCCCAGCGCGCCGGCGCCCAAGCCAAGCGCCAGCAAGCAGAGCCAGGTGAGGGGTTGCTGGGGCCAAAAATCACCTTCGTAGAGCGCCAACGGCAGCAAGCCCACCACACCCACAGTGACGGCGAGCGTGAGCATTGTCAGCGGCGTGACCTTGACCGCAGCGCCAGTCGTCCGCTTTCCATACACGGTGTAAATAGCAGCCGCCAATGCCGCCCCAGCTGCCAACGCATCCCCACCGAGTGAACTCAGGCTCAACCGGAAATCGGCGAAGGAACCGCCGGACAACAGGATAGCTCCGCCCACGCCCACGCCAATGCCAACCAGTGTGAACCCGCGCGGGCGCTCGTGCAGCCAGAAAACCGCCAACAGCACGATGAAAATCGGGGTCAGATTGATCAGAAAAGTGGTGTTGAAGACGGTCGTATAGCGCAGCGCCAGATTCTGGCAGGCGTAGAGAAGGACAATGCCGGTCAGCCCCAGAAACAGATAGGTGCGCGGGCGGCGACGAAATGTCTTCCAGACATCCTGTCCCTGGCCCGACGCCAATAACAACGTCCACAGGGGCGCCAGCGCCACCAACCAACGCCAGAACGCCGTCGCCAGCGGCCCGATATCGCGCATCGCCAGGGCCGCCACGAAGATCGCCGACCCCCACAACCCGACCACGACCAACGGCATCATTTGGCGCAACGGCGGCCGGCTGAAACTGAAATCCAACATTACCCCGCCTCCAACCGATCCCCTTTCAGTCTGAGCGACAGCGCCTGCGAGACGCTATCGGCGCCCATGCTGATCCCGTAGATCGTGTTGGCGACCTCGATTGTGCCGCGGTTGTGTGTGATCAGGATGAACTGCGCCGCCCGCGCCAGTTCCAACAGCACCTCGCGCACGCGCCCGATATTGGCCTCATCCAGGGCAGCGTCCACCTCATCCAGCACGCAGAAAGGCGTGGGACTGACACTGAGAATGGCGAAAACAAGCGCGGCCGCGGTCAGGGCGCGCTCGCCGCCAGAAAGCATCGCCAGGTTGGCGGCTTTTTTACCGGGTGGGCGGGCGACGATCTCGACGCCGGTCGTGCTCAGGTTATCGGCGTCGGTCAGCAACAGCTTGGCCGTCCCCCCGCCAAACAGCCGGGTGAAATAGCGCGTGAAGGCTTTGGCCACCGCCTCGAACGTGCGCCGGAACTCCATATCCATCAGTTGATCCAGCTCGCCCACCACCTTCTGCAACTGCGCGCTTGCCTCTTCCAGATCAGCGGCCTGCTGGGTCAGAAAATCGTGCCGTTCGCGCGTGCTGGCGTGCTCGGCCTGGGCGCCGGGATTGATCGGCCCCAGGCGGCTGAGCAAACCCTTCAGCCGATGAATCTCGGCTTCGGTCTCGAGTGGCAACGTCGCTACGCGGGGGAGCGCGGTGACGATCTGATCGAATGGCAATGGCTCTTGCGCCGGCAGACCGGCTCCCGCCTCCATCGCCACCAGCCCGAAATCATGCTCGATCTGGCTGCGCAAATAAGTCAGGTGATCCTCCGCTCGTTGCTGCGCCAATTGCGCTTGATTGATCTGCAATTCTTCCTGGTGCAGACGACCGCGCAGCGTCTCGCCCTGCCGCTCTTGCTCGCCCCAACCCTGTTCCAGCTCATCCAACTCGGCCTGCGCCGGCTCGATCTGGCTGCTAATCGCCTGATGCACACTCTCCGCCTCGGCATACAGCGCCTGCAATTCCTCGATGCGTCTCTCCAGCGCCGTGATTTCCTGCGCCAGCACCTCGGCGCGTTGCCCGCGCGCGGCCAATTCGGCCTCGGTCTGCCGGAGATTGGCGCGGTGGCTATCGACCAGGGCCTGCTGGCTGCGCCGGGTAGACTCGGCCGCATCCAACCGGGCCTGGGCCTGGGCCACAGCCTGCACCAAACCGGCGGTGCTGAGCGCGGCCAGGCGTTCTTCCAGCGCGGCCATGCGGTGGGCGGTCTGCTCTTGTTGGGCCGTGAACTCATCGCTTTCCTGGCGCAGCCCGGCCATTTGCCGCCCTAGATTCTCCAATTCCAATGCCAACTTGCTCGCGCGTTCGCGACGCCAGGCTTCGGTTTGGCGGGCGCGGTCGCTGGCGTTCTGCATCCGGCTCAGGTGGGCGGTGCGCTCACGCTCGGTCTCGCCCAGCGCCGATGCCTGTCTCACCAGCTCCGTCAGCTGTTCATCCACCGCCCGACCTGCCTGATTCAGCCCTTCGATCTCCTGGCTGAGCGCTTTGCCTCGCCCCAGCATCTCCTCGATCTGGCCGGGAAGCGCCCGCCATTCACGCTCGCGCCCCAGCATTCCCCCCTTTTGTTGCGACGGACGCTCGCGGCTGCCGCCGCTGACGCTGCCGCCGGGATGCACGAAGTCGCCTTCCAGGGTGACGATGCGGTGGCGGTCGCGTTCGTCGCCACGAAAGACGCGCCGCGCCGTTGGCAAATCGGAGACGACGAGAACCTGGCCGAGCAATAGTTCGACGGCGGGGCCAACGACGCGGTCGTGGCCGATGAGGTCGGCGGCCCAGCCAAGCACGCCGGGGTCGCGCGGGAGGCGGGGGCGCGGCGAGGGGCGCAGGTGGTCGAGCGGCAGGAAGGTGGCGCGCCCGCCCTGAGTTTCTTTGAGATAGGCGATGGCGTTCTCGGCGTCCTCCCACGTAGCGACGACGATGTCCTGGATGCGCGCTCCCAGCGCCACCTCGATGGCCTGTTCGACATGGTCGGGGACGTCAAGCAGCGTGGCCATTGGCCCGAGCACGCCCTGCAGCCGCCCCTTTTGGCTGGCGGCCAAGACTTGTCGCACGCCCGCAAAAAGCCCTTCACCCTCGGCGCGCAAGCGGTCGAGCAGATCGAAGCGGGCGCGCAAGGCCCGCGTCTGCGCGTCCAACTCGGAGCGCTGGCTTTCTTGGCGACTGCGCTGGGCGGTCAGATCCAAGCGTCGTTTCTCGGTTTCGTGGTGGCGCTGGCGCAAGGTGCTGATCTGCGCGCCCAGGTCGCGTAGTTCGGCGCCGGCCGCGGCGAAATCGGCTTCCAGTCGCGCTACTTCGGCGGCGGCGGCTTCGGCGGCGGTCAGTTCGGCGGCGCGTTCGGACTGAATGGCCTGGCGGCGCTCTTTGGCCTGAGCGATGCGGTTTTCGCGGTCGGCCAGCCGGGCGCTGAAGTCCAGGTGTTTGCGTCGGGCCGCGGCAAGATCGGCGTCGGTCTGATGACGGTCGTTTTCCAGGGCGTTCAGTTCGCTGCGCGCCCGCGTCAGGTGCTGTTGGTGTTCCTGGCGCTGGGCGAGGATGGTGGCCAGGGCGGCTTCGGCTTCGGCCAGGCGCCCGGCTTCACCCTGGCCGCGGGAGACCAGCACCTCGCGCTCGTCATGCATCCGCTGTCTTTCGATTTGCTGCCCGCGCAGTCGTTCTTGCGCCACCGCCTGCTCACGCGCCAAGTGGTTGCGGGCCGTGGCGTGGCCGCTCAGTTGCCGGCGCCATTCGGCCAACTGTGCGCGCAGTTCGATCTGGCGCTGGCGCAAGGCCAGGCTGTGGGTGTTGTGGGTTTCGATGGCGCTCTGCGTGCGCGCGATCACGAGTTGCCACTGGGCCACGGCGCCGCGAGCATCGACCAGGCGGCCGAGGGCCTGATGCCAGCCATAGCCATACCAGGTGAGTAGCAATTGGCGCAGCTCGCGGCTGATCTCTTCGTATTGACGGGCGCGCTCGGCCTGGCGCTCGAGCTGGCGCAGGCGCGGGGCGATCTCGGCGATGATGTCGCGCACGCGCATCAGGTTCTCGTGCGTCTGCTCCAGTCGTTCGAGGGTTTGGCGGCGCTTGTGGCGATAGTGGGTGATCCCCGCCGCCTCTTCGAATAGCTCGCGGCGGTCTTCGGGGCGCAAGGCGAGGGCCTGGTCGATGAGGCCCTGGCCGATGACCAGGTGGGTGCGCCGCCCCAGCCCCGAACGATCGAGGATTTCCTGGATGTCGCGTAACCGCACTTTTTGGCCGTTGAGGAAATATTCGTTCTCGCCCGATCTGTAGGCGCGACGCCCGATGACGACTTCGCTGAAGTCGAGCGGCAACCAGTTGTCGGTGTTGTCGAGGGTGAGGACGGCCTCGGCCATGCCCATGCGCGCGCGTTCGTTGGAGCCACTGAAGATCATGTCCTCGGTTTTCTTGCCGCGCAAGGTTGTGTAGGATTGTTCGCCCATCACCCAACGCACGGCGTCGGCGACGTTCGATTTGCCGGAGCCGTTGGGGCCGATGATGGCGGTGACGCCGTCATCGAACATGAGTTCGGTCTTGTTGGCGAAGGTTTTGTAGCCGTGGAGGTAGAGCTTTTTGAGGCGCATGCGGGGCGGCGGATCAGAGAGCAGAGAGCAGAGGGCAGAGGGCAGTGGGCAGTGGAGGAGCGGATCAGAGGATGAGGGAGCGCAGGGGTGAAGCGA
Source organism: Chloroflexota bacterium (assembly GCA_041918515.1). GTDB lineage: Bacteria > Chloroflexota > Anaerolineae > J102 > J102 > SSF26. The sequence goes on along the minus strand of JAYRVO010000064.1, from coordinate 74,480 downwards.
GGAGGCCGGGGAGAAGGAGGTGGAGGATCAGAGCCAGGGCCAGGGCGATGAGGCCGGTGAAGAAGAGGCGACGGCGGTCGCGGGTGAGGAGGGCGTGGACGTCGCCGGTGACGATAGGCTCGGCCACATAGACGCCCAGAGCCACCCAGGCGACGATCTCGGCCAGGGTCCAGGGGCTGAGGCTGAGGAGGACGGCGCCGATGGGGTGGGCGGCGGCGAAGAGGTTGGCCGTCCACAGGCCCAATATGGTCAGGTCGCGGGCGGCGACGATGAGGGGGAGTAGTCCGGCCGTCAGGGCGCCGCCCGCCAGGAGGAGGCCGATCCGCCGCGCCAGGCCGGGGAGCCAGGCCGTGGGTGGTTGCACGGCGTTGGCCTGGCCGGTGAAGCCCAGTAGTTGGTCGGCGATGTAGTCGGTGCTGCCGGGAACGGCTGCCTGGGCGCTGGCGCCGAGGAGGTGGCCGGCGACAACGCTGATGAGAAAAACGGACGCGGCCCAGAAGGCGGCGAAGCGAACGGCGACATCGACGCGGGCGTGGCGCAGCGCCCACAGTAGAAAGGGCCAGACGAGGAGGCCGCCGAATAGCGGCATCAGCGTCTGTTGCTGGGTGACGAAGCCGGCGGCCATGCTGAAGACAAGGCCGAGGAAGAGGGCAAGGTAGAGGAGGGGGTCAGCGCCGAAGAGTCGCATGAGGGGGGTGATTAACGACTAAAGTCGTTACTACGATGATGATATGTCGCAGATTTGTTGCGGGGTGCGACGCGGGGTGCGCAGCAGGCGACGGGCCAGGGCGTCGGTGAGGACGAGGCGGCGCGGGGCGACGAAGTCGGGTGGGGTGGGGATGCCGCGCAGGTTCGAGAGGTCGAGGTTCAGCCGGCGGCAGAGAAGGCGCCCGAAATCGTAGCGGCTGAGGGGTGTTGGCCCGGTCAGGTGGATGATTCCGGTGAAGTCGGTCTCGGCCAGCTCGATGAGGCTGGCAGCGAGATCGGGCGCGTAGACGGGGCAGCGGATCTGGTCGGTGAAGAGGGTGACGGTTTGTCCGCGCTGCAGGCCGTCGACCAGCCAGGTGGTGCTGTGATCGAGGGGGTCGAAGCCGTAGATGAGGGAGATGCGAACGATGACGGGGGCAGGGTGAAGGGTGCGAACAAGGTTTTCGGCGCGGGCTTTGGCGCGGCCGTGGGGGTTGAGTGGGTCGGGTTGGTCAGAAGCTGGCTCGGGGCAAGGGCGGGCGCTTTCGTCGTAGGCGTCGGCGAGGCCGTCGAAGAGGATGTCGGTGGAAAGGTGGATGAAGCGAACGGCCGCGGCGGCGGCAGCAAGGTGGGCGCTGCCCTGGACGATGACGGCGGTGAAGGCGTCGGGTTGGCGAGCGATGGCGGTGTGGAGGATGAGGTCGGGGCGAAGCGAGCGGACGGCGTCGCGCACGGCCTCTGCGTCGCTGATGTCGAGCGGGAGGGGGGTGATCTGCGGGCCTGGGGCGACCGGCTGATGGTGATAGCAGGCCCAGACGCGCCAGTGGATCGGCAGGAGCGCGAGGAGGTGGCGGCCCAGATAGCCGCTGGCGCCGGTGAGGAGAACGCGCATTGGAGGCAGAGAGCAGAGAGCGGAGAGCGGAGGGCGGAGGGCGGAGGGCAGAATCACCTTGTCACCTTGTCACCGCGCTGTACTCAGCGCCGCCACCTTGTCACCCTGTCACCGCGCTGTACTCAGCGCCGTCACCTTGCCACCCTGTCCCTGCGTCTCCCTATCATCGGCGTCGCCCGCACGGGGTAAGGCTGCCAGGGCGGCGCGCGCGGCTTCCTGGGCAGCGCGTTGCTTGCTCTGGCCTTTGCCTACGCCGTAGGTGACGCCAGCAATGCGCACCTCGACGGTGAAGGCGCGGGCGTGGTCGGGGCCTTCGCTGGCGGTGGTGATGTAGGTGGGCGTAGCGTTCAGCTCGGCCTGCGCCCATTCCTGGAGCAGGCTCTTGGGGTCTTTGTGCAAGTATCCGTCGCTGACAAGGTCGATCTCTGGCCGGACGAAGGGGATGAGAAAGGCGGCGGTGGCATTCAGGCTCTGGTCGAGATACATGGCTCCCACCAGGGCCTCGAAAGTAGCGCACAGAATGGCGTCGCGCTCGCGGCCCCCGCCATCTTCTTCGCCCTTGCCCATGAGGAGAAGAGGACCCAGTTCGAGTTGGCGGGCGAACTGGGCCAGGGTTTCGCGGCGCACCAATTTGGCGCGCAAAGCCGTGAGGAAGCCTTCGCGTTGTTCGGGGAAGCGTTGGTAGAGCAGTTCAGCAACGATGAGGTCGAGGACGGCGTCGCCGAGGAATTCCAGGCGCTCGTTGTCGGCGTAGGCGATGGCGGTTTCGTTCAGATAGGAGCGATGGGTGAGCGCGCGCAGGAGCAGGGATTTGTCGCTGAAGGCGAAGCCCAAACGCTGCTCGAAGTCGAGCAGGGCAGGAAAGGCGTTAGATTGATTTGAAGCCATGACCGGTGAGGATCAGGACGACGGTGTCGTCAGGGTGGATGGCGTCCTGAAGTTGGCGGAGAGCAGCAAAGGGGAGGGCGGCAGTTGGTTCGACAAAAAAGCCGCGGCGGATGAGTTCGGCCTGGGCAGGGCGGATCTCGTCTTCGGGCACGGCGACGACGCGGCCTTTGGTGCGGCGCACTGCCGCCCACATGGCCTCGACCAGTGGTGGGTGCGGGATGGCGACGCCATCGGCGGCGGTGCGAGAGGCCCTGAAGGTGCGAGGGTCATAGGCGTCCTGGCTGAAGGCGAGGAGAGGAGCGCAGTTGGCGGCCTGGACGGCGACCAACTTGGGGAGATCACGGATGCGTTTGCCTTTCTGTAACGAGCGGAAGCCCCAGCGAATGCCGCGCAGGAGGCTGCCGTTGCCAGTGGGCAAAATCACCCAATCGGGCGCGCGCCCACCCAGTTGTTCCCAGATTTCCCAGGCGATGGTCTGGAGGGCGATGGGATAGCCAGGATGCCAGACATGGCTGGCGTAGAAGATATTCGGGTCCTGGGCAGCGGTCTCGGCAGCCAAGGCGACGTTGGTGCGATTGCCACGAATGGGGAAGAGTTGGGCGCCGAAACGGGTGATCTGGTCGCGCTTGGCCTTGGGTGCGCGCAGGGGGGTGTAGATATGGGCGGTGACGCCGGCGCGGGCGGCATAGGCGGCGAGGGCGGCGCCGGCATTGCCCGAAGAGTCGTCCATGACGATTTGGGCCTTGCCGACGGTGTTGATGAGCATGGCCGCGCCGCGATCTTTGTAGCTGCCGGTAGGGTTCAGACTCTCGTTCTTGAAGTAGAGGCGGATGTCGCCGACGCGATCGGCCAGAAGCGGCGTGAGGCCCTCGCCCAACGTGATCGGGTTGTCGGGCAGCGGGGGCAGCAGGTGCCGATAGCGCCACATGCCCGGTTGCAGGGGTTCGATGAGGCCAGTATCGAAAGTGATGTTGACGCGTGGTTGCAGCGGCCCGCGACACGATGGCCGGGGACAGCGCGGGTCGGGCGGGGGCCAATCGACCGGCTGGTTGCACTGGCGGCAGCGGAGTTTGAAGGGGGTGTTGGGCATGGGCGAGAACCTCAGCGATCTGGGGGTGAATGCGGTTGCCTGCGATTATAGCGGCAGGCTATGCAACAGTGCAATCATTCACTCCCACCGGGCTGTAGAACAGCTCTGGCCGCAGCATTTTCCCCACAAAGAGAACCCCCGGCGTTGTTAGCGCCGGGGGCCTCTCCACACACACACACACTGAAAGGAGGTGCACCGATGAAGGGGTGCTTCGATTGGGATGTGAGACATTGTTAGTAAAACACACGCGCGCGGGCTTGTGTATGATCTGCGTCATATTGCACGAATTTGTGCTTAACTTCGTGGGACAAATTTTGATTGGCGGATTCAAGGTGGGCGGGCGGTTTGTTTTTCGCCAGACAGCAGGGGATAATGAAGCGACATGCAGCCCCCCTCTCTGCTTGCAGACGCTTGACGAGAACAACCATGCCTTCATTTCCCTTTCGCGTCCTCATGTTGTTGCCCGAACTGATCTTGATTGTCAGCGTCAGCGCGTCGGCCAGCGGCGGCGCCCGCCCTGAAGCCTCACCCCATCGCGTCTACCTTCCTTTCATCGCCCATCCCGCCCCGACCATTACCTTCACGCACGGCGTGGCCAGCAGCGAAGTCACGACAACGAGCGCCGTACTGTGGACGCGCGGCGATCGTGCGGGTGACATCCGGCTCGAAGTCGCCGCCGACTCGTCTTTCTCCCAACTTGTCCATACCTCCACCCTGCCCCTCTCCACCGCCACTGACTTCACCGCCCAGGGCGACGTTGCGAACCTGACTCCCCATCAGCGCTACTTCTACCGTTGGCGCGCCGGCGCTGGCATCGGCAGCCACGTCAGCCCGACGGGGAGCTTCAAGACGGCGCCTTTGCCCACTCAGGCCGTTCCTCTTCGCTTCGCCTACAGCGGCGATTCCGACGGCGCCCTTGTCGGTGGCCAGCCGGGCTACAACCATTTCGAGGCGTTGGACGCCATTCGCAGCGAGCAGCCCGACTTCTTCGTCTACCTGGGCGACACCATCTACGCCGACTCCGGTCTGTTGCCCCAGCCCGCCCAAACCCTCGACGAATACCGCGCGGCGTACAAAACCAACCGCGCCCTCCCTGCCCTCCCCAACCTGCTGGCCGCCGTCTCCACCTACGCCATCTGGGACGACCACGAAGTGCTGAACGACTACGCCGGGCAGACGGTGGACCCCTCCCGCTACGCCAACGGACGCCAGGCCTTCCTGGAATACCTGCCCGTTCGCGCTCCCACCTTGCCCGCTGCCGAAACCACCGCCTGCGCCGGCCCACCTCTCTTTCGCGTCTTCCACTGGGGCAGCGACGCCGACCTCATCATGTTGGATGAACGCTCGTGCCGCAGCGCCGATGTCAGCGACCACTGTCTCGACGGCAACGGCGTCGAAGACCTGGCGCCAACGCTGCCTGCCGCCGCCCGCCTCCTCCTGGGCCTGCCAGCCGTCCCGCCCGTCGGCTGTCGCGAAGCCATCAACGATCCATCTCGCACCTTCCTCGGCGCCGCCCAAAAACTCGCCTTCCAGCAAACCCTGCGCACTTCCACCGCTCGCTTCAAATTCGTGATCAACGAGACGCCCATCCAGCAATACTATGCCTGGCCTTACGACCGCTGGGAGGGCTATGCCGCCGAACGCAACGAAATCCTCGACTTCATCCGCGGCAACGACATCGCCAACGTCATCTTCCTCACCGCCGACGCCCACGCCAACATGATGAACGAAGTCTACATCGACAAATACAGCGATCCGGAGCCTATCGCCTACGAAGCCGTCACCGGCCCCATCGCCGCCTTGACCCTGGAACAAGCCGTGGCGCGCTTCGACGGCCCCCAATACGTAGCCAAGCTACACGCCACCCTCGACCTCATCGGCATCGATTGCCGCGACCTCGATTCCTACAGCTACGGCCTGGTGGAAGTGAACGTCGGGGCGGGGACGGCCAGCATCACCCTCAAGGACGACGCCGGCGCCGTGATCACCGACCAACGCAACCCGGCGATACGATGCGCCAAAACCGTTCGGCTGAGCGCTCGCGACGAAGCCTTGTCCCTGAGAGCTAAAGATCGTTATTGACTGCTAGGTTGGTCCTTTATACAGGACGTGAAACGTAAGGCGTAAGGCGTAAAACGTGAATCCGCAATCTACCATTGCCTACTTCATCACCCCCCACGGCTTCGGCCACGCCGCGCGGGCCATCGCCGTCATGGACGCCCTCCAGACGCAAAACCCGGCCCTCCGCTGCGAAATCTTCACCACCGTCCCCGCCTGGTTCTTCCGCCAGACCCTGCGCCAGCCCTTTGGCTATCATGAACTCCTCACCGACATCGGCCTGGTGCAAACCACAGCCCTGATCGAAGACGCGGCCGCCACGGTGGAGCGACTGGCTCACTTCGCCCCCTTCCCTGTCGCCCCTCGGGCTGAGCCCCTCGGGCTGAGCCGCTCGGCTGAGCCTTCGTCCCGAGCGTCTCGACTGAGCTCGACGAAGTCTCAGGCCGAGGGGCGCTCGCGACGAAGCCTCGGGACGAAGCCTCGGGACGAAGCCTCCCTCAGCCGCCTTGCCGACCAACTCCACGATCTCGGCTGCACGCTCGTACTCTGCGACATCTCCCCCCTCGGCCTCAGCGTCGCCCGCGCCGCCGGCTTACCCTCCATCCTCATCGAAAACTTCACCTGGGATTGGATCTACGCCGGCTACGCGGCCGCCGAACCCCGCCTTTTGCCCTACATCGACCTCTTTGCCCAACTCTTCGCCCAAGCCGACCACCACATCCAGATCCAACCCGTCTGCCAACCCTGCGCGGCCGATCTCACCGTTCCGCCCGTCAGCCGCGAACCGCGCACGCCTGCCGCGACCATTCGCCAGCAACTCGGCGTCTCACCGGAGGCCGCCGTAGTCATCATCACCATGGGCGGCGTCGCTTGGGACTACACCTTCCTCCACCGCCTGCACGAACTGCGCCCCATCCAATTCATCATCCCCGGCGTGGGCGAAACGATGGTGCGCAACGAAAACATCCTCCTGCTGCCCACCCAATCCCCCTTTTATCACCCCGACCTCGTCAACGCCGCCGACGCCCTCATCGGCAAACTGGGCTACAGCACCCTGGCCGAAACCTACCACGCCGGCATCCCCTACGGCTACGTCACCCGCCCCCACTTTCGTGAATCCGAAACCTTCGCCACCTTTGCCGACCGCTCCATGCCTGGCTTCGCCATCGATGGCGCCGCCTTTGCCGAAGGCGCCTGGATTCCCCGCATCCCCGACCTGCTCTCTTTACCCCGCCAGCACTCCCAACGACCCAACGGCGCCGGCCCCGTCGCCGCTTTCATCAGCCAATTGCTCTGATCCTGGCCCGCCCCACCCCTGCACCCCAAAGGTAGCGACCATGTTCGAATTCCATGTCGGCCGCGATGCCCGCGACCTCTACCAGTTCGATCACTCCCTCTTCACCTTCAACGGCAACGTCATCTTTGCCGATTTCTACGCCGCCCGCGTCTTCGCCCAGAAAATAAACGACAAACGCGACCTGGTCCGCTTCCCCGAGCAGGCCGTGTCAGCCAGTCAGATCAACGCTTTGGGGCTGATCGACGAAATCCTGCACCTGGTCATAGCGCAATACCGACAACAAGTCAACCCCCAGATCGTCGATCAGGCGCTTACGCACCTCCAAGATCAACTTGGCGCCGACGCTATCGAGACCACACTCCGGCGCTTCGGCGACCGCTTCCCACCCATCGCCGTCTATCGACGCGAACTTGATCTCGACGCCTATCTCCAGGGGCGGACGGGCGATCTCAGCCATCGCGAGATCCAACTCGAAGAACTACTCATGCTTTGGCTGGCAAACACCAACCCGGCTTTTGCGCCCCACCTCGATCTATTCGACGACGCCGATATCGAGCAAGCCACGGCCTACCGGCAAATCATCGACGAGCTTAAAACGTTCTTCGTCGGGCAGCCTGGCTTTGGCCCTGGCGAGCCGAACCTCATCGACATACTGCAAGCCCCCATGACCGCGGCGCCCCATTCGCTCACCGAGCAACTGGACTTCATCCGCACCCGCTGGCCGCAACTCATCGGCTCCCAACTCTACCACCTGCTCACCAGCCTGGACTTCATCGCCGAAGAACAGAAAGCGGTATTCTTCGGGCCGGGGCCGATCGAGGTCGCCGCCTTTGCCGGGCTTGAAGCCGAGCCGGAGCAATACAGCCCCGACACCGATTGGATGCCCCGCCTCGTCTTGCTGGCCCGCAACGCCTACGTCTGGCTCGATCAACTCAGCAAACAATACGACCGGCCCATCGCCACCCTTGCCGACATCCCAGACGCCGAACTCGACCTCCTGGCCGAGCGTGGCATCACTGGTCTCTGGCTCATCGGCCTGTGGGAGCGTTCTCAAGCCTCGCAACGCATCAAGCAAATGATGGGCAATCCCGAGGCCGTAGCCTCAGCCTACTCGCTTCACGATTACGCCATCGCCGCCGATCTGGGCGGCTCCGACGCCCTGGCCGATTTGAAACAGCGAGTCTGGCAACGCGGCATCCGCCTGGCCAGTGACATGGTCCCCAACCACATGGCCATCGACTCACGCTGGGTGATCCAACACCCCGACTGGTTCCTCCAACTCGACCGCCCCCCCTACCCCGCCTACACCTTCACTGGTCCTGACCTGTCGGGCGACGCGCGCGTGGGCGTCTTCCTTGAAGACCACTACTACGACCGCACCGACGCCGCCGTCGTGTTCAAACGCATCGATCGCTGGACCGGGGATGTGCGCTACATCTATCATGGCAACGATGGCACTACCATGCCCTGGAACGACACCGCCCAGCTCGACTATCTCAAACCAGAGGTGCGCGAAGCCGTCATCCAGACCATCCTGCATGTAGCCCGGCAGTTCCCCATCATCCGTTTCGACGCTGCCATGACCCTGGCCAAGCGCCATATCCAACGCCTCTGGTTCCCGGAGCCGGGCGCGGGCGGGGCCATCGCCTCGCGCGCCGAGCACAGCATGACCAAGGCCGATTTCGACGCCGCCATACCCAACGAATTCTGGCGGGAGGTGGTGGATCGGGTGGCCGCCGAAGCGCCCGGCACCCTTCTCCTGGCCGAAGCCTTTTGGCTGATGGAAGGCTATTTCGTACGCACATTGGGCATGCATCGCGTTTACAACAGCGCCTTCATGCACATGCTGCGGGACGAGGACAACGACAAATATCGCCAGTTGATCAAGAACACCGTCGAATTCGACCCCGAAATCCTCAAGCGTTATGTCAACTTCATGAGCAACCCCGACGAAGAGACAGCGGTGGCGCAATTCGGCAAAGGCGACAAATACTTCGGCGTCGCCACCGTCATGGCCACCGTGCCCGGCCTCTCCATGTTCGGCCATGGCCAGTTCGAGGGCTTTACCGAGAAATACGGCATGGAATATCGCCGCGCCTACTACGACGAAAAACCCGATCAAGGGCTTATCGACCGCCACCTGCGCGAGATCACGCCGCTGCTCAAGCGACGTTACCTGTTCGCCGAAGTGCAGAATTTCCTGCTCTACGATTTCTACGCCTTCGATGGTGGGGTGGACGAAAACGTGCTGGCGTACTCCAACCGCGCTGGGGATCAGCGCAGCCTGGTCGTGTATCACAACAAATTCGCCGACACGCGCGGCTGGATTCGCACCTCCGCCGCCTATCTGGACAAAAGCAGCGGCCAACTCGTGCAGAAGACGCTGGCCGAGGGCCTGAACCTGCCCGCCGACCCCAACATCTACGTGATCTTCCGCGACCTCATCACCGATCAAGAGTACATCCGCAACTGCCAGGAAGTCACCGAGCAAGGCATGTACATCCAGCTTGGCGCCTACCAGCGGCATGTCTTCATCGACTTTCGCGAGGCGCCGGATAACGAGTGGCGGCAGTACGGCCAGCTGGCTTCCTATTTGGCTGGGCGGGGCGTGCCCAGCGTGGCGGAAGCCGTGAAAGAGCTTTTCCTGCAGCCGCTTCACCACCCCTATCGCCAACTGATCGACGCCCAAACGCTGCGCTGGTTTTACGAGACGGCAGTCGGCAACGCTCGTGACGCTGATGCCTCGCCCCAAGCATTGGCACGAACCGACCGCCTGGATGCCATCACCGACCAGATCCTGACTCTGCTGCGCGAGGTGCGTCGCTTTGCTGCCGCGCGCGCGGCCGCCGAGACGGCCAGCCACGAGACGACCGTCGCGCCCGGCCTGGATGTGAGCATTCTGGCGCGGCGCTTGGCGGCGTTGTCGGCGGCCAGCGACGAGGAGAGCGGAGAGCGGAGAGCGGAGAGCGGAGAGCGGAGAACGGAGAGCGGAGAACGGAGAGTGAAGGACGGAGGGGGGGAAACGGAGGACGAGATCGTACAGCAAGCACCGGAGGCTTCGTCCCGAGGCTCAGCCCGAGCGGTTTCTGGGCCAGACTTGGTCGAGCTGGCTGCAACCATCCGCGCCGAACTGGAGGCGGCGCTGCAACTGCCCGCGCTCGCCGAGCGCCTCGCCCTCTCCAACGACATCGCCGCTTTCCTCGACAAGGGTTTGGGCGATGATCTGAACGCCTGGAGCGGCTTGTTCCTTTGGGTCTGCAGCCACGCCTTGGGCAAGACCGTCAGCGACGAGGACTTCGCCGTCCGCGCGCGCAGCTGGCTCGACGAATGGCTGTTGGGCAAGCTCGCGGCTCAATCCCTGCACACACTGGGCGTCAGCGACCCCAACCGCACTGTCGCTTTGTTGAAGGCGCTCGTCAGCCATCAGGACTGGTTCCGCTCGCCCGCGTTGCCGCTGGCGCCGGCCCGCTCACGCGCCCGCCAACTCTTGGAGACCCTCCTGCGCGACGTCGATGTGCGCAACTTCTTGCAGATCAATCGTTACGGCGGCGTTCTCTGGTACAACAAACAAGCCTTTGCCGACTTGCTGCACGGCCTCTTCGCCATCGCCGCCGTTGGAATGACCGCGACGCCCGACCTCGCCCCCGCCGCTCCTGCCCCTCGGGCTGAGCCCCTCGGGCTGAGCCTCGGGACGAAGCCTCGGGACGAAGCCATCACCCAGACCTTCGACATCATCGCCGCCCTGCGCGCGGCCGACGCCGCTTCTGGCTACAAGGTCGAAAGCCTGCTCGACTTTGACACCCTGCTCTAAAAAGCACATCGCCATCATGCCCTCCCACGTCATCGATTCCCTCCTCTTTCAAGACATGTACGGCACCGAGGAATTGCGCCGCGCCTTCAGCGACGAAGCCATGGTGCAGTCCTGGCTCGATTTCGAAGCCGCGCTGGCCCGCGCCGAAGCTGCCGTTGGCCTGATCCCCGCCGCCGCCGCGCAAGAGATCACGCGCCAGGCGCGGGCTTTCGCGGCGGAGAACATCGACTTCGTCGCACTCAAACGCGGCATCGACCAAACCACTCACGAGCTGGTCCCCCTCATCTGGCAGCTCTCGGCCCGCTGCGCCGGCGATGCTGGCGGCTGGGTGCATTGGGGCGCCACCACGCAGGACGTGGCCGACACCGGCCTCATCTTGCAGATGAAGCGCGCCCACGCCATCATCCTGCGCGACCTGCAGGCCCTGGCCACGGCATTGACCGATCTAGCCCGCCGTCATCGCGACACCCTGATGCCGGGACGCACACACGGCCAACACGCCACCCCCATCACCTTCGGCTACAAAGTCGCCATCTGGCTATCCGAGGTGCAGAGGCACATCACCCGCATGGAAGAGATGGCCCCGCGCCTCTTCGTCGGCGAATTCGCCGGGGCCTCCGGCACGCTGGCCTCGGTGGGCGAGATCGGGCTGGACATCCAACAACGCCTGATGGCCGATCTGGGCTTGGGAACCCCCGACATCTGTTGGCATCCCGCCCGCGACCGCATGGCCGAGTACGTCTCCGTCCTGGCTTTGGTGGCTGCCACCATGGGCAAGATCGCCCACGAGATCATATTGCTGCAAAAATCAGAAGTAGCTGAGGTCGAAGAACCTTATCAGCGCGGCAAGGTGGGGTCCAGCACCATGCCGCACAAGCGCAACCCCATGCTGTGCGAAGGCATCATGGCCCAGGCGCGCCTCGTGCGCGGGTTGACGCCGGCACTGTTGGCAGCCATGGAGGCTGAGCACGAGCGGGATTGGTCGTCGATGCACATCGAGTGGGCCGTCATCCCCGAAGCCAGCATTCTTACGGGAGGGGCGGTCGCCCACACCCTGCGCGCCATCAGCGGCCTCATCGTCTACCCCGACCGCATGCGCCGCAACCTCGATCAGTTGCTGGGCCTGCCGCTCTCCGAGGCCGTCATGCTGAAACTGGGCGAGCACCTGGGCCGCCAGCAAGCCCATGAAGTCGTGCACGCAGCCTCGATGCTGGCCTTCGAGCAAGGCCGGCCCTTGCGCGACCTGCTTCTGGCCGACGAGCACGTCACCACCCACCTCACAGCGGCCGAGATCGACGCCATGCTGAACCCCGATGCCTACACCGGCCTGGCAGGGGTGTTCGTCGATCGCGTCGCTGGCCGCCAGCACGAATGAGGAATCGTTATGAAAATTGGCGCCTTGGGCCTGATCGTCGGCGATCTGACCGACGTCGACTACAACAACATTCGTTTTGCCGCCGAACTTGGCTTCCACGGCCTCGGCGCACACCTGACCGCTCCCGCTGAGACCATCTCCGAGCGCACCATCGCCAACGTCAAGGCCGCCTTTGCCGACCAGGGCCTGGAATTCCTACAACTGTGGCCGCTCTACCCTTGCCTCATCACCCCCGACGAGAGCGTGCGCCAGGCTGGCGTGGCGCAGGCGCGCGCGAGCGTGAAGCTGGCGGCCAAACTGGGCGTCCCCGGCTCAGGCATACGCCCCACCAGTCTCAACCCGCGCGGCGATTGGTGGCCCCATCCCGACAACTACAAGCCTGAAACTGAAGACCGCTTCGTCCGCAGCCTGGCCGAAATTCTGGAGACAGCCAACGATTACGGCATCGATATCATCCTGGAAGTCCACCAGACCACCTTGCTCAAAGACGCCCCCACCGTTCGTCGCATCATCGACCGTATCGGCTCCGACCGGCTGAAGGTGAACCTCGATCCCGTCAATTTTGTCGCCGATCTGCAGATCGCCTGCAACCCCGCGCCCATGATCCACGAAATGTTCGATTTGCTCGGCCCCTTCGCCGACACCGTGCATGTCAAGGATTTCTATCTCGAAGACCGTTTCGTCCTCCATATCTCCGAGACGGTGGTGGGGACAGGCATGATGGATGTGGACACTGTGCTCCGGCGCGCGCACGAAACGCTGCCCGGCGGCTATGTCATCATCGAGCACCTGCCCATCAGCCTGCTGGCGTTGGCCAAGCGAAACCTGACCGACAAGATCAAGGCTTTGGGGATACCGCTCGGCTGAGCTCGCGACGAAGCCTATCGGCTAACCGAGACCTACACTGCCGTCCGCACGTCCACGATCTCCTGTTCGGGAATCGCGCTCAAGGCGGAAATGACTTCCTCCTTCGTGACCTCCGTGATTTTGAGCACCATATCGTAGAACCCAGGCGCGCGCCGAGACGGGAAGCTGCCCACGCCCATGATGCCCCAGCCGTGCGCCGCCACCACCCCGAAAATCTTGGCGAATTCGCCTTTGCGGTCAGGCACGCGCACGGTGACGCGAATGCCCTCGGAGCGGATGCCTAACATCTCCTGGAACGCCCGCAGCAGATCGGTCTCGGAGAGAATGCCGATCACCACATCATCTTCGATCACGGGCAGGCAGCCGATCTTGTGTTCGGTCATCACTTTCGCCGCCCGCTCGACCGTACGGTCGCGGCCGATGGTGATGGTGTGCTCGGCTTTCACCATCACCCGATCCACTGTCATGTTGGCCAGATAGCGCGAGATCTCCCAAACGTTCAGGCTTGCCAGCGCGTCAGGCTTGATAGTCAGGCATTGCCGGGTTACCAGACCGACAAGGCGCTTGCCGTCGCTCACGACCGGGAGATGGCGGACATTGTTTTCGACCATGATCTGCTGCGCTTCGGCAGCGGGCGTTTTGGCCGAGATCAGAATGGGGTGGCGGGTCATGCAATCTTGGACGAGCATGTTTTCAACTCGCTGTGGCAGAGGAAGTGATGACGGGATCGAAAGTGCGCAATGTATTCAGCGGGATGTGGCAGAAGATGCGATGGCCGTCGCTGGTCTCTTGCCAGGGCGGGATGACGGTTTCGCAAATTTTTCCGCCTTCGGGCAGAAGCTGACGCCGAGGGCAGCGGGTGTGGAAGCGGCAGCCGTTGGGCGGATTGAGCGCGCTGGGCACATTCCCTTCCAGCCGGATGCGTTTTTGCTGGATGGTGGGGTCGGGGATGGGTACGGCCGAGAGCAGGGCCTCGGTGTAGGGATGGTAGGGCGGGGCGTAGATGGCTTCGGCGGGGCCGATCTCCATGATCTGGCCCAGATACATCACCGCCACATCGTCCGAGAAGAAGCGGACGACGCTGAGATCGTGGGCGATGAAGATGAGGGTAGTGCCAAATTCCCGCTGCACATCCAGCAGCAGGTTGAGGATGGCCGCTTGCACCGAGACATCGAGGGCGCTGACAGGCTCATCGCACAGCACCAGGTCGGGGCGAGAGGCCAAAGCACGGGCGATGCCGACGCGCTGTTTTTCGCCGCCGCTGAGTTGGCGGGGCAGGCGGTCGAAGTAGTTCTCGCCCAAGCGCACGGCCTGTAAAATCTGCACCACTTTGTCCCGCACCTCGTTCTTGGAGGCGACGCCGAAACGCAGCATGGGCCGCCCGATCTGCTGGCCGACGGTGTACGATGGATTCATGGTCGAATCCGGGTTCTGGAAGACCATTTGCAGTTCCTGGATGATCTTGACATCCCGCTTCGAGAGTTCGTTGGTGATGTCGAAGCCCATGAACTCCATTTTGCCGGCGGTTGGGCTTTCCAGGCCGATGATGGTTTTGACCAAAGTGCTCTTGCCGCAGCCCGACTCGCCCACAATGCCAAGCGTCCGTCCTTTGGGCACCGAGAAGGAAGCGCCTTCCACCGCTTTGACGAAGCGTTTCTGCCCCCGCCCCAGCACGTCCTGCAGCGAGTTGCCCACCACCGGATAGTGCTTTTGCAGGCTATCGATCTTGAGGATGGTTTCGCCAGACGTGGCCGCCGGGATCGCGGCGGGTTGCGAGAGATCGGCGCCCAACGCGGCCGGTGGCTGCCAGCGCCCTGGGTCGATTTCCTCGGCAAAATGGCAACGCACCTGCACGGCGTTGGGGAGTTGGCGCACTTTGGGGCGTTCTTCCTGGCAGCGAGCCTGGACGTAGTCGCAGCGAGGGCTGAAGATGCAGCCAGCGGGGCGAGCATGGGGCGGGGGCACGCGGCCAGGGATGGGATAGAGCACGCTGCTGGCTTTGTCTTTGCCCAGGCGGGGCAGGCAGCGCATGAGGCCCTGGGTGTAGGGGTGTTGGGGCTGTTTGAAGATTTGCTGCACCGTTCCCCGCTCCACCATCTCGCCCGCATACATGACCCCCACCTTGTCGCAGACGCGAGCGACCACGCCGAGGTTATGGGTGATGAACATGATGGCGGTGTCGAAATCGCGTTGCAAATCGGCGATCAGATCGAGCACAGCCGCCTCTACGGTGACATCGAGGGCGGTGGTCGGCTCGTCCATGATCAGCAGGGCAGGGTTGTTGAGCAAGGCGGTGGCGATGACGATGCGCTGCTGCTGTCCACCGGAAATCTGGTGGGGGTAGCGCCGCAGGACGTTGGCCGGGTCGGGCATGTACACCCGCTCCAGCATTTTGATGCAGCGATCCTCGGCCTCTTCGGCGGTGACGCCGCGGTGCACCATGAGCACTTCTTTCATCTGCTCACCGATGCGCATCGAAGGGTTCAGCGCCTGCATCGGGTCTTGAAAAACCATGGCGATCTGGTCTCCTCGCAGCCGGCGGAGTTCCTCTTCGCTCTTGCCCGCCCATTCCTGGCCCAAGAATTTGACCGAGCCGCGCTTGATGTAGCCGTTGGCGCCCAAGAAATTGAGAATAGCCCAAGCCACGGTGCTCTTGCCGCAGCCCGACTCGCCGACGATGCCGTGGTTTTCGCCGCGGTGAATCTCGAAGGATACGTCCTGCACGGCTTCGATTTCGCCGCCACGGATTTTGTAGGCGACAGCCAGGTTCTCGATCTTGAGGATGGGGCCGCCGCGGTCGCGAGGTTCTTCTTGCATGGTCCAATTCAGTGTCGGTGCGGTCATGTGGGCGGAGATCAGAAATCAGAGGTCAGAAATCAGAGATCAGAGGGCAGGGGGCGGAGGGCGGGTGCGCGCGTTTTCGTCAACTTTCGTCTATCTTCGTCCAGCCTCGTCTATCTCTGATAGCGCGCTAGTTCCTCGCGCAGGCCGTCGGCCAAAAGGTTCAGACCGATGACCAGAGAGGCGATGGCAACCGAAGGCGGGATGACGCCCCAGGCATTGGCGAAGATATAGCGACGGGCGTCGTTGACCATACTGCCCCAATCGGGGTCGGGCGGGGGTAAGCCCACGCCCAAAAAACCCAGGGTGCCGATAGCGAAGATGGCGTAGCCCACGCGCAGGGTGGCATCCACCAGCAGTGGGCCGCGGGCATTGGGCAGGATCTCGCGGAACATGATCCAGCCCAAACGTTCGCCACGCGTCTCGGCGGCGCGAATGTAGTCGCGCGTTTTGATATCGAGCGTAAGGCTGCGCACCAAGCGCGCCATGCCGGGCGCGCCGGTGATCGTGATAGCGAAGATCACCACGAGATCGCCCTGGCTGAAGGCCGTGATGATGACGAGATAGAGCACGATGGCCGGAAATGCCACCAAAGCATCGAGCACTTGCATGATGCTCTGATCCCACCACCCGCCACGATAGCCAGCGTTCAGGCCGAGGATGGAGCCGAGCACCAGCGCGCCGAACACGCCCCACAGCGCCACTCCGCCGGGGATGACGATGCCCCTCTCTCCGGGCAACCGGGTTTTCAACAAGATCACTTGCGTGCCCACCATCAGGCGCGAGGTCACGTCGCGGCCCAGGTTGTCCGTCCCCAGCCAGTTAACGACATTTGGCTTGAGGTTCGGCTTGAAAAGCTGGGCATTGGGCAGGGCCGGCGTCCAGAACAGCGAGAGGATGCCGACCGTAAACCAAAAGACGACGATGACCAGGCCAACGGTGGCGACGCGCGACTCGAAAACGATGGACAGGCTCTTCCACGTCCGTTGCCAACGGGATGGGCGGGGCGACGAAGAGGCGAGGGGTTGGGCGAGGGCCATGGTGGTTATTGGTTATTGGAGATTGGTTATTGGGGATTAGAGATTAGAGATTGGAGATTGCAATCTCTAATCTCTAATCTCTACTTACGAATACCGAATGCGCGGATTCAACATCGTATACGCAAAATCACCCAGCAGACGCGTGATGACAGCGATGATGACCATGAGCATGGCGGCGGCTTCGACGGCGTTGATGTCGCCGAAGATGGCCGATTGATAGATATACGTGCCCAGGCCAGGATAGCCGAAGATCGACTCAACCACCACGACGCCGCCGATCAGCCAGTTGACATGCAGCATGATGATGGTGATGGGGGCCAACAAAGCATTGCGCAGGGCGTGGTTCATGATCACCCGGCGGCGGGGCATGCCCTTGATGATGGCGGTGCGGATGTAGGCGGTATCCATCACCTCGACCATGCTGGCGCGGGTCATGCGCGCCACATAGCCCAATTCAGCGGCGGTGAGCGTCAGCACGGGCAGAACCAGCAGCTTCGGGTTTTCGAAAATAGCGTTGGCGCTGGTAAAAATGGCGACAGCGGGAAATATCTTGAGCCACACGCCGAAAATGAGGATGAGGAAAATGCCGGTGACGAACTCGGGCGTAGCTGTCAGCGCCAGGCCGCCGATGGAGATGGTGCGATCGGTGGGCTTGCCCTCGTTGGTGCCAGCCACGACGCCAAGAATGAGGGCCAAAGGCATGACGATGAGAAAGGCGACGGCGGCCAACACCAGGGTGTTGCGGACGCGCGGGAACAGGGTGACCGCCACGGGGCGTCCCGTCTGCAAGGATTTACCGGCATCAAGGCGGATCAAGCCTTTACGCAACGGGATATACTCGCGCGGGCCATCGCCTTCTTTGCGAAACCCAGCTTTCGTGCGCACCCACACCGTCTCTCCCGATCCTTTCACCCACATCACGGCGCTGTTGTCGGTGTTGACGCCCCAAAAGATCTGCTCGCCTTTTTCATTCGTGATCCACGTAACTGTGGCCGGCTCTTGGCTGGCTGTGCCGTCTGCTTGTCGTCGGAAAACTATCATTTCCCCATTCTTCATTTCCCAGCGCACCAGCGCACCGTTCTCCTCGACCCACCACTCTGCCTCGCCCGTCTGCGGATTCTTGGTCGTGACCAATCGATGCCCCACCTGACGCTTGACTCGCCAATCGCTGCCGATCAGCCAATCGAGATAGCGCTGCCAGGCCGGGGCATTGAGGCCCAACTGCGCCCGATAGGAGGCGCGCTGTTCCGGCGTCGATTCGATGCCCAGGAGCTTCACCGTGATGTCTCCTGACCCCACTTCCAGGAAGAAGAAGAGGGTGATGGAGACGATCAGCATGGTGACAATAGTCGAAAGAACGCTGCGCAGCAGAAATCGCGCCATGAGTGTGTCTCCTGGAGGAGGGGTTGTATTGCGTGTTGCGTATTACGTATTGCGTATTTCTTGGAATGGTGCGTTATTCCTACGAAATACGCAATACGCAATAATTTTATCCCGTATTACGTATTTCGTATCTCTCAGGGTGATTGCTACGGAACACGTAATACGAAATACGCTATACGCCAAACTATGCTTCTTTCCAGACGGTGTTCATCAGGTAGTAGGCTGTGGGATGTCCAACCACGTTATGGAATTTTTTGTTGGTGATGTTCCATATCTTCTTCCAGAAGGCGTTGCCGATAGGCCCGCGTTCCTGCATGATGTCCTCGAGCTGGCAGAAGAGGGCGCGGCGCTTTTCCACATCCAGCGTACCTTCAGCCTGCTTGAGGATAGTTCCGAACTCGTCATCGTACCAGCGGGTCTCGTTCCAGGCGCCGATCGATTCCTTGGTGTAGGCCAGTGGTAGCACCATGGTGCCAAGCGGTCGGTGGGTCCACGAAGTAATGCCCAAGGGCACCTCGGTCCAACGGTCCCAGTAACCACCTGGTTCGGTGATGTCAAGTTCGATCTCGAAGCCGGCAGGGGCAGCCAGTTCTTTGAGGGCCTGAGCGATCTCTGGTTCGTTCTGATCGTTCTTGGTGGCCAACGAGACTTTTAGAGGCAGCGTGACGCCCTTTTCTTTGGCGTATTCCTCCAATAGGGCCTTGGCCGCGGCCACATCATAGGCTGGGATGGGTCGCTCGCAGTATTCGGGATGAGCCGGGGCCACGTGGGCGTCGATGGAGAGGTCGCCTTGACCGAAGTAGGCCAGATCCATGATTTTCTGGCGATCCTGGCACAGCTTGAGGGCGGTGCGCACGCGCACGTCCGACCAAGGATCCATGTCCACGCGCATACGCAAGATCAGCGCCTGGGCTGTGCTGGCAGGATATACGGCCAGACTGGCGTTCTCCTTGAGCGCCTGGAAATCCTGTGGACGCGGGTCGTACATGGTATCCACCTGGCCCGACTGCAGGGCGGCGACGCCAGCGTCCTTGTCAGTATGAACAAAGATCAGCTCGTCCAAATAGGGCAACGATTGCCCATCCTCGCCCATCTGCCAATAGTCGGCACGACGCTTGAAGCGGGCGCGCTCACCCTCAGCGTATTCTTCGAGCGTGAACGCCCCTGTGCCCACCGGCTCCTTGACGATGTCGCCCTGGAATTTGCGGTGCAGGATCACAGCGGGATAGTGGAAGAGGTGTTCGGGGATGGCGATGTTGGCCGACTCTAGATGCAGGCGGATGTGATAATCATCGACCTTCTCGATGTTTGTCATGCCACCCTTCGTGATGTTCTTGCCCTCGGCATCGAGGACATAGAGGTAGGAAAGCAAACCAAACATCGACGAACCTACATCAGGGTTCAGCCATTCCCCAAAAGTAAAGATGACGTCATCGGCGGTTAGCTCGTCCCCATTGTTGAACTTGATCCCCTTCTTCAGGAACAGGTCCCAGGTCTTGACATCATCGCTGGCGGTCCATTTGTCCAGCAGATAGGGCCGGGTGATGTTGTCGGGGCCGGTCTCGGTCAGATATTCGTTGGTCTGGCGCACGATGTTGGCGCCTTCCACCCAGGAAAGGCGAGCGGGATGGTCGAGCAATTGGAGCTGCATCGAGCACGTCCACACACCCCCGCGCTTGATGGCCGAGGCAGCCGGGACCGCGGTGGCGGCAGGAGCGGCGGTGGCAGCAGGGGCGACTGTGGCAGCAGGGGCAGCGCCTCCCCCTGCGCAGGCGGCAGCGAAGCTGGCGGCGCCGACAGACATGCCTAGCAAAGTAGCAAAGCGCAGGAACTCGCGGCGAGAGATACGGCCCTGCTCCAATTGTTCGTAGGCGGCCGGGATAGCAGGATGGATGGTCTCCATCTGCTTCTTGTCGACTTGCGGTTTGTTCACGTTATCCTCCTTCGGAGTGTGATGAAGAAAGAGCGGGGAAGTCTATGACGGCGAATGTAGGACTATCGATCTCTATCGCTTTTTTGTGCCTCCTTGTGCGCTGAACCAGAACGACCAGCGTTTTCTTCACCCTGGGATCGGTCTCACCCAAATCTACAACCAACCACCCCCAGAGCGGGCATAATTCCGGGCATCATGCCATGTTCGATTGGCGGCTTGCGACAGAACAGCAAGCCAAATCACCACAAATGCGGTTTCAGCAAGGCTGTGAAGAGGAGTGATGCCTGTTTCGTGGCGCTCTTTCACAGTTGGCGGCGAGTATAGCATGGATTTCTGACGACGCCAAACGAGTCATTGCGTGGGCGGTGCTAAACGACCGGGCTGAGTGCAGGCCCCGCGGCGGTGTCACGGATGTGCCAACCGCGCGCCTGCACCTGGCTGCGCAGAGCGTCGGCGCGCGCCCAGTCGCTCTGCTGGCGTGCGCTTTCGCGCGCTTCGACGAGCGCAAGCACATCGGGCGGGGGAGGGGATGGCGTCGAAGGCGAGGGCCGGAGATCGAAGGGTAGATTCTCGCTGAGGTCGGGCAAGCGCACGGCCTGATAGTCACCCAATCTGCGCAGAGGAAAGCGGGCGCCGCTGGGATAGATGGTTGTCTGGCAGCCTCTCACCAGGGTGACGGCGCCTCGCCCCTGCACCCTGGCCTCCTCCGCAGCCAGATCGAGGATCAAGGCGGTGTGTTCGTCGATGCCGACGATGATGGCGTCGGTGGGAAGAAGGGCTTGGAGGGCGGCAAAGCGCTCCTGACCCATGAAGCAGCGGCTGGTGTCCAAGTTGGCGCCGCCTTCCTGGTTGTTCCAGTGCGGGATGAAGGTAAGGTCGAGGCCAAATGGTTGCAAGAAATCAAGGCCCGGCTGCCAATGCAGTTCTTCTCCCGCCTTGTAAATTTCGTAGACGGGGAGGGTGTGGGTGCTGGCGGCAAGGGCGGCGGCGCTGGCGAACACGATGGGTGCGCCCAACCGATGGCGGGCTACAAGGAAGCGCCAGGCCAGGCTGTCGCGTAGTTGGCGCACGGCATAGGTGGGGCTGCCGGGGCCGAGAAAGATGGCGTCGGCGAGACACAGTGGCGCGACGATGGCGGGGTCATCGGGGCTGAAGGGGGTGGCGCGCCTGCGGGCGGGGATGACGGTGGCGCGCGGGGCGTAGTTGCGCAGGTGGTGTTCCAGGAAGGCGGCGATCTCGCCAGCGACCAGGGCGGAGTTGGGCTGGAAGCCGGCGGGAGTTTCGAGGATGGCCAGATTGGGCGAGGGGGGGAGGCGACGGAGAAGCCAATCCCAGGTTTTGTGCCCGCTGTGGGCGGTCTCGCCAGAGCCGAAGAGGAGTACGAGGCCAGGTTGTGGGGTCATTTGAGCAGTGCGTTGTGGCTTATGTAGGATCATCCGCCCGGTTGAGTTCATCCAGTACGGCCAGGATTTCGTCGTTGGGAGGGATGTCGCTCATCGAGTCGGCATAGTGCCGATAGCGGATTTGTCCGCGTTTGTCGATGACCACGAGGGAGGGCATGCGCCCGAATTTGAGGAGCTTGACTTGTTGTCCGTAGAGGTCGGCGACGGTGTGAGTAGGATCGGGCAGTCCGACAAAGGGGTAGCGTTCTTTGTTCCAGACATACGTGAAGGTTCGCCTGTCTTCTGGCCCCACAACGACGATCTCGGCGTGTTTACTCGTAAATTTCGTATAGTCTTGACGCAACTGCGCCATATGCCGACGGCAGTGCGGTCAGGTGAAGCCGCGATTGAAGACGAGAACGGTGTGTTGCTGGCCCTGTTGGGCGGAGAGCCGAAAGGTTTGTCCGTCGGAGGTTTGGAGGGTGAAGTCAGGGGCGGTGAGAGTTTCGTACATGGCAGCGAGGGGGAGTGTTGGTCATGCAGGTGGCGAGGGTCGCTTCCGGCGCTGTTCTTCGTGGCCGAAGAGCAGCGGTCATGGCCGTGGGGTTTGGTCTATTGGGCGCTGATACTGGCCAGCAGTTCGACGGTGGCGCCCACTGTTTGGCGGCGTTGTTCCTCGGCGGAGATGGCCGCTACTCCGTCGCCGGGCTGGGCGCCATAGCTGCCGAATTGGGCGTGGTTGCCGCCAGTGATAACTATCCAGCGGGTTTGGGGCGGCAAAAGCGTGCGGGAGGCTGCCAGGGTTGCGGCGGCGCCGTCGTTCGTGCCGTAGATGGAGGTGACGGGCAGGATGTGGCTGGCCAAGCTGTTGTTGTCGGCAGGGTAGGCCGCCCATAGAGCCAGGCCTTCAGCAGCTTGAGGGTGAGTGTAGATGAAGTTGGCCGCCATGGCGCCGCCCAACGAATGGCCCGCAATGGCCCAATGTTCGATCTCAGGATGGGCGGCGATGATGTCGGCGGCTTGGCCAGGAGCGAAGACTGCCAGGCTGAGGGGCATGGGCGCGATGATGACCAGATAACCTTGGGCCGCAATGTCATGCATCTGGGGAGCATAGGAGCGGTAGTCGACGCGACCGCCGGGGTAGAAGACGAGGCCGGTCGTGGGCGAGGTCGTACTTGGCTTGAAGACCAGCCAGTCGTTTTGCTCGACGGTCACTTGGGCGTCAGATTGCAGAGCGGCCAGGGCCGCGGGCGCGGGGCCAAGCGGGGTCATGGCCCAGACGAGAAAGCCGCTGATGGCGACAAGGAGGATGACAAGTGCTGCCAGGAGGGTCCAGCGCAGCAGATGGCGTCGGGGCGGCGTCGGAGTGCGAGTCGTATCAGGTTGTAAGGTCATCGTGTTTCGTAATCAAGTAGTCGGCGGGGACGCTCTTGCCAGTCGGGCAAAGCTTCGCGGTCGTGGCCACGACCGCGACCGCGAGCGCGGGGTTGATGTCATAGCTGGATGATAGCATGTATAAAAGATTTTGTCAAGGTATTTTCTAATTATTTTGAAGAAATTTTGTGAGATAACGTCGCCGTCGAGGAAACAGGCGACGCATCCGGCAACGATGTTGGTCAGGTGAAAGAACTGTCACGCAAGCTGCTCTCCGTTTTCAAGCTATGTTCACTTTGGCCTGTCAGAATCAATCTGACGTCGTTCATCCCCGCCACTGCTTCGGAGATCCCCATGATTGTTCTCATCATCATTGCTCTCGTTGTCCTCTATCTCTGGACGCTTACCCAAGACGAACATAGCGACACGCGGCAAGCCCCGCCGTCCCCAGACCGGGAGGGTGGAGTGCGACAGGCGAGCGCCCTTCTCTGATTGCCGCTGTCAAAACTCGCATATGTGACCTGTTTGGATGAGCTTGTTCAAGAGAAGGCGCAGGCGCTATACTCCCACTATGGAACGAACTTTGGCCATCATCAACCTCATGCAAAGCGAAGGGATCATCAAGCACTATGCTATTGGTGGAGCAGTGGCCGCCACCTTTTATATCGAACCCGTCCAGACCTTTGATCTCGACGTTTTTGTATTCTTCCCCATACTGCCAGTTGGCCTAGTTTCACTCAGTCCCATTTATCGTTACTTGAGCGAGCGTGGCTATGTTCCGCAGGGAGAAGCGATCATCGTCGAAGGTTGGCCGATCCAATTCCTGCCGGTCTTCAACCCGCTGACAGAGGAAGCGATGGAGCAAGCTATTTCGGTGAACTTCGGCTCGACCCCGACTCGTGTTTTTACTGCCGAACACTTGGCGGCCATCATGTTACAGACCGGTCGTCCGAAAGACCACGCTCGATTGCTCCAATTTCTTGAGGCGCAGGTGCTGGATCAAGAGAAACTGCGGGCCATCCTGCTTCGCCATGAACTTATGGGGCGATGGGAGAATTTCCGGCGACGGTTTCTGACCGAGGACTGAACAAGGAGCAAGTATGGAGAAAGCCTACTATGACATTTCCGCCATCCTGGCCGCCAAAGCGGAACGAAGGCGCGCCTTGTCGGCTTTGTCCTGGGAAGAGAAGGTCGCTATCATCGAGCAAATGCAGCGATTGCAGCCAAGAGGCATATGGAAACCAGCAGAAACGTCGAATAACGAGGTAGCTATAGAAAAAGATAAGCAAGACGAAAGTTCGTAGTAACGACTTTAGTCGTTCATATGATCGTTAACGACTAAAGTCGTTACTACAAGCATCATCACGAGTTTACCCGCGGCGTCTCCAACCCTGCCATCGCCCGCACCTCCTCGATGTAGGCGACGATATTCGCCATCGGCGTGTCCCACAGCACCTGATGGCTGGTCTGCAGGATGTAGCCGCCGCCTTTGCCCAGGTTCTCCACCAGCCAGCGCGTTTCCTGGCGCACGTCTTCGGCTGTGCCGAAGGGCATGGTGTGCTCGACATCCAGCCCGCCGTAGAAGGTGAGTTTGTCGCCGTACAGCTGCTTTATTTCCAGCCGGTCCATGGCCGCCGGCTCCAGGGGATTGAAGATGTCCAGCCCAATCTCGATCAGTTCGGGGAAGAGCGGGGCGATCTTGCCGTCGGAGTGCAGGCCGACGTAGACGCCGTTCTGGTGACAGCGATTGAAGATGACGGCCAGCCGGGGCTTGATGAAGGTGCGCCAATAGTCGGGGCTGAACATGAGGCCGGCCGAGGTGCCCCAATCATCGGCGAAGTACATGCCGTCGATGCCGATGTCGCATTGCAGGTCGATGATGGGCAAATCCCACTCATAGAGGATGCGATCCATCAGCTCGTGGACGAATTCCGGGCGTTTTTTCATGTCCATCATCAGTTGCGGCATGCTGCGAATGCTCCAGGCGCGTTCGAACATCACCATGCCCAGCTTGCCAAAGATGAAGGCTTTGTCGCGCCAGCGGTCGGCCAGGGCTTGGGCCTGGTCGAAACGACCCTGACGGTGGGGGTCAGGCATCTGGTAGCTCTCCAGCTTGCGGTGGTCATCAGCGATGGGATAGGCCACGGGGTGGGGCATGCCCGACTGCCGGTCCCACACGCAGCCAAATTCGTCCATGTGCAGCTCGCCTTTGGCGTCGAGATTGGTGTGGACAGGGCCGCCGCTGGGGGTCAGGTCGAGCTGTTTGATCTCGCTGGCCCAGGGGTTGTAGTTGAAGTCGGTGCCAATCTTGACGACGTGGTTGCCGATGAAATCCGCCACTTCCTCGCTATCCCGCAGGCCGTAGTAATCCCGGATGGCGTGGTAGACCATGGGGATGGAGTGAAAGTTGTAGGGTGTGTAGTCGGTTTCTTCGTGCCGGATGGCCGCCAGCACGCGATGGCGACGGTTTTGAGGGACGCCGTAAGGGGAAATATCCACGAAATGAAGGCTCCTTGGTGAAAAGAATTGCTATCTGGTAAACCTATGATTTAGATGCTCAAACCGCAAACATCTGCTCCCGCTCTGGCCCGACGGACACGTAATCGACTTTGATCCCGGCCAGTTTGCTCAGGCGGTGGATGTAGGCCCGCGCCCGGCGGATTTCTTCCCAATCGACCCCCAAATCTTGCAGGGTCTGGGCGAGAGCGCCACCCAAATCCGCCGCCACAGCTTGCGGCGATGGATTTCGGAGAAAATCTGGCGCATGTCGTCGGAGCCGCAGCGCCAGGTGAAGGGGGAGAGGTAGGTGGTGTGGTCGGTCATCAGGTCCAGGTCATTGACATCAGGATTTCATCGAGCACTTCGGCGAGATGAGGCGCGGACGAGGCAATCACGGTGGTCTCGCCACCAACATGCTTGTGATGGGGATGGGTGGGCAACAGAAGTCTCCGATGGTGCCCCGTGTTGTCATAGCGAAATATCAATGCCTGGTTGGCGTTCATGTATTGGTAGGCATAGGTAAGGCGCTCCACCTCGGATTCCACATCGATGAATTCACGAAGATGGAGAACTGAGCCATCGACAAAATAGATTTCCCCGCGTATATATCCCTCATACCTGCCCCGTTTGTCGTAGGCGACATTCGCTGACTGCACGATCGCACAATTTTCGATTAGCTCGGCGATCTGGCGAAAGTAGACGTCAATGAGCAAACTTGATCTCCATGAAGGCATCTGCTTTATCGCTCAACCGGTTCAAGAGCCGATACTCGCCGATCCAGTCGACGAAGTCGAGCGTTTCTGGCAAGTCATCGTTTTCAAAACGCCGCACAAATTCGTCACTCGTCATGCCATAAGCGACCTCGAATTCCTGCAGATGTCGTTCGGTGCGTTGGATGGCGGTTTGCAGAAGTCGCATCTCGCTGTTCAACGCCGCTTCGATGAGTGGTTTGAGTGGGCGCTGCCGCGGCGAAGTGAGTGTCACCTGGTTGATCATAGTTGAGTCTCCTGAAATGCAGGTTAGCACACCAAGTTTTAGAGGGCAAGTCGCAAGAAATTGGGCATCGCAAAGACGTGGTAGCGCCAGGTGAAGGGGGAGAGGTAGGTGGTGTGGTCCACTCTCACGGCCTGTGTGGTAGATCAATCGTTGTGAGAAAGTGTTCGATGTCCCCTTTCGTCTCTGCCCAAACCGCTGGTAGCATTCGCACAAGTTCTGCCATCTCATCCCAATCCAGATAGAACGAGTACGTATGTCGGAAGAAGTGACGAAATGCCAAGTAGTCGCGTAAGTGCGCCGCTGCTCCAGTTGACAAAACCGACTGACGATGTCGAGTGGCAATGGTCATTTGTGCGAGCAAATCACGATGCCAC
This sequence comes from Chloroflexota bacterium, assembly GCA_041918515.1. GTDB lineage: Bacteria > Chloroflexota > Anaerolineae > J102 > J102 > SSF26. Next base: position 47,693 of record JAYRVO010000064.1, on the reverse strand, counting down.
TGCTGTCCTGTAGGCGTCATGCCATCAATCGAATTGGCGATGGTCAGAAAAATCCGCTCCACGCCAGAATAAAACGAATGCAAGACTGCCGCCAAAGCAGCAAGGTGCACCTGATCTGGCATCGTGCTGACAGATGTCGCCAGCAACTCTGCATAGGCGACGATCAGGTGTTCGATTTCCCCAACTTCAAAACGAATCTGAGATACAAATTTCTCATTCAATTCGCACCAGGCCCCCTTCTCTCTCCAGGAATTCGGCAAACGAGTGATTCCCATCAAGATCGACTAAATCCACAGGATGCTCCAACTGGAACATGAGCTGTCCAAGCAAATGGAAGAACTTACCTTTAGGGCAACCCCGCACCGCTAAATCGATATCTGAATCCGAACGCGCCCGCCCGCTAACCAGCGACCCAAAGACGTAGATATCAGTACACCCCGCCTCCTGCAATATCATGTGTGCGCGAGTCAAATCCGCCCAAAAGCTGGGCGCTGCCTCGCGTAGCGTTTCGACGGTTGGAGAGGGAGTGTAGCGAACAGGGTGTGTTCCTGTGGCGTTCGTTTGCGACATAGTTTCACGATCACAGAACAGGTCGCGCTCAATCGTATGTTACGAGCCATGATACCACAAACGGGGCGAGGCAGCCTGGCCCCGAGGCATGTCATCGGAGCCGCAATGCTGGGTGAAAGGGAAAAGATAGGTGGTGTGGTCGGTCAATTTGCGGCGCCGTGAGAGCGAAACCAGGCGGCGATCTGCACTTGCGTCAGTTCCGAGCGGGCAACCTGGAGGGTGAAGAGTTCGACTTCGGCAGAGGATGCGGTCAATCTGTAGCCATTCAATTGCCGGAACAAGCTGGCGGCCGTGATTCCCACTCGCTTATTGCCATCGATAAAAGGGTGGTTGCGCATCAGCGAATCCATGAGCACCGCCGCCTTGCTGGCCAGGTCGGGATAGAGGTACTGGCCGCCAAAAATAGCCTGCGGTCGAGCCACTGCCGATGCCAGCAGCGCCAGATCACGGATGCCAGGGCTACCGCCAATCTCGCTGATCAAGCGCATGTGGACGAACAGTACTTGCTCGACCGAGAGATAGATCATGCCCGCGCCAGAGCTTCCAGGGCAGGACGGTATTGGTCGATGAACTCGCTGACCTGCCGGGCGAAATCCTCATCCACGCCTTTGACCATCACCGGCGCTGGCGAGACGGTGATCACCCCGCGGGCGCGGTCGAACTGCACATCCACCTCGGCGCCTTCGCCCAGACGAAGGGGATCGAGCATTTCTTTGGGCAGGGCGATGACCATGCTGTTGCCGGTTCGGAAGATTTTGCGCACCATGATTTGATCTCGTCCTGTTGGGGTACTCGTACTTATAGTGTAAGTACGAGAAAGCATAGTACGACAAATGGCGGGCGGCAAATCGAAGAGAAAAAGCGACTGGCGTCGGAGCCATAGCGCCAGGTGAAGGGGGAGAGGTAGGTGGAGTGGTCGGTCATACCGCAAACATCTGCTCTCGCTCCGGCCCCACCGACACGTAATCGACCTTGATTCCGGCCAGCTCGCTCATTTTAGCGCAAATATGACTTTTAGTGCCTCATCGATCTGCCCCATTTCTGTTTTTGTTAGCTCACCCAGAATGGCGACCAATCGCAAGCGATGATCGACCGGACGAGTTTGCAGACAATCGGCCACCGACCGTTTCGTCAAGCCGTTATCAGAACTGGGGAATAGCTCGACGTTCGTCCTGATCCGGCCCTTGTTCTCGCTCCAGGCCGTGATCGGAACAACCTGAATCACAGGCACGCGTTCGTTGTAGACATCGTTCGTCACGATCACGCATGGCCGCGTCTTCCCTGTCTCCGAACCAAGCGTCGGATCGAGATCGACCTCGACCACCATCCCCCGTCGCAGGGCGCTCATTCTGGCCATCCTGCCAGCGCCGCTTTCGTCAATTCCTGCAATTCCCGATCATCTTCATACTCCTCAGCATACAGATCGGCGGATTGCTGCAGAAGCTGCAACTCAATCTCTTCTTTCAGGCGAGACAAAGCGGCGCGGGCCATCGCGCTCTTATCCGAGAAGCCGTAGAATGCGTGGCGGCTAAGAAATTCGTTTAGCGGGGGCGTTAGACTGACCTTAACCCGTTCCATGAGCATGGCCTCCTGAGCTGGCCCTCGAATTAGGAATAAATTCTGGCCCCTATTATGCCACCCCGTCGATATCCAATCAAACAGGGATGCGGCCAGAGGCGGGGCGTCAAACCGCAAACATCTGCTCCCGCTCCGGCCCTACGGACACATAATCGACTTTGATCCCAGCCAGTTCGCTCAGGCGGTGAAGGTAGGGCAAACCTACAAATCATTTCCCATGATCAACGTACCAACCTGCTTCCGAATAGCCGAGAGCAGATCGCCCGGGCGCACAATTGTGATCAAAGTTGAGGGCGGCCAAAAATCGCGCTCGTTCAGCGTCACCAGGTACCGACACCTCTGCTCGATCGCTGCCGCCAGGATGGGGACATCTTTGACGTCAGCATAGCCGCGCATCGTGATCAGCATTTCAGCCGATGGCGCCGGACCTTCGATCAGATATTCGGAAAGGATCGAGCGCAAGGCAGGCATAGCCGCAGGCATCTTCGAAGGAGCATTGCGCAACACCTCCTCACGCACGTCAGGCGAAATACGCCCTTCGATCAGCGTGAGGTTTGCCAGCTCGATTAGAACATAGCTGGCACCCCTCTTTGAAAACGCGCAGGCCAACACGACAGAAGTGTCAAAGAAGATACGCGGCGCGTTCGTTTCAGAACCGCCCACGATAGCGTTCCTCGTAGATCTGTTGGCGGTATTTGGGAACATCAGCCAATAGATCCTCGACCGTGACGCCGGCTTCCTCGCGAATGGCTTCGAGTTCAGCCACTAGTTTCGGCAGTAATGATACGCGCGGCACGATTACGAAGCTTCCATCTCCGAGATCTACGAGTGTAAACACATCACCTTCCTCGAGCGCATATTTCTTTCGATATTCAATTGGAATGGTGATGCTGCCCTTGGCGCGCATCTGAATCGTGTCAGTGGCCATAGCTCCTCCTGATTTCCGAAATTCCGATTACTCGCATTCTATCCCGTCGCAGGCGGTGGGTCAAACCGCAAACATCTGCTCCCGCTCCGGCCCGACGGACACATAATCGACCTTGATCCCGGCCAATTCGCTCAGGCGGTGGATGTAGGCCCGCGCCTGCTTGGGCAGATCGTCCCAACGGCGGCAGTCGGCGGTCGAGGTCAGCCAGCCGTCCCAGGCTTCGTACACCGGCGTGACTTGGTAGAGCGTGGGGGTGGCGGGCATGGAATCGGTGATGATCTCGCCCGAAGGCAGGCGGTAGCCCGTGCAGATTTTGATCGTCTCGAAGGCGTCGAGCACATCCAGCTTGGTGATGGCCAGGCCAGTCATGCCGTTAAGCCAGGCGGCATAACCAATGGCCACGCCGTCGAACCAGCCGCAGCGCCGGGGCCGGCCGGTGGTGGCCCCGAACTCCTGGCCGATCTCGCGCAGTTTCTGGCCGTCGGCGTCGTGCAGTTCGGTGGGGAAGGGGCCGTCGCCCACAGCCGTACTGTAGGCTTTGACGACGCCGATGACGCGGTCGATGCAGCGGGCGGGCAGTCCGGCCCCGCTGGCGGCATAGGCGGCAGTGGGGTTGCTGCTGGTCACATAGGGGTAGATGCCCCAATCGAGGTCGCGCATGACGCCGAGCTGGCCTTCCAGCAAGATGTCGGCGCCGATTTCGAGCGAACGGCGGATCATGGGGACGGTGTCGATGATCCGTCGCCCCAGCTTTTCTCTGAACTCCAGGCACAACGCGTACAATTCCGAGCCGTCGATAAGTTCGCCGCCCAGGATTTGCAGCTTGCGGTTGACGCTGCCGAGTGCGCTATCCAGCCGGGATTCCAGCCAATCGGGTTGGAGCAAGTCGCCCATGCGCAAGCCCGCGCGAGCGGATTTATCGGCATAGGCCGGGCCGATGCCGCGCTTGGTGGTGCCGATGGTGTCTTTGCCCCGCGCACCTTCTTCCAGCACATCCAGCGTGCGATGATAGGGCAGCAGCATTTGAGCGCGGGAGCTGATCCACAGGTTATCGAGGTTGACCCCAGCGGCGGTCAGACCTTCCAGCTCGGCCAACAGCGATTGCGGGTTGACGACGCAGCCCGTGCCGATGATGTTTTGGGTGGCGGGGTTGAAGATGCCGCTGGGGACGAGATGGAGGGCGTGTTTGCCGAACTGGTTGATGACGGTGTGGCCGGCGTTGTCGCCGCCCTGAAAGCGGATGACGACATCGGCCTGCTGGGCCAGGTTGTCGATGATGCGGCCTTTGCCTTCATCGCCCCATTGGGCGCCGACGATTGCGGTGACAGTCATGGTGGGAGATCCTTGGGTTGCTTGATACGGTGGCAAGGTGACAAGGTGACAAGGTGACAAGGTGATGTCGCTGCGATCACCTTGTCACCTTGTCACCCAGTCACTTTGTCATGGAGACGCCATTCTGGAAAAGTTTCAGACCGGAACAGCCGGCCGTGCCGCGATGGAACGCCGGGTGCTGCCAGGGAAAGATATGGTCTTCGGGATGTGGCATCAGGCCGAGGATGTTGCCGCTGGCGTTCGTCACGCCGGCGATGTCGGCGGCCGAGCCGTTGGGGTTGATCGGATAGGGGCCGGGGCGGCCATCGGCATCGACATAGCTGAAGGCAACGAGGTTTTGCGACAGGATGGCATCGAGTGCAGCGGCGTCGCGGGTCATGAAGTTGCCTTCGCCATGCGCTACCGGGCAATGGATGCGGTCGAGTCCGGCCAACCAGGGTGAACGATTGGCAACATTCGGCTCTAGCCACACCCATCGGCATTCGAAATGCGCGGATTCGTTGCGGGTGAGGGTGGCGAGTTGGAGATTGGTTATTGGAGATTGGTTATTGGAGATTGCCGCCTGCCACTTGCCACCTTCGTCCCCTGCTCCCGGCAGCAGCCCCGTCTTCACCAGCACCTGGAATCCGTTGCAGATGCCGAGGATGGGTTTGCCCGCATCCGCAAAAGCACGAAGCTGCTCGCCGAGATCGTGCAGCAGGCGCACGGCCCACAGTTTGCCCGCGCCCAGGTCGTCGCCATACGAGAAGCCGCCGGGAACGACGAGCAGGGCGTAGTCAGCGAGGCGGCGTTCGCCAGCGAGAAGTTGGTTGACGTGGACGATTTCAGGGCTGCCGCCAGCCAGCTCGAAAGCGATGGCGGCGTCGGTATCCCGGTTGGTGCCGGGGGCGTGGAGGATGGCGATGGGAGGTGGGGGCATGGGGTGAGGCGAGGGAGTTGAGGGGGCGAAGGGGCGAGGAATTGAGGAGACCAGGATGAGGGTGCTATAATGTGAACAGCATGATGAGTTCCTCAAATGGATTACAGGAGCGAAACGAAATGGCGCTTGCCACTGTCACACTGCAAGTCGATTCCGAATTAGCACAAGCCTATCGTTCGGCATCGAAAGAGACCAAATCAAAACTACAGATGCTGATGAATCTTTGGCTACGTGAATACGCGACTCGTTCTAGTTCTTTAGCCAACATCATGGATGAAATGAGTGACAAAGCAATGGAACGTGGATTGACTGAAGAAAAACTCGAAGAGTTGCTACGTGAGCGTTAGACCACGTTTCGTGTTCGATACGAATGCGGTTGTTGGTGCAGCTTTATTGAAGCATTCGCTGCCACGTCAAGCTTTCGATAAAGCAATCGCCGATGGTGATCTGCTCGTTTCTGTGGAGACTCTCTCTGAGCTGAATGAAGTGCTGGGGCGTCCTGGTTTTGCCAGGTATGTAAGTGAAGAGGAACGACTTGAATTCCTGGCTGTGCTACTGCGGGAAACCAAACTCATCGAAGCGGCCGAACGTATCCGAGCTTGCCGTCACCCTAGCGACGATAAGTTTATCGAGCTTGCGGTCAGTGGGAATGCAAAGTGCATTGTGAGTGGAGATAGTGATTTGCTTCGGCTCAATCCATTCCGTGGCGTTGCTATTGTCACCCCACGTGGCTTCCTAAGCGAAGCTTGGAAGACTGGCTAACTAACAAGCGATAGCGGCGTCGGTGTCCCGGTTCGTGCCGGGGGCGTGGAGGATGGCGATGGGTATCATGGATACAACTTCTCCCCTTTCGCCAGCATGGCCATAAATTGCTGAATTCGCTTTACGCGGGTCTCGGGCTTGTTGGCGGTCTGGATGCGGAACAGGATGGCGTAACGATTGCGGCTGTCGAGAGTCTGGAAGAATGCCTTCGCCTCCGGATTGTCGTCGAGTTCGACCTGCAAATCTTCGGGAACGACAGCCGTGCTCTGGGGGTCATACGCCGCTGCCCAACGTCCATCTTGCTTGGCGCGCTCCACCTCCCGCAGCCCCGCCGGTTTCATCCGGGCCTCTGCGATCAGTCTCTGCGCCTTTTGCGTGTTCACTTTCGACCAAATGCTCTTGGACGAACGCGGCGTGAACTTCTGTAGCCATGAATCGGCGTCATAGCGCTTGCTCTGGCCATCGATCCAGCCATAACACAGCCCCACCTCCACCGCCTCGTCGTAAGTCACGGACGTCAGGCTGGATGCCTTCTTCGCCAGGCGTAGCCACACGCCAGCAGCATCGGCGTGATAGCGGTCGAGCCAATCGGCCCATTCTTGCGGGTTCGTGAACAGCAGAATGGGCAGGCCGGCAGGGGATGGTGATCCGGTTGTCATGGCGCCGGTTCTCCACAGAAAGCATGATTCAGGTCGGCAATCGAGACCTCGACGCGCTCAGTTCCAGCGTCAAGAACCATATTCTTCTCGGCGGTCACCCGTCCGATCGACGCCACGGGCTGCCCTGCCAGCATCGCTTCGAACTCGACCGCATGGCCAGGCTCGACCTCGATCAGGAAGCGGCCGAGGGATTCGGAGAAAAGTAATTGGGTATTGGTTATTGAGGATTGGGGAGGAATGCTTGACAGGTTGATTTCCGCTCCCAAACCGCCGCCGATGCACATTTCGGCCAGGGCCACGGCCAGCCCGCCTTCGCTGAGGTCGTGGCAGGCGCGCACGAGTCCGGCGGCGATGGCCCCGTGCAGAGCGCGCAGGCGGTCGAGCGGGGCAGGATAGGATTGGGGGACGGAAGTGCCGATTTCGCCGAGCAGGTCGAGATAGGCCGAGCCGCCGAGTTCGGGGCGAGTCTCGCCCAAAAGATAAAGATAATCGCCGGGCGCTTTCAGGTCACTCGTGGTCGTGCGGGTCACATCCGGGACAATGCCGAGGGCGGAGATGAGCAGGGTTCCGGGGATGGCGTGCTTCTGGCCATCCTCGCCCATGTACTCATTGTTCAAGCTATCTTTGCCAGAGATGAAAGGCGTTTGATAAACGATGGCAGCATCGAAACAGCCCTGGGCGCAGCGCACGAGCGCGCCAAGGCGGTCGGGTAGATTGGGGTTGCCCCAGCAAAAATTGTCGAGGATGGCGATACGGTCGGGGTCAGCGCCCACAGTCACGGCATTGCGAAAAGCCTCGTCCACGCAGGCCCAGGCCATAGCATACGGGTCGATGAGGCCGTAGCGGGGGTTGAGGCCGGCGGACAAAACGGCTGCGGGAAACGGGTGGCGAGTTGCGGGTGGGGAAGAGGAGGCGAGGAGCGGTTGGGGGATCACGACTGCTGCGTCGCTCGGCCCGCACTGATCGACCCCGACTAGCGGCTTGACAGCCGTTCCGCCCTGGACTTCATGGTCGTAGCGGTGGATGATGGGGGCACGCGAACGGATGTTGGCGGAGGCGAGGAGGCGGAGGAGTGAGGAGGCGAGGTGGGGAGGAGGCGAGGAGGCGGGGTTGGGGTTGGCCAGGTCGGGCGGGGACCAAACGGCCGTGAGGCGGCGGCGGGGGACGCCATCGTGCAGGAAGTGCATGTCGAGATCGGCCACGATTGTCTCGCCGTAGGCCACGCGCAATCGGCCGGAGCCATCGAACTCGCCCAGGATGCTGGCTTCGACATCGTGCGCCCGGCAAATCTGCTGGAATGCCAGCCAATGGGCTGGCGAGATGGCCAGCACCATGCGCTCTTGCGCCTCCGAAAGCCAAATCTCCCACGGCTGCAAGCCCGGATATTTGAGCGGAACGCCCTGAAGCTGCACGCTCGCGCCCACGTGCTCGCCCATCTCGCCCACCGCCGAGCTGAATCCGCCGGCGCCGCAGTCGGTGATGGCGTTGTACAGCCTAGCGTCGCGCGCCCGCAGGATCACCTCCATCACTTGCTTTTCGACGATGGGGTTGCCGATCTGCACGGCGGTGCTGGCGATGGCCCCGGTGGTGTGATCCATTTCCATGCTGGAGAACGTGGCCCCGCGCAGCCCGTCGCGCCCCGTGCGCCCGCCGATGGCGACGATGAGGTCGCCAGCCTGCGCTTCGTGCAACGAACGGTGGCTGCCGCGCGGCAAAATGCCCAGGCAACCGCAATAGACCAGCGGGTTGGCGGTGTAGCCGGGATGATAGTGCACGGCTCCATTCACGGTGGGGATGCCCATCTTGTTGCCGTAATCTTCGATGCCGTGGATGACCCCGGCGGCGACGCGGCGCGGGTGCAGCACCCCGGCCGGGAGTTTGTCATCCGGCAAGTCTTCCGGCCCAAAGCAGAGCACGTCGGTGTTGGCGATGGGCTTGGCGCTGACGCCCAAAATGTCGCGGATGACCCCGCCCACACCCGTGTCCGCTCCGCCGAACGGCTCCAGCACCGAGGGGTGGTTGTGCGTTTCCACCTTGAAGGCCAGGTCGAACGTGTCGTCGAAGGCGATGATGCCGGCGTTGTCCACAAACGCTGAGCGCACCCACGGCTTATTCACCGCCTCCGTCGCTGCCCGGATATACGTCTTCAGCAGGCCGTCGATGAGGAGAGGCGAGGAAACGGGAGGCGAAGAAGCGGGGATATCTCCCTCCTCGCTCCGGTACTCCACCTCCGCCCGAAACGTTTTGTGCACACAATGCTCGGACCAGGTCTGCGCCAGGGTTTCCAGCTCGACATCGGTTGGCTCGCGACCTTCACTGCGAAAATACGCCTGGATCGCTTGCATCTCTGCCAGATCGAGGCTGAGGCGGCGCTCACGGCTGAGAGCGAGCAGCCCGGTTTCGCCCTGATCTCGAATGGCGATGGTCTCGACCAAACGCTCACCCGCGGCCAGCTCGTGCGTTTCCACGAACGGCGGCGCAATCTGCTGGCCGATCACATAGCGTTGCACGGTGCCGTTCGCCAAAAGGTCGCGGGCGATGTGGTCGAGGTCAGTGGGGGTGACTTCGCCGAGGAAGCTGTAGCTCAAGCCGGATGCCGCCGCCCGCACGTTTTCGTAGCCCAGGCTGTGCGCCACCGCCAGCAGGTTGTCGGCCACGCTGTCGGTGACGCCAGGGAGGAAGGTGATTTCGACGGACGATGGACGATGGACGATGGACGATGGCTGTGGCTGTGGCTGAACGACAAGCTCGGCGGCGACGGGGTCGAGGAGGGCGGTGGCGGCCAGGGCTTCGACTTCGGGCAAGGACAAGTCGGCGTCGAGGAAGTAGAGGTCGGAGACGACGACGGGGGGGAGGTCGGTCAGGCCGAGGGCGCGGCAAGTGGCCAGGGTGGCTTTGGCGCGGCCGTCGTCCGGGCCGCGGCGGGGGGTAAGTTCAAGGCGGAAATACATCAGTCAAAACTCCATCCACCACGAAGACACAAAGGCACGAAGGTCAAAGAACAAGGAGCGGAAGCGCATAGCTGGTGTGAAAGTGGAGGTGGTTATATTCACCACGAAGACACAAAGGCACGAAGGTCAAAGAACAAGGAGCAGAAGCGCATAGCTGGCGTGAAAGTGGAGGTGGTTATATTCACCACGAAGACACAAAGGCACGAAGGTCAAAGAACAAGGAGCGGAAGCGCATAGCTGGCGTGAAAGTGGAGGTGGTTATATTCACCACGAAGACACAAAGGCACGAAGGTCAAAGAACAAGGAGCGGAAGAGCATGGCTGGTGTGAAAGTGGAGGTGGTTATATTCACCACGAAGACACAAAGGCACAAAGTTCAAAGAACAAAGCGTTGGATACCCTGCTTGATCAAGGGCACATTGAAGTTGATGAGAAATCCCAGCCGTTTTTCGGTCAGTTTCAGATAGGTCAGCAATTGCGCCGTAAATACAGGATGAACCACTTCCACGGCTTTCAATTCGCAAATGACCAACTCTTCGACAAGAACATCGAGCCGCAGGCCATCATCGATGCAGAGGCCATCGTAAAGAATCGGTACGACAACCTGTCGTTGGTGTGACAGGCCTCGTTTAGCAAGCTCGTGGCAGAAACAAACTTCATACACGCTCTCCAGCAGACCAGGCCCAAGCGTGCGGTGAACCGTAAACGCCGCGTCCACAATATGCCTGGCGATATGCTCTTCCTGTTCAGAAATGGGGAGATGAGCCATCTTTACTGTCTTCGTGTTTTTGTTTCTTCGTGTCTTCGTGGTTGCCGAATTCATCGCCTCCCCTGATAATTTGGCGCTTCTTTCGTGATCACGATGCTGTGGGGATGGCTTTCGAGCAGGCCGGCATTGGTGATGCGGACGAAACGGGTGGCGGTGCGGAGTTCGGCCAGATTCCGGGCGCCGGTGTAGCCCATGCCGCTGCGCAGTCCGCCCATGAGCTGGAACACGTAATCCTTCAGCAGCCCTTTGTACGGCACCTGACCTTCGATGCCCTCGGGCACCGTCTTGCCACCCAGCGCGCCTGGCGTCCCCTGCGAAGTTTGATAGCGGTCGGAGGCGCGGCCTTTCATAGCGCCAATCGATCCCATGCCGCGGTATTCTTTGAAACGCCGGCCTTCGTAGATCACGACATCGCCCGGCGCTTCGTCTAGCCCGGCCAGCAAACCACCCAGCATCACCGCCTGCGCGCCCGCGGCCAGGGCTTTGGCAATGTCGCCCGAATACTTGACGCCGCCATCGGCGATGATGGGTTTGCCAAACTCGGCGGCGGCGGCGGCGCAGTCCATGATCGCCGTGATCTGCGGCATACCAGCCCCGGCTACAATGCGCGTCGTGCAAATCGAACCCGCGCCCACGCCCACTTTGACGACATCCGCCCCTGCCTCGACCAACGCCCGCGTTCCCTCGGCCGTGACCACGTTCCCGGCCAGGATGACCAAATCCGGCCACGTTTTTCGTAACTGGCGCACGGTGTCGATCACGCCCTTCGTGTGACCATGAGCGGTGTCGATGGCGACGGCGTCCACCTCTTCAGCCACAAGCGCCTCGGTGCGCAGCATGGCCCGCTCGCCCACGCCCACCGCCGCCGCCACGAGCAAGCGCCCGCGGTCATCTTGGGCGGCGTCGGGGAAATCCGCCCGCTTGAGAATGTCTTTGTACGTGATCAAGCCCTTCAGAAAACCATGCTCATCGACCAGCGGCAGCTTCTCGATGCGGTGACGATGCAAGATTTCTTGAGCTTGCTCCAGCGTCGTCCCCAACGGGGCGGTGATCAAGCTCTCGCTGGTCATGAACTCGTGCACCGGCTGCTCACCGTGGCGGGCGAAGCGGATGTCGCGGTTCGTCAAAATCCCCAGCAGCCGCCCGGTCTCGTCCGTGATCGGCACGCCCGAGATGTGATAATGCGCCATCAGCGCTTCGGCCTCGGCCAGGGTGGCGTCGGGGCGCAGCGTCACCGGCTCGACGATCATGCCCGATTGCGAGCGTTTGACCTTGTCCACCTCGCGCGCCTGCGCCTCGATGTCAAGATTGCGATGGATCACGCCCAGGCCGCCCTGCCGGGCCAGAGCAATGGCCAGCGCCGCCTCGGTTACGGTGTCCATCGCCGCCGAGACGACAGGGATGTTGAGCCGCAGCCGGGGGTGCAGCGTCGTGCGGACGTCCACCTCGCCGGGCAGGACTTCGGCATAGCCAGGGACGAGGAGAACGTCGTCGAAGGTGAGGGCTTCAGGAATGGTGGTCATGGGCGGGTGTAAAATACAAAACCCCACGGCGCGAGCAACGCTGTTCGTGGGGCCAAGGAGTCCGGGAGATCAAACTGGTGGTTTCAACCAGACCATTTCGTGAAGATTGTAGCAGATGGTCGAACAGCGAACCAACTTTTCGCTTCGTTCAAAAAAGGCCACTCCCCGACCTGCGAGCCGGGGAGTGGAGCGAGATGGGAGGCAAAAACAGCACCCATTAGCTGTAGCACCTGGCATCGAGTGACAACAAAGTAATCGGAATGCGCGTCTGGTCGATGGCGGCACCGCTGCCCGGATCGAGTTCGTAAGCGCTGATGAACGCCGCGCGTGGGGTGGACAGCACCTCGTCGAAGGTAAGATGAAAGTCGCGGTACAAGCCATAATTGCCGCCTTTGGCCGGTTGTCGCACGAGATAGCCGCCTTCACGGTAGCTCAGTTCGACAATGACATTTGCTTCGAACGTGTTGGAGTACCCCGAAACAAGAACGGGGTTGGCCACGTTTGCGCCCACGGTGGGCGATGTCAGATCGATATAGCGTTGCCCCGGCGTAATGGTCACGGGCAAGCGAACCTGATTGATCTCGCTGCCATCATCGACGCTGCGCTCGCATACTTCCAGCATGGCATTCTGCTCCAGATAGGTTTCAAAGCGCAGATAGGTGTGGAAGAATACAGCGTCGCCTGGCTTGACTTGCAAAGTGCGCCTGGCGATGATTTCTCCCCGCGCGTCGGCAAGACGGATATTGATCCTATCGCTGGCAGAGTGGATGCAGCCAATGACTTCCATGGGGCTGTGGTAAGCGCCCGCCGCCATCGGTGAGAAGACCTCGATCGGCGCCGCCGCCATCTGCCAGGGGTGTGGGAGGGGGGGGGCTTCAGCGATAGGATAGGGTTGGGAAAGAACATCGTGATGAGCCGGGATCGAGAGATCGGGAACGTGAGTGAGACTGTGCATCATGGCGCGCAACAACTGTGCGCGGTGAGTCTGCGAGTTCATGGCAACCTCAGCAGGATGGTAGGGCCAGAGCAGTCGCAGATTCAGCTTGGGGAAAGGCCGAATAGCTACGTTTTGGCAGATGGATGACGGCAGTGGTAGCCGGGGAAATGCTTACCTGGGCAAGAAACTATGAAGACATTGACGTAGAGCCAGGTCAGAAGTTATGGGCGCGCCGCCCGTAGCAATACTCAAGGGCATGCCTGGTCTCCGGCGGGCAGCAGCGTGACCGGGATGCGCGTCTCGTCGATGGCTGCGCCGTCCAGCGCGCTCGGTTCCCGGATGCTGAGGAGAACAAAAGGAGCGGGCGGAGTCAGGGGGCCGGCCGAAGCGCTCCAGTCGCGATAATCTCCGCCGCCGCCGGTGGCAAAGCCCTCCCAGATCGGCGCACCATCGCGCTGTTGCGCGCTGAGCGCCAGGTTGCCCTCGAAAGTAAACGAGTAGCCGGTCACCAAAACCGGATTGCATACGCGCGCGCCCACTCGCGGCCCGGTGATATCGAGCACGCGCTGGCCAGGCGCAAGCGTAAGGGGAATCGTCACCTTGTTGATCTCGGCGCCATCCACGGCGCTGGTCTCGAAAACCTCCAGAAGACCGGGCGCCGGTTCCTCTGTGAACGTTTCGAAGCGAAGAGAACTCTGGAAGAAAGCGTGCGCAGTGCTCCCGCCCGTAACATTGCGCTCCGCCAGAAGTGTGCCATCCTCCAGCTTGAGCCGAATGTTCACATTGCCCTCGAACGTCCGCGCGAAGCCGATGATCTCGATGGGGCTGTGGTAGCGACCACCCGACACGGGTGAGAACAACTCGATGGCAACATCGGGCGCCGGCCAAGTCTTCGGCGCCGGCGTCGGGCGCGGCTGGACGGGAATGCACAAGCGCTGGCCGATGGTGATGCGGTCGGCATTGGCAAGGTGATTGGCGCGAACGATGTCTGCGACCGAAACGCCAAAACGCGTCGCCAGCTTGCGCAACGTATCCCCGCGCTTGACGACATACCAACGGCAGGTCGGGCTGTTGCTCTGGCTGGATGGTGCGGATGAATTGCTGGCAGAGGCGCTGACCGGCCCCACGAACACCGCCGTCGTCAGCACCATCAAAACGATGGTTAGAGCCAGGAACAGACGCCGGGAAAAGGTCGGGGAGAAGTGTGAAACCATGTGAAATCCTCCTTTGATGAGTAGAAAAACAAAAACGCCTGCTGATCAAGCAGACGTTTTGGTCAGAAAATGGTCGCGCAGCCCGGCGCACCGAATTAGAAGCGCCGCGCCAACTCGGCCTCGATCTGTTCCCACCTCAGACCGCGCGCGGCCAGCAACACCATCAGGTGATAGATCACGTCCGCCGACTCGTAGATCACGCGCTCGTCTCCCTCACCTTTGGCAGCGATGATCACCTCCACGGCCTCTTCGCCCAATTTTTTCAGGATCTCGTTCTCGCCCTTTTGGAAGAGGAAGGCGGTGTAACTTCCCTCCGGCATCGTCGTTTTGCGGGCCTGGATCGTGGCCCAAAGCTGTTCGAGGGTGTTGGATGTCATGGTTGGCTCCATATGGCGCATTTTACACTTTTTTCATCACGAATAACACGAATATACGAATGGCACGAATAAACTAGCTACCTGACACTTTGGGAATGGGACGCGGATAAACGCGGATGAACGCGGATTTTTCTCCAAATTCACGGCAAAGAAGCGCTTTTTCCGCGTTTTTCGCGCTCGTCCGCGTCCTATTTTCGGAAACTGTCAGGTGGCTAGTGAACAAATACAATCATGTCCCATTACAGCCTCACGCCTCACGCCTCACGCCTCACGTTTCACGACATCGACGAGAGGCCGAAAAAAGCAGCTTGACTCGCCCGTGTGACAGGCCGGGCCGGCCGGATGCACGCGCAGCAAGAGAGCGTCGCCGTCGCAATCGAGGGCGATCTCCTCCACCTGCTGGATGTTGCCGCTGGTGGCGCCCTTGTGCCAAAGCTCGTTGCGGCTGCGGCTCCAGAAGTGCGTCTGACCGGTGGCGAGGGTGCGCTCCAGCGCCAGCCGATTCATATAGGCCAGCATCAGCACCGCACCGGTGTCGGCGTCCTGGACGATGGCGGGGATGAGGCCGCGGTCGTCGAAGCGAACCAGGTCGGGATCAAGCATGGCGGGCCTCCACCGGGCGAATGGGCAGGCCGCGTTCGAGCAGAAAGCGTTTGAGATCAGGCACGGTCAGTTGTTTGTAATGAAAAAGGGTGGCGGCGAGAGCGGCGTCGGCTCCACCATTGGTCAGCGCCTCGAAAAAGTGTTCGGGCAGGCCGGCGCCGCCGCTGGCGATGATGGGTACGTGCGCAGCGTCGGCGACTTCGCGCAGCAGTTCGATGTCGTAACCGGCGGCGGTGCCATCGCGATCCATGCTGGTGAGGAGGATTTCGCCCGCACCTCGCCCCACCGCCTCCTGCGCCCAGGCGATGGCGTCGATACCGGTGGGCTTGCGGCCGCCGTGCGTGTACACCTCCCAACCGCCCTCGCTCCGTCGCCGGGCGTCGATAGCAACGACGATGCACTGGCTGCCGAATTGCTCGGCGCCAGCGCTGATGAGATCGGGCTGAGCCACAGCGGCGGAGTTGATCGACACTTTGTCGGCCCCGGCCTGGAGCATGGCCCGCATGTCCTCGACCGTACGTAGCCCGCCGCCGACCGTGAAGGGGATGAAGACTGAATCGGCCACGGCGCGCACCACATCCAACATGATGTTGCGGCCCTCATGCGTTGCAGTTATGTCAAGAAAAACGAGCTCATCGGCGCCCTCGGCATCGTAGATGCGTGCTTGTTCGACCGGATCGCCGGCGTCGCGCAGTTGCAGGAAATTGATGCCTTTGACGACGCGGCCGTCTTTGACATCGAGGCAGGGAATGATGCGTTTGGCTAACATGGGAGATTGGGGATTGGTTATTGGAGATTAGTTATTGGTTATTGGTTATTGGTAGAAAACGTCAATAACTAATAACCAATAACTAATAACCAACCTTAACCGCTAAAGCGCAGGCAATGGATGCCGGAGGGGGGCCAGGGGCCGCGGGCCAGGTTGAGCATGCTGTCGCTATACAGCCGCAGATCGAGGTCACGGATGAAGCGAGCTTCGCCGGGCGACATCACATCCACTGGAAAGCTGAAGCTGGCGAAATGGTGGTTCAATGCCCAGCGGCGGATGTATTCCACCGTCCAGGCGGTTTCGTCTGCCGTGGCAGCGGGCGAGATGAGCAGCAGTCGGCCCTCCAGCCAATCATGTTTTGGCTGCGCCAGGGCCAGGGCGACGAGGTGTTCGTCCCGTCCAACGAGCAGGGCATTGCCGGCCTTGTGTTCGATCAGCCAGCGAAGCCAGGGAGTATAATTCAGACCGGGTAGAATCTGGTCGCACAACCTGGCGGCGGTGGTCAGGGCGAGGTCGAATTCAGCGCCGACCAGCGAAGACAGCATCCTGGCGTGGACAGGCGCCTTCCCGTTGATCACGGCGTCGTGCGTCTGCCGATAGGCATAGATAGAAAGCCCAACGGCGTCGTAGCCCAATCGTTGGTAGAAGGCAATGTTGTCAACGGCGTCGGGCCAGGTCATCAGGCCGATGGTGCGGGCGCCGCGGCCAGACAGATAGGCTTCGGCGTCGGCCACCATCGCACGGCCGAATCCCCGGCATTGGGCCTGGGGATGGACGCCCAACGTGTGGAACCAACCCAGGCTGCCGTAGTTGCGGCTCATGCACACGGCCACGATCTCGTCCTGGCTTTGGCCCACGCGCACGCCCGCAGGCTCTCGCTCCATCGAAGTTTGCACTCTGGCCGGGTCGTAGAGCGTCCAGCGCCCGCGACGGCTATCCCCGTACAGGTGCTGCACTTGGGCGGCGTAGCTGGCGTCGATGACGGCGCAGATGGCAGGGACATCGGCCTCCTCCGCCTGCCGGATGACCAGCGTCATGCCGTCGCCTCGGTCGCGCGCCTGGCCACAGCCAGGGCCTCGCCCAGATCCAGAGCGCCGGTGTAAAGCGCCTGGCCGATGATAGCGCCTTCGATCCCATCGGCTTCATGGGCGACTAGCGCCTCGATGTCGGCCAGCCCGCTCACCCCGCCCGAAGCGATCACGCCCAGCCCGCTCGTCTGGGCCAGTTCGACAGTGGCGCCCAGATTGACTCCGGCCAGCATCCCGTCCCGGCTGATATCGGTGTAGACGATGCGTCGCAGTCCGGTCTCGGCCAGGACACGGGCGAGGGTGGTGGCCGCCAGGCTGCTCGTTTCTTGCCAGCCGTGCGTGGCCACATAGCCGTCGCGGGCGTCGATCCCGACCACGATCTGCCTTGCCCCGAACTGGCGCAGGGCTTCGACCACAAGGCCAGGGTCGCGCACGGCGGCCGTGCCCAGCACCACGCGCGTGGCGCCCAAATTCAACGCCAGTTCGATGTCCGCCAGCCGCCGCAGGCCGCCACCGAACTGGATGGGAAGCCCCACCGCGGCGCGAATCTCGACCAGCCGTCGCAAATTCACTGGCAGGTCATCGCTCGACCGGCCGGCATCGCCAAAAGCGCCGTCGAGATTGACGACGTGCAGCCATTCGGCGCCCATTTCGGCCCAATGCCGGGCCATGGCCGCCGGGTCATCGCCGAAGACGGTCTCGGCATTGGGGTCGCCCTGGCGCAAACGCACGCAGCGGCCGTGGCGAAGGTCGATGGCGGGGAAGAGGATCATGGGTGGGGGAGATGGGGAGGCGAGGAGGCGGGGAGACGAGGAAAGAGAGGCGAGGAGCGTCTTTTGTCAATCGGTGGCGGAGAGGTGGAGGTCGGCTGTGCGATCGACGGCGGCGGCCACGAGCAGTAGGAAGTCATCCAGATGGCCGGCGTGGCCGGCATCGAGAGCGGCATAGTAGGCCAGGCGGTCTTCGCTGCGGATGATGGCGATGGGATAGCCGCTTTGCAAGAGCAGCAGGTTCATCAACAAGCGCGCCACGCGGCCATTGCCATCGATGAAGGGATGGATATCCATCAGCCAGAAATGAGCGTGGGCGGCTCGTTCGACCGGATGCAGACGAGGTTCGGCTGTGTGCGTCCTCTCCAGCCATTGGCCGAATTCGGCCATGCGTCCGGGCACAGCCCGCGGCGGGGGCGGGGTGTATTCCGAACCAGCGATGAAAGCCTGCCGGCGGCGATAAACGCCCGCATTCTCGTCGTCGATGCCGCGCAACACCAGGCTGTGCAAGGTGAGGATGTCGGCTTCGGTGGGTGGGGCGCCGCGCGTCGCCAATTGCATCACGTAGTCGATGGCATGCTTGTGATTCGTCGCTTCCAGGTGCTCGACCAGGGTTTTGCCGCCGACCGTGACGCCATGCTTGAGCACGACCATCGTCTCTTGGCGGGTGAGCGTCGAACCCTCGATGCTGTTCGTGTGATACGTCCATTCTACGTCGATGTACTCGCGCAGTCGCGCCGCTTCGCCCGCGTTCAGGGGCCGGCGTTGGTCGAGCAGGCCGCGCTTGGCGTCGATTTGGGTCAACAGCACCGAGAGTTCGCCGCTCAATGGGTCTTCACGCTCGCGATTGGAGATTGTGCAACAGGGCCGCGCCACTACGCCCGACCAGCACGGCGATCAGAGCTTTGGCCACATCGACCAGGATGAACGGCGCCACGCCAAGTTGAAATGCCTGTTGCAGCGAGAGACCGAGCACCAAAGCCAGCCAGGTCGCGCCCACCAGGTAGATAACGGCCACGCCCGCCAGCCCGGCCAAAAAGCTGCGCCCGCGCGCCTTTCCATCCCCGGCCAGCCAGCCTACCACTGCCGCCGCCACCGGAAAGCTGATGAGGTAGCCGGCTGTGGGGCCGACGAAAGCGGTCGGGCCGCCGATCCAGCCCGCGGCCAGCGGCGCGCCGAGCGCGATTAAGCCGAGATAGGTCAACTGGCTGAGGAAGCCAGCGCGCGGGCCAAGCAGCAATCCGGCCAGGATCACGGCCAGCACTTGCAACGTGACCGGCACTGGCGTGAACGGTAGCGGGATGCGCACCTGCGCCGCCAGCCCGGTGAACAGGGCGAAGCCAACGATGAGCGCCGCGCGGGTGGTCCAACGAGAAGATGTGAGAGTTTGGGTTTGTAGCATGATTTAAACCTCTTTTGAGTAATTTGGGTAGATAAGGAAACAAGTAGACAAGTAGACAAGGGCGCACATCCACTTGTTTCCTTGTCTACTTGTTTCCTTATTTACTTGTCTACTGATCAACAATATGAACAAAATTTCGCAAAATCCGCAACCCTACCTGCTGGCTTTTTTCCGGGTGGCATTGGATGCCCCAGATGCGGCCATGCTGGATGACGGAAGGGTAACTCAGGCCGTAGTCGGTCGTCGCCAGCACATCGGCGGGGTTGGAAGCGTCGCAGTAGTAGGAATGCACGAAGTAGGCGTAGTCGCCATCGGCGATGCCATCGAGCAGAGGATCGGGCCGAGTGGGGTGAAGTTGATTCCAGCCGATCTGCGGCACGCGCAGGTCGCCCTCGAAGCGCCGCACCCGGCCTGGCAGCAAACCCAAGCCGCGCCATTCCCCCATCTCTTCGCTGAACTCGAACAGCATCTGCATGCCCACGCAGATGCCCAGCAGGGGAATGCCTTCGACCACGACCTCGCGCACGATGGACGAAAGGTGAGCGGCCTGCAAGTTGGTCATGCAAGCGCCGAACGCGCCCACGCCCGGCAGAATCACGCCGTCGGCGTCAAGGATGGCGCGCGGATCGGCCGTCAGCGTCACGGCCTGACTGCTGCCGGCGTCGGCCACAGCCCGCTCGACAGCCTTTTGCACGCTGCGCACGTTGCCGATGTTGTAGTCGAGGATGGTGATCATGGTGGTTATTGGTTATTGGTTATTGGTTATTGGTAATTGGTTATTGGCGGTCAATCGCCAATAACCAATTACCAATAACCAGTTTACGCAATCAGCGTGCCTTTGGTGGAAGGAACGCCGACGCGGCGGGGGTCCTGGCGGGTGGCGGCGTCGAGGGCGCGGGCGAAGGCTTTATAAAGGGCTTCGCATTGATGATGGTCGTTGCGGCCATAGAGGACGCGGGCGTGCAGGTTCATGGCGGCGTGGATGGCCACCGATTCGAAAAAGTGGTGGATCAAATCTGTGCCCAGGCCACCAATGCGCGGCGTGTGCCAGGCGGCCTCGAACACGCAATACGGGCGGCCAGACAAATCCACCGCCACAAAGCCGAGTGCCTCATCCATCGGCACATAGCTGTGGGCTGTGCGGACGATACCCGCCCGGTCGCCCAGGCCCTGGCTGATGGCCTTGCCCAGGCAGATGCCGACATCCTCGACCGTGTGATGCTCGTCCACGTGCAGGTCGCCCTTCGCCTCCACCGTCAGGTCGAAGAGGCCGTGGCTGGCAAAGAGCGTGAGCATGTGGTCGAAGAAGCCGATGCCTGTGTTGATCTGCGCCCGGCCGCTGCCGTGCAGGTCGAGCGAGAGCGTGATATCGGTTTCACGGGTGGTGCGAGTGAGGGTGATTGGCATCAGGTTTTATCTCCTGCCGCGCCAGTATCATCTTTCATAGAGGAAGTGATTCAGAGAGAATGCGGTCACGAATGTAAGGACTAATCGCCCGTTCAATCACTACTTCGACCCGCCGGCCAAGCAAGTTTTCGAGTTCGACAATCAGGCCAGCAGGGAACCACCGGCTTGTCTCAGCTTGTGTACGCACCACGAAATCGATATCGCTTTCCGGCGAGTCCTCATGGCGTGCAACCGAGCCGAAAACACGCACATCTGCGGCGCCATGTTTGGCAGCGAGTTGGAGAATTTCATCGCGTCTGTTGTGTAGTACTTCAAAAGTTGTCATGATTCACCTCGCAATTATTGAGGAAGATGCATGGATCGAGCGAGAGGGCGAGTTGGGTTTCGGTGGTGGCGCGGGTGAGGGTAGGCATGATCAATTTCGGCTCATAGGACGAGATTGCAGCCAACGCTGCAAGGATTGTTCACTTTCGCCACTATGACGCCCGGCCAATAATCCTTCGATGCCAATATGCTCATCCAGATCAGGCCATTCGATGGCATAGCCATCGCCCAAAAACTGCCAATTGTGGCGCTCTTGGGTGGTGGCATAGTGCAATCGCGGGTACCATTCAAGCGGAATTGCCAATGTACGGCCATCCGCGAGATCAACGATCAGTTTATCATTGCTGACAATGACATTAAGCGCCGTCGGTTCAGCTTCAAGCACTAAAGTAATCATGCCATGCCTCCAATAAAAAGGATTGGTGCTTGACGACAAGGCGAAGTATGTCGTTCAATTCGTGTTCCCGAAAACCTCGATTCTTGGCAAGGAAAACCGGAGTGAGCCAAAACTTGGCGATCTGCCGATCGCGCTTGACATGAATATGCGGGGGTTCACCGGCGTCAGAACTGAAGAACAGAAAGGTATAGGGTCCGTCCTGAAGAACTGTTGGCATCAAAGTTCTCCACCAAGTGCGCGGGTGAGGATGACGGGAAATGAGATCACGACGATTCCTCATCGATCGGGAAGTGCAAACGGTGGAGCAGGCGATGGAGGGCGGGGGCCAGGAAAATGCCCATCACCAACAAGAAGACGATGCCCGAAAACAAGGCATAGAACGAGGCGAAGATCTTGCCAACCTCAGTTTTGAGGTCATTCACCGGCCCCATGCCGCCGAGGATCATCGAGGCATTGAGCAGTGAGTCCGTCCAGTTCAGCCCTTCGGTTATGTGATAGCCTACAATGCCGATCGCGAGTGACAGCAGGAGCACGGTAATTGCCAGCGCAGCGAATAGCAGCTGGCGCTTGACAAAATCCCGGCGCGAGAGCATGGGTTGGCTGCTATGTTCAAACATGGTCGATTACCTTCAAGTTTGCCAACAACCTATCCGTATCCTCCGCCCGGCCGGCGCTGACGCGGATACAGTTCTGCAGACCGGGCTTGTCGTAGTAGCGGACGAGGATGCCTTGCTCGGCCAGGCGGCGGTGTAGCTCGACCGCCGAGCGGCCCTCGACGCGGCAGAGCACGAAGTTGGCCTGGCTGGGCAAAGGGCGGAGGAAGGGGAAGTGTGCGAGTTCGGCAATGAGGCGGTCGCGTTCGGTCTTGAGGGCATCGATGCGGGTGCGCAAATAGGGCAAATCATCGAGGCTGATCAATCCGGCCACGGTGGCGGCGACGTTGACATTGTATGGCTGTTTGAACTTCCACAGATGTGCGATGATCTCCGCCGGGAAGATGCCATAGCCCAGTCGCAGCCCGGCGAGGCCCGCCCATTTGCTGAAGGTGCGCAGCACGACCAGATTCGGCGCGTCGGGAACCCAGGCGGCCACGGACTGATCAGCGGGCGCAAACTCGATGTAGGCTTCGTCGACGACCACGACGAGGGGCAGGCGCAGCAGGCGGCGCAGCACATCGTGCGGGATCAGGCTGCCGTCGGGGTTGTTCGGTGAGGTGAGGAAGAGCAGTTTCGCCCGCGGCTCGCCTGCCACCGCCCGCTCGATGCCTTCGACATCGAGGCTGGAATCGTCACGCCGCCAGACATCAATCACGCGCCCGCCGCTGAGCTTGGCGTCGAAGCTGTACATGCCGAAGGTAGGCGGGCAGTTGATGATGGCGTCGCCCGGAGTGAGGAAGAGGCGGCAGAGATAGTCAAGCAGCTCGTCGGCGCCGTGACCGGGTAAAATGTATTCGGTGGGGATGCCGGTGTATTGGGAAAGAGCGTCGCGCAAGGCAAATTGCTGCGGGTCGGGATAAATATGATACCACGGGAATTCGGCCAGCGCCTGACGCAGGCGCGGGGACGGGCCATACGGGTTTTCGTTGGCGTCGAGCTTGACGATGTCTTCGGGCCTGCGCCCCAACCGTGCGCTCAGCACCTCGAACGGCTGCACGGGCGTGTATTCTTCCATGCCGGCGATGTCGGGGCGGAGGAGGGAGATTGGAGATTGGTTGATTGGAGATTGGAAGGTGGGCGTCATGTCACAGGATTGACATTGTATATACATTGGATTAGAATAGGCTCATGGATGAGCGACGCATCGTGCGAGGGATCATTTTCGAGTGGCACGTGGAGAAGGCCCACATCAACCGACAGAAACACGGCGTCGATTTCGGTGCAGCGTGTGAGGCGTTTTTCGATCCATTCCTCGTGGTGCTCGATGACGAAATAGTTGACGACGAGCAACGCGGGGCATTACTGGGCCTGACCGAGCAGTGGCAGCTGTTGTACGTTGTGTATACCTTGCGTGGCGACACGCTCCGACTCATTTCTGCGCGACTGGCGACGAACGCCGAGAGAAAGATCTATGAAAACCAGTGACTTGAAGGAGCGACTTCACAAAGACCGGGTCATGACTATGATCAGCTTGCGCGTGCCGGAAGATGTGGTGGAAGACCTGAAGCGGATTGCACCGCTGCTCGGTTTCTCTGGCTACCAGCCGCTGATGCGAGCTTACATCGGTCAGGGCTTACGCGCTGATCTCGATCGGCTGGAGGCTCAGCCCACGCTGCCGGTGCTGGTCGAGAATCTGCGTAAGCACGGAGTGAGCGACGAGATCATCGCCACCGTATTGGCGGAAAGTCGTCCGGTCTGGCAGACTTCAACCTCCGAGGAGTGATCGCTCCCGCGCGGCGGCGGCGTGGGCGTCCAGGCCTTCAGCTTCGGCCAGGCGGGCGGCGATGGGGCTGAGTTCGGCGCTGGCGGCGGGCATGAGGGCGATGAGGCTGATGCGCTTGACGAAATCCTCGACGTTGAGTGGCGAGGCGAAGCGGGCCGTGCCTTCGGTGGGCATGACGTGGCTGGGCCCGGCGATGTAGTCGCCCAAGACCTCGAACGAGTATTCACCGACGAAAATGCCGCCGGCGTTGCGCACCTTCGGCACCAGCGCCCACGGCTCGGCCACGGCCAGGCAGAGATGCTCCGGGGCAAAAGCGTTGGCCGCGTCCACGGCGGCGGCGAGGTCGGGCGTGATCACGGCCCCGCCGCGGGCGGACAATGATTCGGCGATGATCTCCGCCCGGCTGAGCGATTCCAGCCGTTGCGCCACGGCGATTTGCGCGGCTTCGGCCAGGGCGCGGCTGGGGGTGAGGAGGATGGCGGTCGCCAGCACGTCGTGCTCGGCCTGGGCCAGCAAATCGGCGGCCACGCGCTGCGGATCGGCGTCGGCGTCGGCGATGACGACCGTCTCGGTCGGCCCCGGCAGCCCGTCGATCCCGACCGTCCCGAACACTTGGCGCTTGGCCAGGGTGACGAACAAGCCGCCCGGCCCCACGATTTTGTCCACCGCCGCAATCGTTTCCGTGCCGAATGCCATGGCCCCGATCGCCTGCGCCCCGCCGAGCGCGTACAATTCATCCACACCGGCGATCTCGGCGGCGGCGAGGATGATGTCGGGAAGCTGGCCGGTGATGCGGTCGGGGGGCGAGCAGGCGATGACGCGTTCGACGCCGGCCACGCGGGCGATGACGGCGGACATGAGCAACGACGAGGGCAGTGGCGCTGTCCCGCCCGGAACGTAGACCCCGACCGAAGCCAGAGGCCGCACGATTTGGCCGAGTGTGCCCTCGCCTTCGTCCATGTGCAGCCACGATTGGCTGGGCTGGCGGCGATGAAAGGCGGCGATGCGGTCGGCGGATCGCTGCAAAGCCTGCCGGAGTTCGGGATCGAGGCGGTCGAGGGCGGCGCGGCGGGCGGGCCCAGGCACGAGCAAGTCAGCCGAAGCGGCGCCATCGATGGTTTGCGACCAATAGATCACGGCGGCGTCTCCGCGCTGGCGCACGTCGGCCAGGATGCGGCGCACGGCGGCATCGGGCGTGAGCCGTTCGCCGAAGGTGCGCTCGATGCGGTCGAGCACGCTGGCGGGGAAGTCAGCATCCGCCCAATTTTGGCGGCGGAGGATGGTGGCGCGGGCGGTGGGGAGGTCGAGGATGGGGAGCATGGTTCAGTGATGAGTGAACGGTGATCAGTGATCAGTAATCAGTAATCAGTAATCAGTAATCAGTGGTCAGTATCGTGGCGTCGACGACTGATCACTGATTACTGGGCACTGCTTACCGCTGTGCGCATGGCGGTGATGAGTGCGTCGATCTGCGCGGTGTGCAGCCGATAGCTGGCGCGGTTGACGATGAGGACGGCTTGCGATTCGAGGATGGTGCGGCGCTCGGCCAGGCCATTGGCGCGGAGGGTGTCGCCGGTTTCGACCATATCGACGATCAGATCGGCGAGGTTGACGAGGGGGCCGAGCTCGACGGAGCCGCTGAGGACGATGAGTTCGGCGGAGACGCCGCGCTGGCGAAAGAAGGCTTCGGTGAGGCGGGGGTATTTGGTGGCGACGCGGGGGTTGGTTTCCAGGCGCAGGGGACGGTCGGGGCGGTCGGCAGGGGCGGCCACGCTCAGGCGGCAAAAGCCGAAGGGCAGGCGCAGCGGCTCGAAGACGTCGGCCCCGCGCTCGCGCAGCACGTCCAGCCCGGCGATGCCCAAATCCGCCGCGCCTTGCTCGACAAAGACGGGCACGTCCATGGGTTTGGCCATGATGTAACTCAGGCTGGCGTCGGCGCTGGGAATGACGAGGCGGCGGCCCTTGTCAGCGACAGGCAGGGGCCAGCCGGCGCGTTCGAGCCAGACGAGGGCGTCGTCGGTGAGGCGGCCTTTGGGCAGGGCGAGGGTGAGCATGGGGGAGATTGGGGATTAGAGATTAGAGATTGGAGATTGCAGCCTTCGACACTTGGGTTTATGTATGGAAGTGTGTATAATAAGGGTATGATTTTTACGTGGGATGAGGCCAAGCGTCTGGCGAACCTCCGCAAGCATGGCTTTGACTTTGCCGATGCGGAGGTTGTCTTCGCAGGTGACACATTCACCTTCGAAGATGTTCGCTTCGACTATGGCGAGATGCGCTTCATCACGTTAGGACTGTTGCAAGCCACAGTGGTCGTGATCGCTCACGCCGAAAGAGACAATTCAATCCGCATCATTTCCATGCGAAAGGCAGATAAATATGAACAACGACAATACTTCCAAAGTCTCGTTGACTGACTGGGCGCGCATTCACGCTATGTCGGATGATGAGATCGATTTTTCTGATATTCCGCAAGTTACAGATGAACAGATGAAACGCGCTGTGCATCGTATTGGCGGTAAAATTGTCACCAAGCAGAAGGTGCGCGTCAACATCTATCTTGATGCGGGCGTGGTGGCTTATTTCAAGTCACGGGCGGGCGGGCGCGGCTATCAAACGCTCATCAATGACGCGCTCAAAGAAAGCATGCGTGCGGATGACCTGGAGGATACACTGCGTCGCGTCTTGCGTGAAGAATTGGCCGCGCAACATGCCTGAGGGCGATCCCCACTTCATCACTCCTCACACGGACAGCGAATGACGCGGATGGCCGAGTCCGGCGCTTCCGGGCCGAGGGCGAGGGCGACGACCTGGCCGGCGGCGCGGGCTGCGGCGGCCAGGCGGACGTAATCGCCGCAAGCGCAAGGATAGACGAGCAGGTCGGGCGCGGGCTCGGTAGGCGGGCCGGATTGCCGCGTCCGGGCCAAAAGGATGCGGTCGAGATAGAAAGCGCAGCCGGTGGCAGGTTGCGGTGGGCCAAAATGGCCGACCAGGTTGTCGTAGCGCCCGCCGTTGACAATCGAAAAGCCGATTTGAGGCGTGTAGGCCTTGAAAGTGATGCCGGTGTAGTAATCCATGCCGCGCACGTCGGCCAAATCGATGGCGAAATGCTGTTTGACGCCATAATGGTCGAGCCGGGTTTCCACCGCCCGCAGCCGGTCGATGGCCTCGATCATGGTGCTGTTCCGAGCCAGAGCCTGCGCCCGGCCGAGCACGCCCGCGCCCTGCGGCCCGGCCAGGTCGAGCAGACCGAGCACGGCGGCGTGGTCGGCGGCGGGCAGGTGCAGGTCGGCGGCGAAGGCGGCTAGATCGTCCTGGCTTTTGCGGTCGAGGGCCGAGTGCAAGGTTTGCACGGCGCCAGGGGCCAGGCGCAAGTATTCAATCAGGCCGTGGAAGTAGCCGAGATGTCCGAGCGTGAAGCTGAATTCGGGCAGGGCCAGTGCATCCAACGCCTGCACAGCAAAGGCCAGGACTTCGGCGTCGGCGTCGGGGCTGGCGGCACCGATGAGTTCGATGCCGGCCTGCCAGAATTCGCGCTGACGGCCAGCGCGCGGTTCTTCGTAGCGAAAGGCGGGGCCGGCGTAGAAGAAGCGCAGGGGCAGGGGCTGGTCGAAGAGTTTGGAGCCGGCCAGCCGGGCGGTGGGGATGGTGAGGTCGGGGCGCAGGGCCAGGGCGCTGCCGTCGCGGTCGATGAAGCGATAGAGTTCCTCGGCCAGTTGGCTGCCCGCTTCCGAAGCCAGGGTCTCGGCGTATTCGAAGGTGGGGGGGATGACCTCGACGTAGGCCCAGCGCCGGGCCAGCTCGCGCAACGTCGCCTCCGCCTGCCGCCGGGCAACGGCCGCCGCGCCAAAATGGTCGGCGACGCCGCGAGGGAGGGAGGGGGGATTTCGAATTTCGAATTTCGAATTTCGGATTTCAGACACTGCGGGGGTCAGAGATTAGAGATTAGAGATTGGGGGTTGGAGATTGGGGACGCGAAGGATGAAGGACGAAGGACGGACGCGTTCTTCGTCCTTCGTCTTTCGTCCTGCATCCACCAACAAAAAAGACTAGCGGATTCGCTAGTCTTTGTCGGGTGAGAGGGAAGGTTGGCGGCCACGGCAAAACGTCCGCGGCGAGGTGCTCTCACCCGGTTAGTCGTGATGGTGGCTCGAGAACAAAAGCATGGAAGGACTATAGCAAGAGGGGGGCGATCTGTCAAAGAAATGTTCGGGCGGGAAAGGGCGTTGCTGTCCAATAGTCGAACGCGCGGTTGACAAGTCGGCGTCGCCCGCATAGACTCACATCGTTTCCCCCGAATTCTTTGCGCCACCAGTCGAGGATCTGAACCGATCATGTCTGATCTCGAACAACTCAAAGACGAACTTTACGACGGCGTCATCGACGGCGACGACATTACCGTGGCCCGGCAGTCGGCGCGAGGGCTGGCAGATGGCCTGGGGGCAGAGGAAATCCTCTACGACGCCCTCATTCCCGCCCTGGAGGAGGTCGGCCGCTTGTTCGAGGCTGGCCAATATTTCGTCCCAGAGATGCTGATCGGGGCCAAAGCGATGAAGGCAGGCTTGACCGTCTTGCAGCCGGCGCTGGCGAAAACAGGCGTCAAACCTATCGGCACCTATTTGCTGCTCACCGTGAAAGGTGACATCCACGACATTGGCAAGGATTTGGTGCGGGTGATGCTGGAAGGGGCAGGATTCCGCGTGATCGATTTGGGCGTGAATGTGCCGCCGGAGAAATTGGTGGAGGCCGTGCGCGAACATCATCCCGAAGTCGTGGGATTCTCGGCCTTTCTCACCACCACCATGCCCATGTTCAAGACGAACATCGAGGCGTTGAAAGAAGCCGGGCTGCGCGACCAGGTCAAGGTCATGGTGGGCGGCGCGCCCATCACTGAGGAATTCGCCCGGCATGTGGGCGCGGATGGCTTTGCCGAAGAAGCCAGCACCGCTGCCCGCATCGCCATCGATTTCGTCAGGAATCCTGAGACATCGCCCTATTTGCTGCAGAACCAGGTTGTTCAAGCCACGAAGACTTATGCCCGCATCGAAAGCGCTGGCTTTGTCATGCCGCGCCCGCCCCGCCGCCTGGCTGCATCGCCAGCCATGACCTCGCTCGAGCGCGTGCTGGCGGCGGTCCGGCATCAGGAGCCGGATCGGGTGCCGCATTTCGAGTGGGTGCACGATGTGGATGTGATCAAAAAGATGACGGGCGGCGGCGACTATTTTGATCTGATCGAGCAGTTCGACATCGACGGTGTGATGGTGGCGCCGGCCTATCGCAAGCAGACGTTGGGCGAACCCGACCTGTTGGCCGACGAATGGGGGGCGGTGCGGCGCATCGGCAAAGACAACTACGCCATGCCGGTGGACGATCAGGCCCCGATCCAGACCCTGGCCGATCTGGAAGCCTGGCAGCCGCCCGACCCGGACGATCCCTATCGTTACGAGCCTATCCAAAAGGTCGTGGCCCGCTTTGGCGGCAAGCGCGCCATCATTTTGCAGATGCGCGACGTTTGGTCGGGCCCGCGCGACTACATCGGCTACGCCCAGCTTTTCGTCAATCTGAAAAAGCAGCCGGAGCTGGTCGAGGGCGTCGTCGTGAAGTGCGTCGACCATTACATCCGCGTAATTCAGCGGGCGGCGGAGATGGGGGTGAACATCGTTTTCAGCGGCGACGATGTGGCCGACAATCGTGGGCCCATGTTCGCGCCAGCGCTTTGGGAGACGATGTTCCTGCCGCATTACACGCGGCTCGTCGCCGCCATCCACGAGTGCGGCCTGTATCATTGGAAGCACTCGGACGGCAATATGTATCCCTTGCTCGACAGCATCGCCGGGGCCGGCTCCGACGGCATCGACCCCATCGATCCTTCCGGCGGCATGGAGTTGGCGGTGGTCAAGGCCAAATATGGCGACCGCATGGCCATCAAAGGCAATGTCGATCAGACGGAATTGCTGATGTACGGGCCGCCGGAGAAAGTGGTGGAGGAAGTGAAGAAGTGCATTCGGGATGCGGGTGCGGGCGGGGGCTATGTATGCTCGTCGTCGAACTCGATCCATTCGGGCGTAGACCCGGAGTTGTACAAAGTCATGATTGAAGCCATTCACTATTACGGGCGGTACCCGTTGGATTGGGATTTGCTGGCCGCAGCATGATATTCCTCGTTGGTCAGCAAGAGCCGTGTTATGCTTCCGTCATTCGGTAAAATGATCTGTGGATTCAGGTTGGAGAGCCGCAATGACTGTTCAAAATATTACTCTTCCCCTGTCTGACACCATCGTGTATCGCGCCCGCCAGTCTGCCGCTGCCTTGCAGAAACCTGTCGAAGAAGTGCTGGCAGCCATGCTTGCTGCTGCCTTGCCCGACCTGGACGACGCACCCCCTTCCACGCCCGCTGAACTCGCCCGTTTGGCCTTGCTCAGCGATGAATCATTGTGGGGGGTGGCTGAAAGTGCCATGCCGGCAGGAAAGCAGGAGCAATTGCGTTATCTGGCTGAAATCCAGAGCCAACGCCTCCTGACCAAAGCGGAGGAAGAGATGTTGGATGCTCTCCGTCAGGAGTACGGCCGGTTGACGATATGCAAAGCCAGAGCCTACGCTTTGCTGAGTATGCGGGGTGGGCGATTGCTTCTTGCTGACGCTTGAAAAACGATAGCTGACATTCCGCGTTCTTCGCGCCGTCGCCGTAAGGTTTTTGGCGGCTTGCTCTCCTCTGTCGAAAGCTTTGACGTTTCTCCGTGCCCACAACTTTGACACGGCGGCGCTCTTGCGGCAAAATCACTTGTATGCACAAGTAAACAAGTCGTTGCTGAATTCGCTTTCCCATGACGATAGACGAAGGACGAAGGACGAATAAACAAAGCACCATCGTCCATCGTCTGTCGTCAAGCTGACCCCAGGCCCCGATCCAAAGGAGTCGCCACCATGACCACCTCGCGCCAGCGCTTTCTGCAAACCCTGAACTTCCAGCAAGCCGATCCTGCCTGGGTGCGCTGGGGGGCGTTTGTTTGGCCGGAGACAGAATTGGAATGGCGGGGGCAAGGCTACGAGGGGCCGGAACTAGGCTGGCACGGCGAGGGGCTGACCGAGCGCTTCGGGCTGGACGAGTTGTTGCGCGTCGATCCGTGGTATGGCCCCGCGCCCGATTTTGTGGATGAGACGCTTGCAGAGGATGAGCGCACTCGCACCTATATCAATCACGAGGGCATCGTGATGCGCGAGTTCAAAGAGCACAGCGATACGAGCATGCCGCAGTTCATCAAGTTTCCGGTGGAAACGCTGGCGGAATTCGAGCCGTTTGCGGCCACGCGCCTAACCTTGAATCCCGCCGACCGCTTTCCGGAGGTGTGGAAACGGCAGATTGCCACTGGCCGGCTACACTCTGTATCCGGCGGCGCCAACATCAAGTCCGCCGACGCCGAGTCCGACCCCAACCATATCTCGCCGGAGGATGCCCGCCGGGTGGCTGAATTCCCGCGCTTGTGCTGGGCCGACCGCTGGGGTGGGTTCTTCGGCTCGTTGCGCAACATGATGGGCGTGCAGAATTTGTGCCTGGCTTTTTACGACCAGCCCAAATTGATCGAGCGGATGATGGAAGAGCGCGCCGACCGCATCATCGAAATCACGGAAGAGGTGATGAAGTACACCGATTTCGAGATGTTCGGCTATTGGGAAGACATGGCCTACAATCACGGGCCGCTGATCGACCCGGTCATGTTCCGTAAATTTGCCTTCAAGCACTATCGGCGCATCAACGATTGGCTGCGCAGCAAAGGCGTCAAGCATATCTGGCTGGACAGCGACGGCGATGTCAGCCGGCTGATCCCGATTTGGGTGGATTCGGGGATCAACGCCATGTGGCCGTTCGAGTGTCAGGCGGGCATGGACGTGGTGAAGGTGCGGGCGCAGTTTGGTCATGACCTGGCGATCATGGGCGGCATCGATAAGCGTGCCATCGCCCGTGGCGGGGCCGACATGCGCCGCGAGGTGGATCGAGTGATGCCGTTGGTCGAAGATGGCGGCTACATCCCCGAGCCCGACCACAGCATCCCGCCCGATGTGTCGTGGCCGAATTTCTGCGACTATATCGAGTACCTGAAGTTGCGGTTGGGGCGAGGGTAGGGGGAAGGACGGATCAAACACCTGACAGGTTTGCGAAACCTGTCAGGTGTTTGATGCCAACGACCAGACTCACAGTAGCGCCTCCCGCAGGCGTCTACACATCCAAATTCCTTACCTCGGCGGCATGGGTGGTGATGAAACGCCGCCGAGGAGCCACCTCGTCGCCCATGAGCATGTCAAAGGTGCGGTCGGTCACGGCAGCGTCCTCGATAGTCACTTGCAGCATCGTGCGTTTCTCCGGGTTCATCGTCGTTTCCCAAAGCTGCTCGGGATTCATCTCGCCCAAGCCCTTATAGCGTTGCACCGCCGCCTTCTTGTCGCCCATGCGAGTCAGTATCTGGTCTTTCTCGGCGTCGGAATAGGCATAGTGGCGCTCCTTGCCGCCAGAAACCAGATAGAGTGGCGGTTGCGCGATATAAAGATGACCGCTGGAAATGAGCGGTTCCATGAAACGGAAGAAAAACGTGAGCAAAAGTGTACGGATGTGGCTGCCGTCTACGTCGGCATCGGTCATCACGCAGATGCGATGATAGCGCAGGTTCTCTAGATTGAACTGCTCACCTACGCCTGTTCCCAACGCCGTGATCAGCGCCTGGATCTCTCGGTTGCCCAACGCCTTATCCAGGCGCGCCTTCTCCACATTCAGGATCTTGCCGCGCAACGGCAAAATTGCCTGAAAACGACGGTCGCGCCCCTGTTTGGCGCTGCCGCCGGCGCTGTCGCCCTCCACGATATACAACTCGGCCCGGCTGGGGTCGCGCTCGGTGCAGTCCGCCAGCTTGCCCGGCAGCGTCATGCTCTCCAATGCACTCTTGCGGAAGACCAGATCACGCGCCTGGCGGGCGGCAGCGCGGGCGCGGGCGCTGGTATTGCACTTTTCCACAATCTTCTTGGCATCGCGGGGATTGCCCTCCATCCACTCGCCCAACGCCTCCACCACTGCCGATTCGACCTGATTGCGCACCTCGTTGTTCAGGAGCTTCACCTTCGTCTGGCTCTCGAATTGAGGATCTACCAGCTTGACGCTGACGATGGCGGTCAGACCTTCGCGCGTATCTTCACCGCTGAAATTGGTATCTTTTTCTTTCAGCAAATTCTGTTTGCGGGCATAGTCGTTGATACAGCGCGTGATGGCGCTGCGCAGCCCAGTCAGGTGTGTGCCGCCATCCGGCGTGTTGATGGTGTTGGCGAAAGAAAAGACCGATTCCGCATAACCATCGGTGTACTGAATGGCGGCTTCGATAGAGGTTGCCTCGAATGTACGCTGGACATAGACCGGTTCGTGTAACGGCGTCCGGTTCTTGGTCAGATAGCGAACGAAAGACGCCACACCTCCCTCGAAATAGAACGACACCTCCTTCGGCTCAACCTCGCGCTCGTCTCGGATAGCGATACGCAACCCTCGGTTCAGAAACGCCATCTCGCGCAGTCGTTGCACCAGCGTCTCGAATTTGTACTCCACATCCTTGTCGAAAATTGTGGCATCGTACAAGAAGCGCTGGATGGTGCCGGTGTCGTGAGGCTCCGTCTTGCCGATAGTTTCCACCGCCGTGACCGGCTTGCCCTGCTCGAAACGCTGGCGGTAGATGTGGCCGTCGCGCTTGACCATCGTCTCCATCCAGGCGCTCAGACCATTGACGGCGCTGACGCCTACCCCATGCAGACCACCCGACACCTTGTAGCCGCCATCGCCAAATTTACCACCCGCGTGCAGCTTGGTCATGACAACGGTGACAGCCGGCAAGCCTGTCTGTTTCTGAATACCGACCGGGATGCCGGCGCCGTTATCCTCGACCGAAACGCTCAAATCGTCGTGGATGACAATACGG
Source organism: Chloroflexota bacterium (assembly GCA_041918515.1). Classification (GTDB taxonomy): domain Bacteria; phylum Chloroflexota; class Anaerolineae; order J102; family J102; genus SSF26. The sequence goes on along the minus strand of JAYRVO010000064.1, from coordinate 14,146 downwards.
ATGCGGTCGCAGCGCCCGGCCATGGCCTCATCCACCGAGTTGTCGACGACCTCGTACACCATGTGATGAAGCGCTTTCTGATCCGTACCGCCGATATACATGCCAGGGCGACGGCGCACAGCTTCCAGGCCCTCGAGCACCTGGATCTGGTCTTCGGTATAAGTATTGGGAGTGAGTGCAGAACTATTGTTTCGTACCACGGTCATGGCCTCGACGATGTCAATATCGAGACCTTTAGGGTCTTCGAGACCTAAAGGTCTGGTCTAGGATTGTGATGTGAACTCATCGTTGTTCGGTCGCCGAGCGCCTGCTACAGCCGCGCGCGCGCGCTGCCACTGTTGATAGCGGCCTTGATAGAAGAACAGCGTGGCTGCTGTCAGCGCCGCGCCGATATAGGCATAGCCCACCATGCCGATGGGCAACCCCCAGCTATTTCCGCTCAAGCGCAGCCAAATGCGAGCGAAGCCTTCGGTGAGCAAAAGCGAGAGAAAGATCAAGCCAATCGTCGCCGGCAGGTTGCGCCCAACCACATTTACACTGCGCCACACCGCCCGCGCCACATTGACGCCATCGACCGCAATGGCGCTGACGACGAAACTGAGCCCAATCCCGACCCATAACACTGCCCACACGAACAATAGCCAGGCCAGACCCAAGATCGCCATGCTGCCCGAACCAGTAATGAGCAAGAGGAAAGCCATGAAGAGACCGAAAAGTCCGCTGGCTGCCAACAAGGCGGCGGTCAGACCGGCAAGATATAGACCCAAATTGAGCCAGATCCAACCCGCGCGCCGCAACGTCGTCATCCAGCCGCTACGTTCGTGGGCAGGCTCGGCCATACCATCGTGCTGCATCGTGCGGGCGATGAATGCCAACCACAAGCTGCCTATGAGCAAACCCAGCGGGATCAGCAGAGAAGCGTAAACGAGCACGCCCTTGATGTTCGGCACCTCCATCACCATTGGTCTGAAGCCTGCCACCATCACCGCATCGAGTCGGGCCAGATAAGAAGGCAGGCCAGTGATCGTCCCGCCTAACAACGAAAGCAGGTTGAAGCTATCCCCAACCGTCCGAAAATTCTCGAGCATCGCCGCCGTCTCGTTCGGCAAGGGCGCCGGCATCGCTGACTGGTTGAGGATGAGATCGAGTTGATCATTGATCAGAGGTGCGATCGACAGCCTGGGGCTGCGCCACAACAAAACATCCACCACCAATGGCAATAGGAGAAGCCAAAGGTGGCGGTTGATCAAATTGAATCCATGTTGGAGGGCGTCGATCACGCCCACAGGCTTATTTTTAGCTTCGACGGCATTGAGCATGTTTTCTATTTTACCACAGAATTTCCTGGCAGCCGTAACTGGTGATTAGAACATATGTGCACATTCTATCGCCGGATATAACCCCACCCTGATAGCAAAGACGTACAGCCGACGCCGTTCGGCGCACGGCCGCAGGCTCCCAGGCGCGATTTCAATCGCTGTTCTCCGCACCGCATTCTGCATCTCTGCACCACATCCCCCCGCGCCATCCTCATTTGACAGCCAACCAAGCCGTCTGCTATGCTATCATCCAGAATCCAATAGCTTCTATTGGTCATGATGACTACGCATTTCACCAAAGATGCGACGGGGAAAGTCCGGTGCAAGACCGGCGCTGTCCCGCAACTGTAAGGGCCTTCAGGCCCAAGCCAGAAAACCCGGAGCCATGACCCGCTTGGCAACCTGCGCGGTACAGGGCCTGGTGTTTGTACATCACCCTCCAGCAACCCTCGCCGACCAGTGAGGGTTTTTTTGCACCCTTTTTCGCCCTTCCTCCGTCGCAGCGTTGCCGTTGAACTCGTGTATTCAGCTGTGCGACGACTCCTTCCGCTCCTCCTCGCCCTCGTGCTGGCCCTGCCCGCACGTGCTGCTCCTGGCAGCAACCTACCGGCGCGCCAGGCCGCAACGACGGCAGCCTTGGCTTGGTTCCGCAGCCAGCAACGCGCCGATGGCAGCGGCGGCGACTTTGGCATCTCGTGCGATCTCGCCCGCGTGGTGGCCCTGGCAGGCCAAAATCCGGCAGGAACAAACTGGACGCCAACCGGGCGCAGCCTCCTGGCCGCCTGCGAAGACGATGTCCCCGTCTACCTCGCTCGCCGCGACGCCGGGCGTATGGCCAAAGTCCTGCGCGCCGTCATGGCCGCCGGCGCCAATCCTCGGCAATTCGGCGATCTCGACCTCATCGCTGCCCTCGAAGCCAAATACGATCCCTCCCTCGGTTTCTACGACCCCAACTTCTTCTTTCGCCACGACCTGGCCGTCCTTGCCCTAATCGAAGCCGGCCGCCCCATTCCCTCTGCCGTCCTCCCAGCTCTCCTTGGTCAACAGCGACCCGACGGCGGCTGGGGGTGGGCAGTCGAGACAACGCCAGAGGACGGATTTAGCACGCCGAGCGACCTGGACACCACCGTGCGCACACTCCAGGCCCTACGCGACCTGGGGCTGCCGCTCCACCATCCGGCCTTCGCTCGCGGCCTGCGCTATCTGCGCAGCCTCCAGAACGATGATGCTGGCTGGGGCCTGCAGAACGGCCCCACCAACACGAACTCCACCGCCCTTGCCATCGAGGGCATCTTGGCTGCCGGTTGGGACCCCGAATCCTCCGCTTTCCAGCACAACAATCGCACCCCCCTCGCCGTTCTACTCAGCCTGCAGGACGCCAGCGGCGCCTTCATCTACCGCCCCGACGCCGAAGAAAGCCGCTTCATGGCCACCCTCGACGCTGTCCCCGCCCTCCTCCACCCCTATCCGGGTGATGCTGTTATGCAATTTATCGTTTTCTTGCCCATTCTTGCGTCTAATTAGTTATTAGTTATTAGTTATTGGTTATTAGTTATTGGATATTACCCAATAACTAATAACCAATAACCAATATCCAATAACAACCAAAGGAACCACCCATGTCCCGTAAATCCATCCTCATCGCCTTCCTCGTCGCCCTTGTCGCCATTTCCCTCGTCGCCACCGCCTACGCCCAGAGCGCCACCAAACGCGTGGCCCTGGTCATCCAATTCCCCACCCGCACCTATACCGAGATCGTCACCGTGCCCGACAACGCCACCGCCGCCCAGGTGCTCGAAGCTGCCATCATCCCCGTGGGAGTGGCTCAATTTCCTTGGGGGCCGGGGCTGTGCAACATCGACGGCGTCGGCAACCCGGCCACGACCGCTGATTGTTTCGCCGACCCCACCCATTACTGGGCCTACTTCCATCTGAACGGCAACACCTGGGCCGTGGCTTCGACCGGCATCGGCGACTACAAGCCCGTGGATCGCGCTGTCGAAGGCTTCGCCTGGTCAGGCTTCGACGCCAACTACAACCCCACCGTCTACCCGCCGGTCAAAACCTTCGAGCAGATCGAGCGGGAAACGCCGCCGCCGCCCGCCGAAATTCCCGAACCCACCACCATCCTCCTCATGGGCAGCGGACTTGCTGGCCTGGTTGCCTACGCCCGCCGTCGGATCAAGCGCTAGAGACAAGGAGGCCGGCGGGAGCTGCCGCCTTGCCTCCTCTTCCCTCCCCTCCCACCCCGCCCCCCACCATCCTTATGCCGCGCCGTCTCTTTTTTCTCCTCTTGGGTCTGCTCCTCCTGTTGGCCGCCAACCGGAACACGGGCGCTGCCCAAAGCCCCAGCCGAACTGCCCTGATCGTCCAATTTGGCAACAGCGAAGTCTTCACTGCTTGCGTCAGCTACCCCGAACAGAGCATCAGCGGCTACGAGCTGCTGCGGCGCTCAGGGCTGACCCTCGTCACCGAGGGCGATCCCAGCTATGGCCTGGCCGTCTGCAAAATCAGCGACGGCTACCACCGGGACGGCTGCGATTACCCGCTCGACGACTGTTTCTGTCAACGCCAGGGAAATACCTCTATCTACTGGGCCTATCATCATCTCGTGAACAACGAATGGCGCTATTCCGACGTAGGCGCCTCGGCCTACCAGGTCCGCAACGGCATGGTCGAAGGCTGGGCCTGGGGGCCGGGGCAGATCAACACATCCGGCGTCACTCCACCCAAGCTCAGCTTCGAGCAAATCTGTGTATCGACGCCAACGCCGCCGACGCCCACCCCCACCCTAACGCTCGCTCCCACCGCCACCCCCACCCGCATCCCTACCGCATCGGTCTCGCCCACCCCGACGCCCACCCTGACGCCCACAGCCACCAACACCCCCACGCTCACCCCCTTCTTCACCGCCACCCCCCTCGGCACAGTCACCGCCGCCGCCACATTCACTCCCCTCGCCACCTCCACCCCCCGCCCCCCGACCTCTACCCCGATAAACTCGCCTACGACCAGTAGCGCTGGACCGCGCATCGTCGACTTCAGCCTCTCGGTAGACAGCGTCGCCGCTGGTCAATGCGCCACCCTGCGATGGGTCGTAGAAGGCGCTAACAACGTCTTCCTCCTCATTGATAATACCTCCGAACAACCCGTCGCCCCCGCTTCAGCCCTGAACGTATGCCCTAGCCAGGATGCACTCTACACCCTGCGCGCAGTGCGTGAGGATCAGGTAGCGCGCCAGGTGCAGGCCCTCGGCGTCCTCCCAGCGGAAGCGACGCCCGCCGGAACCCTCACGGCTGCGCCCACCTTTACCGCCACCCTTCCCGTTACAGCGACCACTCTCCTCCCAACAGCCACGCCGCCTGTCGTCGCCACCCCCACCCCACCTGCCGTGATCACGCCAAACGGAAGCAGCGGCGGTGAGACCGCCACCCCCACCCCGCTTGCCGTGGCTGCGGCTACGCCAAACGGCGCCAGCGGCGGCGAGATCGCCCGCCCCATCCTCCTCTTGACGCCCATCCCCCAAGAAAGCAGCCGCACCAACCCCGCGCGCACCTTCCTCAGCATCGGCATCTTCGCCCTCGTACTCGCTGCCGTCGTCGGCGCTGGCGCTTGGGCGCTCCTCCGACAACGGCCAGGCTGAACAAGCGATGGCGGTCGGTTATCACCCCTACGTCTGGGTGGCCTGGCTGGCGGCCGGGTTCAGTCTGGGCTTGCTCACCCGCAACCCCTTCTATCTGATCCTCACCGCCGCCAGCGTGGGCTTCGTCTTTGCCGTCCTCGTCCGCCGCCCGCCTTCTGGCGAGATCGCCAGCGTCGCCGAAACCCGGCCAACCGCCTGGAAACCGGTCATCCGCTTGGCCCTGTACCTCGGCCTCTTTACGGTCATCTTCAACGCCCTGACCTCGCACGCCGGCGACCACGTCCTCTTCACGTTGCCGGCCTCGTGGCCCCTGATCGGTGGCCCCATCACCCTCGAATCGATCCTCTACGGCCTGATCACCGCGCTTGGCTTCCTGGTCATGATTTTGGTGTTCAGCACCTTCAACAGCGCTGTCGGCCCCCACACCCTCCTGCGCCTGACCCCCGGCTTTGCCCTGCAGGCCGGCGTCGCCCTCACCATCGCCATCTCGTTCATCCCCGAAACAGTGGCGGCCTGGGGCGAACTGCGCGAGGCGCAACGGCTGCGCGGTCATCGCTCTCGCGGTCTGGCTGACATGCAGCCGTTGTTCATTGCGCTGCTGGGAATCGGCCTTGACCGCGCCATCCAACTGGCCGAATCGATGGAAGCGCGCGGGTTTGGTCATGTGGGCCGGGCAGAGTCAACCCGCCAGCGTCAGGTGGCCGCGGGCGTCGTCGTGGCCGGGCTGATCTTGCTGCTGGCCGGCTTGCTGCTCCGCTCATTCCTCGCTGAGGCGAGCTGGGCGGGCCTGGCGCTGATGGCCGGAGGCGGCTTACTGCTCGTCCTCCTCTTTTGGCGCCAGGGCAAGCGCACCACCCGCAGCCGCTACCGGCGCTGGCTCTGGCGGCGAACCGACACCGTGGTGATGGCCGCCAGCCTGCTGGCCCTGGCTGGATACTTGAGCGCCAGCCTGCTCTACCCGGCCAGCCTTTTCTACTATCCCTATCCGCCCTACCCTCTCCTTCCATCCTTCGACGCCCTCCTCGGCCTGCTCCCCGCCCTGCTTCTGGCTCCCGCCCTCTTCCTGCCCAGCCACAGATCAACCCCCTGACCCCTCCCTCCCTGCGTCCCTGCGTCTCTCCCTCCCCCCGTCCCTCCCTCTCCCCATGATCGCCCTCGATCACTTCAGCTTCCAATACACCGGCGCGGCCACGCCCACCCTGTCGGATGTATCGCTGCGGCTGCCGCAGGGCGCGTTCGTGCTGGTGATCGGGCCTTCGGGCGCGGGCAAATCCACCTTCCTGCGCAGTCTGAACGGCCTGACGCCGCACTTCTACGGCGGCAGCGTGAGTGGAACTGTGCGCGTAGATGGTCGCGACCCGGTGGTGTTGGCCCCCAAGGGCATGTCCGACCTGGTGGGCATGGTCTTTCAGGACCCTGAATCGGGCTTCGTGGTCGACGTGGTGGAGGATGAATTGGCTTTCGCGTTGGAAAACTGGGCTTTGCCGCAAGACGTGATGCGCAAACGCGTGGAAGAAGTGCTCGACCAGCTTCGCATCGCCCACCTGCGCGCCCGCCCGGTCAGCAGCCTGTCGGGCGGCGAGAAACAGCGCGTGGCCATCGCCTCGGTGCTCACCCTGCACCCGCAGATACTGGTGCTCGACGAACCGACCTCCCAACTCGACCCCCAGGCCGCCGAAGAAGTGCTGCTGGCCCTGCGCCAACTCAACGAAGACCTGGGCATCACCATCGTCCTCTCCGAACACCGCCTCGAGCGGGTAGTGCAGTATGCCGACTACATCCTCTACTGGCCGGGGGAGGGTCAGCCGCCCGTGCTGGGCCAGCCGGCCGAGGTGCTTCGACAAGCGCCACTGACCCCGCCACTCATCGCCCTGGGCAAAGCCTTGGGCTGGGAGCCGCTGCCGCTGACGATCAAAGACGGCCGCCGCTTCGCCCTGGCCCTGAAAGATCGCCTGCACCCGCCCGACCTGATCCTGGCGCCCCCGCCCAACGGTCGCACCCCGGCCGTGGTGGTGGATCGACTCTGGCATCGCTACGCCAACGGCGTCGAAGCCCTGCGCGGGGTCAGCCTGAAGGTGGCGCCCGGCGAGTTCCTGGCCGTGATGGGGCGCAACGGCAGCGGCAAAAGCACCTTGCTCAAGCATCTGGTGGGGCTGCTGAAGCCCGCCCAGGGCAGCGTAACGGTCTTGAGCCAGGATGCCAGCCGCGTCCCCACCGAGATTCTGGCATCCAGCATCGCCTACGTCCCCCAGAATCCCGACCGCCTGCTTTTCGCCGAAACATCCGCCGGCGAGCTGGCCTACAGCCGTCGCGCCCATCGCCTCCCGCCCGACCCCGCCGCCGACCTGGCCCTGCTGTCGCGGCTGGGCATCAGACATCTGGCCAACTCGCACCCCCGCGACCTCTCGGTGGGCGAAAAACAGCGCCTGGCCCTGGCGGCCGTCCTCGTCTCCGGCCCCGACCTCATCCTGCTGGACGAACCCACCCGCGGCCTCGACTACATCCAGAAGCATAACCTGGCCGTCTTGCTCCAAGAACTGCGCAGCCAGGGTCACACCGTGATCATGGCCACGCACGATGTCGAACTGGTGGCGGCCACCGCCGACCGGGTGGCGTTGATGGCCGAGGGGCAGATCGTGGTCGATGGCCCGGCCCGCCGCGTCATGGCCGAGTCGATGGTCTTTGCCAGCCAGGTGAACAAGCTCTTCCGCGACCCGCGCCTGCTGACGCCGGAGGATGTGTTGGGGAGTCTCAATTGAGTAGGTAAGTAGACAAGTAAACAAGTAGATAAGTAGACAAGTAGACAAGTAGACAAGTAGATAAGTCAGGGCTTTCCGGTTCTCACATCCAACCACGTTGCATAGCATCCAAGATTTGATTATGTCATGCTGAGTGCAGTGAAGCATCAGCGGGTCGATCACACAAAATTGTTGCGGTTGAAAGCCAGCGAAGCATCTGTTCGCTGCGCCAGAGCCTGTCCTGAACGCAGTGAAGGAACAGATTCTCGCGTTGCCCCAAAAAGCCAGCTGCCCTGAGAGCAGAGATGCTTCGCTTCGCTCAGCATGACACGATCAGCATTTTTCAAATGAGAACCGGAAGGCCCTGCGGTGCCACCAAATTGACTCACGCAAAGCCGCTAAGACGCAAAGTTTCTAGCCACCTGACAGTTTCCGAAAATAGGACGCGGACGAGCGCGGAAAACGCGGAAGAAGCGCTTCTTTGCCGTGAATTGGGAGAAAAATCCGCGTTCATCCGCGTTTATCCGCGTCCAATTTCCAAAGTATCAGGTAGCTAGCAAAGTTTTTTATGTTTTCTTGGCGTCTTTGCGCCTTTGCGTGAGCTAAAAAGGTACAAGTGAACAGTTACGAAGCTTTGTGTTTTCGTGTTGAATACGACTGCAGTAGGTAAGCCATCGATGGCAGTACACAATTCGCAATTCGCAATCCAAAATTCGCAATCCAAAATTCGCAATTCGCAATCCCGACTCCCCGCCCTCATCCTGGCCCTTGCCAGCTTGCTCGGCCTGACCGCGTTCTTGTCTCCATTCTTCAGCCGGGCGGTGCGACAGGGGGGCGGCGTCATGTTGGCGCACGGCAACGACGCCCTGCTGATGCTCAGCCTGGTTAGCCTGCTGGCGCTGGCAGCCATCATTGCCAACTTGCAGGGTGGGCAGATGACTTCGAAGAACCTGGCTGTATTGGGTGCGCTGGCCGCGGTGGGGTCAGTCTTACGCTTCGTGCCCGGCCCTGCGGGTTTCTCGGCCGTGTTCTTCTTGCCCATCCTGGCCGGCTATGCCTTCGGCGCCCAGTTCGGCTTCCTGACCGGACTGATCACGCTGCTGGCCTCGGCCTTCGTCACCGGCGGCGTCGGCCCCTGGCTGCCCTATCAGATGTTCGCCAGCGGTTGGGTGGGCGCGGCGGCGGGGGTTCTGCCCAAGCTGCGGGCCAATTCGCGGCGAGAGATCGTGCTACTGGTCGCGGCTGGCTTCGTGCTGGGCCTGGCCTACGGCGCGGTCATGAACCTGTGGTTCTGGCCCTTCGTCTCGCGCCCGGCTCAAGCCGACCTCTACTGGCAGCCGGGCGAGGGGCTGATCGCGACCGTGCGCAGTTACGCGCTCTTTTATCTGGCCACGTCGCTCTTCTGGGATGTGTGGCGGGGGCTGGGGAACGCCATTCTCATCCTACTCTTCGGCGCGCCCATCTTGCGCCTGCTGCGACGTTATCAGCAGCGGTTTCAATTCGTGATAGGATAGAGGACATGAACACAAACCGCCTTGCCCTGGTCCTGACCATCCTCAATCTCGCCCTCCTGGTCTTCCTCCTCGCCTGGGGCCGGACGGTTGTTTCTCCCGCTGCCGGCGATGTGCTCCGCGCTCAGAGAATCGAGCTGGTCGATGAACAGGGCCAGGCGCGGGCGAAGCTCAACCTGGAAGCGAGCGGCGAGGTTGTCTTCCGTCTGCTGGACGAAACAGGAACCATTCGGGTCAAGCTGGGCGCCTCGGAAGGAGGATCGGGCCTTGTCCTGCTGAACGACTTGACCGAACCCGGCCTTCAGCTCCTGGCCGAAGAGGGCGGCGCCCGCCTGACCCTGATCGAACACGACGGCGCTCAGCGCGTCATCGAACCATGAACCTGAAAGGAAAAAGCCACCATGAACAGCAATGACAAACCAGGCCGCAGCCTGCGCGTGGCCGCGGTGCAGATGGAAAGCCAGCCCGGCGACAAGGCCGCCAATTTCGCCAAGATCGAAGCCTTCGTCGAACAGGCGGCCCGGCAGGGCGTCGAGATGATCGTCTTTCCCGAATGCTGCATCAGCGGCTACTGGTTCATGCGCAACCTTACGCCCGCAGGTCTGGCGCAGTTGGCCGAGCCGATTTTCGAGGGCGAAAGCTCCCAGCGGCTGCTGGCGCTCTCCCGGCAGTACGGGATGACCATCGGCGCGGGTTTGGTCGAGGCCGGGGAGGGAGGCTATTTCCACAACAGCTACGTGGTGGCAATGCCAAATGGCGAGGCAAGGCGACATCGCAAGCTGCAAGCCTTCGAGCATCCCCTGGTCAAAGCCGGGACGGAGTACACCGTTTTCGATAGCCCCCACGGCTTCCGGTTGGGCGTGCTCATCTGTTACGACAACAATGTCAACGAAAACGGGCGCATCGCCGCTTTGCTGGGCGCCGACATCATCCTGGCCCCCCACCAAACCGGCGGCTGCCGGACGAAGAACCCACACCTGATGGGCCTGATCGACCGCCGGTTGTGGGATGAACGCCATCTAAATCCCCAAGCCATCGAACGCGAGTTGGCCGGCGACAAAGGCCGCGGCTGGCTGATGCGCTGGCTGCCCAGCCGCGCCCACGACAACGGCGTCTTTCTCATCTTTGCCAACGGCGTTGGTGTAGACGACGATGAAATTCGCACCGGCAACGCCATGATCCTGGACCCCTACGGCCGCATCCTGACCGAGACCGGCAAGGCTGGCGACGACATGGTGATCGCCGACCTCGATGCCGGGCTGTTGGAGCACGCCACCGGCCGCGCCTGGATCGCCGCCCGCCGCCCCGAAATGTATGGCCTCCTCACCCAGCCCACCGGCCTGGAGCGCGACACGCACGAGTTGAAGTTCGAGGAATGAAGTAGACGAAGGGAAGAAACCATCACCTCCGCCCTACTCACCCTCCGCCATGCGGTCTCTATGCAACAATCTTTCTAACAGTCAACAGTCAACAATCAACAGCCAACAATCAACAGCCAACAATCAACAGCCAACAATCAACAGCCAACAATCAACAATCAACGAAAAACCTGCCACTTGCACGCCTTCCTGATCCACAACCCCATCTCCGGCAAGCCCGAACGCCACGACGCCCTGCAACGCGCCATCGGCGAACTCCACGCCGGCGGTTGGAGATTGGATATCCGCACGACCGAGTACAAAGGCCATGGCCGCGACCTGGCCGAGCAAGCCGTGCGGGCGGGCCACCGCGACATCATCATCGTCGGCGGCGATGGCTCTATCGGCCAGACGGCGGACGGGATCGTGGCCGCGGGCGAGCCAGATGTACACCTGGGCATCATCCCCTTGGGCACGGGGAACGTCTTCGCCCGCGATATCGGCCTGCCTTACCCCCGACGTGATGGCTACCACGCCGTTGTCGAAGCCGCGCGCATCATCATGGCCGGCGACGCTGTTCCCGTGGATGTGGGCCTCGCCAATGGCAAAACCTTCCTGTGTTGGGCCGGTTGTGGCATCGATGCCATCATCACGGACGTTGTCGAAAGCAGGATGGCATTCGATAAACGTCGTCTGCCGATTGCCACTTACTTCGCCGCCGCCATCCAGCAATTGCGCCACTATCGCCCCGCCCCGACGCGCATCCTTGTCGACGAAGGCGAAGAGTTGGCCGGTTGTTTCTACTTGACCGTCGCCAGCAACATTACCCTCTACGCCCGCTATTTCCACCTCGCCCACGACGCCCGTTTGGATGATGGCCTGCTCGACCTGATCGTGATCGACGCTGCCCAAGCGCCTCATTTCTTCTTCCTCGCCCTCAAATTGCTCCTTTTCCGCCGCACGCGCGACCCCCGCATCACCGTGCGCCAGGTGCGACGCCTGCAAATCGAATCCGAGACGCCGTTGCCCCTTCATCTGGACGGCGACCCCACCGGCTTCTCTCCGGTCAACGTCGACATCCTCCCCCGCCGCCTGCCCATCTATCTCGACCGCCGCCGCTCCGCCCGTCGCCTGACCTCCGCCCTCTGATCTCCGCCCTCCACCCTATGCCCACCCTCCTCACCGTTTCCGATCTGGCTGCCTATCTCGCCGACCTGGTGCGCGAGGACGAAACCCTGGCCGACGCCCTCGTGACCGGCGAGATCAGCAACGCCACCCTGGCCTCATCCGGCCACTTCTACTTCTCGCTCAAAGACGCCAGCGCCGCCATCGCCTGCGTCATGTGGCGGCCGGCCGTGCGCGCCCTGTTCGAGACGCCCCAGGCCGGGCAGAACGTGGTCGCCCGCGGACGCGTCGATTTCTACGCCCCGCGCGGGCAATTACAATTGGTGGTGGAGGGGCTGCGGATCGAGAGCGGCGTCGGCGACCTCTATCGCCAGTTCGAGCAGCGCAAAGCCCGGCTGCAGGCCGAAGGGCTGTTCGATCCGGCCCGCAAACGGCCCCTCCCTGCTCGTCCGCGTCGTATCGGCCTGATCACATCCGGCAGCGGGGCGGCATTGCGTGATATCTTGCGCGTGCTGGCGCATCGCTGGCCTTTGGCCGATGTCTTGCTGGTTCCCAGCCTGGTGCAGGGCGAACAAGCACCGGCTTCGCTGCAAGCCGCGCTCTACGCGCTTTACGCCCGCGACGACATCGATATCATCCTTCTCGCCCGCGGTGGCGGCGCCATCGAAGACCTGTGGGCCTTCAACGACGAGGGCCTGGCGCGGCTCATCGCCGCCGCTCCGGTCCCGGTGGTGACTGGCATTGGTCACGAGACCGACTTCACCCTGGCCGACTTCGTCGCCGATTATCGCGCACCCACCCCCTCGGCCGCGGCTGCCGCCGTCGTCCCCGATCTCGACGCCGTGCGCAACGACCTGCTCGCTGCCGCCGCGCGCCTGGCGTCAGCCGTCAGCGACGAGATCGCGAGCCAACGGCAGGCTGTCGAACGCCTGGAGGCCATCGTGCGCCGCCATTCGCCCCGTTATCGCATCGACCAGCGCCGCCAAATGGTGGATGACCTCGACCATCGCCTGGGCCGCGCCTGGACGACCGCCTTCCAGCGCCGTCGTCTCACCCTGGCCACGCTAAACCACCGGCTGGCGGCCCTGAACCCGACCGCCGTCCTCAGCCGGGGCTACGCCATCGTTCGCGATGAAACCGGACGCGTGGTCCAGTCCGTCGCCCAAACCTCGCCCGGCCAGCCGCTCTCTGTCCGCGTGAGCGATGGCAGCTTTGGCGTGGTTGTCGAGAGGTAACTGCTCAGCCATGCCACAGCCAACAGGCGAATGGACGAATATGGACGATAGGACGATACGAAAATCGTCAACTTTCGTCTCTTCGTCCTATCGTCACCGTGTCGCAACGAGGACTATCGGGCCGTGTTGCTGATGGCGGGGATTGGCTGTTTCGGCTGTGAGTCGCACGCGCGCCGCCGTAGGCATTGATGATCGCCGGCAGATAAAGTTCGGGGGCGATTACTGCCACTCGCAGAAAGAAATATGGCCCGAACTCTTGGTCACCGCGCCGCATGATGAACCCGTACACATACTCCCCCGGCGTCGTTGGCGCATCGAAGGTACGCTCGAACCGCCAGACTCCGCCCGGTGGCACATCCTCTGTGATCTGACCGGATTGCCCCAACCACTGGTCATCCCCACGCCAGCCATAACCATCACTGGCGCGCCAGGTGGTAGTGCCGCTGTTACGGACTTCGATCCAGAAGTTGACCGGCGCACCTGGGGCAACGGTGGGGTATTCGGCTTGAGAGGCAAGTTCGACGGCGTCGTACGGCAGCGGTGAGCCTATCGCCAGCTTGGCCACGAAGACATCCCCCTTGCCATTGTAGCTCGTATCGAAGACGCCCGATGTGGTGGGGAAGTTGCTGGACTCGGTATCGCCTGTTACATAGATGCTGCCCGCCCTGTCCACGGTAATACCGGAGCCGACATCGCCATATCTGTCGCCCAGGAAGGTGGCGTAGATCAGCCCGCTGCCGGCCGGGTTCAGTTTGACGGCGAAGGCATCTTCGTAGCCGCCATTGTAGCTCGTGTCGAAGGCGCCCGGCGTGGTGGGGAAGTTGCTGGAATCGGTACCGCCTGTTACATAGGCGCTGCCCGCCCCGTCGACGGTAATACCCCTGCCGTAATCGTAACCGTCGCCACCCAGGAAGGTGGCGTAGACCAGCCCGCTGCCGGCCGGGTTCAGTTTGACGGCGAAGGCATCGTAGCCGCCGCCATTGAAGCTCGTGTCGAAGGCGCCCGGCGTGGTGGGAAAGTTGCTGGACCTGGTATAGCCTGTTACATAGGCGCTGCCCGCCCCGTCCACGGCAATATCGGAGCCCTCATCGTAACTGCCGCCACCCAGGAAGGTGGCGTAGACCAGCCTGCTGCCGGCCGGGTTCAGTTTGACGACGAAGACATCATCGCCGCCATTGTAGCTCGCGTCGAAGGCGCCCGGCGTGGTGGGGAAGTCG
>JAYRVO010000063.1:0-1905 GCA_041918515.1 Chloroflexota bacterium | reverse complement strand
GTGCACAGAACCATTTCCTGGTTGGCCTGCGCAATCATCTGAATTTCGGCACGTTAGAGACAGCGTGCGCCAAGTATCATCATGAGGGCGGGCGCGGTGCACCCGTCGTGCATCCGGTGCCCCGCTTGGTGCGGGCGTTACTCGTGAAGTACCTGCTCAACCTGTCGCTGCGCGACCTGGAAGAATCCATCCGCTGGAATCTGCTGGTCAAGTGGTTCGTGGGTTATGCCGCATTCGAGAGCGGACCCGACCATGCCACCCTGGAACGCTTCGAGCTGTGGGTGATTGAGCACCAGACTCGCACCTTCTTCGATCAGATCCTCAAGCAGATTGACCACGACTTTGCCGATGATCGAGACAAGCCGCAGATCGGCGATACCTTTGCCATGCGCACCAATGCCGCAACCGAAACGATCATTTGGTTGATCCGCCATACGTGCCAGCGACTCCTGACGGCATGGCAAGAAATGGATGAGGCGGGCCTGGCTGCAGTGCGAAAGCAATTGGATCGAGAAGCGATCTTTGGCGCTGAAGACGAAGCGAAGGAATTCCGTCTCGATCAAACGCAGCGCGGCAATCGCCTACAAAGAACGGTGGCCGCTGCGCTTCAGTGCCAGGCGTTGATTCGGGCACAACTAGCCGAGCATCCCTCGTTGCCAGAGGCTCAACGTCAGGCTGTGTCCGCTTTGCTCGACATCTTGAATAAAATTATGACCGATGAAGTCTCGATTACCCGTAACGAGGCCGGTGAGATCACCAGCGTGCAGGAGTTACCCAAGAACAAGAAGGGGTCCTATCGTATCGCCAGCACCACCGATTACGATGCCACCTTCCGCGTGCATGGCGAAAAAACGGACTTCGGATACAACGTCAACCTTGCCGCCACCGATACCTTCATTCGTGAGATCAGGGCTGATACCGGCAGTCAACCAGACCCCGTGGCTATCCCTGATTTGCTCACCGCACAGCAAGAGTATCACGACTTCATGCCCGTCAAGTTAATCTATGACAAAGCGGCCGGCACCGGCAAACACCACGCTGACGTTGACAAGGCCAGCGACGGTCAAACTCAACTCGTTGCGCCTCTCATGCCCTATGACCAGCGCAACGAACGCTTTGCCCCTGACGACTTTACCTTATCTCCCGATGATCACTCCCTCACTTGCCCCCGCGGTCGGGTCAGCACCACTGCTTACCGATCCCAAAGTGGAGACGGGCGCAGCTTTCGCTTCACGCCCGCTCAATGCGCCGACTGTCCCTTGTTCGCTCAATGTCGGGGCGACCAGGTCCCCGCATCTCACATGCGCCAGGTTTTCATCAGCGACCATCGCTCCATCCTTGCCAAAGCCCGCACCTATGCCCAAACCCCCCAGTTCCGTCTGGACCTCAAGCTCCGTTCAACCGTTGAGCGCATCATCGCCAACCTCGTCCGCTACCACGGCGCACGCCGTGCCCATCGCCGGGGTCGTCTCTTGTGCGATTTCCAGGCCAAAATGTGCGCCACCGCCTTCAACCTCCGCCAGTGGCTTCGTCGCCTGCAACGCCAGGCCCAAGCTGCGTCTGCCGTGCCCCAACCCTGACCCAGGGCGTACTGCGCCCTTCGACCGGCCGAAGGTGAGAAAGATGCTTGGATGACGGGAAAAATTGGGCGATTGACCCCTCCTGAAGCCCAAATTGACCCAAAAATACCTCTCAGGCCCCAACCAGCAAACCACTACTTACCATAACGCAAAATCAGCCGCTCCACGAAGCCCCTCAGCCGCCGCTTGACCTTAATTCTGCAACACTCTCCCGAAGGCGATTAGTTGTCTTGCGACTGGCAAGCGCAAAATTACGCTGACGTTTCATTAAAACGTTTCAATCGCCCGAAGGCGATTAGTTGTCTTGCGACTCGAGCAATTCGTG